>JBIIVH010000002.1:0-161227 GCA_044339525.1 Silvanigrellaceae bacterium | reverse complement strand
AGTATAATGGTGGCACAAAATGCAGAACACTGACCAGAATTGGCCACTAATTTTTGGGACACCACCTGCTTGATGTCTATTGACCCAAGTTTCACCGTTTCTGTAACGTGACAAAGCGAATTTGGGTCTAGACCTGGGCTGGGGTTGTGGACGATGGTTAAATTTACATTTTTGGTGATTTTTCCTCCTAAATTATCTTCAATATCCATAACCAAGGAATGGGATCCTGGCTTGAGGTCTTTAACTTCAAAGCTACCCTCTTGTTGGCTAGAGTCCAAAAGCGATTTTGATTCCAGAAGAACTCCGCCTTTTTTAATGGAGCCATCGGAATCAAATTGATACGCCGTCATTTTGAGGTTGCCCTGAGTCTCCACTCGTGCCCCCTCCTGAAAATTTAGAAGGGCCTCAGGAAGGTTGTTTGTTCCAAGTTGAAGTTTATGTGTGTGGGCAACTAAACCATTTACGTCTGTTAATTTAAACTGAATGCTTCCCTCAAAAGAAGCTACATCTAAATCAAATTCCGAGGTTCTAAATACTCCTGCTGACACGTTATTGATAAGCACTTCTACCTGGCTCAACGCTCCAAAGGATGAGCTGGGAATGACCTTTACCTTTGTTTTGAGTCTTCCCTTCTGAAACTGAATCACCCCATTTTGAACGGACGAAAGTTGTACCTGGGGAACATTAAAATTAATGGCAATGTCTAATCTTAGCTGTTTTCCTTCCACCATAAAAGGAGCCATGTTTGATTTAACTACGGTCTGGCTCAGGATTAAGGCTTTGATTTGATCCGCTGTTTTGGTTGGATGATTTGCCCATAAAAGTGCAACGGCTCCCGCTACCATTGGAGCCGCCATGCTCGTACCACTGCTGTAAAAATAACCATCCGGGTTTCCGTCTCGAGTGTCTAAATTCTTAGGCCAGGTGGAAAAAATCCCATCCCCTGGTGCACCAATATGAACAATGGAAGGGCTGAAGTTGGAAAACAAGGAGATTTGTCCATCAGATTTCATAGATGCCACTGTGATTTGAGAAGCTAAATTATAGGCTGCTGGAAATTCGGCTCCCATGGCCGTTCCAATATCTTGTCCAGAGTTTCCCGCTGCAATGATGGCCAACCCTCCGGAGTTTCCATAATTGGTGATGGCATCTCTCATGGCATCGGAAGGAGTCGATCCACCTAGAGAAAGGTTTATGATTTTTTGTCCAGAAGAGGCACCGTAATTGATACCTTGAACTACAGCATCTAAAGTGCCAGAGCCATCCGCTCCCATCACTCGAATCCCGGTGATATTGGCCTTCCAACAAATGCCTGCGACGCCAATTTTGTTGTTGCCAACGGCACCGATGATGCCTGCCACATGTGTTCCATGTCCATTAAGGTCCTGAGCTCCAGGAGATCCCACCACGAATCCCGTGGATTTGGTCTTATCCAAATTTGCCTGCAGATCCTCATGAAGGAGATCCACTCCTGAATCCACCACACCCACAGGAAGACCCGTGCAGTCATTCACGCTTTCCCAAGTTTCCGCACCGTTAATGTCGTTGTCTGGCACAGACATTACGTTACCCAAAGTGAGTCCAGTTCGATTGGCATTTAACACTAGGGCCGGCGTAAGCTGGCCTCCTGCGTTGTGAAGTCCCCACTGTTTGGTAAACTGAACATCATTTGGCGTTCTGGTGTGGTAAACTAAATGGTTGGAGTGAGCCCAATTTACCTCTTCTGACTTAAAAAGGTCTGAAATGATTTGATGTGTGTGGGAAGGACTTTGAGATGAAATTCTAGTTAAAAAGGTGCCTGATTGATCTAGGGGCCTTTCTAATTTGAGATTTAAGTCGCTGAGAATTTTTGAAGATAGATCTAGCGAAGGGGCGTGCTTAAGCTGAATCACCACCTGTTCCAAAACTTCTTCTTTGAGCTTAAGGATTTGCCACGTTTCACTTGTTTTTTTGTAGATTTCAGTGGAAAATAGGGTTACATTTGGGTAAACTTTTTTGGAGTAGGTTCGCACCACCTTTTTAATCTGCCCGTCTTTAGACAGCTCTTCCGATATTAATGTAGGTTTGTTTAGATCAATTGAGGCAAGTCTATCTGCGACTTCAGTAAAATTTCCAATTGAAAGTTCATCTATTCGTTGGGAAATGATGTCTTCGTTCCAAAGATATTCGTTTACAAAATGGCTGGGTAGTTGCCAGAGCTCATTTGGGGAAAGCTGGGAAAGAGTACTCCTTTCGACTTGGGAGGGAATGCTGGGAATGCTCCTTCCTGCGGAGAAAGATAATGCCTCAGATACAGGGGTGTTTGATGAAATCCCAATGGGCTTAAGGGTTTGTAGGCTAGGTTTGGGTGCCCCCGTTAAAGCCACATCTGTGTTTTCGTTTGGAGGGATGGAATCTGGTTTTTGAAGAGCTTGTGAGACAATGATAACCACTGATAATAAAAAGAAAATCCACCGCCAAGGCTTTTGGGGGAGGTGGGAGGGGGATGGATTCCATTTGGGGATTTCTGACATGTATTTTTTCTCCTAAGGACGTTATCGGATGGGTGTACATGGAACCTTGAACGATGGAGTTAAAGTCCTAATTTTTTTGCTTTTCAAAGAGTTAGAATGTAAGTTTCTGGGATTGGAAGCAGATCTAAAATGCGCTATTCTAAAAACGGGTAGCTAACCCAGAGAAACAAAAAGGAGAAATCTTATGAACGATATGAAATTAGGCAAACTGGGAATTTTTATGGAAAAGGGAAGTTGGAAAAGCCCCATCAAGAAAGTATTGGTTCCAGCTACCTTTTTTGTGTACTTGATTCAATGTGGTCCGGGTCAAAAGAACGAATCAGAAGTCTTAAAAACGATTAACAAAGCACCCACGGCAAAAGAGATTACAGACACAATCAAAACTTCTCCCTTTACTTTCTACGTAAATTTAAAAACAAATCGAATGAGCTACTTTAGCCAAGGAAAGCTCAAGGAACAGTGGAATGTGGCCACCGCCGATGTGACGGGGGAGCATCACGATGGTGAACCTCAAATCACTCCTCAGGGCATTTATTCCACAGATAGCATTGTACATTGCCCCAGTTGGTTTCCTTCTAAGCCTGTGGATCCATTAACCGGTAAAAAAGTAACAGATGAAAAACGCCGTTTTGAGATTTTTGAACAGTACCCAGAAACCTATGGCCCTTGTGGTGCTCAAAATCCTTTGGGGAAATACGTCATTTGGTTTAAAGGTCCATATGGCATCCATGGCAATGTGAATGAGTCTATACTTAAAATTCCAGATCCTGAAAAGCGACGCGTTTCTGGTGGGTGTATCCGCAATCCAAACGCTAAAATCAAAGCCCTATTTCATGATGTTCTCCGTTTCTATCCCTCCCTAAAATCCTTTTCCGAACAGGTGAAAGTGGCTGAGCAGCTTCCCAAAGAGGCACCCAAGTCCATGTTAAAAAAATGGATTGAGTTAGATGCTCGGATCATTGTTGTTAATGAAGCAAAGGATCCGGTATCATTTGCGCCTTTTCGGTAACTATGGCATAAGATTCTCCTGAATCAGGACCTGTTTGGTCCATTCTTTGAGTGCCAAGCATCCCCTTAGGTGGGTGAACCTCCTAGAAATCTCTCAAGATGCGGTTTAAGGCAAAGAATTTCAGATTTGAGGAGAATTTATGCCAGAGATCCCATCCCCCTCTTTTTTGTCCCCTGATTCTCAAAAACCCTTGGCCACAGGGGTGCAATCCACGCTCTTGGATTCACATTCCGATCAGGAATTGGCGCCTTGGCTTGAAAAAGCAAAGGAGTATCAGGCGCTTCCTCTTTTAAAGCTCATTCAAAAAGCCTCCGTGGTTCATGGGGAAAACTGGCCGGAATTTGATATCCAGCGGTGTAGTTTGCTTTCTATTAAAACAGGCAGTTGCCCGGAAGACTGCAGTTATTGTCCCCAGAGTGGCCGATACAAAACGGATGTGCAAAAACACCCCTTGCTGGAACCCGATGTTGTGGTGGCAAAAGCTAAACAGGCCAAAGAATCGGGAGCCAGTCGATTTTGCATGGGGGCCGCTTGGAGAACACCTCCCGGTGGAAAACAATTCGAAAGTGTATTGGAAAGTGTTAAAGGTGTTAAAGCTCTTGGCCTAGAAGTTTGCGCCACACTAGGAATGGTAAACCAAGATCAAGCCAGAGCCCTGAAAGAAGCTGGTTTAGATGTCTATAATCACAACATTGATACTTCTGAAGCCCATTACGAAAAGATCATCACCACTCGAAGTTTTCAAGATCGGGTTAAAACTCTAAAAACGGTGCGCCAAGAGGGTCTGCAGGTTTGCTCCGGAGGGATCTTGGGCTTGGGAGAAACGGCAGATGATAGGCTAGAGATGTTGGCATTTTTAGCCTCTTTGCAGCCACAGCCGGAGAGCGTTCCCCTAAATCTTTTAGTGGCCGTAGAAGGGACTCCCTTGGTGAATCAAGCACCGGTGGACCCCTTTGATCTGGTGAGAGCCGTAGCCGTGACTAGGCTTCTCATGCCTAAAACTCGAATTCGATTGTCAGCAGGAAGAATGCAATTGAGCCAAGAGGCTCAGGCACTTTGCTTTGTGGCCGGAGCCAATTCTATTTTTTCGGGCGAAAAACTTTTAACAACTCCCCTTCCAGGACAGGATTTTGACGAAAATCTCATACAAAAATTAACCCATCCTCCCCTTGCCTCCGTTGATTCCCTGCAATGAACTCTTGGGAGCAAAGTTCCCAGCAAATCTTGGAGTGGGTTCAAAATTTGGAAGGTCGCTCTTTGCGCCGATCGGTGGCGCAGAAGGCGGCTGAAAGTTTAATTGATTTTAGCAGCAACGACTACTTGGGTTTTGGTAGTACAAATGCACTGCAATTAATTACCCGATGCACGAATTCTGTTTCGTTAGGGTCGGGTGGCTCCCGATTGGTGTTTAGTCACTCGGATAGTGTAACAGAAATAGAAACAAAATGGGCTCGGGTGTTTGGTTTTGATAAGGCCTTTTTGGTGGGAAGTGCCTTTGTGGCCAACTGCATTTTATTAGAGGCATTTGCTTGGGTGCAAAAGGTGGGAGTGGGTTGGAAAGTACACTGCGACCTCTATTCCCACGCTAGCATTCACCAAGGGATTAAAGCTCAGTCTACAAAAGTTGATTTTTTTAGAAGTACTCAGCTCGACAGGCTAAAGCCTAAGTTGCTAAAAAACACTTCGGGTGTTCAGATCCTCTTTTTAGAAGGACTTCATTCCATGTGGGGAAGCCAGATCCACAGGAAGACATTGGAAGATTTAGCGGAAATCGAAAACCTCTATTTTGCATTTGATGAGTCCCACTCCTTTGGAGTTTTGGGTGAAAAGGGGACAGGGTGCTTCGATCAGTCCCAAAAAATCCGCGAAAAGACGGTGGCTGTGATTTTAGGAGGTGGAAAGGCCTTAGGAGTGCAAGGTGGTCTAATCCTTTTAAAATCACCCCTTCCTGAAGCCGTGTTACAAGGTTCCTACTTTTTTAGGTATACTACCGGGGTTTCGCCACTTTTTGCATTTGCCTTTGATTTTCAGTTGAATCGGTGTATGTCTGAAGAAGGCGGTGAAGCCAGAAAAAAGCTAAAAGTAAACATCTGTTCTTTGCATTCAAGACTTGAGCGAGAAGGTATTCCCTTGGGAAACCCGCAGACTTCGGGCTTAGAGTCCATGAACTCTCCTATTGTTTCCATCCTAATTCCCGGGGACCAAAATGTGCTGGCGGCGGAAGGATTTTTTAAGAAACAAGGGCTTTTAGTGAAAGCCATGCGCTCTCCCACAGTGCCAAGGGGGCAAGAGCAACTTCGTGTGGTGGTTCGTGCTTCGCACCATGAGAAGGAGATCGATAGGTTATGTCTAAGCATGTCCCAACTTTTGAAGCCAATGCATTCTGGATCCTAGGGGCCAATACAGATGTTGGTAAAACATTGGTTTCAAGCTCCTTATGTAAAATAGCAACCGACCATTTGCAAGCCGTAAGTTACATTAAACCGGTACAGACAGGTGGCCAAGCTGCCTCTGATGCAAAACGAGTCTGCAGTGCGGTGACTCAAAAAGAGTTCTTAATCACCAGCACGGTTGTTACTTTAGAAGCGCCTGTTTCACCCCACTTGGCCCTTGAAATGGAGCCGTTGGAGACTCGTCCTACTGCCTCATTGTGCACTCCCAAGGGTTTTCAAAAAGCACTCAAAGAATGTATTGTGGGTAGTCAAACGAAGCTCCCAAGAACGACCTGTCCCATTACTTTACTGGAAGGGGCAGGAGGTGTCCTTTCCCCCTTGCACTTCGGGATGCCTAGCGCTGATTTTGTTGCCCTTGTGGATTTTCCGATTTTACTAGTGGCGGATTCCAAGCTGGGTGGGATTTCTGGCACTCTCTGCGCCCTTGAGAGCTTATTACATAGGGGTGTTCCCCTCCTGGGCGTAGTGTGTTTGGAAAGCAAAGAAGGAAATGCGTCTTATTTGAAAACAACATTGGAAAAAAAAGGAATTTTGTTTTGGTCACTAAAGACGGCCACTTTTTCTCAAAACGAAAGTGACCTCGATTTAGGTGAATTTTGCGCTCAGAATTTTGGGATTTTTGATGAAATTTTGCTAAAGATGACTCAATTTCCCATATATCAGAAAAGTAAAAACGGTGCTCTGTTTGAAAAAGCAAAGCAATACATTTGGTGGCCCTTTACCCAACATCAAAATCCAATCAACCCCTTCTTGGTATTGAGTAATCAAAATGGACACTGGCAAGGCTGTTTTGAGGCTCCGCCAGATGATTCTTTTGCAGCCGATGCCCAGCATCGCTTGTACAATGGCTCCCAAAGCTGGTGGACCAACACGAATTCATCTTTGGTTCCCCAGTTATCAAGCGATGTGGCCGGCACCATTTCCAGATATGGACATGTTTTGTTTGCCGAAACCCTCCATGAACCAGCAGTTACCTTAGCTGAGCAGCTTGTTAATAGTGTGGGTGATGGCTGGGCTCAGCGAGCGTTTTATTCCGACAACGGTTCCACCGCCTTAGAGGTTGCTTTGAAGATGGCCTTTCGCTGGGTGCGCAAGGAAAATGAGAAAAAGAAAAGGTCCAACCCCAAATTCGATCATCAAGGGGAATTTAGGGTTTTAGGCTTGATTCATTCTTACCATGGCGACACTCTTGGGACTCAATGCGCCGCTAGTCCAAACGTTTTTAATGAGCAAGAGGAATGGTATCAACCTAAAGGGATTTGGTTGGAATACCCCAGAGTGGTTCAATGTAAAGACGGATTTAAAGTGGTGTGGGAAGGTGAAACGCCGCCTTCCGGTTTTGAAGCTTGGTTTTTGCAAAAAAAGGTGTTTAAGAGTCTTAATGAGTTGTTTCATTACATGGACGATTCCATCGATTCCATTTTTGTGATGCAAAATTACATTGAAAATAGTTGGCCAGACGAACCTTTGGGTGCTTTGCTCATTGAACCTGTAGTACAAGGGTCCGCAGGAATGCATTTCGTGTTACCTAAATTTCAGCAAATGCTGATAGATAAATGTCGGTTTGAAAAGATTCCTGTGATCTTTGATGAGGTCTTTACAGGATTTGGCAGGTTGGGGTGTCCCACAGGCTCTGCGTATTTAAACCGTATGCCTGATATTGCCTGCTATTCAAAGGCGCTAACGGGTGGTGTTTTGCCTTTGGGTGTAACCTTGGCACGCGAATCCGTTTTTAATGCGTTTTTGGGTCCTTCAAAAGCTCATGCCTTGCTCCATGGTCATAGCTACACGGCTTATCCAGCGGCTTGCGCAGCTGCCTTGAGAAGTTTAGCGGATTTTACATCAAGGGGAGGATTTTTAGCGGGAAAATTTCAATCCTTCTGGTCAGTTGACATTCTACAAGTGCTTTTAAGTTTGAACAAAGTAAAATGGATTACTAATGTTGGATTGATTTTGGCTGTGACTTTAAATCTTAAAGGGGGCTATGAAAACGAAAGTGCCAAAGTGGCTCTCGCTCTGGGAATTCGAAATGGGCTTCATTTAAGGGTTTTGGGCAACGTGATTTATCTGTTGGGTGATTATGCTTTGGATCAAGAAGAACGAGAACAGATTTTGAAAGCACTGTTAAAAACGTTTGAAGAGTTTGACGAAGTTTAAAAAGCTATCTTTCACCCAAGGCTTCTAGGATGTTGCCTGCAGGGTCTATAAACTGAAACCAAAACTGTCCATTTTTCATTTCGATAGGAGTGTCTTGTATGGTTTTGACCCCATCAGATTTTAGAGATTGAAACAGTGGAAAAATGGAGTCAATGTGATACATAATGCTTGTTCTAACAGAGTCTTCATTTACTTTGGACTTTTGGAAATTGGGTCCGATCCATAAGGTAACTGGACCTGCCTTTCCTAAGCAAGACCCATCCTCCATGACACTTTCTTTTACAAAGCCAAGATACTTGGTGTAAAAGGCCAACGCGGGCTCTATTTTATCCACATATACGAGATTGAAACTAAAATCCAGTACCGGTGATTTTCTCGTGAATTCTGTGGCGGCTAATTGATTTAAAGCCGAAAAAGCTACCTTCCACACGCTTTCTGTCCAGTAATAGGCCTCATCCCACTCCTCTGATTTTCCCCAACCCGTATGACACAGTAGGATTTTTGTTTTTGACTTTTCTGTAAAAAAGCTAACAAAAACCTGGGTGAGGGGCCTTCTAAAGTTCATGAAGTGATTAAATTGTTTTGGACCCTTCCATTCAAAGGCAAGTAACTTGGCAGGCTGAAAAACAAGGATCTTACACCCAACGCTTCCCGTGGAATCACTTTTAAAGCTAGACCAGAATAGTTCAAAGGCTCCTCCCAACTCTGGTGTCACCCGGGCATCTTTTGCAAGCCACTTGGATAGATAAAAATGATTTGAAAATAGCTCAAATGCTTGATCAGCCGTGCAATTAAGTTCCGCAGCTCTGGTGATGACTCGGTCCATAAAGGGGGGGGGTTCCTCTTCTTGTCAATATTATAACGTTTTAAGGTATTCCACCAAGCTTTCTTGCTGGTTTGAGTCTAATTCTAACCCGAAAAGGTTATTGAAAAAAACCACCACCTCCTGCAAGCTGTCAAATCTTCCATCGTGAAAAAAGAGCACATTGTGCCAAGTTCCGGTAAGGGCAGGGGCTTTAAAGTAACCGCGCTTTCGATCGGGTCTGGGTCTGAAATCTAGGTACTTTTGAACGGGGTCGGCAGAACCCAAATCCCGGTCTCCGCGAATGAGCTTTAAGTAAGGAGCTTCGGGGTTTTTTGCCCTTAGAATCTCGAATAATAATGGGGTTCCCGCACCTGCAAATTCAGTGGCGGTTCCCACATTAAATACAGAGGCTGGCTTTTTGGGGTCAGCTCCTCCCAGTGGATTTTGGGAATCTGGATTGCCACTTGTCTGTTTGTTACCCTGATGACACCCCGCACAAGATTTTTCAAAAAGGATCTTTCCTTGAGCTACTTTTAGTGGATCGGTTTTGGGTGATTGAAGGGTGGGCAACCCAAAACTGACATAATTTGCCAGGGAATCTACGTCCTCTTTGCTTAAATGACCCCCCAGTCTTTCGGTAACAATGATATCGGCAAATTCTAAGGAATCGGCGTGGGTGCTGGAGGCGTGCAACCATCCCCTTCCGGCCACCCCGCCCCATAAAGACATGGTGCGCCGCTCTCCTTCCATAGTGCTCCATAGGCTTCCGTCGGTGCCGCCTTCTGGGTGACATCCGGTGCAGGATCCAAGCGTGGACACAGAAAGAGTGGGGTGTTTTTTGGGGTTTGCAGATTCAAACAAAATTTTTCCGCGTAGCATTTTTGCAGGCATGCCTAAGTCGGTGCTTAAGGTCACATCTGCAATTTGCGTGATGGGAGGCTCCGCAAGCACTCCCTCTAAATTTCTCTCAATGCGGTGAGAAGTTAAAAAGCCTGCACCCCGGCGATAAATGGGGTCATTGTTGTACCGATAAGTGAGATATTTAGGTTCCGTTAATCGATCGGGAGATTCTAACTCGCTTGTGTTTAATACGGTCACATTTCTGGAATTGGCGTAGGTCACGTAGGCTCTGCTTCCATCCTGGCTAAATACCATTCCAGTGGGGTTGTTGCCTGGTAAAAGATAATGGTTTTTGGAAAGAGGATGGAAAGTGGTCCCATCCACTAAAAGCAATTGGTCGGAAGAATAACTCAACATAGCCACTTGTCTTCCGCTGGGTGTGAAGGCCACAAATCGAACAGGACTGGCTTCCTGCAATCCTGTGAGCGCGGTGGGTTGGTTTGGACCAATTGTAATTTGCTTATTTCCATCGATGTAGGTGGCCGTGAGAAATTCCGATTCCTGATCGTACTGCCCACACTCCAATTGTTCGTACGACACGTCGTCCATATCCAAGACGCCAAAGGATTTTATGTTTTCTACATCCTTAAAATTCCTGGTGTCTAGCATAAAATTAAAGGCACTGGTGAACTCCCCTTTGCGTCCTGTGAAAAAGGTTTTAGAAAGCTCGCCGTGATTTGGACCAAGCTCATACACGGGAATTCCCCCGGGAACTTTGGTGCCTGGCACCCATCCGTAGTGCCCTGCGGGGTGCAAAAAGACTCCGGCGAGTTGTGAGTTCACGCCTTCTGTGGTGAGTAATTCAGGAGTGGCTTGAGGAAATCTAGATTTGTATACATTTGAAAGACAAATGCTTTCTTTCAAATTAAAATTATCAACCATCTTTGTTTCTTTAACCAACTTCAAAGGGGTGGTGCTGATGGTGCTCGTCCAGGCCTCATTAGATCTAATCTTACCTCGGGGCATAAAATGGGACACCACGATGTGATCTCCCCGGGGAGATAATGACATATGCGTGGGGCGTCTACCAATGTTTAGGGTTTCTGCCAATTCGTACCCTGAGGGGGTTTGTTTAAGCTTCGAAATGGTATCAGAAACAAACCCACCAACATAAACATCTCCCGTATTGGGATCGGTAAGTATGGTGCGCAAATCGATTCCCAGTTTATCTTTTGAGCTCAATCTTTGAACGATAGATTTATTAAGTCTATCAATGACAACCACCTCATTAGACTCAGATGTGGTCACTAGAGTGAATCGATTGTCTGGGCTCATGTCCAAACTCGTGGGTTTGCCATTCACCTCAAAGCTGGTTAGGAGTGCGTTTGTAGAGGTGTCCATCACAAAGACCCGGTTGAGGTCCGGCTGCACCACCCAAAGTTCCTTCTGGTCTTGGCTCAGTGCTAAGGGAGCAGAACTCTTTGCCTGATGAGCGAAAGGCACTCCCGAGAAACGTAATTTGATCTGTGCGGCAAGCTCCTTGGACGCCAATACGTCCATGGCGAGAGTTACTTTTGTCACTCCTTTGGGAGCCACCGCACCTGCGGAAACTTTTTGGCCTGGAGCCATGGGAGATTTTTGGAAGGGATTGTTGGAAATGTCATACAAATTTTGATTTTCGGAAAGACTTAAAATCTCCACTTCTAGACCGTCAAATCCCACGTTGGAAGAATTTGTAAAATGGAGTTCCAACTGTGCCAAATTTTTTCGTAGGCGAATGGGTTTCACAAAGACCTTTAACGTAACAGGGGCCTCGCCATTGTCTACAACGAGCGTGTTGTAGATCTTAGGCTCCAAAGAAGAGGGATTGAGTATGTCTGTGTCTTTGAGATTGAGTGAGATTTGGGCCTCGGCATGAAAGGGATCGGGGAGATTTTTTTGAGGGGCTGTTAAAGGTGAGGTGGAGCTTTTGGTGTTAGATTTTTGTGAATGACATTGCAGGGAAACCAGTGAGTGAATGGAAAGCAGTGCGAAGGCTAATTTTTTTTTCATGGCCCGAGCTTCTCTATAAAGAAAGTAGTTTTTTGGAATTTTGAGATAGAATGCTTTCAGCCTCTGAGGGAGTGTATCCCACTCTTTCTAAGCTTTTTAGCACGCCATCTAGATAACTTTTAATGCCGCCTGGGTTTCCAGGTCCATCGGAACCATAGATGGTGCGTGTGATCAATCCCATTTCTTTGACGTGTTTAAGGACTCCATCCATAAATCGACCTTCCGGATCGTAAGCTTGCCTGCCAAAAGCGGAGATCTCCAAAACCACGTTTGGGTATTTAGCCGCGAGCCGGTAAATCTCTTCTGAAAAATCGAAGCCTTCTTTATTGAAGTCAAAACCCATGTGTCCCAAGATGAACGTCACTTCTGAAAATTTAGAAATGGATAATTCTAAACCCTTGGGATCATAACTAGACAAGTACGCTTTTTGTTCTTCAGTGGTTGCAAAGTCACTGAGCTTTCGCAGCGGGCTAGAACCCAGATGATGGTAAACGGGCTTTTGGTATCTTTGAGCTAACTCATAAATAGGATTGTATTTTTCTTCGTGTAAAGGGATATTGTTGTGAATAAAAGCGAGCTTGATCCCTTTGATTTTAGGATTTTGTAGACTGGTTTCGAGTTCGGCCAAACTCTGAGTGGATTGGGAATCCCACTGGGACACGTTTACGCTGGCAAATCCAAAAAACTCTGTTTTGCCACCGTTGGCTTTGTTTCTTTTGTCTTGAAGGTATTTTTCGATGGTTTTGTTTGGGGTGATTCCCCAGGTTTCTGGAGCGTACACTGCAAATAGGCCGCAGTATTTGATTTTAGCCTTGGTGCATTCTGATTGGATACCAATTAGGGGTCCATAAGGGTCTAACATCCAAGATCCAATGGTTTGAAGGGAAAAGGACTTCAAAAAATCAGGGATAAAGCTGGGTAAGGTAGAAAGGATAAATTTTTTTCCCAGAGGGCCCATGGTGTCATAAGAGCCTGTGTGCAAATGCATATCCACTACCTCAAGGGAAGAGGATTGATAGGGAACCTTGAGCGCACCAGGAGTGGACTGACCCTCCAGGGTGCCTGCTGCAAATAGGGAGCCTAAGATAAAGACGCGGGTCCAGAGGATGGTTTTCATGGCTTGTCTCCCGATGGGAAAGGGTGTTATGGGGTCGCTTTGGTGCGGCCAAGGTACACCGACTCTTGGCAAGTGTCCATTTGGCAAAGGTGATTTTTGCTTGATTTTTTATAAAATTTGTGGAAATTTACAGCGATTTTTAGGGTTCTTGAAACAAGGGTTGCATCATGAAAAATCTGTTTAGTCCATTGTCTCCGTCCGATGCTTTTCTGTCTACGATAGTGCTGGCGGGCAAAACCTGGGAAGCTGCATTTCTCTATAAATTAGGGGATAATATCACCTCCTGGGAAACCGTTCCACTGTTGCATGAACAGGCGGAATTTCTGGTTGTTTTGCAGCCTTTGGGGTCTGAACTCAAATCTCAATTGAAATCATTACTTAAGTCAAAGTCGGATGCGGAAGCCCCCAAATCTTGGTCCAATCGCATCCATGCCATCCTTTGGATTGGTTCGGATTCCCAAGGGGTAAGGCAGGTACGCACCCTCACTTCCACTCAGGAACCCTGGGTGGGTGAGTTGCACCCGTCCTTGGAAGCAGATGGTTTTTCCTCGTGGGACCCAAAAGTGGTTCTGAACGACCAAGAGACTCAGGATCTCTTAAATCAGTGTCTACCTCAAGCCATCCAAGCACGGGTAGCCCATTTTGAAGCGGTTTTTGGGAAAAATGTGGAGGGCAACATCGCTTTGCCTAAAGATTATGCTAAAGGATCTAAACTGGATATTAGGGATTGCTTGGAGTCTGTGGAACCTCTCTTATTTCGGGATTCTTCCGGTAAAATCACAATTGTACAGGATTTTTATTGTTTGAATCGATTGTGTGACTGTGTGGATGTAAATTTAACGGTTTCCGAAGTGAAGCGCCATTCTCAGCACCATGAGCTGGAACTAAATGCAGTGATGAACATGGCCACTCAGAAAGTGAAGCTCCATGAGAATTTCAGGGGAAATCAAAAATGGAATGCCAAAGAGTGGCTTAAACGATCTTCCCAAGCTTTAGGTTATGACCTAACTCAGGTGTTGCAGAGTCGGTTCCAATTGGTAAAGAAAAAGCTGGCGGAAGGGCAAATTGAAAGAGCCTAAATCACGTCCATTTCTGGGTTTTGATTCGTTTTCCAGGCCATTAATCCACCCTCTAGGTTGGTAATATTTTTAAATCCTTGTTCTACAAAAGTAAGACATGCTTGGGCGCTTCGACCTCCTGATCGGCAAACGATAAGGTACGCTTTCTCCCGATTCAATCCTTCCAGGGTCTCTTTATGGAGCAGCAACAGTGGAAGATTTTTAGAATGGGGTAAATGGCCTGCCACAAATTCTTCTTCGGTGCGAACGTCAATGATGGTGTATCGGGAAATCTGGGAAAAAACCTTCTGGCAAGAAATGGACTTCCATGGCAGGGAAGGGAGGGATTCCAAGGAAAAATCTTTCATTCCTTGTTCATTGCCGGATATCTTGCAAACGGGGCATAGAGGGTTTTTTTTGATAGACAAAACGTGTTTTGTATCTCCCCAGAGATCAAAAAAATGAATTTTGGGACTGACGATATTAGGATTGATTAAGTAACGTAACACATCTTTGGCTTGCCAGACTCCAAAAAACCCAGGTAACACTCCTAAAACTCCTGCCTCGGTGCAATTTTGCAGCAGTCCTGGAGCGGGAACTTGGGGGAAGACACAACGTAAACAAGGGTCTTCTGGGGCATTTCGGAAGAATCCCGCTTGTCCCTCCATTCTATACACCGCTGCGTAGGAAAGGGGTTTAGACCACAAAACACAAGCATCATTGATAAGGTAGCGAGTGGAAAAGTTGTCGGAACAATCCACCACCACATCAGTATTTTTAAAATGCTTTTCAATATTAGAAAGGCTAAGCTCTGAATTGAAAAATTCTACAGTTACATTAGGATTCAGAAGCCTAATCCGCTGGGAAGCCACCTCGGCTTTGAACTGGCCCACATCGGGTGTTTGATAGATGATTTGCCGTTGGAGGTTAGAGAGGGATACCCTATCGGGATCCAAAATCGTAATGCGCCCCACCCCTGCCGCGGCTAAATAAAGTAACACTGGGCACCCTAAGCCTCCCGCTCCCACCACCAAAACATGGGAGTTTGCCCACTTTTCTTGTCCCTTTGTACCAATTTCAGTGAGCATCAAGTGGCGCTGGTATCGTTCTCTTTGTTCTGCATTAAAGGTGTCAAAGGAAGTCACATTTGACCCTTTGCCTTGAGCGCGGAAGCAAAATGAGCCCTACAGGGAGCTTGTTGGGAGGAAGAAGACAGAGTTTCACATTTGGCGGATACATTTCCAATCCACTCCTTGTGATCGCCTATTTCTAACCAAGGTCCCAGTTTGCTGGCAAGTTTCTTTTGTCTTCCGGCATTGCGTCCTGAAAACCCATCGGAAAAAGACATGGCCATGGAGTAATACACCTCCAATTTTACCCTAATCTTTTCGCTTAAGGCAAGCTCTTTGACATTTGGGTGGGTGAGGTGCTTTAGATTTCTCATGATGTCGGAAGCCAGCCACTGTAGTTTGGAGCTTGTGCCCGGAACTTGTTTTAGGGATTCTTCACTCCATCTAAGGCTTTCAGGAACGTTTTTAGCGTCCTCCTCCAATGCAGCAAGGGAAGATTCCAAATACCAAGGAGCGATGCTTGTTTTCAGTTCTTTCTTTAATAACTCTCGGGCTTCATTCACCTCTCCCGCCTTTTGAAGGAGGTAGGCCGCGGTGGTGACCAAAGTGTGTCTCTCAAAAGAGGATCTTTTTTGGCTCAAAGCCCCATGGACTTCTTTTTTGACTCGAGCGAGCAGAGCAGGAGTTGGTTTTACTTCTGGTGATTCCGTCTCAGAAGTTGGCTTGGAAGAGTTTGGCTTGGAAGAAGTGGGTTTGTACAGGATGGGTTCCAGGGCTATCATGGCAATGAGGGAGGATAGTTTGGTATCGGCGCTCACTTGAGAAGATCGATGAATGGATTCCAAAGCGTTCTGCCAAGTGGTGGCGAGTTTTTGTTGGTGCAAGAGGTTTTCTTGATTTTGAGATTCAGGCGCCACAAATTCAAGGATTTCTTTGGTGCTGTAGATTAAAAATCGACGTGCGCTCAATATGGTTTTGGAGTTTAGGAAGAGGGCATCCAGATATTCTTTAGGATTGGCTTTAATATACTGAATCAAGTTTTTCACTTCGGGGGCGGATTCTTTGGGATTTTGATGACTCGCAAACTCCAATAAACTGCCAGCTATCAAAGCCCTCTCGGCTAAAAGTTCCTTTGGAATCTCTCTAAATAGCTTCATTTGCGCGAATAGTCGCTCACTGTCTGTTAATCCCAAATCCACGCTTGGATCTTCCCAGTTGAACTGAGCCACCATCTTCCAATCCGCTAGGCTTGCGGGATGAGCCTTGGAGCTTTGCAGCACTCTCTGAAAGGTATCCGAAAAAGGTTTCAGCGATTGCAATGCATTTTCAAAAGAACTTTGAAATTCCAAGAAATTGGCGGTTTCGTTGAATCTCAACACCTCCTGGCCTTGGGAAGTGAGCAGAAGAAGTGTAGGATAACCTGAAATTTTGAGCTTCTCACCCCAAATTTGAGCGGCACTGGAATCCCCGTCTAAGTAAACAGGGACCACTTGATCCATCAATTGGGAAAATTGAGGCTTTGAAAATAGTTGCGATTTGATTTCATTGCAGGGGGGGCACCATACTGCTCCCCAATAAAGGAACAGAGGTTTATGAGATTTTTTTGCCACTTCAAAGGCGGACTCAACGGAACCTTTATGCCAAGGAATGAGAGAACCTGCCACCGCGTGTTCCCCTGCGGAAGCGGTTGACCCTGTGGGGGAAATTTGCGTGGAACCAAAAACGGTTCCAGAAACCAAGCTCAAGGTAACGCAAGCAGAGGATAGGGCCAGTAAAACAGGATTCGTGCTATAAATTGGCATAACTAATCTCACTATTCTTGTGGTATAAAAATTGATTCGTGCTTTAAACTTTGGTAAAAGTCCTATCCGCGACACAACCGTCTAAATACAGGTTTTGTGTTGTTAATTAGGTTTAAATGATTGGGAGAAATTCGTCAATGGTTGGCAAAAAAGGGAAAGGCATTAGCCTAACAGTGGTGCCATTGAGCTTGCTTTTAGCATCGAGCTCCTCTTTGGGGGCTGAGGCTCCACCTGCGGAACAACCCCAATTGGAGGTGAATGTGGAGCCTTCAAAACCGGGAGCTCCGCCGTTTGTCACCTGGAAGCTGCGCTTGAAAGAGGGCACTAAACTGAACTTTGATGGGCCTTGGAGTTTGAAGGTCACAGGTGAGGTTTCCTTTTCGGAAGGAACCCAGTGGACCTGGGATAAATCCCAATTTGATACCCAGCAAAATCAGTTTAAAGTTTCCATAAAGGGAGCGGTTACAGCCCCCAAAACCTCTCAGTTCAAACTCACCTATTTCTACTGCGATACTCAAAATAAGTGGTGTCGAAGAGTGACGGAGTCTGGTGAAGTGAAACTGATACCTCCAAAATCACATTAATGGGTTTTAGACCTGGGCTAGATTATGGAAAGAGGTGAACTCCGATTGAAAGGCAAGTTTCACCGTGGCCAGGGAACCATGTCGATTTTTCCCAATGATCACCTCCGCGATGCCTTTTTCGGTGGAGTCTTTGTTGTAGACCTCATCCCGGTACAAAAACATGATCTGATCGGCATCTTGCTCTAGGGAGCCGGATTCTCGAAGGTCGGCGGGCTTGGGACGCTTATCAGGGCGTTGTTCCAATCCACGATTCAACTGGGCCAAGGCGATGATGGGGCAAGCCAGTTCTTTAGCGAGAGCTTTAAGCCCCATGGAGATGATGCTCACTTCTCTTTCTCGGCTGGCAACGGCTTTTGATTGGGCCGCACCACCCACGGTCATAAGCTGGAGGTAGTCGATCACCACCAAGTCCACCTGCCCTTTTTCCCGTTTGACCTTTCTCAATCGGGAACCCAATTCCACCAAACTTAAGGCGGGGGTGTCGTCGAACCACAGTCGATCGGTTTGAAGTGCCGCCGCTTCGGGGTAAAGTCTTTGAAGATCTTCCGCGGTCATTTTTCCATCGCGAAAGTGATGGGAATGGATTCGGGCCGCCGTGGCCAACAGACGCTGCATGAGCTGAGTGCTGCTCATTTCCAGACTAAAAAAAGCGGTTCGTTTATCGGCTCTTAGGGCCGCATTGGTGGCGATGTTAAGGGCAAAGGCGGTTTTCCCCATGGCAGGTCGTGCGGCAACTATGATGAGGTCCGAAGGTTGGAAACCCGCCGTGATGGCGTCCAGATCCACAAATCCAGAGGGCACTCCCGTTACCCCTTGGTTGGGGTTAAGCATCACCTTTTCCAGTTGAAGAATGGTTTCTCGCACCACTTCGGCAGAACTCACCAGCCCTTTGGTGACCCGACTTTCGGCCAGTTCCAGAAAGGTTTGCTCCACTTCTTGTAAGAATGCATCGATGTTCGCGCCCGCAATCTGCTTTCCCTTTGCAGAAATTTGCGCGCATTTATCTACAACGGTTCTGAGTTCCCAGTATTTTTTGACTTCATGGAGCCAAAACGGGAGGTTTTCGGGATGGGAGGAAGACTGGAGAAAATGTCGAAGCCCCTCTAGATCCCCAACCTTTTCATGCTCATTTTTGTATCGAAGTCGCTCGATGACGTTAATGAGATCCGGGGGGATGTTTTCTAAAATGAGTTCAACCATCGTTTGGACAACGATTTGATGAGACTCTAAAAAAAAGTACCGAGACTGGAGCTTGTCTCCAATCTCCACCCCAAGGGAGGGATACGTGAGCAAAGTTCCCAAGATGGCGAGTTCCGCATCGAGGGAATGGGGGAGAAGCTGGGATCTGGACTTAGTTTCTTTCAACGTGCAAAGTCCTTTAAGAAATCAAAGTCTCAAAAAAACAGCGAGCTCTAGGAATCCTGACGAACCAGCTCTTCAAACACTTCTTCCGGAGTCCGTGTGGCCTTATTTTTCAGTGCTTTACGCAGATCTTTGGGCTGAATGGAAAAACCTTTCAGCTTTCGGTGTAGGGTGTTGCGGTTGCATCCCAAAACTTCAGCGGCTTTCGATTGATTTCCCCTCGTTTTTTTCAAAACCAGAGCAAACAATGGCCTTTCCACGTGGGCCAAAACCGTTCTTAGGATATTATTGGGGGGATCTTCATCAAATTTTTCAAACAGCCCTTGGAGCTTCCAATAAACCAGTCTTTCCAAACTGGTTTCTTCAATGAACGTTTCATAGCCTTCCGGGCAAGCAGGAATGCTGATCTGATGGGCGGCGTAAGACAGCGTGTCCGCTGGAATGGCCACATCGTCCCCACCTTCGGCACCTTCTACGAGCCTGCCTTCATAGTCATTGTCTTCCAACTCGTCTTCCAATTCTACGTTGGTATGGTTCAATCTGCTTTCCGTTACGTTGGATGTCATAGCGGCAATCCTCACATTTCTTTTTACATTTGGGAGCCGGCACACCCCATTCCTGGGGTCAGCCAAACTCTACATGACAATCGCATCAGCCCTTTTAGTTAGCACACTTGAATTTCCTGTCAACCCAAATTTTTGAAATCCTCTCGTAAAGTTTGTTTTACCCCCTTGGTTTAAATTTTGAAAAATTAAAAAAATAACAATGAGTTGCTTGTTTTTTAAAGCCTTTTTGAAGGGCACCGATATCCTTTTCATAGGGCAAGGGAGGTGCATCCATGAAAGAAAAAAACGTGATTCTCACCTATACAGCTTTTATGTCTGTAATTTCAACGAGTTTGGGTGGATACGTGGCATGTGGTGCCCAGAAATACCGAGTTAATGTTCATGGTAAAGAAGAAACCACACAGGTTAGTAGACCAAATACCAACACCTCCATCCAAAAGCAGACGGCCTCCGCCAGTTTGGCTGGGGTGCACAGCTCTAAGGGGTGGGTGGGGAACTTGCCGATCAAATATAAGCTTTCCACAGAAATCAAAGATGAAACCAGCCAATATTTGATGGCCGCTATGAAGTCTTGGGAAGCCGCTGTCGGAATGAAACTATTTGAGTTTGCTGGAAAAGAAGAGTTAAAGGGGGCGAGCTTCAAGGATCTCTATGCTCCATTGGATGACAAAACCAATGGCCATTACCTGGATTGGAATTGGGCCCAAGCCACGGGAAAAAGCAATAGCGTCCTGGCCACCACCATTTGGGAAAATAACCCTAAAGACCAATCGAGCATCACAAAAGCAGACATCAGGTACAATGCAGAATTTTACCTATTTGGTGACTCCATCAAAGAGTATAGCCAAGGCGTTAAAACCATTGTGGATTTAGAAAGTTTGGCCCTACACGAGCTGGGTCATTTGATTGGCTTGACCCACATTTCCGATACGGTGGATAAGTTTTCAGTTATGAATCCCAGCCTATTTATTGGAGAGGGGATGATCACCAGAAGGCTTTCCGAAGGAGATATCAACAGAGTACGATCCGTGTATCGCGGTGGTGATTTGAGTTTGGCGGCTACGCTGGACAAGGCGGATGATTTTTCTCAAAGTAACTAACTAGTCCGCACGGTTTTTTATCGTGACAAAAAATACAACTACTTCTTTCCCCTTCTTGACTGAATGTAAAAAACAAGGTTCCATCGCTCTGCTTCCGGAAGATGCTTAAAACCCATCATCATGGTTCCCGGAATCCCCTCTGAAATCCATTTAAACAACTGTTCACTGGAATCTCCAGCCGGCCAAGTGGCCGTGATTAAATTACGGGGTCTAGGGATCAGTGAATCCCCAATGGGTCCTTTTCCATCCAATTTCTCTCCATGGCAGCTGGAACAATGAATGGAATAGGAGGTTTGTCCCTTTTTCTCCAACTGTGCGTTTCGTTTGGGCATGCCAATGGGTGGCTGGGATAAGGCCAAATTTAAGTCAAAAAAGTTCAAACCCAAAGTAAGACCTACTAATAATCGCTTGTGTGACATGGTGGACGCCCCATTGACTTAAAGGTAAAAGCATAGTCGGATACGAAGTGGATGCTAACAAAATTTTGAAGAACAGCAATGCCAGGAAGAGGTGAATGATATGATAAATGCTTTGTCATTTCAAACAGAGATTCAAAAACAGCTATCTAAGTTGGCGGGTCTGTTGCCGTTTAGTACTTTTACAGATGAGCAATGGGAATGGGGTTTTGACATGCATCAGACCTCCAAGTCTGAATTTCATGGACATGCCGAGGCCTATGTGCTCCCCCGTTTTTATGAGACAAAAAATCAGGAGCAGAAACGATTTGAGAGCCATGAGATCCCCCACACCAAGGCACCTTTTCTTAATTTTAATGATTTTATTAAAAGCTGGTGCGATAACTTAATGTATTATGAGGGGCCTGACTTCTATTTTGATCTCGCCCAAGGCTGTATGGAGCGAATGGTTAGGGATAAGATTACTTATTGTGAATTGCATTTTAGCCCCTTTGATTCATTGGCATTACGCGGGTTAACGCTCTCAAAAGATAGTCAATATTTAGATGAGTTGAGGAAGATTATCAACTCTTTTTTGAGGGGGCTTCAATGTGCACAAACAAGCCAACCAGGTTATGCGTGCAAGGCGATTTTGGATCCAGTTTCGGTTAGACCTCAAACCGAAATGGAAACTCTTTTTGATCTGTTGCAAGAAATCACCTCTGATTTAAGTCTTCGCCATCAAGACGGTTCTGCTATTTTAGTGGGCCTGGGAATGGGTGGGCCTGAGCTTCCGGAAAAGATCCCTACTCAAGTATCTATCTATCACAAAATGAGAAAAGAACTGGGCCTGGGCTTAGATATTCATACCGGTGAGCAAAACCACGTATCCCCACAACTCCATCGTGAAGTCATAGAACTTATGAAACCAGATCGAGTTTCCCATGGAATTAAAGGATTTTCAGAAAATTATTTTTTCAATGGACCCATTGCCGTAAACCCCCTTAGTAATTTAATCACAGGGTGTTGGAAAGACCAATTAAAGGAACACCCCGTCTCAAAAATGAAAGATCTGGGTGTTCGATTTTCCGTTAACTCTGACGATCCGTTATTGTTTAACACATGTTTAACATTAGAATACATGTGTTTACATAGGGTGTTTGGGTGGGAAAAGTCCGTGTTTCTAGACAATCAAATGCCACTTTCCCCTTGGAATGACTGAATCACTTAGAGTTGGAGCCATTTAGAGCGTTGCTGGCAGATTCTTCATCTATGTAGTGATTGGACCTAAATTCACCGTTTGCTTTTTTGCCATTTTTGTAGGAGATCTGCCACAGACCTTTTTTGGTGTCCTCATTGATTTTAGGTGCCTTTGGGTGTTTTTGTTCTTTGCAAGTGTCTTCCACTGGATCCGCTCTAAATCCAGGAGCGGCCGTGGCGGCATACGTCGCATGGGGAAGTTCCAATACAAAGTTATCACACGTGGAGTGATGTGTGAGGGTTTCCTTCCAAACTCTTTTGAGCTGGGCTTTTTTAAATTCCTTGGGACGTTTGTCGGAATCGGAAAGTTCCACGCTGGAATCCTCTATCACTAAATTTACGGCCTCATAGTCCCAAGTGTCATCACTATTGGCAAAGATACAAATATCCAAAGATAATTTTGCAGTGCCCATGGAAATGATCTGGCTGTTAAAAACTCCTCTGGATCCGATGGTATGACACTTTCCAAATGGGTCAACGCCGGTGATGGTTTCATCCACCTGAACAGGCTTGGATTTTAAATTCACTCTGCCATCGGATTCTTTTGACCCTTGGCCAATCATCACCCTAGGTGATTTAGAATTGGAGGAATCACTTCCGCGCCAGGAAACCACCTTTAAAATTTCGTTACCTTCGGTGGGAATTTCCAGATCAATCTTGGATCCATCGCCAAAAACCAATTCTTCAAAACCAATTTGTTTGGCTTGAGAAGTCACTGGAATGAGTTGGATGGTTCCATCTGGATTTCCATGCAACACCCTCTCCAATCTCACCTTGGCTTCTTCTGTAATGCAATATTCGAATTTGTATACATTGGTGATTTCCGCTGGCCTGACGGATAAAAAGATGTCCTTAGTGGTGCGATCAGGTAGATTTGTGAAATGAGCTTCTATCAGCTCTGCTTCGTTACGGGTGCGTGTGTCGGAGGGATCGCAAAAAGGAAAAGGAGTGTTTCCACAGAAATTGGGATTTTTCATCTCTTCTGGCGTTTTGTCTCGAAAACTGTGTGCAAAGGTTCCCCCCACCAAGAAGAAATTGGCCACTTCCCCAGCCTGGCAGGTTAGTGGCGCGGGAAGGGAACCCGCTTTCAAAATTTCCTTAGTTTGGGATTTGTTGGAGGGTTTTGTGAAAGGACTCCAAGTGCAACCAGTCGTCAAACCAATCACACCTAGTAATTTTAACTTAACTAAATTGAGCTTCATTTTTTTTCTCCTGAGGTAAGCAATGATCTTAGTTGGGATGCAAGCAATTTTTGTTCCACAGTAGAAATATCTGTAACTTCCTGAAAATTAAAATAAAATAACAGATGTTATCGGATTTACTTTGTAAAAGGTGTAAATTTTTTTACACTATTGTAGGAGAAATTTACGGAATGGATTTCGATGATTTAAGAATTCTTTAGTTGATAGAAAATGATTGGTGATATTAATAAATGTTATATTGATTATTATTGACATAATTTTTAACTTTTGTTATTAAAAAAAGCATAAAAACGGTTGGCTTTCTGTTTGTAAAAGCAAGATTATTTTAAGAAAAATTAGGAAAATATGATGTTTTATGGAATTTTGGGATGTGTTTTTGCTGTTACCGTTGGTGTATCATGTGTTGAGCAAACTAAACAGCCAACCCGTAGCAGGGCAAATGTAGTAACAGGAGAGACCGTTTCGACGTTTACACTCTTAGATAGTACGATAGTGTCTCTCAAGCGTGATTTTAACACTCAGTTAACTAAACAAAATCAGTTTTCACAGGGAATTTTCCTGAATATTTAAATGAAAAGACGAAACCTCTCCAAAAAGGAGAATGGATCGCGCCTGGGGATGTGTTCACGATTTGGCAGACATTTATGCCTGTAGAAAACGTAATAGAACTTGTTAAAAACAGAGCGTCAGGAGTCAATAATGAATTAAGACATGCTGCCGTGTATTTAGGAAATGGTTGGGTGGTAGAAAAGCCAGGAATAGAGTCCGAATTTGGACCCTATCGGGTTGTAAATACGACGGATTCTTTTGAGCATTACTGGAATTTTGTTAGCTTTCCCACTGGATTTATCGGAACGGAAGCTGAATTCAACCATTATTCAGATAAGGAGCTACCTCCCACCATTGTGATATTTAGACCTTCCCATTTGAAAAGTGACTCTGAAAAATAGCAGGAAAGAGTGGATCTCAAGAGATCTACGACCTCAGACTTCCTCCAAGACTTCAAGGGCAAGCTTTAAGTTTTGGTGGGAAATTCCTAAACCAAGTCTGAATCCCAGACCTTGGTCCTGTAAATTTAAGTTTTTGTACTTTAGCCAAGATTGGGAGTGCAGGCCAAATTCCATTCTTGGCAATGGAAGTAGAAACACCCCCAAGCTCAATAACTTAAGATAAAGTTTTTCCAGGTCTTCCTTTGTTGAAATCATCGTGGGGAAGACACATGTCACCAATCCTCCCTCAGGAGGTACCCCAATCCATTTTTTACTTTCCTTTAACCATCCACCTAGTTCTTTCGTATTTTGGTTCCAAGGTTCCATAAGGCAATTGGGATTGGGTGCACCTAACTTGGCTAATACCGCTCGACTGATCCATTCGGATATGGGATTTACGGTGTGAGTGATGTAATTTTTTTCATTTTGCATGAGTTTCAGAGTGTGGTGATCACCTACACACCATCCCATTCGCAAACCTGGAGTGCCGGTGCATTTGATGTAGGAACCCGTTACGAAGCAAGGGAAGTCTTTGGTGTATAAAGTGTTGTTTGGCCACCTGTGGCTCAGTAAACGATAGTGTTCGTCGCTCACCAACACGGCTTGGTTTTTATGGCAATACTCATAAATTAGCTTTTGAATGGGCTCTGGAAGTTCTAGCCCCGTGGGGTTGTGGGGGTGGTTTACTAAAATAACATCTGGTTGTTCCGATTCCAATATATTTTCCCAAACAGAAATGGGAAGATATGGCTGGCCCTGAGGTTCGAAAAAAACGGGTAAAGTAACTAGTGTGCATTGATTGATTCGTGCCAGCTCAAACAATAAAGGGAATCCTGGAGTGAGAATGGCTACTTTTTTCCGTGCAAGCTGTCGCATAAGGAGAAATAAAGCCTCACTCGTCCCTGTGGTTACAAGGACATTTTCCACTTCTGAACCAGGATGCCACTTTGCAATGAGTTGGCGAAGTTCCAAATGACCCCAATTGGCGCTGTCATACAAGGGGAGCTCTAAAAATTCCTGTGAAAGAATATTTGAATTCAGACCTAATTGGTGGAATAAAGACTGTGGAGAATTCCAGAGATTTCCCGACTCACCTAAATTAAATTGGCTAGAAAGTCTATGATTTTCTAGGTCATTCTCCATTAAAAATTCATGAAATGAATCAGCTTTCGTCGGCCAAGGCGCATTTTTGTCCATTCCAGTCCACAAACTCCGTCTTTTCGCCTGAGTCTTTGCTTATGTAGGCCGTTTCGCTGTCAAAAGTAATGGTGTATTTTGATGCAGCCGTGGTGGAGCCAGACGCAAAAACTTCAGCGGTAATGCTTCCAGAGACTGGCAGACAAGGGGCGGTTTTGTCAAACTTTAAGGCTTCAAATGTGGTTTTGGTGATATTTCCTGCCTTGTCTTTGGATTCCAAGCAACCCGTCTTGATGGTCTTCGTTTTCCAGGCAAATGTGGTAGAGTCCCTCACCACTTCGGAAACCAAAGGAGAGGTGGCACAGGTGGTGACTGTTGATTCAAGAGTGGTTTCCTTAGCCTCCTTGTTGGTGAATGTGATGGTTCGCTTTACGGAACTGGTTAAGGTTCTTGTGCGAGTGATAGTACCATTCTCGGTGTTTCCCGTGGCAGCCCAGGTGATGGAACGAGAACCTTCAACCTTTGCTGCTCTTGTTTTGGTTTTTTCCGTATTTTTCTTCGTGTTTTTGTGGGTGGTTTTGAGACTGTTGCTAAAATTGAGATTAATATCTAATTTTAAGCCATCCACCTCGGCGTTGTCTGCCCATTTAATGGCCGCTCGGTCGTTTTTGCAGGTTATGGCTGAGCCGGCAGTGGCTTTTTTCCATACTCTTGTTTCTTTTCCATCCGCCTTCGCCGTTACCGTAAACTCATTCACTCCTACTTTTTTTGTGATTGATCCATCAAGGGTGTGAGTGGTTGTAACGGTGGCTGAACCATCCGTGGCATTGGCTTCACAGGTTCTGGTGGCACTGGCCGTTTTGCCTGATTCTGCCAGTGATGCAGAGGAAGCGGCATCTTCAACGATGGCTTCTACCGCATCATCTGCTGAGGTGGCAATGGTGGCATGGGCAGCTTCGTTGTCTGTGGTAACAGACGTCTCTCCACTGGATGCTGTTTTGTCTTCCGAATTTTTTCCGCAGGAAAAACTCGTGAAGGCTAGAGGCATGAGTAGCAAGCTTTCGATCCATTTCATGTAGGGCACTCCTTACCAAAGTGTTAAGGCAACTGAAGACATTCAGAAACCAGAGCTGAGTTTGGGTCAAAAAAAAATTAGGTAACTATACTAATTGTTTGTATTCGCCAAAAACGCATCTTATCAGGCAATTGCCTCCCCGTGTCATTGGACATAAAGTACTATAATAGTTTGTGAACTAGCTAGGGAAGCATTCCATTGAAAGTGATGGTAGCAAGCCAATAGACATTTAAACGCAACTAGATTGAGGTGAAAATGAAAAAGTATCACACTTGTCTTCTAAACGCGCTAAAGCCAGCTGTTTTTGGCGTCGTGGGATCTTTTTCCTCTGCTTTGGGGATTCATTTTAAAATTGATTTGCCCAGCCAAGAAGGCGTGGTTCCGTCTGAGACGTATTCTAGTGGAATTCTGGATCTGGAAAAGGACTTTATACTACCCCCCGAGGAAAACTTGGAACTTGGGAATTCGGACTCAAAATCCTTGCCTCAAAATTCCATTCAGGAGCAAGACTTGAATCTGACCCCAAAAAATCCGCAGATTGGAGTCAAAAAGAAAAAAAGTAGTGGCGACGCTTTTCCTAAAAAATTAGAAATTGGGAGTGAAATTGATCTGCCCAAAATGGAGTCTAGCTCTGCTACGTCTTTATCTGTGGCCTTTCCTACCCCAAAGTGTCTGAGCAAAAATGTGGATTTTTGGGCAAATGTTTATACGAAATGGGATGCCAATGATGTGGTGCTCCATGACAAAACCGATCTGTCCAGAGTGTTTGGAGTTTATGCCGTGAGTGGTACCAATCGAAATCTTCTGCTCAATGAAATCAAAACTAACACTCAGAATCAACTCAAAGAGATCGCAGATAAATTGGAGTTCGGACTCACACTTCAGGAAAGTGAAAAAAAGGTGTTGGCCAAGTTTTCGGACTCTCAAACGAATCCTGCTAAACTACGAGCCGCGGCCGATTCGCTCCGATTCCAAAGCGGCTTAAAAACTCAGTTTTATCAGGGTGTTTTGAGATCTTTGAAGTATCTCCCCACCGTTCAATCCATATTAAAAGAAGAAAAAATGCCTAGTGATATAGCATTTTTACCACATGTGGAGAGCTCTTACAACCCCGGTGCACGGTCGAAAGTGGGAGCCTCGGGGATGTGGCAAATCATGCCGGGAACGATGACTCAACTCATGGGAAGAGGAACCATTCACCGAAGAAATGAAACTGAATTTTCCACACGGGCAGCTGTGAAGTTACTTAAAATGAATATGGCCGAGTTGGGAAGTTGGCCACTTGCTCTCACCGCTTATAATCATGGATTAAATGGCATGAATCGGGCGGTAAAATCAGTGGGAAGTAAAGATTTTTGCGATATCATTGATAGATATGAAAGTAACAGTTTCAAGTTTGCGTCTAGCAATTTTTACGCTCAGTTTTTAGCCGCTCGAAATGAATCCATTAAAAAGTACCAAATGCTAGCGAAAGATAAAAAACACGAGGGTGTGGTAAGGCATTTAATGGCGGCTGTGAACCGAAAGGAAAACTAATAATATTATTGCCTGGTCAGAACATCTTCGCATAACTTGGGAAGCACGGGAAGTTTAGGCTCGCTGGGAGGTCTCTTTTTTCTGGCTTCATATTCGGCACGCCACTCCTCCGAAAACCACCAGTCTAGGCTCGCATCGCAGGCGGGATTGGATTCATCTACGGAGTCCTGTGGAATACAATGGGAAGCTCCCTGGGGACATTCCAATCGAACATGGAAATGATAGTTATGACCCCACCATGGCCGTAACTTGGACAGCCAGGCATTGTTACTGGGATAGAGACTACACATCTTTTTCTTGATAGCGGGGTGAATGAAAATGCGTTCTACACTGGGGTAATGGGCCGCTTCAAATAGCATATTTGCATAGGCTGATTTCCAGTTTCGAGCGATGAGTTGATTGGCCTCAATGTCTGCTAAGGGAACGGCGGTAAGAGAGTTTCGTTCGGCTTCCGTCAGTGGACGTTGGAGGGCTCTAGGGTCTTGAAGAAACCAAATATCAGCATCCAAGCCAATTTGATGGCTGGCATGCCCAGTAGAAAAGGGACCACCCCGTGCCATGGACACATCCCCGATTAGTGCAACGATACCTTTGCTTGAAACCTTTGCGCCAAAAGTCTTGACAAACTGTACGATCTGGGGGGTTCCGTAAAAACGATTTTGCCTAGTGCGAATCACCTGATATCCTTTACCGTCCCATGGAATACTACTAGCACCTGCTAAGCAGCCAGCATTGTAGCCACCCACGATATCCACGGAACCTTTGGATGGTTTTTTTACCTTTTCCCAAGGGTTGTCTAGAAAAGCGAATGCACTTCCAAAGGCAAGAGCTCCCATTGCGACGAATATTTTCTGCATCATGATTCCTTTCTATTGATGAGCAGTTACTTTGCCAGTTCCATGGCATCCACCAAAATATGACCTGCCTCCGTTAGTATGATGTCATCTTCTTTAACTACGGCCCTAATTTCAGGATCTGCGCCGTTTTGTTTCTTTTTGGGCTTTTCTTTGTTTTTTGCGTTTTTATTTGGATTAGTGGCTGATTTGGAAGTATCGCCGGACTTCTGGGCCTCAGAATCGGCTAAAGAAACCGTGGTTTTGTTTTTGTCATTTTTTGCTTTTTCAACCACTTCAAGCAACTCTTTAAACTCCTTTGAAGCCTTAATGCGATTTTGGCTGCGTTCCGCTAAACTAGGGAGCAGTTTTTTAAACCGATCTTCTGGACGGAAATCAGCGGACGGTTTGATGGTGTCCGTTTTTAAAACATAGTCTTCTTCTTTTTCACCAATGTCATATACATCTAATACGCTGGGAAGTTGGACGTCGGATTTTACCCCCACCTCTTGGTTTGAATTTCCGCTGGGTCGATAAAATTTATTTTGAGTGACCTTGATGGCTCCATCCGATTGGCGGCCTTGGGAACCAGGAAGATCTTGCACGGCTTGAACGGTGGCCTTTCCAAAGGTTTGGCTGTCGCCAATGATCAAACCCCTACCATAGTCCTGAATGGCACCGGCTACAATTTCAGATGCGGAAGCGCTATAACGATTAATGAGCACAGCTAGGGGGCCATCATATTGAACGGAAGGATCCATATCCACCAGTGATCTTACAACTCTTTTGCGATCCACGGTTTGAAGTACAGTTCCTTCCGGGATAAAGAATCCTGAAATTCGAATGCTTTCTGGAAGGTCTCCCCCTCCGTTATTTCGAAGGTCCAGAATCAAACCATCTACTTTCCTCTCTTTAAGGCGATTGATTTCCTTCAGGATATGACCAGAACTACCTGCGCACGTTAAATTGATTTGACGTCTACAGTCGAAATCTGTGTAAAAAGATTCTAGTCGAATGACACCAATTTTTTTGTTGTTTACCTTAAGAATGTCGCTGGCGGCCTCGCTGCTGGCAATGCGTACAGAATCTCGAACCAAAGACAAAGTGACTCGTTGTGGGCCTTGTTCCGACTTTCGTAACAAAGTGAGCTTCACCGTTGTTCCTTTTTTCCCACGGATGAATCGAACCGCTTTTGAAAGATCAAGATCTATCAAGTCTTGGACTCCGCTGCCGTCTCCAGGGTCTACGGTGATGATTTTGTCGTCCACCTTTAGATTTCCATCTCGATGGGCTGCACCTCCAGGAATGATGGCTTGAACGGTGATGTAGCCATCGATTTCTTGCAGAGTCGCTCCTATGCCTTCTAATTTATTTCCCAAATGGATGGCAAACTCTTCCTGTTCTACAGGCAACAGATGCGAAGAGTGAGGATCAAGGGACCGAGCAAAAGCGTTTAAAAAAGTGTTTAAGATTTCATCTTCCGTTTGCTGAGTGAGTGTGGATTGAAGCTGAAGGTAACGCTTTTTGAGTCGCTCACGAGCTTTTGGTTCACCGCCATCGGCGTCTTTCAAATTGAGGACCTGAAATTTAATGCGTTTTTCCCAACGTGTCTTCCAGGATTCTAGGTTGGGATTCCATTTTTGCTTTCCTACGGCCATTTCATCAGGTTCTTTAAAGGAAAAAGGTTTTTCCAGAAGGGAATTAGCCAGTTGAGACGCTTCTTGGACTCTTTGCACAAAAACCTTTTGAACCTCAAACACGAACCCGCAGTCCGCTTTTAATATATTATCATCAATTTTGTCTCGAATGGCACTAAATTTTTCCAAGTCTTGTTGTAAAAAATAGAACTTACCGGGATCAAAAGCCTCAAAGAGTTTTTCATAGGTTCTTTCAGAAAGTTCATTGTCAAAGCTTCTGTATTTGTAGTGGGAATCTAAAAAAAGGGATACCCGTGCCCGGACCTCACTGCAAGTCAAAATGGGTGACTTTTTAGGGATTTGCGCCTGAGATGTGCAACTGCTTCCAGAAAAAATAAAACCACAAATAGCAAAATAACTAGGTAATCTGGAAAAAAAAAGCATTTTCTCGTTCCTTCTGGTTGAGATGCGAACCGGTAAACTCTCTTGGATGGAAAAGGTCTTGCGCTTCAATTTAAGGGAAAAAGTGAATCGCAGCGACTTGTGTCATTTCCAATGGGTCCAAGTACCCAACCATTGTACGATTTTTATGAAAAAGAATGAAATGCTGGGATTGCCTAGGTAGTCAATCGGGATGATCTCTGTATACTTGGCCAAGATTTCGCTCAATCCTAAGCAAATCAGTGTAGGAGTCTCTGGCATGGGTGCTGGGCAAAGGATAGAAGACAAAAAATTATTATCAGATAAAATTCATGAAAAATTGGATGAATATCTCAAAAAAAGTGGTCTCAGGCAAACCAAACACCGCAAGCTGCTTCTGGATATTGTGATTGAGATGGGACCCCATTTTGACGTGGAAAAACTGGCTAGCCTCGCCAAAAAAAAAGACCCAGAATTGGGAATTGCTACAGTGTATCGCAATCTTGGGGTATTTAAGGCAGCCGGGTTTTTAGCGGAAAATCAATTTGGAAATGGCAAGTCCATTTATGAGATCTGTGATCCTGATGGAGAACATCACGACCATCTTATTTGCATGCAGTGCGGTGAAATCATAGAATTTATGGATCCCGAGTTAGAAAAAATCCAAGATACTTTGGCTAGGCGTTTGGGTTTTACGCTCTCCCATCATAAGATGGAACTTTATGGAAATTGCGTTCGTTTTCCGGACTGTAAAAATGAAAAGTCAAAGCAGCTTTAGTGTCTAAGTATAAAGGGTGAACTATGAATTTGTCTCCCAAAAAAACCAAAGTGATTTGGTCGGTGAGTGAAAAAAGTTTATTGAATGAGGCACCTCTGGACTTTGCAGCTAGCCTCGTAAATACAAAGGCAGATGCCTTTAAAATGTTTATGATTCACTCCGTAAAAAATAATTTAGTTTACTTAAAAGAGTGCATTTATTCCACTTTGGAAAAAACCGATCCTCATCTTCCCCATCCCAAGGGCTGGCTTCCTTGGATTTTAGGATTTCAGGGTCGCCGGTGTGTCCTGGAATGGGGCGGAGGAACCTCTTTTTTGGAACTTCAGGTGGGAAACCAAGTTAGGCTTGTGTTTTCTTTGTTTGGATCAATGGAGGTAACCCCTCCTCCCTTTCAAGGACCAACTTTACACTTAAAACTGTCAGCGTGGGACATGGTGGATGCCTGTTCAAAGGGTACCTTATTAAAGGTCTCATTTGGACAAACGGAGTTTGAGCTGAATTCATCACTTGAAACCACCTCGGGAGGCCAGGCTAAGTGGGTCGACGCCACGATAACCCAAGGGGGTATGCTTTATCAACATTCGGATGTGCATAGTGCGGCGATGAGGCATCAGCTTTTTCCGTTGACTTCGGCAGATCATTCGGCCCTGGAAGAGGAAATGTTTCTTCTGGGCGATTATTTAATGATACCGGGAGTAAATTCTGCGGAGGAGCTTTTAGAAATTAAGAATCGTGTGGCTAAAGGAAGTGGGCTAGGGAGTTTACGCCATCCTTCAAGATCCTTAAGTGAGGAGGATAATGGCAATGTGATTCCAAAGTTGTTGCTTTGTGTAGATACTCGATTTTCTGTGGAAAATATAAATAAACTCCTGGTGTATGTGGATGGAATTGTTTTTAGCAGGGGTGTGTTGAGTTTAAGTTTTCCAGCAAGTAATCTTCCCATCTTACAAAAAGAAATTACGGCAAAATGTAATCATGCGGGTAAAATCATCATCGTGGAGAATGAGCTTATGCACTCCATGCGAGTGAATCCTAATCCCACGCGGGCTGAAGTGAGCGATATTGTAAATACAGTAGCTGATGGAGCAGATGCTATCCTATTGGATGACCAAGTGACCACAGGATTATACGCTAACTTGGTTGCAAAAGTTACGCAAGAAACCATTGAAAGTGCAGGGTTACAGGAAAATTTTAACTGGACTCGAATACCCTTTACCATTGCCAACGATGATGACGCTGTGGCATGGGGCGCCATCCATGCCGCGAAAATGTCCCATTCTAGGGCAATCGTGTGCATTACGGAAGGTGGTTATACCGCCTTAAGACTCAGTAGTTTAAGGACTCCCTTTGATATCATTGTTTTTACTTATACAGAGTCGGTGATGAGGCAGCTCAATCTTTTACGCACGGTAACGGCATTGTGCGTGCAGCATCCGGAGCAGTTTGAAAGGGTTTTGGACCAAACTAAGCAACTATTGCACAAATATTTTGGCTTTGCGAGAGGTCATCGATTTGTGTTTGTATCTTTAACTGCCTCACCTGTTTCATTAAAAAACTCTAATTTGTTTTCCATTCAGGAAATTGATTAAGTGTTTTCAATCTTACCCTGTTGCCTTGGTCTTTTTTTCTGTTAGAGGCACAAATTTTCGGAAAAGTCCTAGACGGTTTTGTTCGGCATGCAACTTTAAAACACTTCGGTGAATGTGATGGACTAAATTCATTAATCCCGTTTTTTGTGAAAAAGCGGGGTCATGGCCTAGGTCTTCTAACTCCTCTAATGCCAAAGAAATGTCCTGTAGTGGCGAGTTCATTTTATCGGCAATGGCTACGGCAATGGCTCCAATTTCTTTTCTGTGACGGGCTTCAATGGCTAGTTTTTCATCCGCTTCCAAGCGTTTGATGAGCTCTTGTTCTTGCCGACGTTCCTTCAGCCAAACACCTATGGCCACCATTAAGGAAAAGCTTTCTAACCAGGATGCTGCTATCAAACAATAATAAGAAGGAAAAGATAATGTAACTATTCCTTGAAACTCCAGATTAGTAATAATTGCTCCTATTAGAATCCAGATGTAGCTAATTACAAATAGCAATACCGTTTTTTTGTCCCTCTTACCAACAAAAGCGGCCATTCCAAATCCACAAATTAGGGTTGTAGTAAAAGAAATCATGGCGTACTTGCGCACAAACGAAATTTCCCCAAATGTATTAACGACAAATAGAAACCATAACATGGCGTCAATCCATTTCATTTTTTGGTGAAACTGGGGGTAACGAGAAGCAAGTTTTAAAAATCTTCTCATGACCTGCAAGGCCGCTAATGCTGTTATGGGTGCCATAATGGAGGGAAAACGTACATTGAAATTTGGATAGTTTACAATGGGAGTAAATGCTGTGACACCTGCTAAGCAGAACATGGCAAGAAATGCACAGATGCAATAGACTCCATATTCGGTTAAAATGACCTCCCTAAAAACATAGGAAACAAGGAAAGTAAAGGGCACCAAAATTAAAAAGGTTCCCAAAAATATACCTAAAACCCATATTTCTAGAGTATAGGTGTTAATGGAATCCAGGTGATTGGTTAGAATGACTTTGAGTTGGGTGCTTCCTGTGGAGGAGATTTTTGCCAAGAATAGTTTGGAAGATTGGGGTGCCAGTTGTAAAACAAAAGAGGGTAAAAGAGTCTTGAATCCCTGTGGTGGAGTGGATACGATGCGACCAGATTCTAGTGTTTTGCTCAACTTTCCATCCTCATTGGATTCATAAAGCTCCACGAGGTCAGGGAGGCTTAATACTTTAAAGTGAGATAGTGTGTGGATCTGGGAATTGTTTTTTAAAACAAAAGAGATCCACCATTTACTTTTTGTGTAGCCTTTACTTAAAGTCGATTGAACCATGGGACTAATGGAAACGTCTGGTCCGAGCTGATTCTGAAGTTGGTCTCTCCAACTTTCAGAAATGGGGCTATCCAGTAAGATGGGACTCCAATCTTCTGGTTTGATGTTTTGCTCTTCCTTTTGTTCAAAAGAGAGGAAACACGGCAACACCTGGGTTTTTTGATGAAGTTCATTGGATTCTATAATGGATAGATCAGGGTTGCAGTTGGCTTTGGCTATGATATGAAAACAAAACCCTAAAAATAGTGAAAAAACACAAAAAAAAGTGCGAACGGTCAGTCTTGGTATATGATAAAAGTTGGCTGCGTGTGTCATATCTAAAGTTTGCCATGCCTGGAAATTTAAGAATCGAACAAACTTGCCTAGGGGCAATGATGTGCTATTATCCTGGCCACTTGTGCCTATTGGAGTGGTCCGGGTTTGTAGGCTTGTTGGAAGGGTTGGGGCGGGAAGGTCCGTGAATAGGAAAGATTAGATTGGGGCAAAAAATGCGCGATAAAAAAGTGATTGTTACGGGTGGGGCGGGTTTTATTGGGTCAGAAATGGTTCGAACGTTGGTTTTGAAGCAAAACTGCGATGTGCTCACAATTGATAAATTAAGCTATGCATCGAGCCTGGATTCCTTGGAAAGTCTAAAGTCCCACTCAAGGCATCGTTTTTTACAGCTGGATTTGTGCTCTCACAAGAATTTATCAGAAGCGGTGGCTGAATTTCAACCAGATGTGGTTTTCCACTTCGCCGCAGAAAGCCATGTCGATCGTAGTATTTCCGGCCCTAAAGCCTTTGTGGATAGTAATGTAACAGGAACATTTAATTTGTTGGAGGCTTGCAGATCCTATTGGAAAACTTTGGCTGTAAACTTAAGAAAGAAATTTAGGTTTGTTCATGTTTCTACGGATGAAGTGTTTGGGTCATTAGGAGATTCTGGTTTTTTTGATGAAAATTCGCCTTATCAACCCAATAGTCCCTACTCTGCCTCCAAGGCCGCCAGCGACCATCTGGTAAGGGCATGGTTTCATACCTATGAGTTTCCCACCATAACTTCAAATTGCTCTAATAATTTTGGTCCCTTTCAGCATCCTGAAAAGTTAATCCCTCAGACCATCGCACGGGCCGTTGCCGGTGAACCCATACCTGTTTATGGCAAAGGCACTAATGTACGGGACTGGCTTTTTGTGGAGGATCATGTCCAGGCTTTATTGCTCATGGCTCAAAGCGGAGTACCCGGTGAGGTGTATTGTGTAGGCTGTAAAAACGAGCGGAACAATTTGGAAATCGTTAAAAGCATTTGCGCCCTTTTGAATCGAAAGTTGCCCCAGCGAAAACGTGAAGATTTGAATAGCTTAATTGAGTTTGTGGCCGACAGGCCTGGACATGATTTTAGATATGCCATAAATCCTGCAAAGATTCAGTCTAAATTGGGTTTTGCAGCAAAGTCTCAATTTGAATTGCAGTTGGAACACACCATTGATTGGTACCTTAATAATGGGGAATGGGTGGCACAGGCACTGAAACGTACCAAAGGAAATTGAACTTCATGCGCATTGCTATCATTGGGAAATCGGGTCAATTGGCGCAAAGCTTTTTAGAATTTTTTGAAACCTCGGATCCTTTATTTTTGAAGTCAAAAGGTGAGGTAAGATGCTGGGGTAGGGATTCCTTTGATCTTACTCAGGGACCCTTCACAAATCATTCCCTATGGGATTGGCGGCCTAGTAGTGTGATCAACGCGTCTGCCTATACAGCTGTGGATAAGTGTGAGTGGCTGCCAACAGATTTCGGAAAAGAATCGCAATTGGCTTTCCAGGTCAATTCTTTTGGACCTGCTCAATTAGCCCTGGAATGTTTTCTAAAAAAAATCCCTTTGATACATTTTTCTACAGACTATGTGTTTGATGGCTCTCATTTGGGCAGATCCTATTTGGAGACAGATCCCACACGCCCGTTGGGGATTTACGGAAAATCTAAAGACTTGGGTGAAAAACTGATTCAAGCGATTAACCCAGACACTTATATTTTTAGGGTATCTTGGCTTTATAGCAATTATGGTTCAAATATCTTTAAAACCTTTCTGAAACTGTTTCAAAATAAGCCTATGGTGGAAGTGGTAAATGATCAAACGGGCTCTCCAACAAGTACAACATTTGTAGTACAAAAAGTAGGGGAGATTTTGAATAGAAGTTTTGAGCACGGCACATTTGACATGACTTGGCTGAAGCCAGGAATTTATCACTTGGCGTGTGCCGGTCAGGCCACCTGGTTTGAATTTGCACTACAATTGTGGAACTTGGAAAGGCATAAATCGGAGGTACTTACTAAGGAAGTGGTACCCATTTTAAGCGACCATTATCCTTTTGTGGCTCCTAGACCTTGTTTTACTGTTTTAGACACCAAGAAGTTGCAAACCCAATTGGGAAGTCCATTTGTGGATTGGAAAGAGGCATTGGCGGGGGTGCATAGCACCCTGAATTTCCAAGTGGATCAACCATGAAAACGGTGTGGTTCGTAGGTTTATTAACCTCTACGGGAGCTTGGGCGCAGACCAAAGTCAAAGTGGCCGCGGCTTCTTCTTTTAAGTTAACATTGGAGATCCTGGAAGGGAAGTTTAACTCAAATCAATCCAAGTGCGTATGGGAATCCATCTATGGTTCTTCCGCTGTATTGGCGGAACAGATTCTCAAAGGTGCGCCCTATGATCTTTTTTTAAGCGCAGATGCCCATTTGGGTAAAAAGGTGCTAGGTGATCGGTCTTCATATCCTTCCCATTTTAAGGAGTTGGTGAAGGGACGTTTGGGGATGTTTTTCCCTCAAGGGGTACCTAAGGGATTTAACGGAAATGAGAAAAAGGGCAAGTGGGCTAAGGAAGCAAATCGGATCGTGATAGCCAATCCCAAATTGGCTCCCTATGGAATGAGGGCTCAGGAGGTTTTAGAGGCTTGGGGTGTTTGGGAGGACATCCAGTTTAAGCTAGTTCAGGCGGCCGATGTTTCCCATGTGCCAATGTTGGCGAGTTCCTCAAGGTCTTCGTTGGCGTTTGTATCATGGGCTAGTGTTCCTGAAGATCAGCGAAAGGGAAAGTTGGTTGATGTGCCCTCTGCGCTTTATCGTCCCATGGTACAGACGGTATCGCTACTTCCTGGATCGCAATCCAAAGAATGTGCACTCGCCATTTACGAATATTTAGGACAATCTGAAGCCAAAACCGAATTTGAGAAGCAAGGTTTTATTCCGCTCTAACACAAGCAAAAGTGTGGGTAAATGTTTGATGAAAATGATGGGTTCGAAAGCATGGTCACGTTGAATGGGGTTGCTAGAGTGGGATAGTGTGGGAATGACTCTAGTGGTTGCTCTCTTGGGCTCTGGATTGGCGACGTTTGTTTCGGTATTATTGATACTGGCTTTGCGTTTGTGGTTACCTCAACGCTTTGTCTTTCTTGAATTATTGACTTATTTTCCCCTTCTGCTTCCTCCCACCATTCTGGGATTGGTTTTGCTTTTTGTGTGCTCTACTCCTGCACTAGAGTTCCTTTCGTTGAGAATTTTTCTTTTTTCACCACAAGGGCTTGTTTTGGCAGGAATGCTTACGGGAATGCCTTATGCTCTTCAGGTGTTACTAAGTCAGGCTAAAAAATTGCCAGTTACTTTATTTTGGGTGAGTCAAACGTTAGGACGTTCCAAAATGGAGTTTGTCTGGTTAGTTTATTTTCCTCTCTTAAGAACTGCTATTTTTCAGGGTCTTAGGTTTTCCATTGGACATGTTCTCGGGGAGTTTGGAGTGACTTTAATCATTGGGGGCAATATCCCAGGACGCACCCGGACTCTAAGTCTCGTGATTTATGAAAGTGTGATGCAAGGGGAAATGGACAAGGCGATAATGAATGCAAGTGCCCTAATTATTTTGGTTCTTTTTTTGTTTGGGGGGATATGGAGGTTGGAAAGTTACTTTTCTCCCACGAAATGGGATAAAAGAGCCTAAAGATAGGTTGGCCGGCCTAAAAAAATGAGTTGCCAATGGGCTTGAGTTATGTTACGTTAACCAACGTGGTGATTCTTCTTAGAGGTAGGTCACAACAGAATAGGACGGGGCGGTGGATGCAATGCATCCCGCCCTGTTTCCATTTTCTATGTATCTTAAGAGTGGATGTAGGAGAATCATGATCTCATCAAGATCAAAAGGTGGCTCTCAAACCTGCAAAATTAAGTGTGAAATCCAACTGGTGACCCTTTTTGGACCCGATGGCTCCACCCAACACAGATCGTGAAAGATTAAGATAGGTGTACTGAAACTGTGCTCCTATGGCATAGTGAATGTAAGGAGCTGCTTTTACAGGAAAAAATAAATAGGTGGAACCAAATAAATACATCCCAGTTCCGTCTTCCGTGATTTGTTTGGTGCCCCGGTCGGTAAGGTAACTGTATCGGGAATCTAAACCAAATGACAGGGTATGCTCTCCTGGAGTTTTAAAGGGTTGGGTATGACCTCTAAGGTACGGCCCCAATTTAAACCTTCTGACTTTAGTCGTGTTGGACTGACTTCCATTCACATCCACTGTTTGATTGGAGAGGCTAGCTTCCTTAATTTCGGCTCCAAATTCCCAGGGACCCATGACGATCCCTCTTTGCAGGCCAACGCTAAAAGCATTTCCCTGGGGTGCAAGTTCTAAACGAAATCCTTGCTTCAGTTGAATTAAAAGGGGTTGGCTTAGGTAGCCGAAAGAGGCATTGTTAGTCTTGGAAGTGAATTGAGATCCTCCTATGGGTTTGAACTTATGGCTTCCTTGGTTGGTTTGGAAGGCAAGGGATTTAAACTCCATGAAAAACTCTTTAAAATGAGCATTTCCCACAGAAGTTTCTGGTGCCGCGCTGGAAGAACTGGGAAGGTCAAGCGGGGCGCTAGAGGCAGCCGGAGTTTCTATGGGTGGGGAGCTGGGGTTGCTGGAGACCGGAGTTTTCGCTTCGGGCTCTGCGGGGACTGCAGCTGGAGCGGCGGTGGACGGGACGGGGGGAACGGGATTGGTTTTGGTAGGATCGGCCGCACCTGCAGGAATAGCCTGAGGATTGGCTTGAGGACTGGCTTGTCCAACCTTTGGAAACCTTGACTTCGTTTTTTGAGTGACGGAATCGCTGGGAGCGGCTTGCGCTTGGGCTGACACAATCAAACTCGGTACAACAAGAGTGCACATCAAATTTGAAAGTGTGATGTTTCGATGATTGAACGACACGTTAGTCTCCTTATCCGAATCAAATGCGTCTGCATTTGAATTCTGTATGGCAATACGCATTTGACTTTTTTAGAACAGCTCTGGTACTCTGAACACCACGAAAATAAATTAGCTTGTGCAAAACATTAACCTAGAAATTCGGAGTTGACAATCATGAGTTCCAAAATCATTCGTATTGCTATGCTTTCTGTGTTTTCATTGGTGTCCTGGCAGTGCACCAAAGATAAGGAAACGGATCAAAACCTATTGGCGGATAACATTGGGCTCTCACCCAATGATCAAGAGGAAGGAACGGGTTGTATTCAAGGTGTTTTGTTTAATGGTTTAACCCACGCGCGAGTGCCTCTCACGGAAGAGTTGGCGAAAAAAATCTATGTCGTAACACCCAAAAAGACCATCATGGCCAAATCCCTTAAATCGAGTATTGCCGGGGCATCTGCAGATCTTGAGGGAGAATACGCCATCTGTGGAGTTCCTCTTGGGTCTAACTTTCCGGTATATGTTAAAGTGACTGGCTTCCAGGATTTGCACTTTCAAGCGGCCGTTTCAGGAGCCGGATCCACCCGCACGGTACCTCTGGACTCGGGATCTTTTACTAGTAAATTATTTGCAACACCGGTAACTCAACAAGATATTCGACTCTTCCCCATCTCCGAATTAGTAGGCGCCCAATACTCTGTGACTCTCACTCACAACGGTGCCGCCGTGGAGGGAGCTACGGTTCGCATGATTCCCAATGGGGTTTCCACGCGTGTGGCAAGCCCAGTTGGCACAACGGCTACTCCTGATAACAATCGTTCCGTTGCGTTGGAAGTGAAGACCGACTCTGCTGGAGTAGCTAAGTTTGAAGCTTCAAAATTGACGTTTGGATCTCGATACACCGTGCAGGCGTTCCATCCCAAAATCAGCGATACCACCGCCGGACTGAATCTAAATGGTTTTTTAACAACTGATGTTGTGGTGGGAGACTCTACGGCTTCTTCCCCTGTTGTAACAGGTGAAATCAACCCGTTTGGAGTCCAAATGGCGTTTGGAAAGAATACTTATAGTGATAACGTTTTGGTGACGGCCAACACAGCGGCGGATTCCAACGGGAATCCCATCGTCTCTGCCGATGGTTCCATCTCGTTTTTGCTGAATCGGCCGGTGGACCTTTTGACCTCCAAGGATATCGATGGATTGGCAACCATGGTGGTAACCGCTGTGAACCCTATAGGAGGCACGTGCGTGGCCCCTGTATTGGCCACAGCCACCGCCGCAAATGGGGTATCGGAGCGATTCGACCTTGTAATCTCTGGAAGCACCATAAAAATCACTCCTAAATGGGCCGATCAGGCGGCGTTTGACACGGCTAAAACCGCCTGTGGAACTTTGAAAGTGGCTGTCGTATTGGACACAAGCTACTTCAAGGCTAAAGATGACACTGCCATTGTGGTGGGAACAGGCGCTCAGGCTTCCGTGGATGTTTGGGTGAAATATCAGTAGTGTGAATTTGGATCCGGAAGAAGGCAGTTTCACCTAAAAGGTCCAGAAACTTTGGCGTTTGCTTTGGGTTTGGCTTTCCTTTCCACGGGCACTGTGCTAGTTATCTGGACTTTAAGAGATTTTGGAATGGTTTGGTGATATGGGCTGTGAGTTTTGCATATGGAATGAGCGTGTTTTAGGCGGCTTACTCCTGCTTAATTTGCTGCCATGGAGCTTTCTGCACTAAGGATATAAATAGATGAATGGATTAGACTCAGCCTCCATGGTGGCCATTGTTGCCCTAATGGTGGCTATTGTGTTTTTGATTGTATATGTCGTTACGCTTAAGGCTAAAGCAAAGGAAAATGAAATTAAACGCCTTGAAATGGAGCGAAGACTCGCCGAGGCCAGAAAAGACGCAGAACAAAATTTGAAAGAAGCCCTAAAAGAGGCCAAGGAATTGGCTTTGAAGGAAAATCGAGAACATGATCTGCAACAGCGCGAAAAAAATGCAGAACTTCAAAAGGCCGAAAAACGCATCCAAAAACGGGAAGAAACCATTGATAAGCGCTCTCAGCAGCTAGAACAAAAAGAGAAGGAAGTTAAAAAGAAGGAAGAACTTTTAGAAAGGGAGGAAAAAAAAGCCAGTGAATCCCTGAAAGTGGCTGAAAAAAAATTGTTAGAAAGTCAGTCCAAATTAGAGTCCATTGCGCAGCTTTCCTTAGATGAAGCCCGGGAGCTCCTGCGAGAGTCCATTTTAAAAGAGGTGAAGGAGCAAACCGCTTCGGAAGTCAAATCCATTGAAGATGAAGCCCGCAAGGTGGCAGAAGAAAGAGCCCGGGGTATTATCGCCACAGGAATCCAAAGAATCACAAATGACTTCGTAACGGATGCTTGTGTGAGCGTCATCACTCTACCTTCCGATGATATGAAAGGTCGTATCATTGGTAGAGAAGGGCGAAACATTCGTGCCATCGAACAAGCCACAGGTGTGGATATCATCATTGATGATACACCTGAAGCCGTTATTATATCCTGTTTTAATCCCGTGCGTCGTGAAATCGCTAAGATCGCTATCGAGCGTTTGATTGGAGATGGGAGGATTCATCCCGCCCGCATAGAAGAGATTGTTCAGCGTGTTACCTCCGAATTTGATACCATTATGAAGGACGCCGGAGAAAAGAGTAGCTTTGATTGCGGAATTCAGGGCCTCCATCCCGAGGTGATCATGGCATTGGGTAAGTTGAAGTTTTTGACGGCAGGTGCCCAGTCCGTGTTGCAACATAGCATTGAAACCTCTCAAATTGCGGGTGCCATAGCTGCCGAATTGGAATTGAATGTGAAATTGGCCCGTAGGGCCGGACTGTTGCATGACATTGGTAAGGCACTGGCTGAAGATAATGAAGGACACCATAGTAATGTGGGTGCCGCCTTTGCCCAGAAAAATGGAGAGGCTCCTGAGGTGGTAGAAGCCATCTTAAAGCACCATACCAACAATGTTCAACAAGTTAATCCCATCACCGCCGTGGTTCAAATCGCCAATTCCTTATCCGGGTTCCGACCTGGCGCCAGAAAAGAATTCTTGGAAAAATCCATCGAGCGCATGAGGGAAATGGAAACGTTGGCTCAGAACTTTGAACACGTGGACCATGCCTTTGTGATTCGTTCGGGTCGGGAGGTTCGAGCTTTGGTATCTAGTCAACTCTCAGAAGATTCTTCTGTTTCTTTGTTGGCCCGCGATCTTGGACGAAAAATTCGTTCGGAAATCAACTTTCCAGGTCAGGTTAAAGTAACACTCATTCGAGAAACCAGACACTCAGTCTATGCCAAGTAGATGGAATTCATGAATCAAAACGCGGAAACGTTTGGTGCCGGTTCCTGGGAGCATATGGTGACGGCTCTTCAAGCCGTTGCTCCGCCTCAGGCTATTAAAATTTTAATGGTAGGTGATGTTTTGGGAAGGCCGGGGCGTAAGTTGATACGGGAATGGATCCCTCCGCTTCGCAAGCAACTGGGCCTTCACTTTGTGACCATCAATGCTGAAAATCTTGCAGGTGGTTTTGGCATCACCTTAAAAACGTTTCAAGAAATGTTGGATGTGGGGGTAGATGTTTTGACCATGGGCAATCATTGGAATGATAAGCCCGATGTCCATATGATCCGCCGAAATCATACCCAAATGGTACTACCGCAAAATTTACCTGACGTGGATGGTGTTAAAACAATTCCATTGTTTGACATCCCAAATACCCAAAAAAAGGTTTTAATTGGAAATCTAATGGGTAATTTTGCTATGAAACATCAGTATTTAGATCCTTTTGCCTTTTTGCAGAAGAGTTACCCTGATTTAAAAGCCAAGGTAGAATCAGGTCAATATTTGTTTTTAATGGATGTACATGCGGAAGCCAGTTCGGAAAAGCAGGCCATGGCCTGGTATTTAGATGGCATCTGCACTGCGCTTGTGGGAACCCACACCCATTGTCCTACCGCTGATGAGCGCATTACCTCCCAGGGCACAGCCTTTTTAACGGACGTGGGGATGACGGGCCCGTATCGGTCTATCATTGGCATGGATGTGGAGCGGACTTTGCTTCGGTATTTGCCTCCTAAAGTAACAAAAGCTCACGAAGTGGCGGAAAAAGACTCCTGGCTTTGTGCCTTTTTGATTTATGCACATCCCTTGTCTGGCAAAGCTCAATACGCCGCTCGACTTCAGTATCGTAGTGAAAGCAATCAATGGAGCTTTTTTGGTGTTCGTGGAGTGGAAAGCTAATCGATTCCTTCAGAGATTAGTTTGGGGAACTTTGTGCCTTCCATTTAATCACCAAGTCATCCTGACAGGAAGGGTGTTGCATGGGTGATTTGTAGGTTAAACTGAGATTAAGGAATTCAAATTCTCCACTGAGTTTTTTGAGAGAAGAAAGTACGTTTGCCGATAGCTCAAAAGTGCCTAAAAGGGAACCGTCTGATCTTTTGGAAACAGGGATGTGATCGAATGTGTTCAGTGGAGCTTTACCGCTACCGTCTGTTTCTAATGTGTAGCTTGAGATTTTGAAATAGAGGATTTTGGGAAGAAATAAATCCGAAGGGAGCGACAGGGAGGAGATCGAATTTGCACCACATTTAATAGAATCTTGATGCCAAGTGAGGTTTAACAGGGATCTCAAATCATTGGCAAAAGTCTCGTTAGGCGTGGGAGTGGGGCGAGGGGAAACTGTATTTTTGGAATTTTGTTCCGTAGACTTGGGCAAATGGTTTGTGAGAGAGTTGCCTTGATTCAACTGGGTTTCATCACCATAAAAATTGGGATCGATGGGGTCATCAGAAACGGATGGACCTATGCTCTTGCCCACTTTAGTGACGTTTGTTTCTGGTTCGGTTTGATTAGAATTTTGTGACTTAACGCATCTCACCAGTCCAAAATAGAAAAATGGGACTAGCAGATGAGTTAGGAAATGTCGAAGGCAGGGAACTGAAATCATGGAGGTTTCCTTACTGGCCCAGTGGATTCAATCTGGATCTAGACCAGGAGTCTAGCTAGATCCATCGGGGTGGTAGGACTTGGTTTGCTACCGAGCCAAAACCAACCCTGCATTCCGCAGATTGAGCAAACCCGGTTAGGGTAACACAATCCAAATCCGCAATGAAGGTTCTGGTGCTTCCATCGTTTAGCGTCAAGGGTTTAGTGCCTTTCCAGGTAAGCTCCAATAAGGATCCAAAACTTCCCTCGGTTGTGCCGCTAATCGTGCCTGATCCATAGAGATCACCCACACAAATCCCAGATCCATTGGAAGCCATATGCACCACCTGTTGCACCGGGTCCCAGTACATGTGCTTGTAATTGGTTTGGCAAATACGCTGGGGATTGGATGCTGACTGGCTTTTTAAGTAAACTTCAAGCTGAACATCGTACACTCGATTCTGGCTTAAAGGCTCTAAATAAGGTAACACAGGCACATCCTGCAAAGGGCCCTCTACTAAAAAGGGTTCCAAAGCTTCTTTGGTGACCACCCAGCCTGAGATGCTAGTGGCAAAACTTTTTCCCAAAAAGGGCCCCAGGGGCACATATTCCCATTTTTGAATATCCCTTGCCGACCAGTCATTAAGCAGCACAAATCCAAACAGTGCATCGTAGGCTGTGGCCGCTGAAATGGGCTGTCCCATGGGGATCTCTTTGCCCATCACAAGTCCCATTTCCAGTTCAAAATCCAACTGCTTGGTGGGAGCAAATTGAGGAGGATCTTCCTCTTTTAATTTAATTTGCCCGTGGGGTCTAACCACAGGTGTGCCGCTAAGCACCACGGTAGAGCTTCTGCCGTGGTACCCAATGGGGATGTGTTTCCAATTGGGCAAGAGAGGGTTGGAGGCATCTCGGAACATCTTTCCCACATTGGTGGCGTGTTCCAGACTGGAATAAAAATCAACGTAATTTCTGACTTCTATGGGCATGTGCAGGGAAATTTTATCCATGGGAGCCAGAGCGCTTTCAAGCTGGGACTGGAGAGAAAGAAATGAGGAATCTGAATACAATTGTTGTACACGAAGTCTAGTCTTTTTTAAAAACTCAGGGGATGACTCTAAAAAGGCATTTAGACTTTTTCCAAACCAAGCACCTTGGCTGGGTGCGTCTAGGAGTTTTAGCTCCAACAATGTTTGTAAGCAAATGGCTTGATTTCCTAGTGCAATTCCTACCCTGGGTTTGGGTGAGTTTGAGGTACTAAAAATCCCAAAGGGTAAATTATAAATGGAAAAGTCACTGGAGAGATCTAAGTTCAACCAGGAGTGGGGTTTGATGGGAGGATGTTTCATAAGACTACCTTTTTTGAAAAAAGACGTTCAAAACTTTCCAAGGGCTCCGTGAAACTACACGAACCAACACTATGAATGACATTTTTTTGAGCCCATGCCAAATCGTTTAAGGAAACAAAGTAATTTTCATACCTCCAACCGGCGGAGTCAGGTACAAAATCAGCAGGGTTGGGGTTTTTTAGAATTTGTATGCATTTTTCTTCTGAGAGGTGTAGCAGTCTGGTGAGAATAAAAGCAAAAAAAACATTCAAAAAACCGTAGCGTAGTACACCCAAGAGGTCGTCATTATGGCTGATGGCCTCATGGAGTCCTGCTGTTACTTTAGAGGCTAAACCCAGTCTTTGTGCAGCTATAATTCCCTGTCCCAGGGTTTGGGGTGAGGGAAAATGGGTTGCTTGCGTGCCACCTGTGCGCCATTTAGCATGAACCATTCCACTAAGTGAAGATTGAAGAGCCGCTAGACGAACTAAGTAGGAGTCTGTGTGAGTCCAGGGGACTTCAAAATAAAGGGAAGGTTTTTGATTGAGTTTCTCTGGTAGGGATCGGTGCCACAGGACCCATTTTTCTCTGAATAAAGGGGATAGAGGAGTGGATGTGGTCCACTCTGGAAGTGGGGGAATCTCTATTGCGCTTAAAACAGCAGCTTTTGCCTGGCACCATGTGGCTATGGAATGGGTGTAGGAACCCAGTGGGGAATTCGGGTCCCAATTTTGATCGGAACTCAAAAGCAGATGAAGCTTTAAACCTGTAATGGGATGGATTGACTCAAATTGAACGAATTCGTCCCATTTTTGTAAAGGTAGCACAAACCTAGGCGCCAAAGAGGCCATGGGTGATTTCTGGAGATGGGCAAAAGTTTCTAATGCCTTAGACATGGGAAGTTGTGCAGGTGGAAAAAGTCCTGCGTAATCGATCCAGTTTGAGAAAAACGATTTGATCGAATTCATGAGACAATTTTCCTAAACGTATGGAATGAAATAGAAACATAGACAGGCTTTAAGCCAGCGCCTCAAGCCGGAACCTAAATCATTTATCAGCTTAGTCTGGGAAAGTCAAAATGGTTAAGAGCCAACTATAGCGTAAATTAGGGACACCTCTAAGGTGTTTTTTCAGGGCATTTGTGGGCTCTGAGGCTATCCATTCTGGATTTTATGGTTTTGACCCAGTCGTCGGTGTCGGTGGGAACTCTCAATTTGGTTGTCCTGTCAAAATTATTTTCTAAATTAGCAGCTTCCACCATATCTCTAAGATCTTGGTCGGAAACCAAATCAAATTTTTCCACCAAAAACTTTCGAGCCGCCTCTGAAATAGGCTTTATAATATCAACTCCACTAGGAATTCCAAAGACTTGGGTGATGCATTGATTAGGGTCCTTCCAGATGGGAGCCTTTTTGAAGGCCTCCAGATTTGCGGTTCGAGCGGCACGGGAGGGTTCCCCAAGCCCCATGCCAAAAGTAACACCCAAATCCTGAAGCATTAGGAGGGGTTTATCGCAAGTGGTTTTTCCAATTGTGTCATCGTCATCCAGGCAAACAAAACGATTATTGTCGGCTTTGTTGTCGGAGTGTTGAATAAAAGCAGCAAGTAGGGCTAAAGCTTCCCTTTGGACTTTGGTTTCCTCATTTACAAATGGGTAATCGTCGGTAAAACTCCAACCTTGTGCATCAAATTCCTCAATTTTTCTCATTTTTAACTTTACTTCAATTAGAGAATCTAAGAAAACGAAGGAATCCCTGGGACCCGGTTTAAAGGGTTTACTGGTATCGTTTCGGTCAAAAAAATCCGTGAGATATCTCCATGGCCGGGGAGGGCAATTGTCACAAGTCACTCGAACTGGATAAACCGAATCTACGGGAAATCCTAAGGCCCAAAGGAATCTTGTGGCTAGAACTTCACCAAAAACGCCTGAATTCAGCTCAAAAGGAGCCCCTGGGCGTCCATTTTCTGTTGATGTCATCATCTCCCTTCGAATTTGTTCTACCGGAGGAGGCTGCCCATTTTGTAATGCAACGCCCTTTCCTTGGTACTTTACTTTGAAGTCTCGATCTTTCTCATCCACGCAGAAAAATTTTGCCGTTTTTCCTCCGGGTGGATCCGTAGGATCGGGTTCCATAAATTTACACCTAAAATCCTGATTATGTGAAAAGCGATTGTGGGCTTTGGGTTGAAGTGGGCCTTCTTTTAAGGACCTTCCTTGGCGATCCGTGCCGATCCAGGTAACAGCTCTGGTAAGCATTTCCTTTCTGGCTTCGGCATTGACAGGAACTATGGATTTGGCACTTGGTTTTACAGTGGGATCTTTTCGACTCTCATTGCCTTTAGAAAGGGAGCTTCGGGTTTGGCAGCCTACTGGAACGCATAATCCTAGCACCAGAAAAAAAATGAGTTTATGATTCATAAGGTGTATTCTCCTCAAAAAGGTTTAATATTGGAATCTTTTGAAATTTCAAGAGATGGGGAGTTGTGAAATAAGGAGTTTGTGCTATGTTCAAGGCATGAAATCATCTCCTCCGCTAAAAATTCGACACTTTCTAATACCCCAACAGAACGTAAAGCAATGGTTTCTACTAATCTATGACTTTCAAGATGGAACCCGCTTTTAAAGATCTCTGTTGGAACGATATCTTTACAGTCTCTGAAATTAAGCAAACAAACTCTTGGGATTTTGCTGTATGAAAGGCCTGTCTTTTCTAGATTAACTTGTAGCTTATGAACAGCTGGTTCATACTCGTGTAAATGTACGAGTCGGCTATCTGCCATCGTGAGAATTCCATCAACCCCAATGCATAGTCCTGACTCCAGCAATGGCATTAGGGAATGGGAAGGAAAGGTATACAAGTTAATGCGAACATTTTGTCCTTGAAATTCCCCGAGAGAAATCGGCAAAAACTCATAGGTTTTGCTCCTCTGAGAGAAAGTTCCCGTGAGGGATTCGCATTGATTGTCGTCCTGACCAAATCCTGGATTGGTGAGCTTGTATAAGCATTGTAAAAAGGTTGTCTTACCCACACCGCCTGCCCCTGTGATGAGCACTTTTAAGTGAAGTTCACCTGTTTGTTCGTTTAGAAATGCCATCTATAAGCCTATGAATTGTGGATTAAATCCTATTTGTAATAGAAGTCCGGGTTCGCCACAAGCTGTGCGAAGTTCACCTTTAAGTGAGATGGAACCAGCCGGTAAGATGGCAGATTCAGAACCTCTGATGCTCACTTTGCTGTGGGTTTCCGGATCCTGGATCAGGAACTCACCTGAAACTACCGTTAGTAAAGAAAAAAGATCAGGCACAAAATTTGTTAAAATAACATCTTTCTTCTGAGTGATGACATTTAAGCTGAATGGATTCGTTGAATTCCCTAAGAATGGTCCCAGAAAATCTCCACTCATTACTAAATGTTTTTCTACGGAAGGTCCCTGGGGAAGAGACCAATCTATGGCTCCTAGCGCCACCTCTCTGTGAAGTTCTCTTGGGTCGCCGTTAACATTGTCGATTTCACCCAGTTGATTAAACTTCCTTCCCCAATCGGAAAGTCGCCAGGTTTTTCCTTGTTTTTGAGGCAAGACAAACTGAGGTTCCACCACCATCACTCCGGAACCTATGGCATGCACACAACCGGGAGGCACGGAAATGTAGTCGCCAGGTTTGGGAAAATAGGTGTGGAGATAATGCTCAGGTTTATCTTCTAGGATAAGAGACTCGATCTGCGTCCGAGTTAGACCTTCTTTAAAACCAAGGTACACTTTACAACCGGGCTCACAACTTACCACATACCAAGCTTCCGGTTTTCCGCATTCGCCTGTTTTAAGATTAGGATCATTGTTTTTAGGATGAAGTTGTACGCTTAAGGTCTGACTTGCTTCCAGCCATTTTAAAAGCATGGGGCACCAGTTGGCTCCAAATCGAGAAACACACCAATCACCAAGGATGTTCTGTTTGGTCTGTTCCAGAAATTCGTTCAAAAATTTACCAACCACCTGGGGGGGGTAAGTGATTCTAGAAGGAAATCGAGGGTCCGTACTCACCTCCCAGGATTCTCCAATTTTAGTGCCGGTGAATCTCTCCATTTGGGAGTGATACTTGGATTTGATTGTTGTTACTTTATCTCCCGCCCAAGGTGTTTGTTTGAAGGGAACAAAATTATCAGGTGCTAATTTAATAATAGAAACTGAGTTCATAATCATCCTAAAACGGCTATATATTTACAAAAAATCACGATTTGTGTAGTGAACAAAGATATTTCATCCCCACTCGGTAACCTTCCACTCCCAATCCGGAGATGACTCCTGTAGCCACATTATGGATGAAACTCTTTTTTCTAAACTCTTCTCGCCTAAATACATTGCTGATGTGGACCTCCACGATTGGTATCTGATTTTCTGAAAAAACACTTAAAGCATCTAATAAAGCCACGCTAGTATGGGTCCAAGCACCAGGATTAATTAAAATTCCCCCCACTCCCTTACCATTTTCGCCTTGAATGTGTGCTAGAAAATGTTGATTTAAAAAATCAATCATAATCCCTTCATGATTGGTCTGCAAATGGGTCGTTCCAAAACCACATTTGGAGGCAATTTGGGAGACATCCAGAGTGATTTGTTCAAGAGTCTCTGTTCCATAGATTTGAGGCTGCCGGTGTCCCAGCATGCTTAGATTTGGGCCATTTAGAAACAAAAAGTAGGTGTTCATCAGAGTCGTTTTCCTATTTCAGAGTCTAGCAACTGTTTTCTGGCCTCCAGATTTGATACCAATTTTTCGAGAGACATGGCCTTTTTTCGAAACAAAGTTAAAGTGGGTTTTGGGGGTTCTTTAAGAGTGACACTGTTTTCAGTGATGGGGAGCTGAGGACTGTCTAGTCGCATCTCTAACTCTAAAAGCTTGTTTCTGAAAAATTCATTTTTTTCATCCATTCCCTGGTCTCTGAGGTTTTGTAGCAACTTTTTGGCAGATTCCCAATGTCCCTGCTGTAGGTAGAGCTCGATTAAAGTAACAGGCTCAATGCCTTCTGTGGGGTTTAAGGGAGGGGCTTGATTGCGTCTGGCTACGGAGATCATTCTGAAATCTCTAAGTAACTGATAACGCTTTTGATTTCCTCGTAAATGACCCAGGGAATCGGCTGGTTTAAAGACATGGGGCAACGAGGCGTTGTCGCACTTGCGGCTTTGTTCCTCCCATTCCCTGGATTGGGGTGTGGTGTCGGAGTCTGGGTTTATCTTTTGAAGGTTAGACGGAGAATCGGTGGGATCTAGTTTCGGAATGGACCACCCCATCGTGATTTCGGTGGAAGGTTTCAATATCGTGCCTAACGACGATTTTACCGTTGGATTTTCGTTGGATGCTGAATTTTCAGCTTCCAAAACAAGACCTTCCTCAATCTGAATCCCTTGTTTCTCTAGCTGGGCTAAAACGTGTTTTTTAGCGTGGGAAAAGTCTCCCCAACCCACAAACTGCCGAATGATTTTAGTGGAATCATCATCTATGGAGGATTGTCTGAGGGACTCTAGAGTTCGATATACGGTTGGTTTATCCGAGTAAAGGATAGCCACTTTGAGTTGGATGCGAAGAGCCAAAAGGTTGTCTGGATTTCGTGAAAGGGAAGCGCTGAGTTGTTCCTGGCATGCTTTAAGCAGTCCCCGCTGAAAATATTCCCGAGCCAATGCCACTCTCAATGCGGTGAAATTGGAGAATTTGGATATGCCTTCCTCCAGCAAAATCAGAGATTCATCCACGTATCCTCGTTTTCTGAGAAGATCGGCCACACCTATCACTATGGCACCGGAAGGTTCCGCCTCATACCGCGAGATCAGATTTTTTTCTTCCGGATTTAAGTGATGTAGGGATTGCCAAAGAGTAGAGGAAAAGCTCATGCTAGTGACTTTCTCAGAGATGATTTTTCATCATTGTAGCATAATTGATTGTAGGTAACAATGAACCCCTGGGATTCCCTCACTGGGGATCTTGGTCAAAAGTGGTGCCCCCTGGGATAGAAGTGTCGATTCCCCTGGTGGCTTCAAGGTCCGGAAACCCTTCTTTTTTCCAAGTGCTTAAGCTGTCCCAGCTGTAGATCACTCCTGGCCTACCTTGACTCCAAAATTGAAGTCCTACCTTCGTAATTGCGTATCTTTCAAAAGAAACCATTTTGACCCGGTTTTGTTCAAAATAGAGTACCAAAGTGTTTTTTATGAGTTTGATGGCATGGATTCTTTCTGTTTTTGAGCCTTCTAACCACAAAAGCATGGACTCATTTTTACAAAGCTCAAGAAGCTTTTGTTGGAGCTTCAAATGAGGCATAGGGTGCCCTCCTGGCGTCGAATGGTCCAACTTCCTGTCGGACCGGTTTGCAGACTTTGAGTTCTGCAATGGAGATTTTTTCGGTGGGTTGTTGTAGCACCTCAGGCAAATGATTTCCTAGTCTGTGTTTCAAATGACGGCGTAAACCAGTTGGGCAAAAGGGGGCAAGTCTTCATTGGATGGAGATGGTACTTTAATCTAATCGACAATGAGAGGCATGTTTTGTTAGTTAAGGTTACCAAATTTATAGACACCCTGATTTATGGGGCATTGAGATTAAAGCTGCTTTTGTGTGTGGCTATCGTTCTAATATTATTCTATTTTATATTGGATTTTCAGAGAAAACACAGAAATCCCAAAGCAACTTACAACATACTATTGCAAGAGGAAAAAATTGTCCCATTGCGGACTTGGAAAGTTAAACTTAAAGACTGTGTCAATTATGCCTCTTCCGCTCCCAATATGGTTACGAGTTGTACTGACTTAGTGCATGGAAAGATGGAGGTAACTCTTCCCGATGCGGCGGCTCCTAAAATTTGGGCCACAGAGTACAATCTGAAAGCCAACACAGCCAGATTAACTTATACCCTCAATGATGACCTAGTTCGTTGGGTTGAAGCCCAGCCGAGCGTGTTTTTGGTGATTCCTAGAAGCGTGCATGAGTTTGTTCGAATTCGGGTGGAAAATTCCCCTGTGCAAGAATCCAATTTTTTAGGTGCCTCTCCTGTTTTTTGGTTAAAAATAAAACCCCTGATTGAAACTAGAAGTATCGATTTGGAGTGGAATTTTGGAGACTACCCCTGGTTTGGTCCTGCCGATCTACCCATTGTACTTACCACCGAAGAGCACGCTGTTAAATACGGTCAGCTCCCCTACATGCAAGTCACAATGGGCAATCAGCTTAGGAATTTGGAAATTGGGTTTCCTCTGCTTTTGGCGGCTGTAGCGGTGGTTCTGGACCATACTTTGCTGTTCAGTTTTCTCTCGTTTTTTGCGGGTTCTAGAGCCCTTAGAAGTTATGTTTACTTTAATATAGAAAACCAAGAGTTTGAATTGATAGGCGTTTGGCGTTCCATTTTTTTAGGTGCCCAAGGGCTAACCTTTGCTTTTTTGGTTCTATTGGTAGCGGAAATTGCGTTGTTTACCTTGCCTAAACGAAACATGAAGGCAATGTTTTTGATGTTATCCGTGGCCGCTAGTCTGACTTTTGTGGCGTTGGATCCAAAATATTCCGTAAAACTGGATCTTTGGAGTGATTTGTGGGCTTGCGGCTTTGGTTTTTTTGTGATCATTGGTGGGGGAATCCGGTTTTTTAAAAATTGGAAAAAAGATCAAGAAAAAAGGAAATCTGAGGGTCTTGATCTTCATCAGTCAGTCATTCTGACTCCGTTTAGTTATTATCTTCGAAACATTTTGCTTTTTGCGGCCCTTGGAATTCACTTTTGGGCAAATTATGTGGATTTGGTTTACGTAAAAGACTCTGAATTAAAAGATATTTTGGACTGGAAACACCAAATTCTTTTTCCCGCATTGATTGTGGCGGCTCTGATCGAAGTGGGTTCTACCACCAAAAAAATGCAAAGTTACGGAATGGAAATGGCCCAAAAAGCGGTGTTGGAAAAAGATCTGTCTGTGGGCCAGGAGGTGCAGCGGCGCATGCTTCCTGCCCGTAAAAAAAGTGGGTTAGGAGTGGAGTGGAGAAGTCTGTATGTGCCGGCCACGGCTTTGGCGGGGGACTGGTACGATGTTCGGGAATTACACCTTTTAGATGGTTCCATTCTCACCGTGGCATGTGTGGCTGACGTGACGGGCCATGGTGTGGGAAGTTCCTTGGCCACAAGTGTGATTAGCTCCCACTGGGGACTGTGGTGTGCAGAGGTGGCCCGACAAAACCAACCAGAATCACTGGATTCCATGAAAATGCTTTTGGGTAGGGCTCCAAAAGCCATTCATGAAGGACTTTCCGCTTTGAGAAACAATGAACATTCTACTGCGATTTGCTTCATGCTTTGTCCAGAGTCAGGGAGAGTTGTGTTTACTTGTGCAAGCCACCCTGGGCTAATGGCAGTAAATCAAGACCAGTTTAGGTATCTTTTCACTTCGGGTAGTAGGTTGGGAGCGGTAAATCCAGAGGAGCAGTTGTCCTGGGAGGTGAAAGACTTCCTGCTTTTGAAGGGAGAAAGCGTTTTTCTTTACACCGACGGCATTCAGCCTCCAGGAGTGGGTGTGTCCCAGTGGTCGGCGAGCTTAAAGCGGGTTTTTAGGAAGAATCCATCGGGATTTTCAAGGATTATTTATAATCAAATCAGACAAAACCGTAAGTCTTTCAAGCTAAATCCCAGGATTGAAGACGATATGACTCTTTTGGTGATTTCTCGAAAATTAGAGGAAGGGACCGTGGTTTAAAGGGATGATAGAATTTCCAGCTGAGAATCAATATTTTGTAGTTCCAAATCCACTCTGGCCAATCGTTTTTGAACATAAAAGACGGTGCTAAGGTTTTTGGCGACTTTATTTTCCAGCTCTATAAATACCATGGAGATGTACCCAGGGCTTAATCCCGGTCTTTTTTTGGCCAAAACATTTTGGGCATAGTCCCCTCTCATAACGGTATTTAGAAGAAGCTTTCTTTCCACTGCAAGATATCTCATGGATTGCTTTTCTCGCTCCTGGATGCGTATTTTTACCTGTTCCAGTTGTTCTTTGCGTTGTAATAGTGTTTCTTTAAGATTGTTTTCCATTTTTGTTTTCCCAGGTGCCAAAAAATTTGTTGCAGAAGGAACAAAATACCCACTGTGTTAACATCGGAAGGTAATGAAAAAGTTCAAGAGGGTCGTTTAAGCCATGTTTCGTTTGATCGTTTTAGGTTTGATTTGGCTTGTTTTGTTTACTTTTTTTGTGGCTAAGGCTAAAAACTTTGATCTTGTAAAGTGTCATCAATTTGCCAGTAACTTATACCTAATTACAGATTCAACTCAGTCGACGGCTCTGGGACGGCGGTGCCTTCAAGACATAGAGCGAAAGATAGAGGAGGAAAAACGGCTTCTTAAAAATGAACTCAGCCTTGGGATGCCATTTCAGCAAGAAGAGACGGAAAATCTCAAAATTCTAGCAGAAAAACTTCAGATGGTCCAAAGCAGAATGTTGGAACGAAGAGAAGTGTTATGGGGTTATGAGTCGGAGTTTTATTTGGATAAATCCATAGAATCGGTGATAGTGCTTTATCGACTCAAAACCAGTCGTTCCCAGCTAAATGCTAGATTTTCATTAGGGTTACTATATTTTAAAGACGGACAGAACAGAGACGATGCGAGAGCCAGTTGGGGCGGTCTAATTCATGCTAGGCTCCACTCTCAGATCGAATTTACATTAGAGCTTATGGGAGTCTCCGGACTGGGAAATTCCCATCGTTGGGTGGATCTCAGGTCAAAGGATCTGTCTGTTTTAGAACTGGGTGATTTTTATGGAACCATTCACAATATCGGTATCCTTTCGCTTTGGGCAGGGCGTTTTCCCGACCAAGAAGTGAATGGATTAACCCTGCCTCATCTTCCCTTTTGGGGGGCACTTGCCAAATTGAAACTTTGGAAGTCTCAGAATGTGGAGTCCACCTTTTACATTCGGAATGATCTTTACACCCTGTATTTGCCTTGGAAACAAAAAACGGCGTCTTTGCGTCGGGCGGTTTATGGGGGAACTTTAAACTTGGGTTCTCAGCTTAGTGAAAATCCGTCGACCTCTTTAAAGTTGGGAGTGATGGCTCAGTCTTGGAAGGGAGACCAATCGGAGCTTATGGCGTGGGGAAGGCCTGAAAAGGAGCAAACAGAGCGATTAAATTTGCTACAAAGAGACCCGTCTTCTACCCTTGCCTACCGGTTCGGCCAATTGCAGCTTCAACTGGTTCATCCCTTCCATGAGCTACGGGTTCAACAGGAAACGATATTGGGAAAGAACTGGGAGCGACCTAAAACCGGTAGTATCTTGCATAGTTCTATAGATTTGAAAAATGAATTTGGAATGTATTTTGGTGGCCAGTATTATCAGGTGGGCTGTGAATCTCTTCCTCCTATGATGTTACCTCAGCATCTGGCATTAGGGGTGAGAGGATTTACCTCCATGCTTGGTTTTGAATTTAAAATTTATGAATTTATCAAAATAAAGACGTCAATCCTTAACAATCTGTTAAGGAGAAGTTTCGTCCAACAGGGTTGTCCTGATGACACACGTCGGTTAAGTCGATATAGTACCACAAAATTAATGAAATTAGAGCTGGAGTTCAACGGAATCTTCTATTCCGTGCCAACGCAATAGCGGGAGTTTTGACGATAGGGGATATGGGGATTTTCCTTGCAAATTATCCTGGTGTCATCTAAGCTTAGTGGCAGAATCATTGGGAGTTTCTAAAAGTTTTTAAGGGGAGGTGGATTTGAAAATACAGACGTCGCGTTTCGGTGAACTTGAAATCGATGCATCGGACATCATAACTCTCCCGGAAGGACTCATTGGTTTTCACGAGCTGGTGAAGTATGTTTTGCTTGATCATAATGCCGATTCTCCGTTTAAATGGCTCCAGTCTTTAGATGATGGCAACATGGCCTTTGTGGTGATCAGCCCACTCACGTTTCGGCCAGATTACACAGTAGAAGTAACAGAAGAAGAGATTTCCTTGTTGGAATTAGTGAATCCTGATGATGCCGTGATTTCCGTGATTGTAACCATCCCCATGGATCCCAAAAAGATGTCTGCGAATTTGAAGGCTCCTTTGATTTTTAATTTAAAAAATCGCATTGGCAAGCAAATTATAGTGAAAGATCCTCAGTTTCAAACCAAACACTTCATTATGGATGAAATCAACAAATCAGCTAAAAAGGAAGTTAAAGCAGCAGCATCTAGGAAAATGCAGGGTAATTCTGTTCCTGGTCGTGAGTCCCCCATGCAAAAAGAAGCAAAATAGTCTACTTTTTCATCCTCTCCTCCGTTTCAAGCCCTCGCTCCTTTTGATCCAATGTGGTATGCATCCTCCTTAAAATTCAAGGAGGCATCCCATGTTCAAATTAGTCTTGCCCACGTTGGTATCCCTGAGTGTTTTTTCAGGTGCTCTTGCCGAAAATTTGACCATAAATTCTATCCATTCTGACCCAGAAGCTAAAAAAGCCTTTGAGTTGGTGTTGGCGGGTTTTAAAAAAGAGAACCCAGCGATGGAAGTGAAGGTCAACACGATAGACCATGAGTCGTATAAGGTTCAATTGCGCACTTGGTTGCCCACCAATCCTCCCGATGTGGCCACCTGGTTTGCGGGGAATCGGGCTGGATATTTTGTGGAAAAAGGACTCATTGAGCCCATCGATGACATTTGGAAAGAGTTTGAGAACGAGTTTCCAGAATCGGCTAAGTCCGTGGTCACCTTTTCCGGCAAAAAATACTTGGTTCCAGCCAATTACTATCATTGGGGCTTTTATTACCGCAAAGATTTATTTTCGAAGGCGGGCATTACAGAAACTCCCTCAGACTGGGAGCAGTTCAAGGCCTCTATCACGAAGTTGAAGGCGTTGGACGTGACACCCATTGCCATTGGAACCAAACAGGGCTGGCCCGCGGCGGGTTGGTTTGATTTCGTAAATATGAGAGTAAATGGTGCAGATTTTCACCTGAACCTATTGAATGGTAAAGAATCCTTCACCGACCCCAAAGTTAAAAAATCCTTTGACACTTGGGCTCAAGTGGTCGACATGGGCGCTTTTCCCAAAAATGCGCCGGCATTGACCTGGCAAGAAGCCAGAGGCCTACTTTTCCAAGGCAAAGCCGCAATGTATTTGATGGGTAATTTTTTGGTGGGCGACCTTCCAGCGGATCAAAAAGATAAATTAGGCTTCTTTCCCTTTCCCACCATAGATAAGTCTATTGTGGATGCGCAGGTGGCACCAACAGATGTCTACTTCATTCCATCCAAAGCTAAAAATAAAGAGAGTGCTAAAAAGTTTCTAAAATACATGTTGCGGGCCGACGTGCAGACTCAATACAACCAGGTGAGTGGTTTATTGCCACCCAATTTAAAATCTAAGGTTGACCCTAGTAATCCTTATCTGGTGCAAGGTCAGCAACTGTTGTCCAAGGCGTCTCGTTTATCTCAATTTTTTGATCGGGATGCGGATCCGGAGGTGGCAAAAGTGGGCATGGATGGATTTGTGGAGTTTATGTCTGACACTAAGAAATCCACTAAGGTGCTTACGAAGTTGCAATCCGTAAGCGCGCGCGTTCACAAATCAAAGGTGAACTAAAAATTTTTGATGAAGGAAATCTTTGGAGGTAGGGATTGAATTCTAGGGCAATCAATCGGATGGCTTGGATTTTTTTGGCACCTTCCCTCGTCTTATATGCGGGTTATGTGCTTTTTCCAGTGGTTTTTAGTTTTTACCTAAGTTTAACCAACTGGGATGGGGTGGCGGGTTTCCCTCGTTGGATGTGTGATTCAAGCATCGCCTCCTGCTTTGGCAATTACTTGGAGTTGTTTCAAGATGAGATTTTCTGGAGTAGTTTTAAAAATAATCTAATCTGGTTGGTGTTTTTTAGTCTTTCTGCACCAGTGGGTTTAGGGCTTGCTTTTCTTTTTCATGTAAAAAACAGCTACTCAAATCTATTTAAATCGCTGGTGTTTGCTCCCATGGTGTTTTCTTTGGTGGTGGTGGGCACGATTTGGAGCTGGTTTTTGCAGCCTGAGTTTGGTTTGATGGAGTGGCTACTAAAACAATTTGGTTTGCTTGGTCCAAAGGAACAATTTGGTTTGATGGCTGACTTTACTTGGGCCACTGCCGGATTGATTGTAGCCGCTTCTTGGCCTCATGCTGCTTATTGTATGGTGCTCTATCTGGCGGGATTAAGTAACCTCCAAAAAAATGTTTTAGAGGCGGCAACCATCGACGGTGCCACCGGATTTAAAGCCTTTTGGTACATGATTTTGCCCATGTTGAAGCCCGTTACGGTGATTGTTTTTATTGTTACTTTGATAGGTGCTTTGAGAACCTTTGATTTGGTGTCCATTATGACCGCAGGCGGACCCGCCAACAGCAGCAATGTCATGGCGCTCTATATGTACCAACAAACCTTTGAGAGCTTTAGATATGGATATGGGGCTAGTATCGCTGTGATTTTATTTTTAATCAGCCTCTTTCTAATCGTGATGTATTTAAAAAAGACGAAAGAGGTTTGACCCATGGAACCAAAACAGCGTGGCCCTCTCTATTTTCTATTTTGTTTACTATTTGTAATGCTTTGGATTTCCCCTATTTTGGCAAGTCTTCTTACCAGTGTAAAAACGCTTGCGGAACTTGACCGGGGGGAGTATTGGACTTGGCCTGAAAGCTTTTCATTATCCAATTATAGAGAAGCCTTTACTCAGGGAAAGTTTGGGGTTTATTTTTGGAATTCTTTGGCGGTAACCATTCCTTCTGTTATTACTATTTTATTCTTGAGTTCGCTTAATGGTTATGCTCTGGAAAAATTGAGGTTTAATCAGTCTAAATCCATTTCCCTGTTGTTTGTTTCTGGGATGCTGCTTCCCTTTCAAATTTTAATCATTCCAGTGTTTTATTTGTCAAGTCATATATTACATACGTATGACACAAGATTTGGTGTGTATCTGTTTCACGTGGCATTTCAGATTGCCTTTAGCTCCTTTTTTATGAAAAATTTTGCCAAAAGCATTCCCAATGAGATCATCGAAGCCGCCAGAATGGATGGATGTTCGGAGTTTGAAATTTACACGAAAGTGGTATTACCCTTGATGATTCCTGCGCTGAGTTCCCTAGCGTGTCTCTTGTTTACTTGGATTTGGAATGACTATCTTTGGTCTTTGATTCTCATCCAGTCCGATGACCTTAAAACCGTGACACTGGGATTGCAAAACCTAAAGGGGCAGTGGATTTCCAGCTATCACCTACAAAGTGCGGGGGCTGTGATTGCAGCCCTACCTCCCGTGCTTTTGTTTGTTTTCTTACAGAAGCACTTTATCAAGGGACTCACCATGGGTTCGGGTAAATGATTGGTGATTCACCCTGTTCACTATTTAAAGTTGAATGCTAAAGGGATCGCCATTATTGATTTTACAAGTGATGGGCTTAAGAATGGTGGGAAGAATGGTTCTAAAGCGGACTTTTAAAGTTTTCGTTTCAAGGGGGTTGATTCGGAACAAGGGAGAGGTAGGGTCGAGCTGATCAAAAACAAATGGACCTGACTCCAGTTTTTCAGGAGTGATCTCTCTGCTATTTTGATCAGTGAGCGTGAAGTCACCGTCGCATTCCATCCAAATGCCAAATAAATGGGATCCCGAAACGTTTTGAATGTGAAGAAAGGACTCTCCCAGCTGATTCACTTTAAATTGAGCATCGATTTTGTCTGTGGTTTGAGGCAAAGGTTGTGATGAAACCGTTGAACTGCCTAAATAAACACTTCTGGAATATTGGCCATTCCAATTGGACACTTCCAGTTTGTAGTAACCCACTCCCTGAGGCAATCCTGGCTGCTTGTAAAGTTTAAACTGTTGCTCTCCTGCTTCACAAGTTTGTGCGGGGACAAACGTGGATAGATCCAATGATTTGCGTTCATTTTCTGTGAGATCGCTTTCATACAGATAAGTGCCGTTCCATTGAATTTGAAAACTCAGTTGTTCTGCGGTTTTTGGCCAAGGCGTTTCTTCCTCTTGATTAAAAAAGCGTCCACTAGCCGATATGGATTTACCACCTTCTGAGCAAGCCAAAGATAAGGATCCATTTGATTTAGCGGGAGCTGCAAAATACTTTGATACTTTTGTGCCATCAGTATCTTGATAAACTTTTACGGCAATGATTTTGTTGGCGTGGATGGGTGCCATAAAGGTATAGGCTCCAGAATCAAAAGGAACAATGCACGCTTTGTGTTTAGAGTTTTCCAGTTGTGCTTCATCAAGTGTGATTTCTGTAAAAGGACCTGCGGGCTGCGTTTTGTGAATTAACGAGAAAGTGGCGTTACCTTGAGAGAGACTATTTTCATGCTTCAAGTCTCCGGCAAAACAGTACCTTGAAAACACGTCTTGGATGGGCAAATCGGTCCAAGCCTTCGTGCGGTGCTCTTGTAAGGAGTTTTGAATCCACTCGTAAAAATGAGCCACATTTGTATAGACCCCTGGTCCAAAACCTTGGGCACAACCATTGCCCCAGCTTACCACGCCCACTAAAGTCTTTTCACCAGAAACGGCGTCCAGCTCATAGGCGGGTCCACCGGAGTCGCCTTGACAACTATCGGCTCCCCCACGTGGGAGTCCCGCGCAAATGGCGCGTTCGTCAATGCGATCGTAACCGGAGTTGGGAAACTCGGCGGCATAGGATTGGCAGGTCTCCTTGGTCAGCACAGGGACGCTCACTTCCCTTCGTTTGTTTGGACCCACCCATCCCTGAGAGGTGGCATTTCCAAAGCCCTCAGTCTGAATGAAAGAAAGAAATTTTTCTTCTAAAGATACTGATCTTAATGGAATAATGTTTGGATTTTCCTTTGAAAGTTCCTTGGGGTCTACCATTAAAATGGCGATGTCGTTGCGATCGTCTTTTATGTATTCTGAATGAACCCAAACGGCTTGGATGTTTACTTTATTTTTGGCTTTGACATCGGCCAGAGTGAGAGGGTTCACCACCACCTGAAGCCCACTCACATCCCATCCAGAAACGCAGTGCGCCGCTGTGAGGATGGCATCTGGGGCGATAATGGTTCCACCACAAAAGGGGGAATCGGAGTCCTTTTCCACCAGCGACACAAATCCGGGAGAATGGGACACCACGGTCCCGCCAATGATTTTGGGGCTAGATTGATTTTGCTCTATTTTTGAGCATCTATTGCTAGAAGCGAGTAATGCAAACCCGGCTACCCACGTGCGGAAACGATTCACTTTCATCATCCAGACCAACTCCTACTTAAAATTTAAGAAACGAATAGAGATGTATCTGTAATTAAGGCGTATAGTCAAGATTTATGGTATGATTTCCGAATGCAACATTTGATAGACTTGTTTATTCACCAATGGGACGAGTCCGTCATTTCTTTTAACCATTGATAGGGCTCAATAAAGGGAAAGAAATGGAAAAAAAAAGAAAAAATCGTTTTTGTGGTTTGTGTAACCTTGGCAGGCTGCGCTCTGAGGCGATCCCAAAGTCCGTCAGAGATGGAGTCTAGCGACGCACAGGTAGTCAGTCAAAACCCAGCATGTAAACCAGGAAAGATGAGATGCACTTTAATCGAAAGTTCACCATGTATGGTGGCTGATCTATTTCATGAGAAATCGGTGAAATTCAACTGGAAAAACAAACTCCAACCCGGTCTTCCAATGAGCCTTCCAAAGGCGAGACTGGGAAATATTCCAAAACCCCTGATATCAATGGTCATCTTGGCGGCGGCGCTGATGCTAGTTACGTTTCTTAAATCCGAAAAACGTCGGTCTTTAGCGACTCCACCCCGGCCTAGGACGATTTCTCCTTTTAAGTTATCTATGTAGGCAATGGTGATCTGTTTATCAATAGAACGGATCAAGGGAAAGGTATAGGAGGCATCCGTAGACCAAGACCAAAATCCATCGGAGTAGTCAAATATCCCACTTTGACCCAGTAGGCCAAAGTTAAGTCCATTTAAGGCTGCGCCGGCCAGATACGTACGATAGGGCTGGTAGTACTCTTTTAGGTTTAAGGTTTGTGGCCCCAGAGTGGCACCAATTTTACCCCTAAAGCTTAAGGAGTGGCCGTCAAGGTAGTAGTTATTGGAGAGTGATTGGTAGATTTTGTAGAACTTTAAAGGCTTTTTTTCCCGATCTCTTCCGTCTGTTACTTTTCCAAGACTGGAGTAAACGGATCCTCCAAAAGAATTTTTAATGTTTACATCCATTATGTTTCCACCAGGCACCGAACTGTCTCTTAAATAGAAACCTCTGTTCCATGGAGTCCAATTGTACCCATTTTCCAGTCCCAACAAGTTTCCTCTGTGAGCGGCAAATCGATATCCAGAGGAGTGATCGATTTGAGACAGGTGCAAACCCCAGGTGCTACCCCAGGTGGATGGTAGGAACTGGTTTTCGATTCCTAATGAAAACCCGTTTTCTCGAAGCATGCTGGTGACAGAAAAATCCTCGCTATAACAGAGGGAGTTAGGGTCATCCTCACATTGCCCCCAGTGGGAAAATCCGTTAAATTTTTCCCTTGAATAGGCGGATAAAACCAACCCATCGGCCACTCGATTGTTGATATAACTCAACGCTCCACTGAATTTTCCCGTTTCAAACGAATACTCTCCTTGTGCTTCCACTCGGTAACGCCAGAGGTCATCTAGGAGTGGCCAGCTCACAAAGCCCAGGCTAAGTCCTCCAAGAAAGGGTAATCCGATGAGAGGATAAGTAAACACATGGGAGGCTGTGTATGGGGCTGGTTTGGGGGCGCTGTTTTCTGCTTGTAAAGTGGGTTCTGAAGAACTTTCCTGTTTTCGAATGGCATTCCAGGGAGCGATTTCTTCTGATTCCAGTTCTAGCTTAATGGATTCCTTTTCTCTGAGTTGCTTTGCTAGTTCCACAAAGGGCGGATGGAACTGGTGATTAAGGGTTGGTTCGGCTTGGATGGCTGGTGAGGGAGATTCTTTTTTTACTCGTTCAAAACGTTCTTGCAGCTCATTCAGTTGAAATGGGAAAAGGTCATAATCTCCCGATCCGTTGTAAATAAAGGTTGCAAGTGACTCTTTAGTGGGTCCAAAGGGATAAAGTCCAGAGCTAAACTCTCTGAAGGGAGCGATGAATTGGATTTGACCCGATTTAAATTTGGCTATGCCTTTGTTTCCCCCCCAGCCCACCACGAGTGTAAAATCCTGAACGGCCTCTTCTACTCCGGATAGGAAATAAACTTTGCTCTGAGGGTAAATTTCCTTGTGTTTCCCATTCATGCAGATCTCTTCTAGACTGGTTTTTTCCAGGTCCCAGTCAACAATTACAGATAAGCATGTGCTGCCCTGCGCCTTTCGTTTTTTTAGGGCCGTGAGTTTGGCGGGAAGGGGCCATGTTTTAAGTAACTGAGAGCTTTTTGAATGAGCATCCAAAAGGAAGACGGATTGGATTCCCCTTACGCTGAGTAAGGCAAAAGCTTTGCCTTGGCCTACTGCCACAATATCTCTTACTTGATAGGGATGTTTTGGAGTGGAGACTCCAAATCGAATCAACTTCTGAATTTGAGATGGGTTGATCTCTGCAATGTTACCTTTGAATTGGATGTAGATGGGGTCTGTGTATTCCGCTCGATTGGAAAATTGCTTCGTTTGGGTGGTCCAAAAGCCTCCCCCCATTTGTTCTTCTGGTATCATGTCAAACAGACCTGAACCCTCAATTTGGAGTGGAAAGCGGTTTGTTTTTTTGTCTTTCAATTGTTTTACTAATATAGCAGAAGGTTGGGTGGATTTGTCTAGGTCAGACCAAATCAGTTGATCGTTTATCTTAACAAAGTCGCCAGGACCATTGGAAAAAGTGATTTGAGGCGAAGCATCATTTGGAATTAAATTGGGTAAGGAACGCACCACTTCTTTCCAATATTTATTTTCTTTTTCTTGATACGCTGAGTAAAGTTGTCTGGCATCTTTGCCTGTGTGTTTTTCTAGGGCCCAATCTACACCCAGCACAAAGGGGGGAGTGAGCAGTTTCCAAAAAAGACTTTTATGGAGCTCTCGAAATGATTTTTCATTCGTCTGGTCTACCACATATTGAAAAAATCGACCTGAGGTGATGTAGCCTCGGTAAGACACATCTCCTGAGGCGTTGTAAAGAGAGTTTAGTCTGTCGTAGGTGAGAAAACTTTGCTTTAGGGCCATTGTCTTGGAAACACCCAGAATATCCAGTCTCCCCATGCTTTGGGTCATGGCCTCGGGAAATCCCTCTATCCACCAGGTGGGAATCATGGCTAAAAATATAGCTCTAAATGCAGGTCCCAAATTCAAATCAATTTGTTCATACATGAGTCGATGGGAAAGTTCATGCTGGAATAAACTGGCATGTTCTCCATATCGAGCATGGATTTCTAGTCCTTGATTAATAAAGTTGGCAAAGCTTGCACCTGCCGACCTGGAACTCACCACCACGGGGATTTTTTCAAATCGAGACTTCACAAAGGACTGGGTAACGCTGGATGGATATTTGGAGGATTCTCCTACCTGGACTCCGATAAGGTAACTGATATCATCGATCGCTCCTTCTAATACATTTAATCCATACTTCCCTAGGGTTCTATCCTGGGACGAGGCGTACACTGAAAATCTTGAGCTCTCATGTAACTCCCATTCTACGTCTTTTTCGTTTCCTGATGATTCCAATAAAAACCCAGGAGGAAGTGCATTACCGGGTTGCTGCAGGAAAAGCAGGAGGCAAAACCATTTTACTAAATTTTTCCAAATCTTCAGGGGTGTCGATGCCAAAGGGATGGGAAGGGGTTTCCACAGCATGAATGATCCATCCATTTTCCAAAGCTCTTAATTGCTCCAAACCTTCCATTTGTTCAAGTTCACCTTGAGGAAGTTGAGTGGCAAATTCAAGAAGGTCTTTTTTAAAGTAACAGTACACCCCAACATGGTGCCAGAAAGGGTGATCCGTGGATGGTACGTCTTTGCCTACACTTAAGTTTTGAACCCTGGGAAGCCAATCTTTTCCCGAGGCCCCCAAAAGATCCCTAGGCCAGGGGGAGGGAGCGCGAGTGAAGGTCAGTGCCTTTCCGGAAGGACAGCGAACGCATTTAACCACCTGGGAGGAAAAAAAATCATCCCAATTGTGATTTCGATACACCAGCGTCCCTACTTGATGAAAGGATTCCAAAGAAAGCATCTTAAGGCAGAGTTCCAAGCAAGACTGGGGATGGATGCGAGGTTCGTCTCCTTGTAGATTTAAGACCAACTCCCAGTCTGAGGGTGCAGAAAAAGAAACCTTTGGTGAAGGGGACTGGCCTTGTGACGAGGAATCCAAACGTAACAGTGCCTGGCAAATCCGATCCGTACCCGAGGGCAAATGGGAATCCGTGAGCACCACCTGACAGGCATACCCTTGGAGATTTTCTTGGATTAGGGTAGAATCCGTGGCCACCACCACTCTCACTTGGTCAAAAGCAGAACTTTCTTCTATCGCTCGGGCACACAACAAAGCATTGGTCACAACCACCTGAATTAAGGTTTGAGTGCCTATTCGAGACAGGGGCTTTTGGGGCAGTCGGGTAGAGTGGAGGCGAGCCGGAATGCAGATGGTTAACTTTGGCTTACCATGAATCACGATCAACTCCCAGGAGTAAGTGCGTTTTAGATGGGTTCAAATTCAAATTGCTGTTGATGAAAGGTGGCCTGACTTTGAATCACCAGTTTTTTTTGTGCGCTTTTTCGAATTTGGTCTAAAAATTCCCTATCTTCCTCCTCCAAGCGATCGGCCACGGAGGGATTGACTTTAATCACAAAATCATCCTGGGGGTGTGTTTTGATTTCTCGATAAACGGAGCGAAGAACTTCATAGGCCACGGTGGCCACACTTTTTACCAAGCCTTTTCCTTCACACACTTCGCAGGGGGTGCACAGTTTCTGAAGTAAGCTGACCTCTGTTCGTTTTCGGGTCATCTGAACCAAACCCATTTCTGAAATACGAAGGGCGGTGGTTTTGGCTTTGTCTTTTTTGAGTTCTTCCTGGAGCAGATGGAAAACGCGTTCTCGATCATCATTTCTTTCCATATCAATAAAGTCTAAAATGATGATTCCGCCAATGTTTCTAAGTCGTAGCTGTAAAACGATTTCTTTTACGGCTTCCAGGTTGGTTTTTACTATGGTGTCTTCTAGGCTCCTGGAGCCCACAAATCGGCCCGTGTTCACATCAATGGCGGTGAGGGCTTCGGTTTGCTCTATCACGAGATACCCACCTGATTTCAGCCAAACCTTGGATTTAAGCGCTCGATTGATTTCCACCTCAATTCCAAAGGCATCAAAAATATTCACTTCACTTTGAAAAAGCTGAACTTGAGCTCCCATTTTTACGGAAAATCGATTTAAAAATCGCACCAAGTCTTCATATTTTTCTAGATTATCAATGATGATTCGTTCGAATTCCTTATTCATGAGATCTCGGGTGGCTCTAAAAACCAGATTGAGATCTTCGTGAATGAGGCTGGGAGCGGGAGATTTAAGGCTCTTTAATTTAATGGACTCCCAAAGTTTTACCAGAAACTCTATGTCAGCCTTAATTTTTTCGTCGGGTACATTTTCGCTAGCCGTGCGCACGATGATGCCCACGTTGTCGGGTTTTACTTGATTTACGAGCTGGCGAAGTCGGTTGCGCTCTTCTTCCGAGCCAATTCTGCGACTGATCCCTACGTATTTTATGTTAGGCATCAGTACGACATACCGACCCGGAAAGCTCAAAAACGTGGTCACACGGGCTCCTTTGGAGCCGATGCTATCTTTTGCTACCTGAACCAGAATTTCTTGGCCTTCACTCACGAGATCTGAAATCTTCATGTGTTTAGACTGCTTAGGAACGTACCGGTCTTCCTTTTTGTCCTGTCTGCGGTCTTCATCATCTTCCAGAAAGGCTTCTGGAATGGAGGGGGAAGATTCGGTGAAGATATCCCCTCCGAATAAAAAAGCAGCCCTATCCAGCCCGATATCTAAAAAGGCGCTTTGCATTCCGGGCAGAACCCTGGTGATTCTGCCTTTAAAAATGCTACCTACGATTCCGCGTTCTCGAGCACGTTCAATGTAAAATTCCGCTAATTGACCATTTTCAATCAGCGCCACCCGCGTTTCCGGCGGAGTGCAATTGATGATTAATTGTTTTGTCATGTTTTCTTCTAATCAAAAATGTTAAAATTCTAAACACAGCTCAAAGGGCATGCAATCGGGCAACGACGGCTGATACCATTTCACCTGCGTTGGGAATCTCTTTAAAAAGGGCGGTAGCATTTGTTTTGATTTTATGCAATTCTCGCCACTCTGAGGTGAGGAGCTTTTCAGCACGACCCACTCTCGTTGCAACTGTAACGCAGTCACTTAAAAATTGGAACATCTTTATGGGCGTGTCGAATGTTTTTGCTGCAGCTCTGTGCACTAGGGTTTGAGCTTCCTTGGCTCGATAGACCTGGGATCCAAAAAGAGTGGGAATTCCAAGGGCCGCGCTTTCTAAAGTATTGTGTAATTGCCCATCAAACCCACCGCCGATGATGGCAATGTCTGCCTGGGAGTAAAGTTCCCAGAGGTAACCCACTTCGTCTAGGATGAGTAAATTTCCATGGTTTAGATTCATGGGTGCTTCTGGAGTGAGCCCCAGTGTACTCCCTAGGGTAGGACCTTTGGGGTGAACGACGCCGGCCCCCGGGGATAGGGGGTCAACGGAGTTTTCTTCCATTGGGTCGTTGTGAAATCCAGAAGTGGAGCGGGAGATTTGTGGAGCCAATTGATTCCAAATCTGCCAGGATCTTGTTTTTAAGAGATGGGAGAAACGCATGGGGGGCTGATTTTTACACATGGATTCGATTTTAGTTATGTGGGACTCCTCCAGGGTGTGCGGGGCTACCAAAATAAAGACCCCGGGGAGATTTTCCAGAAGTCGGGAGCACACCTGAAGTTCTTCATAATGGGGAGAACCAAACACAATCACTGTTTTATTTAGCGTAAATCTCAAATGGCTCAAAAAATAAGAAAGGGGTCTGATTTTTTCGGAGACACCGTTTTGTTTCCAGTCTTGTGCTTTTGCGAGCACCTGATGCCACTTGGGGTCGCCTACTAGGGTAGATTTGGTGTCCAACCCTTGGGCGATATATTGAGGCCATTCATCGGCATTGCTGGCAAAGAGATGGGTAAACCAATTAAGACAAATGAGTCTCATTTTAAATTGGATTCTTCTAGTTAAAATACCAGGTTTTTGAGTGCTTTTTAGGGTTGCGGCCAGTAGAAACCGAGGCACGTTTTGAGCTTCAAGGTGGTAAAGTAAGGAAGGCCAGAAGTCATAGCGAACCAAAAAGAAGGCTCGTATTATGTTTTGCTTTAAAAGTGCGCGATAGGCTCCGCCCGTTTCTAACGGGAGGGCTACCGATGCAGCCAACCCTGGGATTTGATTTAAAAAAGGCCTAGCCTCAGGAGAGAGGTAAGTCACGAAAAAAAAATAGTGATGCCTTTGATTCAGTGTTTTCAATAAGGGAACAACCTGTAAAAGTTCTCCGGCACTTGCTGCATGAATCCAGGCTATGTTTGGATTTTCTGCGGCACATTTTTGGAGCTGTTTTACGGCAATATGCCAGTGATTTGGATCTCGTAGTTCTAAAAAATCCCGGGTTTTTTGGCTCCACTTTTTTTTAGGGATGAAACTCACCCCTTTCCAAAGTAACGCACAAAACAACTCCCAAACGCGAATGGACCAGCCCCTCATGCCTTCTCTCTTCCTCTGTCTTCCATGGGAATGTATTTCACCTGTACCGCCCCCACGTATTTGCTTTTTGGGCGATAGAGTCGGTTGTTTTGTCGAAGTTCCAAAATGTGTGCCAGCCAACCCACCACCCGGGAGATGGCAAAAAGACTTGGATATAAAACCGGATTGATCCCAATGCACTTATAAACGGCCCCACTCCAAAAATCCACGTTTGTAAAAATGGGTTTGGAGCTCCTTTTAAAGTAACTTCTTGCAGTGTATTCGATTTGCCTAAGCCACACCAACTCGGATTGGGCGTCTGCCACAGGAGTGAGCTGTTGAAGCAGACTTTCAAAGGCGTGGGCTCTGGGATCCGTGGTACGATACACACGGTGTCCCATGCCTTGAATGCGCTTGCCAGAAGCCAGTAACTTTAAAGTATAACCAGCGGCATCACCGTAATGGCGGGCTTCTTCCAGCATTTGCACCACCAAAGGGCTAGCTCCCCCATGTAAGGGACCCGCCAGTGCTCCCACGGCAGCACTTACAGCTGAATATAGGTTAGTCAGTGTGCTCGCTACCGCTCTGGCCACAAACGTCGATGCATTAAATCCATGGTCCATTTGCAAAATGAGGGCTTGTTCCAACACCGATGTCTGTGTTACGTTTGGAACATACCCTTGTAACATATATAAAAAATTTTGCGTATGGGTGAGATCATTTCTGGGCAAAAGAAGTGGTAAACCTTTTAAATGGCGATAGACGGTGGCAATAATTAAACTGGAAAGAGCGATAATTCTCATGGCTTTTTCAACTAAATTTTCGTTTACATCCTGTTCTTCCGCCATATCCATTGCACCTAAAGTCGCTAGGCAACACTGCATCGCGTACAAAGGAGGTGTAAAACTGGGCAATTCTTGAATGATTCGTATGGTGCGTTCTGGGATAACGGTGAGATGGCGTAGTTTCCATACAAATCTCTCGAGTTCTGCCTTATTGGGCAGCTTTCCAAAGAGTAGGAGGAAGGCGGATTCTTCAAAATTGGAAAAGCGAGAAAGTTGCAATACATCGATGCCCCGATAGCTTAAACTGCCCGCTTGCCCATCCACTAGACTGACTTCTGTGGTATCAACCACAAGGTTGTCCATTCCCCTTTGGGGCAAGTCATCGTTCCTAGGGAATGGGGCTGAGCTCATGTTAGGGGCCTTCTTTAGCGGTAACTCTAAGCCACTTGTTCTTAGAATCCAAAAAGTGTACCACAATAGGGGCTCAACCCAAACAAATGGAATGGTTAGTAAAATTTATTGAGGGGAATCATGGACTTTTTGCCGATGGAAAAACCGCTGATTGACTTGTCCCAAAAAATTAATGAGCTCCAGTTGTGCTTGTACAAACCAACGGCAAATCAAAGGGACCACGAAACCCAGGGGATTCAAAAAGAGATGTCAAGCCTCAAAGTGCAGTTTGAAGCACTGGCCCGTGAAATCTACGATCAGCTATCCCCTTATGAAATCACTCAGCTGTCTAGACACCCCCAGCGACCTTATACTTTAGATGTGGTGCAAGAGATTTGTGATGAATTTATTGAGCTTCAAGGCGACCGTAATTTTATGGATGATGCTAGCATAGTGGGCGGTCTGGCTCTATTTAAAGGGCGAAGAATCGTTTTAATTGGGCATCAAAAAGGTCGAGGAACAAAAGAAAATGTTAAGAGAAACTTTGGAATGCCCCGACCTGAAGGCTATCGCAAAGCTCTGCGATTGATGTCTTTGGCCGAGCGTTTTAAGCTTCCGATCATCACCTTTGTGGATACCCCAGGGGCCTACCCCGGAATGGACGCTGAGGAACGGGGTCAAAGTGAGGCGATTGCTAAAAATATAATGGTTATGTTCAAATTAGACGTCCCTATCATTAGTGTTATATTAGGTGAGGGTGGTAGTGGCGGTGCCTTGGCGATTGGTGTGGGTAACAAGGTTTTGATGATGCAATATAGTGTGTACAGTGTGATCTCTCCGGAAGGATGCGCCAGCATTCTATGGAAAGATGCAGCGCAGGCCAGCCGGGCGGCCGCCTCTCTTGGCATTACGGCACCAAAAGCCTTGCAGTTGGGAATCATAGACCAAATCATCGATGAGCCCCTAGGGGGAATGCATTGGAATCCCCAGCTGGCTTATGAGAATTTAGCACGGGTGTTGGAGGCTCAGTTGAATGAACTCTGCCAGTTAACGCCTGCTCAGCTTAGGTCCCAACGCGCTAAAAAATTTCAAGGAATGGGACTGGTGGAAGAGCCACAAACAACCCATACAGACCCCACAAACCCCCTGGATTTATCTTGGAGCTCAATTGTTAAACAAATGTCTTGCTAATGAAATCATACCCCTCACTCGTGCTTCCCATTTTGAGGAATTGGGCGCAACTAAACTAAAGGACCCAAGCATGAAAGTGATTACCATAGACGGACCGGCTGGGTCAGGTAAGAGTACAGTGGCCAAGCAAGTGGCACAGCAGTTGGGTTGGACCTACCTCACTACGGGCGCCATTTATCGATCTTTGGCCTTGTTACTCCATGAATCTGGGTGTTCCTTAAAAGATCGGGTGGTGCTTAGAAAGTTTATGGATTTCTTGTGTGAAAACTATCGACAAGAATCCAGTTCAGGTCAAGTTTTTTTAGGTGAAAGGGATGTTACTTTTGATGTGCGGCTTCCCCAGATCAGTGAATTATCGAGTATAGTAGCTCAGGACGCCCAAGTAAGGGCGGGACTTTTGCCTTTGCAGAGACTCCTCGTTCAACAGAGTCGAGGAGCCGTGGTGGATGGGCGCGATATGGGTACCATTGTGTTTCCCGATGCCAAATTAAAAATCTTTTTAACGGCTAGCCCCACAGAAAGAGCTCGTAGACGTGCTTCTGAGCTCACCTCTCGTGGGTCTTCATTCTCCTTTGAAGAGATGGTGAAAGAAATTGAAGAAAGAGATTTTCGAGATGCCAATCGAGAACTTGCGCCCTTAGTTCCTGCGCAAGATGCGATTGTTCTGGACTCTTCTACCTTTAGCATTGAACAAGTGGTTACTAAAGTTCTGAGTCATTTTAAGGAAAGGAGCCAGAATTAAAACATGAAAGAGCAAGCCGTTCAAACGGGATTTGATTGGATTGGATCCATCACTCATGGTGGTCCAATCGGTATGGGAATTATGGGGATCTTAACTCTTTTTAGTTTGATTTCCTGGGCCATCATTTTGGAGCGATTTTTATCTCTGGGAAATTTTGAAAGTCGCACCGCCTCTTTTTTAGAGATGTTTTGGAGTTCTAAAAACCTGACGGACTTAAGTCAAAAAGCAAAACAATTGTCTTACTCTCCTGCCCGTGAGGTCTTTTTTTCGGGATACAATGAGATGGTTCGAGTGATGCAGGCAAGGGAGAAAAAAGGGGTAGGAGCCCATGTTCCCATGGACTTTATCACGGTTCAAAGAGCTCTTTCCAAAGCCAAACAAGCTGAGGAATCGGGCTTGGTGAAACGTTTAGGCTGGCTCGCTATCTTCGCGTCGGCTAGCCCTTTTATTGGACTATTGGGCACAGTGGTTGGGATCATTCGAGCCTTTCAAGATATCGCCACTCAAGGGAGTAGCTCCTTAGCTGCCGTGGCGCCTGGTATCTCTGAGGCTTTGATTGCCACCGCTCTAGGTCTTGTGGCCGCGATTCCTGCTGCTGTTTTTTACAACGTCTTTACTCAAAGAAGTAAAATTTTAATGGTAAAAATTGATGGGTTTGGGATGGACTTTTTGAATTTGTTACAACGGCATTTTAACATCATTAAAGAGGTAAGCCAGCCTGTACCCGAAGGCTAGGATTCAAGTATCATTAAAATCACAAAAGAGTTAGATTTGAGCCACGTTAGGGGGATTTCATGGGTATGGGAGGCCAGGACCAGGATAGCAACGAAACATCCTTGTTGGGTGGTGGTTTGCTTGCAGAAATTAACGTTACTCCTTTTGTGGATGTGCTGCTGGTTTTGCTAATTATATTTATGGTGGGTGCACCACTTGCCATTTCAGGTGTTGACGTCAATCTGCCTACCGGAAATAGTAAGTCGCTCTCCATGAATTCCACTCCAATTGTGATTTCCATTGATAATAATGGAGAAATTTATTTAAAAGAGAAAAAGGTAACGTTGAAAACTCTTCCCCAAAAAATGCGTGCATTAGGTGGGAATTCGCCAGACAAGCCGCTGGTGTACATAAGGGCCGATCGGGCGGTGTCTTATGGTAGGGTGATGGAGGTGATGGCCATTTGCCAAACCGAAGGGTTTACAAAAATGGGAATGATGAATCAGCTTACAAATAAGTCCAAATAAATGAGAGTGTCAGTATGATTAATCCATCCAAAGTGAATGAATCTTACCCTGAGGTGGGAAACGTTACCTGGGTAAAACGACTCTCTCAGGGACCTAGTCCTTTGATTACGGATTCTCGGATTTATCTTACTCTCACCAAGCTTCCTCTGGTGGAAATCGGTCCTAGTAAGATCAAACCCATCCCAGATGATTCCTATAGGATGATGCAACGACTTTTTTGGGGATTGAGTCTTTTTTTGCACTTTGGGCTTCTAGTGGGTTGGTATCAATGGATGCGCCTTGCTCAAAAGGTTTCGCTTGTGCTTCCTAAGACCGACGTTGTAGAAGTCACCTTTGGCATTCCACAAACGGAAATTCCTGACGCCTCAGCGGTCCCAGCACCCATACAGAATGCCCCGGAGGCTCAGGAAGCCACTAAATCCGCCAAAATCCTGCCTCAATTGCCAAAGCAAGTGGAAATTGAAGTGCCTTCTCCCTCTAAGCCGCTGGATGTTCCTAAAAGCGATGTGCCTCTATATGAAGTTAAGCCCACTCCAGTGACTTCCACTCGCACCCCTCCGCCAAAAAATGTAAAGACCATCACGGCTGAGGAAGCCTTGCGTCGAGCCGAAAAAGAAAAACGAAAGGTGGGTGAGAAAGACCAAAACGCCACGGAAGCTTCCAAATCGGTTCCCGACCGCAGGAAAGCATTTGGAGGTCTTCCTGCTGATCCTACCCTGCTCGATCCCACTCAAATCGATGCTCCTGCCGCACCGGCCAAACCAGATACCTCTGCCTTGCCTTCAGGGTCCCTTTCCGGATCCTCCCACCAAAGCAAAGTGGAAGACGCCTATCGCCAAAAAGCCCTTGCCTACGTGCGCCGATTTTGGATCACTCCGGAAATTCAAAAATTTGATCCAGCGCTGGAGGTAACGGTCCTGATTGAAATCAACTCCATGGGAGAGCTTATTTCAGAGGCTCAGGTGGTAAAATCCAGTGGCGATTCTGAATTTGATGAGGCCGCTACCCGAATCTTGAGCAAAGACAATCCTTTTCCGGAGCTTCCCAAAGAACTTTACCCCAGTCGAGTTTTGAGATTAAGATTTACACCAAAAGGAATTAAGTAATCGTAAAGGAACGTGATATATGAAGCTGGTTCAGGTACAGAGTTTGTTACTTTGTTTATTGTTAGGATTTTTTAGTCAGGCCAGATCCCAGGAGGTGAACTCAGCCAGTACTGCCGCTCCGGCCCCCCATGTTAGCCCTGACTCACAGGTCACGCCATCGGGAACGCCCTTACCTCCCGGGGAGATCTTTATAGATGTAGGCGCAGCTCAGGTGAGAAAGCTCAAAATCGCTTTGTTAGATTTTACGTTTCCCCTTCCTTCTAAAGACTTTAAATTTTCTGCTTCTGATGTGGAGAAAGCAAATCGATACTTTCAGGAAATTATGGAATTTTCGGGATACTTTGAGTTCCTCCCAAAATCTTCCTTTTTAGTTAAAGATAATCCAGATCCCGGCGTTATCAACTATGAAAACTGGACCCCCATTCAAACAGAGCTATTGGTACAAGGTAACTTCTCCACAGAAAAAAACGGCTCCATTGAACTGAGACTTTATGACATTCGTTCTAAAAAGGCATTGGTGGGCAAGCGATTTACGGGGCTGGGACTTCAACAACTTCCCTCCATCATGCGCCGGTTTGCAGATGTTTGCATTGAAACGTTAACCGGTGAAAAGGGCAATTACAGCACCAAAATCGCTTTTGCGGCTTCTGAAGGACCTGGTAAACCAAAACAAATTTACATTGCTCAATTTGATGGGTCTAACCCAATTAATATTTCCAATAATAGCTCCATCAATATGAGCCCTGCTTGGTCTCCGGATGGGGATAAACTCACCTACACCTCATTTAAAGACGGTAGGCCTCAACTTTATGTTTATAACCTCCTTACACGTAAAACAATTAAATTAACACATACAGGATCGGGAAACTCTGGTTCTAATTGGCATCCAGATGGTAAAAAAATTGCCTTCAGCGGAATGAACAAGGGGAGCACGGCCATTTACTCCATGTCTAGTTTTGATGGGGGCAGCAAGGAATTATTCATTACAGGAAGTGGTTTGGAGGTGGAACCTGCCTACTCTCCCGATGGGAAGAAGGTGGCTTTTGTGAGTGGTAGATTTGGAAATCCCCATCTCTTTGTTCGGGATTTAACCACCCAAAAAGACGATCGAATCACTTACGCTGGATGGTACAACTCCAATCCTGCTTGGCGTCCGGATGGTAAAAAGATTGCCTTTGCTGGCTTTGATAAAGAGATAAATCGCTATGATCTCTTTTTGGTGAATCCCGATGGAAGGCAAATGGAGCGTTTAACTTTGGACCAAGGAGATAATGAAAAGCCGTGTTGGAGTCCGGATGGGCGTTTTATTTTGTTCCAGTCCAACCGGTCTGCGGCGGGACGTGGTAAGGCTAAAACATACCAATTACTTGTGATGACGCGTGATGGAGCGGATCCTAGGATTCTTAAGATTCCCTTTCATGATATCACAATGCCTGCTTGGAGTCCAAGGAGAAACAGCTGGGAGTGAACATGCGTATTACAAAAGTATACACAAAAACAGGTGACAAAGGCCAGACTTCCCTTGCGGATGGTAGTCGGGCATCAAAAGCGGACCAAAGGCTAAAAAGTTATGGAACGGTGGATGAACTAAACAGCGTGCTTGGATTGTGTTTAGAATCCATGAGGACAGCGTCTCAAAAGTGGGATTTTTTGGATTCGTGGATGATAGCCATGCAAAATGATCTTTTTAACATTGGGTCAGACTTAGCAACTCCGGTGGAATCACGATGGAAGAACATGGTTATAGTTGAAGAGTCCCATGTTACCAAGCTTGAGAATATGATTGACCTGTTGCAGAAAGACTTATCTCCCTTGCAGGAGTTTGTGTTGCCTGGAGGGAGTGTGTTAAACGGTTTTTTTCATTTAGCACGTACGGTGTGTCGCCGAGCGGAGCGAGAAACGGTGCAGCTGCAGGAACTTTGCGAAATCAATCCTTTTGCTTTAAAGTACCTAAATAGACTCTCCGATCTGCTTTTTGTGATCTCTAGATGGGTGATCAAAGGCCATTTGGAAAACACCTGGAAAAAGGATTTGGGTGTGGCCAGTCTTACCATTCCTACCTAATCCAGCTGGAATTTGTGAGCAACGCTAAAAGAATTGAATTTAAACCCAGAGAATACTGTCTGTGGCAAGGCCGTGCTGCCAACCTTTTGCGAACGGAGTCATGGTTTAATACCCCAGGCTAGCTGCTCCCGACGCCACCACAAAAGGCATGAGATGCTCAGTGGTGGGGTGATTTTGGGGGCAAAGAGGATGTTGGAAAAGTCCAAGGATAGATTTTTTCATTTGGGTCTCAGTGGCGGGGGAGATGGCCTTAATGGCCACTTCGTTGAATGTAAGCGCCCAATCGGGCGGAGTGGATTTTTCTTGGGCGCGGTGGAAACATTCTCTGAAGTAGCTGAGATTGTGTGTTAGTGAGCCACTCGCCACGAGGCATATCCCTTGGGTTCTAAGTTCCCCTAGTGCTTTGCCTAGTTCCCAATGCCAGCTGGGATCTAGCTTGGTGTTTAAGGAGACACTTGTTACTTTATAGAAAGTGTTTATTCAGATTGAATTCTAATATCTAACTAGTTTCTAAAAAAAGCGCGGATTTTTTACCTAGTCAATTTGGGATTTGTTTTCCATTCCTTTTCTAAGGAAAAGGCTTCCGGGAGCCGAAACCCAAAACAAGATACCTTTTTTATATGTCTTGTTTCTCTTTAATGGCTTCAGCGTTGCAATTAGGAGGATTTTATCAAAACTAAGTTCATCATTTCCATTTTTTTGTGGAGCTTTTTTCCCAATGCTTTAGGGTTGGTGCGTAAAGAGCACCTGCAGGCGCCAAAGCATCACGCCTGGGCCCCGAAGTTTGCTCTTCCTAAACCGAGTTGGGTAAACAAGAAGAAACACAAGATAAAGATTAGAATCATTGAAGAGGCTTCTCAGGACAGAAAAGAAAGATAATTCTGTGTAAAAAGGAGCCAGAAGCCCTAAACCTGGCCAAATCCACCATCAGCTGTGATTTCTGCTCCACAGATGTAACTTGACTCTTCACTGGCTAAAAAGAGGGCCACTTTTGCCATTTCTTCAGAAGTGCCGAATCGGTGAGCGGGAGTGGATGTGGTGATTTGTTCACCAAATGCTTTCACAGCCTCTGCAGGCATACCTAGTTTGGAGTAAATGGGGGTTTCAATGGGTCCAGGTGAGAGTACGTTAAATCGAACTTGATTTACTGGGATCTCGGATGTCCAAGTTCTTGCAAAACTCCTAACAGCAGCTTTTGTGGCTGCATAGACAGATGCACCCGGCATTCCCTTGGCGTTCACAACCGAGGAATTGAGCACTACTGTGCTGCCTTTTGCCATCATTGGCAAAGCCTTCTGAACGGTAAAATACAGACCACGCACGTTGGTATTGAATTGGTTGTCAAAAAATTCAGGATCTGACTCACTGGTAGGACGAAAAAGAGCCACTCCTGCGTTTGCAAAAAGAATGTTTAGCGTTCCATACTTCGTTTTGATGTGCCGATAAAGGGCCTCGATCTCTTCAAGTTTGCTAATATTTGTTTTTACTACATCAAAATGTGAACCTATCTCTTTCTGGGCTTTTTCAAAGGTTTCTTGGCTTCGCGCCGTTACGATGACTTTTGCACCTTGTTCCTTAAACAGCTTTGCCGTGGCCAAACCAATCCCTGAATTTCCACCAGTAATTAGCGCAATTTTTCCTTCAAGTCTATTATTTGAACCAGACATAATCATTTCTCCCTAGGTGGTTAGTAAACAACGAAACACACACATCATACATACAAAATAGAGACTTACAAGCTCATTGATGGTGCTTAAAACATTTGCACTAGTGTAAGTATTTTGTATTAATATAAATCGAAATGACTGGCCGTCATTAGGTAACATATTGAAATTGAATTTATTTAGTAGACTAAACGATATGGAACGAAAATTGCAACTGCCTAGCTAGGATTCAATTCGATTCCTGATGACTCAAGAAAGAAGTGTTATGAAAAATATGAGATTTTCAAAGGTGGTATTAACTGTGGTTGCCTGCGGAACATTTGGGTGTGAGATGGGCAAGAAGGGTTCAGAATCCGCGATTTTAGAGAGCAAGAACCCGGAGCCCACTTCCTTAGAGTCCCTGAGCACTCAGGGAAGCTGTTTGCCAAAGGAAATATTAACGATGCGTGCGCTAAAGGCCAATCCACACGTTTTACCGGATTTCAGTAAAAGCGTTAAGTTGAAGGATGTAAAGCCTTCTTTATTTAAGACAGTCACAGAAGGCGGACCAGGATCTAATAACATTCGAGTGGACCTATGTGCCGATGAAAATTTTGAGAAATTTAGAATTTCTAAAGTGATAGTTGTAACGCCAGATAAAAAGCAGGTTGTGATCCACCAAAAACAAAACAATATAAAAACTTCCAATCTAGAGGAATTTATGTTTGGAAGTGATCCGTTACAGCTAGAAGCCGTCTCTGAGGATGGGTTTCGGTTGGATGTGGAGACGGTGAGCTCAAAGATAGTCAATCCTCCAAAGAATCCAGATGAAGTGTTTATCCCTGAAATGATGAGCATGGCGGTTTTGCGTTCCGTTTCCAATAATGCTGTGATTTCCGCTTATCAAGGTAACCTGGACATGGGCAATCCTTTTGGACTTTGCGGAATGGACGGCGAGATTTCAGAGGGTTTTTCAGAGTTTAAGCTGGGAACTGCAAAATTGCGTTTTGATTTGTGTCTACCGACTGGGGAAAGTCAGGGTATTTTTTATGATGTGATGAAAATCACCGTTCAAGATTCCTCTCCTAATTTAAGTGAAGCAGATCAAAAACCAATCGTGCTGGAGAAAAATCAGCTCACAAATGAAGTGTACATGGACAAAAAGCATCATCATAACTCTTGTGACTCTTTTAAATTGACTCTTCCTCACGCTACTTACTTTGCCACTGCGGCCACTCTCCAAGGGGAATCCGCTTGTGGCACAGTGGTACCAGGTGCAATCCAATTGAAAGACAATGGCAAGGTTGGTGCCTTTAAGATCCTATATGCAAATGGGAAAAAGGTAGAGGAGCTCCAAGGTGGATTTGTGCATTATTTAGTTGATTTCTTGGTGCGAATCTAACTCAAAAAAACCAACATGGGTTTCTCTTCATTTACTGAATACCCAAAGGATCTTAATTTTTTTTCTGCCGAAACTCGTCCCATTCGTTTTGAGATAGGCTTTGCGCAAAGGTGAATTGGCCAGCACCCTGAAGCCATTCACCTCCATCTATCGTGATGCAGTCTCCGTTGATGTAGGCTGCCAAATCACTTATTAAAAAAGTGGCCAAATGTCCCAACTCCTCTGGTTTTCCGAATCTCTTTAGGGGATTTTTATCTTTCATTTTTTGTTCCAGTTCAGCCACTGGAAGAAGGCGGCTCCATGCTCCCTGGGTGGGAATTGGGCCGGGAGCTACCGCTACACTTCGAATTCCATAGGGAGCCCACTCCACGGCTAGGCTGCGAGTCATGGCAAGCACTCCTGCCTTACCCATGGCTGAAGGTAATACAAATGCAGAGCCCGTTTGGGCATAGGTGGTCACAATATTTAAAAACACGCCGGGGGTGTTTTGTTGGATCCACTGTTTGCCAGCAGCCAAGGTAACATACGCCGTGCCATGTAATACGGTACCCAAAACGGCATCCAAAGCGCGGTGGGAGATGTCTTTGGTCTGAGCCAAAAAGTTTCCAGCCGCATTGTTTACCACCACGTTGCATTTACCTTCCGCGATGCTTTTTGAGATCATTCTTTCCACGGAGCTAGGGTCTCGAATGTCACACACCACGAAATCCAATTTTGCCTGAGGGAAATCCCTTCTCCAGGTTTCTAGGGTCTGGGTGAGCATTTCCTCTCTTCGTCCGGTGATCACAATGCCTTTGGCGCCATGCTCTAAAAAAGAGCAACCCATGGCTTGGCCCAGGCCGGTACCGCCTCCTGTAATGAGAATGGTTTTTTCTCTAAGTATCGTTGAATTAAGCATATTTTTCTCCAAAGTTTATAATTGACCACACCAAACAGGACTGCCATCTTTATTAAATGAGTTTTGATTGACAGGCCAGTATTTCTTCGCTATATGTGGGAAACTGGCTGGTTGCCCAATGAAATCCATCAGATAAGTCCCCTTTTAACCTGTCCTCCTTTGAAAGGCATAAAAATGCATCGAATCTTATCATCAGTACTAAGTACCTGCCTAGTGGGCTCTTTTCCATTGATGGTTTCTTGTGGGAAGTCAGGTCAAACCGAATCAAAATCCATTATTGAGCCCGCTGCAAAATGGAACTCCACTCAGTTAAGAGTCTGTTTTGAAACGGTAAACCCATTAGCAAAGTCCCATCAGGAGTTGGTGCAGAAGGCACTAGAAAGAGAATTTAGTCCCACTCGCACGGGGATTCATTTTGTAGGCTTTCAAACCTGCACGTTGCGCGAGCCTCTTCACACCGTTCGGGTAGATGCTAGCCCCGACAAAAACAACCCCGTGAGCATGGGCTACTCTACCATAAAAAGTGTTAATTCCTCTAGAGACTTAGGTTTTGGAATGGGAAATAGCAAGCAGATTAGCGTTGGCGATCAAACGGGTTTTGTTAGGTTATCTACAGGAGAAATCGCTTTTCCTCGCGTTACTTTGGCTTTCGATGGGTATTGCGATCGGGAGGGTGCCAAGGTGGATCTGATCAATTGTGTGCAGGGAGTCGCACTCCATGAGTTTGGACATGTGGCAGGTTTAAGGCATGAGCATGCCAGACCAGAAGCGGTCACGGACCCTCTCTGTTTAGCCGCCAAAAGTGTTGATGTTCATTCTTCAGAAAGGGAGGCGTTGGGTGCAACGGCACGCGTGGGCTCCCGGCCTTATGATCCTCAAAGCATCATGAGCTATTGTTACATGGACGCTTATGAACTGGGAGCCATTCAAATTCAGCAGGTTGGTCTTTCCTTGGGAGATGTTAAGACCCTCCAAAGCCTTTACCTTAAACGGTAAGGATTCCACTGACCTGTTTTGTCTTGCGAATACGTGTTACCTTGAGTCATCCAATGTGAGGCCTCAAATCCATTTGTCGCAGGAGCTTTTATGCCTATTTGGGGATCAAATCTTCCTTCCTCCTCTGTAACTCCCGAACAAGATTATCTTAATCGAAGACTTTGGCTTAAGCAAATGGGGCTGGCAGGCATGGCGTCTTTGGCGCCAGATGCATTTGCAGGCAATTTAAACCCCTACGGTGCGCTCCAATTCAAATCTTTTGCCTCTTCCGCTCCTGGTCCATTAACGTCTGAAAAAGACGCCACCCGTTACAATAATTTTTATGAATTTGGAACGGACAAAGAGGACCCGTCCTCGCTGGCATCCCGCTTGAAACCCCATCCTTGGCAACTCAAGATCAGCGGCTTGGTGAAAAACCCTCGTTCCGTGAATCTGGAAGATGTATTTAAAAAAATGGAAATGGAAGAACGTATTTACCGGTTCAGGTGTGTAGAGGCGTGGGCCATGGTGGTCCCCTGGGTGGGTTTTCCTTTGGCTAAATTGGTGGATTTTTGTGAGCCATTGGGAAGCGCAAAATACATTCAGTTTAAAACCCTTTTTGACCCTGTGCAGTTTCCCGGACAAAAGGGCACTTCCATTGATTGGCCCTATGTGGAAGCCTTGAGAATGGATGAGGCAAGGCATCCGTTGGCTTTGATGACAGTGGGCATGTACGGAAAGTGGTTACCGAATCAAAATGGAGCGCCAATCCGTTTGGTGGTACCTTGGAAGTACGGATTTAAGTCCATTAAAAGCATCGTTGAAATTGTTTTTTCAGAAACCCAGCCTAAAACCTCATGGACTCAACTGGCGCCGCAAGAATATGGGTTTTACGCCAATGTGAATCCCACCGTGGACCATCCTAGGTGGAGCCAAGCCAAAGAGCGCGTTTTGGGAAAATTTGGAAAACAAAAAACACTTCTATTTAACGGCTACGCAAACGAAGTGGGTTCGCTTTATTCTGGTTTGGATCTGATAAAGAATTTTTAAAAAAATCGATGCTGAATAGGAACCCCATATGCTTTGGCTGATGGTGCAGATAAGTGTTACTTTGATTTGTACAATTTCATATGGTTACTTGCAAGGCACGTTGACGGCGGACCCTACTGCTTTTGCGATCAAAACATTGGGAAAGCTTTGTCTATCTTATCTCTTAGCATCATTGATGGTAAGTCCATTTGTGATGGGTTTGGGTCCCTTGGTGGCTAAGTGGACGGGAAGACCTAGCAGGTGGGGTAAGTGGATGATTTGGAGAAAACGCTGGGGACTGACGGCCTTTGCTTTTGGCGTGGGGCATTTGCTGGCCTATGGGGTGCTGGATAAGGAATTGGTGTGGGAAGATCTTTGGGAGGATGTGTTTAAAAGACCCTTTATGATGTATGGAAGAGTGAGCTTATTGATTTTAACGATTTTGGCCGTTACTTCCTTAAAATCCATTCAGCGTAAAATTCCCAAACTGTGGCCAAAGCTTCATAAAGGCGTTTATATTGCACTGATATTGGGTGTGATTCATTATTATCAGTCAGTAAAAAAAGATATTACTTTACCAGTTTTTTACGCTGTTTTGAGTGGTCTTTTAATTTATTGGAGATTGCATCGATTGTATCAAAAACACAATGCGGTCTAAAAAAATCTGATTGATTTTGCTTGGAAATACACTGGAGCAGCTTTCTAGGGAACTGGATTGATAAATGGGTTCGGTCACAAAGTAGCCTAGATAGTCCATAGACAACGTAACAAATAAAACTTCTTTTACTCCGGGAATGCGTTCTAAGATTACGCTTTTCCATTCTACGGCTAATGAACTGGTTAGTTCAATGGGTAGATAGACTATGAAAAGATCGTTCATTTTTTGGGCTGATATCACGGAAAACTCCGGAATTCCCACCTGATAAGGATTGAAAAAGGATGGAAGGTCCGTCGATTCTATGGGTGACTTGACTCTGCATCCTTTCAGATTGATTTGAGGTTTCAAAAGTTTTACTTTTGTAATGCCATATTGCCAGTCATCCGTTAGAGGTTTCCAGGCATCTTCTATTGAAGAGTGCTGTTTTATGATTTTCTCTGTGAGTTGATTGGAATAGACGGAGGAATCATCGCTCAGACTAGAGACAACGGTATTGCCCCCAGTTCCCACACTAAAAAAGCAGGTTTCTTGGTGTGGATCCCAAGAGTCTTCCAGCGTTCGGGCAAGGTCTCCTGATAGAATTAAATCTTTTTGACCATAAAAAATGGGATGCACACCCTGAATGTGGGAGCAAGAAACTTCCTTGGATTTAGTCTGAAAAAGTAAACGATCATATTGGTCTGCGGAGTCTATTTTTGGATTTCTGCTTTTCACAAAATCAGGCAAAAGTCCTGCTTGGTGTTTCCAACTGTCCACGGCCTGCAACGACTGCTTGGCTTTTTGAATGGTTTGAAGCAGTGTTTGCGAATATTCTAAAAACAAATCATTCTGATAGGCATCACAGGCAAAAAGTCCCAGGGCACTTTGGGTGGATAGCCCTGCTGGACCGGAATGGGTGTGGGTGGCCTGAATGAGAATTCGTTCGGGTGTCAACTCTGGAAACTCTTCCCTAATTTTCTGTTGAAGTCTTAAAGTTACATCCGAGGAAACGGCCACCAGATCTAAGTTGATCTCCAAAAAGACTTGGGGTGGCTCATTGGCGAAGATTTGATTTTGCCACCATCGCACCTTTAGGCGAGGGGCGTGCTCTACACTTTGATAGGGTTTACAAAAAACGGCATTGAATCCGGAAGTGCCACCCGAGCCCAGATGTGGGAACGTAAATCGACGCCAGATTCCCCCAAAACCCGCTAGGCTCGTGGGACGACTGGGTAAAAACTCCTGACGCGCCACCCCCACCGATGGGTTTTTAATTGGGAATCTTTCCACTTTGTCTAGCCAAGTTTCAGGCCATTGGAGATCTTTCTGGGGTTTAAAGGCCTTTTGTCTATCTTCCACGAGGCAGGAGGGCAGGATAAACGCCCCTAAAATGGAATGGATGGCTTTTTTTTTCGAAAAAGGGAAGGTGAAAATGGTTTAGCCTCCTATTTGGTACGTTAGTCCTAATGCTGGCCAAGGAAACAGGATCAGTGCATTGCCTACTTGAAGCCTAACCAAATGGACACCAACGAGCCAGGTTAAGTTACCTTTTTGCCTACCATATCGGTAGGAAAGGGTGTTCCATTGGGCATTGGCCTCCTCTTTTAGGGGGCTAATGGATCTGGCCTCTTGGGGTAAAGACTGCCAAACCATCCATTGGTGAAAGGAGGATCCCGCTGGGGAGCCATGTTCATCTAAGAGTGCGTTTCTTTGAGTGAGAGATACCTGCCAGCTTCCTTCTAGAAGATAGAGCCATTGAAGCTGATTGTATTGTGATGTGGTGAGTTTTGGGGATGGAATTTTTGGGATGGGCTGTCCAGGGCTAATCCATTGGGCTTGGCTCCCAAAAAGGAGACTCCCGGTTTGGGGTAGATGGAGGGGGACTTGAAACCCGAATTTGAGTAGGGCGTGGAGTTTGTAAGAGGAAGGTCTTTTGCTGGGAGCCACTAGAATTCCGGCTCCGATGTCCCATTGCCAGTCGGGCTGGGGGGAGACTTGGCAGAGCATGCTGAAATGAAGGCTCCGTCGAAGTAAAAAAGGAATGCGTGTTTGGGTGTGGCACAAAACATTTTCTAAATCAGGCTTTGTGGAAAGGCCGGAGGATGAAAGCTCTTGATGGGATCTCCATTTTGGTATTTCCTCCCAAAAGACGAGATCGTGGGCAAGGGCGGGTGATGACAGGGTCATCCCGATCCAGGCAAAGGTGCTGGGGCATGTGGCGGAAAAGAAGCGTAACCATCGCCCTGAATGGGTGTAACTTGCAGTGTCCAAAGAGGAAATTAAATTTGAAAAGATAGACTTGCCAGATGAACGGGAGAGAGTTAAAGACATGGCTTCGATTTGTGCTCCTTGCCCTTTTTGGGCTCAAAAGACATCGATCCATAAGGAGAATTGTAAATGCGTGAATATGAAGCAATGATTGTTACCAAGTCCGACCTCCCTGAATCCGAACTGTCCCGCATCGTTGCCCGAATTGAAGGCATCATTGGCACAGATGGCGGCCAGGTGATCCGCAAAGATGTTTGGGGCGTTAAAAAACTCGCTTATCCCATTCAAAAACAAACCAAGGGTTCCTACATTGTATACGATGTGGCCACCACTCAAAAGAATGTCATAGAATTGGAGCGTGTTCTTAAATTGGATGAAAACGTTTTGAGATCTATGGTGGTGAAGCTGGCAGACCACGTGGACGTGGAAAAACGCAAGGTCGAATTACAGAAGGAAATGGAATTGGCCGCTCAAAAGGCAGCTGAAAACGCTAGGGAACGCGCCGAAAGTGATTCCTTTAGCGCTCGCCGTTCTGGATTCCATAAAGACGAAGAATAACCTCCCCATGGCTTCGCCCATCTCCACAAAGCGTGATTCCTTTTATCGGGTGCTGGTTTTGGCGTTGTCACAGTTGAGTTTTCTGACTCCCTGGGTGGCTTCTCAGATGACCCACAGTTTTCTTTTGAGGGGCGCCCGCCGTACCTTCGTTGAGTCAGGTCTTGTGTTGCTTTTGTGGTTTGGCTTTGCTCTTCTGGGCTTTTCCCCTTTTTTCATGTTGGTGGCTCTTTGGAATTCCGTGTGGACCGTGCTTTTGGCGGGTCTGATTTGGGCCAGATCCACCAATCAATCCTCGTGGTTTTCATTGGCGTGGATGAGCCTTCCCGCATTTGGTTGGATAGCTCTTTCCCTGTTAGTGCCCGTGTTTTTTTCCTGGGACGGGGTGTGGGCCGATTTGCAACAAAAAATTCAGGAAAGCCAAGTTCATTGGAACCAATTGGATCCCACGCTCCTGAAACAACTCCAGGTCTCCCTAGAGGAATTTAAGGCGTTTCCCCAAACCGCAGGCTTTAAAGAAATTCAGGCATTTTGGACTCTCTCAGCTCCTGGCAAGCTACTGTGGCTCAGCTTTGGAGAGGGTAGCTTGGTTTATTTGGTGCTTCTGTTTTTAGGGGGGGTATCCTGGCTTAGCGTGGATATCATGTTTATAAAGGTTCAACGATTGCTTTGGGTTTGTAGGTATGTGGTGGAAAAATCCGCCGTGCCTGGGTTGAATGTTCTAGAACCCATGGTCCGTCATCTGAATTCCTTGGGCTTGTTGTCCACGGAGCGTAGCTGGGAGAACCTGGATAAACCCAAAAAGAAAGTGGTGGCCCATAAGATTCCTGTAGGTGAAGGGGACGGGAACTCTAAGCCTTGGTACTCTTTTATTCTGAAGCCAAAGCTTGGTCCAGAGCAGTTTCCCTTCGCGGGAATTTTGTTCCGCCTGTCTGCGGGCAAAACGGACGGTCAGCAGGACTTGTCTTATCAAAACTGGGGTTTGGACACTAAAAGATTGCCGATTTATATGTCTGTGGTGCCGCTCCTCATTTTTAGCGCCGTATGGTGGTTTAGTGTGGGAAGTCAAAACTTGTCCACCGCATTTACGGCTCAGGAACTCCAAAGTCTGGGAGTGGCTGCATGGGCTAAAATGGGTGGATGGCTTGGGCTGTTGTCTATTACGGCTATGTCTTGGCTGTCTCTTTGGGGAATTCTCATTCTGGTGCATCGACTTAAATCCGGGTGGATTTTGGTATTGCAGCTGGTGGTATTGTTTATGAGCAGTGTATTGCTGCAGCAGCCTTTTGTTGTTTTGTGTTTGCTTTTGATGATTGTTTTGTGGGATGGATTATATGACTGGCGAGGGCTACTTGAAAAAAAGCCCCTAAACGTGTAAGTACCCCCTCTCTAGGACACAGGGTTATCCCTTCGATGGATATGTTGGCGGACATTTGGATGGTCCACCGGAAACGAGGAATGTATGTTAGTGTTATTGCAAGAAAATGTACCAAATCTTGGACACATCGGTGATTTGGTTAAAGTGAAACCCGGCTATGCTCGAAATTTTCTGTTCCCCCGAAGTCTTGCACTTTTTGCTGATGATAGAAGCAAAAAACAAGTGGAACACACTCAGCGATTGGCCCAAATTAAAAAATTGAAGGCTTCTGCTGAAGCGCGGGAATTGGCTGCGCAAGTGGCAAACGTTTCTTTAACCATCCAGAAAGCCGTTGGAGAAGACGACAAAATCTTTGGAACGGTTACCAACCAAGAATTGGCTGATGCCTTTAAGGCGGAAGGATTCCAATTTGATCGTAAGGCTCTGAGCATTTTGGAAGATATCAAAAAAGTTGGCGTCTACAACGGTGTGGTTAAGCTCCACCCTGAAGTCACCGCCACCTTTAAAATTTGGGTCGTGGCCCAAGGTTGATCTCCCCTGGGGGCTTTCCTTCTAGAGCCCCGGGTTCTTTCTTTCCCATCCGCCAAAAGGTTTGACCTTAAAGCTTTTTGACTTCATAGCCGAACCTTTAGGTTATGAAGCATATTCACCACATCAAAGAAGTGTTAAAGTCTGGCGATAGTCGAAGTGCCTATGATCTCTTGGACAACCTGCTCAGTTTAGCTCCGCGAAATCCGGAAGCTCTGCGTCTCAAAGCCAAAATTTTGGATCATTGGGGAAGATTTGATGAATCCCTTCGTGTGATGCACGAAATGCTTAAAAACAAGATTTTAAATGAAGACGCTACGTTGGACTTAGAGAAACGCCACGTGGAAGATAAGTTAGCTTTAGTTTACACGGACATCACTCCAGAAGGAAAGGTTTTTTATCCTTTTCCTGGATTTCAAATCTGGGTTTCTTTATTGGGCGTTTTGGGTTGTGTGCTTTTTTTGTTTTTGAAACCCACAGAGGCCCTGAGTGAGGAGGCCTTTGAAAACATGGGAAAATGGGTGGCTTTGTTTGGGGTTTTGGTGATTTTCCCTTGGATGCTTCTTGTTTTAACCCATTTTAGGGGAATCAAGCGCGTGATAGTGGGCCCTCACTCCTTAAAGATCATTCGTGGATTGAAAGAAAAAGAAATTCCTTGGAGAGATGTTGGTTGTTTGGTGGTTGAGTACCATAATAATCCCCAGCTGGGTCATCTAAAACTTCAAATCTTCAAATCCCGTGAAAATTTTGAGATTTGGGAAAGTTTAGACATTTCCCAGAAAAAATCGGCGATAAAAGCACGCAGACACTTTTTAAGAGCCTTAAGTGCCCATGTGGGCGTGGTGCTCCATGTGGACGTGGCCAATCGCAAACCCAAACCCACAGAAGGAAGCGAAGAACTTGTAAAGGATTCAGCGGTAGATAAATCAGCTTAGATCCTCTCCAAACAGTTGAACCTCTCTTAAACTAGACCCAAAGGGCCTCCTGCTCACCGCTAAAAGAGGAGGAGATTGATAGCGTTTCCAAATGGCAAGTCCAGTATAAAGCTTCCACCACCGTTTTAGATCGGAGAGAAACAACTCTTCCGTTGGAAAAAGCTGCTGGAGCCAAAGGGAATCCAAGCCTAGATTGGGAGCAAGAGAGCCTTCCCGGAACTGTGTGAGGTCATGCACGTAAGTACCCGGCGGAGTTCCTTCTACCCACCGGGCGAAAAGGGCATCATGATAGGGGTAACAAAGGGGATCTCCCTTGCCTTGGGTGATGTCCTGATCGGAACTGAGTTCGGCACTGGGCTTCACATTAAAGATAAATTCCGGGATTTCCAATCCTAATCTCTGGTAATAACGGCCTAAGGCGTATACATCCCCTTTCCAAAGATCGGCCATGGGGGCCACAAATCCGGCAAGGTCCCCGTATAGAGTTCCGTACCCCACCGTGAGCTCTGATTTGTTTGCATTGCAGCTGATTCCGGCTCCCACGGCACTGGCAAGGGCCGCAAGCACACCTGCCCCCCGTTCTCTGGCCTGCAGGTTTTGATCTACTAGCCCGCTGACCTGCCCAAAGGAAAGCTGGGAAAGGGAGCGGCGGAGCAACTCTCTTTGCGCCATTAACACCTCCTCAAGACCAGAAACCACATAGGGGCAACCCAAATGGAGGGCCAACTCCTTTGCGGCGTTTTGGGTTAAAAGACTATTGAAGGAGGTGGGCATGTTTACTAAAATCAAGTCTTCGGGTTTGGCCAATACCCGGCGCCACAAACAGGCCGAAACGGCAGAGTCAATGCCCCCACTCAAGCCTAAAACGATTTTTTTCAGATGAGTGCGTTCCATGAGCCATTTGAGCCCCTTTTCCAGGGACTGTGCCACCAGTGGGATGTTGTCTTCTGATTTTAAGATCTCTTGGAATGGGGCCGTGTCTTGAGGTTTGTGGGAGTGAGGTAGGGTCAAGGGAGACCACCCATCTCCGGAAGTGAGGTCGCCATTCCACTGAAAAGCACCTAACCCCGAGTCGAAGGGAATTTGGCTCCAGCTCTTCCCGTTGGGGAGAAACACGCTGCATCGGCCATCAAAGGTATATAGTGTTTTGCCGTTGTTTTGGAGACCAGTGCAATTGACATAAGCAATGGGTTTTTGAAATTCGTAGGATCTTTTGGTGAGTAATTTCTTTCGGTCTTCAAATTTGTGTTTGTGAAAAGGTGAAGCACTTAAGTTTACAAAAAAATCCACGCCTTTAGCGGCTAAAATTTGAAGAGGGCTGATTTGATATTGATCGGTCCACAGGTCCTCACAGACCGTAAGACCAATGGAAACAGCTCCCATGTCTTCAAAGGAAAGGGTTAAAGGAAACAAAACCTGATCCAAAGTCACGGATTCATTAAACGCCCACTTTCGAGCATCTAAAAAATACCTAGAATCTTCAAATTCTCCATAATTAGGAGAGAGTGTTTTGGGCCAAAAATGGGTTTTAAAATAAGGATGAGAGCACCAGCGTTTACCATGGGTCACGTAGGCAGCGCTCACCTTAAGCGGGGATCCATCTTCATTTCGCATCTGGGGAACCATTCCTAGGGAGCCAAAGAGAATGGCCAGCGTTTCGGAGGAGGATTCCCGAAGGGTTTCGTGGGCGGATTGTAAAAGGGCAACAAAGGGAGCCCTGTCCCAGGTGTCTCCCACCCAATATCCGCTGAGCGACATTTCAGGAAAAGCGATGATTCGACAATCTAACTCCTTGGCGAGGTGTATGGCTTCGAGCATTTTTTTTAGGTTTCCCGAGATATCACCCGGAATCACTTCGAGGGCCACGCAAGCCAATTTCATAAACGTCCTTTCCTAAGTTAACCCCACAGACCGACCTAGACCGGACCGAATTTCCATCCCACTGTCAAATGAGTAAGACGGGAGGCTATAATTTATAGCGTGGGGCAGGCGCAAACTCAACCACCATCACTGGAAACCGTTTTGAATGTGTGGGAAGGATGACATTTGTGACAAAAAATGTTTGAATAGGTTCCACCCATCAAGACCCGAAAGGGAAAGGAAATTAAGATGAAAATAAATTCTGGTTTATCTCGAAGAACTGTATTAGGTGGTGCTTCGTTGGCTATCATTTCTCTCTTTAATACCAGTGCCTTTGCGGTGGTTGATGATGTGAAAGTGGGCGTCATATTGCCTATGACAGGTGCAACTGCCACCTTTGGACAAGAGTCTTTTAATGGCTTGAGCCTCGCTTTGGAACTGGAAACAGGCAAACCCACGTTAAAGCTGATGCTAGAAGACACACAAGGCACACCCAGCGGAAGTGCCAACGCCATCAACAAACTCTTGACCTCCGACAAAGTGAGCGTGGTGATGGGTGAGGTGGCAAGCTCCAATACCATCGCCGCTTCAGGCGCGGCTCAAACAGCAAAAGTGCCTTTTATGACCCATGCCTCCACCAATGATACCATCACAATTGGCAAAGATTTTATCTCTCGAATTTGCTTTGTAGATAGTTTTCAAGGCAAGGTCATGGCTCAGTTTGCTAAGGAAACGCTTAAAGCAAAAACCGCCATTATTGTGGTGGATAGTGATTCGGATTATTCCAGAGGATTAAAAGACTCCTTTACCAAAGCTTTCACTGCGGAAGGCGGCCAAATTGTGCAAGAGGTGAGCTACTCCCAGAAAGACACCGACTTTAAATCTCAGCTTACAAAAGTAAAAAAAGCCAAACCAGACGTGGTCTTCATTCCTGGCTACTACACCCAAGTAGGCGCGTTGCTACGGCAAGCAAATGAACTTAAAATTAAGGCCAAATTTTTAGGTACCGATGGATGGGATAGTCCAGACCTATTTAAAGTGGCCGGTAAGGCAAGTGCAGGACATTATGTTTCCAGTCACTTTGCTCCCGATGATACCGATCCAAAGGTTCAAGAATTTGTGACGGGTTATAAAAAGAAATTCAATGCCACTCCCGGAGCTATGGCCGCCTTGGGTTATGATGCAGGTAAATTTTTAAAGTCAGCCATTAAAGTAGCCGATAGCGGCGAACCAACAAAGATTAAAGATGCGATTAACAACTTTAAAGGCTTTGAAGGGATTACAGGTAAAATCACTCTAGATAGCAACCGAAATGCCATTAAGCCAGCCGTGATTTTGGAAACTTCAGAAACGGGATTTAAATTCCACTCACGGGTGAATCCATAAGCGCTAACTGGAAAGAAGCAAGCCAACGCAAACAAGGGAGTTGGAGTGGATAAGCTCTGGGAAGTGATCCAATTTATATTAGATGGCTTGTCGGTGGGTGGCTTGTATGGACTGATTGCCATTGGATACACCATGGTTTTTGGTGTGTTGCAATTGGTCAATTTTGCACACGGCGAGTTGTACATGGTGGGTGCCTATTTGGGCATGTTTTTTCTGGGGATGGGATTTCCCATTTATCTCGCGGTGCCCCTCACTTGCGTGGCCGTGGGCTTTTTTTCGGTGATATCAGAAAAGCTTCTCTATAAACCCCTTCGTGCTTCTGGCAAACTTCCAGCCTTAATCACGGCAGTGGGTTTGAGCTTATTTTTACAAAACGTTGTTCAATCATATTATTCACCCAATCCGCAAAGTTATCCGTTGCATTTGCCGGATGGAATTTGGGAAATGGGAGAAGATATTATGGTTAGACAAAGGGATGTTTATCTTTTTGGTTTGGCGATAGCTCTTACCCTAGCCTTGGAATGGTTTGTGCGCCACACAAAAATGGGGTCTGGAATCCGAGCCATTGCCATGCACCCCCAGGCGGCTCGCTTAGTGGGTGTTAACTACAATCGTGGTGTTTCCATCACCTTTTTTATTGGGGCCGCATTGGCCTCAATCGCCGGTATTTGCCAGGGAATGGCCATCAATCAGGTGTTCCCGTTAATGGGGATGACGGCCGGATTAAAGGCTTTTGCCGCCGCTGTTTTGGGGGGCATTGGAGTCTTTTCAGGAGCGTTGGTGGGTGGATTGGTTTTGGGAGTGGTGGAGAGTTTATTGGTTGGATTTGATTACTCCACGTATAAAGATGCCGTAGCCTTTGGGATTCTCATCATCATGTTACTTTTAAGACCCCAAGGACTCCTCGGAAAAGCACGAATGGTAAAGGTTTAACATGAGTTTAGACTATTTCATGCTCCCATTGACATTATTTGCCATCCAGTCCATTGCTGCCTTGAGCTTGCAATTGGTGTTGGGTGGTGCAGGGCTTTTGAGTCTAGGCCACGCGGCTTATTTTGCCATAGGTGGCTACGTCAGTGCCAGTGTCACTGTATTTGGTGGTCAAGCCTGGGGAATGGAGCCCGGTGTGGGGTTGTTGCTTTTAGGGCTTTTATGTGGATCTTTTGCCTCAGCGATTTGTGCTTTTTTGGTGGCCCTGCCCACCCTGCGCCTCAGCGGAGATTATTTGGCTGTGGCGACTTTAGGATTTGGAGAGATCGTTTCCACTATTCTAAAAAATCTGGATGTGGTGGGGGGCACCAGAGGATTCAAAGATATCCCAAAGTTGTCTCACCCACTGGCCATTTTTGCTGTATTGGGAGCGGTCTTTCTGTTTATTTATCGCTTTTACAAAACGGGAACGGGGTTGTCGGTTTTGGCCACTAGAGACGATGACATAGCCGCTAGGAGTCTGGGGATTTCTCCCTTTCGCACGAAGGTCACGGCATTTGTGATTGGAGCCTCACTGAGTGCCCTGGCGGGCGGACTGTATGCCCATACCGTCCAGTTTTTAAGCCCGGAGGCGGCGGGTTTTGAACGATCGGTGGAGATTGTTTTGGCGGTGGTGATGGGCGGGATGTATAGCCTAAGGGGTTGTATTCTGGGGGCGTTGATCTTAGTTGGCGTGCCTGAAGTGCTCCGATTTGCTCCCGCGTGGATATCCAGTCAGCGCATGCTGTTTTTTGCGGTGATTGTGATTGGAATTATGCTGTTAAATCCCAAGGGATTATCTGGTTGGATGGACAGGTTTTGGGTGAAAGAGGCAAAAGCATGATTCAAAGGGATGCCACCACGGAAAGAGCCTTAATGGACGTGCAAAATTTGGGCATTCGTTTTGGAGGTCTTGTGGCTCTAAAACAATTCCAAATCAAAGTTTACCCTGGCAAAGTGGCGGGCTTAATTGGACCCAATGGTGCTGGTAAAACCACTGCCTTTAATCTCATAACAGGGGTTTATACACCCAGCTCCGGTGAGATTTTTTTAAATCAACAGCCAGTGCATGGCAAATCCGCTGCCCATTTGGCCAGACTGGGGGTTTGTAGAACTTTTCAAAACATAAGGCTGTTCTCCCAGATGAGTGTCATAGAAAACCTATTTGTGGCGGTGGCTTATTCCCAAGCCAAATTCTTTTGGGGGGATTTATGGAATTCCCCCAGTTCCCAGAAAAGGAAACAAGAGCGTCACCTTAAAGCATCCCGGTTGCTGGAGTTTGTGGGACTTGATGCCATGGCCACCAAGCCCGCCACCAGTCTAAGTTATGGAAATCAAAGAAAATTAGAGATTGCAAGAGCCCTCATGGCAGATCCCAAAGTCTTGCTTTTGGATGAGCCTGCAGCAGGAATGAATCCTACGGAAAAAGAAAATTTAGGAGAATTGGTTCAAAAAATTGCTCAGTCTGGAATCGGAGTGATGCTCATTGAGCATGATATGAAATTTGTGATGCAACTGTGCACTCAGGTTACCGTGTTGGATCACGGAGAAATCATTGCCTGTGGCGCTCCCAAAGAAGTTCAAAGTCATCCTAAGGTGATTGAAGCTTATTTAGGCCCAGATGACGAGGATTCCCAATGAGTTTTTTAGAGGTAAAACAGGCTTGTGTAAATTATGGGGTGGTGCGAGCCTTGCGAAACGTGAGCTTCCAAGTGAACGAAGGCGAAATCGTATCCTTTTTGGGAAGTAATGGGGCCGGAAAAACGACCTGTATGAGACTCCTTTCAGGGCTTTTGCCTTTGGCTTCGGGAGAGATCTGGTTCCAAGGAAAAAGTCTTAAAAATCTTCCCACCCATGAAATTGTAAAAGCCGGGATCAGTCAGTCACCGGAAGGTCGCATGATTTTTCCCGATATGACCGTGTTGGAAAATTTAAAAATGGGTGCCTACATTCGTAACGTAACTGGAAAAATGTTGGAGCAAGATCTGCAAAGTTGTTATGAAATGTTTCCTAGACTAAAGGAAAGGTTGCATCAAAACGCAAATACACTTTCTGGAGGGGAACAGCAGATGTTGGCGATCAGTAGGGCATTGATGGCAAAGCCAAAACTCCTGTTACTAGACGAGCCCAGTTTGGGGATTTCTCCCATTTTAACCAAACAAATTTTTGCTAGCATTGCAGATCTGAAGCATAAAAAAATGACTGTATTATTAGCTGAACAAAACGCTAGAATGAGCCTCAAAATTTCCGACAGATGTTATGTTTTGGAAGTGGGAGAGATCACAAAATCCGGAAACGCTAAAGAGATGTTGGCCAACCAAGAGTTGCAGAAGGCCTATCTGGGCGGCTAAGTTGGGCGGCTCACAAAGGCTTCACACCACAGGAAATTCAGTATGCTCCAAGTATGTAAAACGATTTTTGAACTTAGAAACGCACTTTTTCAGTGGAAATTGCACCAAGATTCCAGCGGAGAAACGCATCGGGGAATTGGTTTTGTCCCTACCATGGGGGCGCTTCACCCGGGGCATGCCTCTCTTTTTCAAAAGTCCTGCGAGGAGCGTTCTTTAACCGTCGCAAGTATTTTTGTAAATCCTTTGCAATTTGGGCCGAGTGAAGATTTTCACAAATACCCGAGAACTTTGGAAAATGACTTGAAGATTTGTGAGGAATTTGGAGTACAGATTGCATTCGTTCCGGACTCCAAAGAGCTTTATCCATCAGATTTTTGTACAAAAATTCTCCCAGGACCCGAAGGAGACCTTTTTTGTGGGGCCTTTCGCCCTGGGCATTTTGAAGGCGTGCTCACGGTGGTCATGCTTCTGTGTCAGTGCGTTCAGCCTACCCACTTGTATATGGGAAGTAAAGATTTCCAGCAGGTGTTTTTAGTAAGACGAATGTTAAACCAGCTAAAAGTTCCCATTGCGGTGGTGGCAGGTTCAACGGTGCGGGAAACTGGAGACGGCCTGGCCCTCAGCAGTCGAAATCGGTACCTGGATGCCACGGCCCGAAAACAGGCATCCCTGATACCAAGAGCCTTTGCCAAGGTGGTGCGGGAGGTGCAAAATGGCACACTGGGGGCAGAACGATTGATAGGGCTGGCAACAGAGGTGATCAAAAAAGCCCCTATGGAAATTCAGTATTTGGAATTGGTCAACGAATCCACATTAGCTAAGGTTGATAGGGTTGAGAAGGGTGAAACGCGATTGGTATTTGCCGGCCTTCTCCCCAGTGGGGAGCAGAAGGTGCGACTCATTGACAATTTACTGCTGAGTTGGGAAGGTCACGATGGAAAAGAATTAAAGAAATTCTTGGAATTAATGGATTCTTTGGAAGTTGAGCTTTCCTCCTCTTTCTCCGCAACGGAACGCTCATAACGAGGAATTTTTTGCGTGTATTCCTACTTTGGTTTTCATTTTCGTACTCTCAACTGGATGTTGGCTCCACTGCGATTTTTACTCAAAATTCGGTTTGTGCCCGAAAACTTTAGTAAGGATCATTTTTTAGAAGCATCCAAAGGCGCAGATATTGTTTATGTTTTGCCAAGATTTTTTTTCTTGGATGTTTTTGTTTTAAACGCGGCATTGAAGATTTTGGGAATAAAAACCGTTAAAGTGCATGCTAGACCAAATCGGTTTAGGGGGTGCGCCGTCTTGGGAATTAGAGCCCGCAGGCAGCTTTTTGTGAAGCAAAACGACAGGGATTTGTTTTCAGAGAGTGTTTCTCAATTGCTGCAGCAGGACCATCGCGTATCTAGAGCTCAGTTGTTACTTTGGCCTGTGAGTGTGTTTTGGAGTCGGAAAGCGGAACGTAACGAACAAAATTTTTTGATGAAAGCCCTCTTTCATGATGATGGGAATTTGCATGCCTTTCAAAAGTTTTTAATCGCACTTTTACAAGGCGGTGAGGTTCGTATTCATTTTGGTAAACCCATGATGCTGGGCCCTGACCTTCTTAAAGTAGATCCCGCACTGGCGGAGCATGATCCTTTGGCCAAACGTTACGGATTTTCCTCTCCCACTCAAACGATTGCCCGTAAAATCAGACGAGATTTATTGATTGAATTCAATCGAGAGCGCACTGCCGTAATGGGTCCAAACCTTTATGATTTTCAAAATATTGCAAACCGAATTTTGAATGGTCAAGAGGTTCAGGATTACATTCATAAACATGAAAAAGACAAGCGAAAAGCAGAGCAAAAAGCGGTGCGTTTTTTAGATGAAATCGCCGCCAACTATAATTATTCTGTGGTGCGTGCTTTTGAGAAGGTTTTTGATTTTGTCTGGACCGTCATTTTCCGTGGTGTACGGGTGCGAAATTTTGAAAATGTGGCCACGGTGGCTCGGTCAGGACAAATTTTATGGATGCCTTGCCATCGCAGCCACCTAGATTACATGCTGCTTTCTTATGTGCTGTTTAAAAAAGGATTGGTAACGCCCCATGTGGCCGCGGGCCAAAACCTAAGCTTTTTTCCGGCTGGGCCAATCCTAAGACGGGGTGGTGCGTTTTTCTTGAGAAGAAGCTTTCAAGGTAACAGATTTTATTCGCTAATTTTTGGTCAATATGTGAATTTTTTGATGCATAATTCTTTTCCTGTGGAGTTTTTTCACGAAGGGGGAAGAAGTCGCATTGGAAAGTTATTGAGCCCTAAGTTGGGTTTTACAAGCATCTGTGTGAGCAGTATCATTTCTAGAAAAGCTAAAAATACCTATATTATTCCTGTGTATTTTGGCTATGATAAAGTGATGGAGGACGCCTCTTACGCAAAAGAATTAATGGGTGCTAAAAAACAAAAAGAGAGCTTGTGGGTACTTTTAAAGAGCATCCGATTTCTTTTCGGAAATTATGGATTTGTGGATGTTTCCTTTGGCGCTCCCATTCATTTTGGCGATGCCTGGACCGAGTATTTTAACAACCCTTCTCTGATAGCTTTGCAAGGCACAACTGAAATTTCGCCTAACTTAGACCAGTGTTCCGAACGTTTAGATAGCCGAGATATTGCCGTTCAAGGGTTCATTAAAAATTTAGCGCGTAGGGTGAACACAGGGATCAATCAGAATGCCACGGCCTGCACCACCGCCTTAATAGCCACTTTGTTATGCGCCCATAACCATAAATTATGGGATAGGGACGAAGTGAAAATGTGGTTGATGCGTTGCGTCGAGGTGATTGAAACCATCAGGTCTCAGCTGGGGTGGAGTGTGGCAGTGAGTGCTTCCACTCCCTCCGATGCGGTATTATTTCATTCCTCTAAACCCCCTCAATCGGGTGAAGATGTGGATGTGGTGGGCACACCCATCCATCAACTGGCTTCCGAAGAAAACGAAGGTGCTAGACGAGAGCGTCACAACCACCTTGCCAATTTGATACTTTCAGATGCCTTGCAGTGGCAGTTTTTGAAAGCCTTTAAAAATGAGCCGGATAAATATGAAAAAAATATGGATAAAGACATCAACTTATGGTGGTATCGGGGAACGCTTTTCCACCTAATCGCCATTCCAGGAATTGTGGCGCAGCTGGTGTTGCAATCCGGCGAAGACTCGTTGTCGCTGGAGCTTTTGGAGAAAAAATTCGCTGCCATCCGGCATCTTTGGGAAGAAGAATTGTTTTGGCCTGCCAGCACTTCTAGCTCTTTGCTGGTGAGATGTGCACTTTCGATTTTGCAAAAATGGAGTTTAGTTATCTATGGAACTCAAGATGATATCATTAGAGCGAGTTCTGCGGAGGCGGTCAAGTCTTTGGAGGTGGTGGCAAGCTGGGTGGGTCCTGAAAAGGAAATATATGGCATACAAATTGCTGCTGCATTGCAGTTGATTGAGGGAAATACAAAGTTAAAACGGGATGATCTAATTAGTAATTCATTTGTATTACATAGGAATCTGTATTTAAAGGGAAAAGCCTCTGTTCCTCCCAATTTATCCAAGGTGTTTGGTGCCAGAACTTTTGATGCACTGTATCGGGTGGGATTGTATCAACCCAGTGAAGGCCAATCGTTGAGATTGTCTTACACGGAGTTGGTGGGAGTGAGTGGTTTTTTAGATACGAAATTCTGGCAAACTAAATCATAAACATTTACGAAATGAATAGGGAAAGCGAGGAAATTGTGCCTGCAAAATCAATGGACCAATTAGTGAGTTTATGCAAACGTAGGGGCTTTATTTTTCCAGGATCTGATATCTACGGAGGGCTTCAGGGCACTTATGATTATGGCCCACTGGGCGTTGAGTTAAAAAACAATCTTAAAAATGCATGGTGGAAATCCATGGTCTATGAAAGAGACGATATGGAAGGATTGGATTCTTCCATTTTGGGCCACAGACATGTCTATCAGTACTCTGGACATGAATCCACTTTTAGTGATCCTCTGGTGGATTGCAAAAACTGCAAGTCTAGGTGGCGCGCCGATCATGTGGTTGACCACACCTGTGAGAAATGCGGAAGCAAAGATCTGACGGAACCTCGCCCTTTTAATATGATGTTTAAAACCCAAGTGGGACCTGTGGCAGATGATACGAATTACGCTTATTTGAGGCCTGAAACAGCGCAAGGGATTTTTGTTAATTTTAAAAATGTTTTGGACTCTACCTCTCGGAAAGTGCCCTTTGGCATTGCTCAAATTGGTAAAAGCTTTAGAAACGAAATCACCCCTAGAAATTTCATTTTTAGGGTGCGAGAATTTGAACAAATGGAAATCGAATTTTTTGTGGAGCCGGGAACAGATGAGACCTGGCATCGTGATTGGGTGAGAGAAAGAATGGCCTGGTGGCACGAGCAGGGCATCCATCCCGATCAGCTGGTGTCGTTTACACAGCCCAAAGAGGAACTGTCCCACTATTCCAAGGCCACAGTGGACCTACTCTATCGCTTTCCCCATGGGCTAGAGGAACTAGAAGGCATTGCCAACCGAAGTGACTACGATTTAGGTTCCCATTCCAAGAATCAAAAAGACTTAAGGGTCACATCAAAGGTGATGGAAAATCATCATTCCACGTCCAAGCTCCAGTATTTGGATCCGAGTGCTCAAAAAAATTATGTTCCCTTTGTGATTGAACCCTCTGCCGGTGTAGACAGAGGAGTGCTGGCTGTGCTGAACGAAGCCTATACGGAAGAAAAGTTACCGGATGGGAGTGAACGTATTGTGTTAAAATTTAAGCCCCATTTGGCTCCCATAAAGGTGGCGGTTATTCCCTTGGTGAAAAATAAACCTGAGATTGTGGCTAAGGCCAAAGCCATTAAGCATATGATTCAAGGCATGGGTTTGGGTCGAGTGCTCTATGAAGACACCGGCAATGTGGGTAAAGGATATCGCAGACATGATGAAATCGGAACCCCCATCTGCGTAACGGTGGACTACGAAACCGTGGGAATGGGCGACAACGTTGACTTGAGCCTTAAAGAAACCGTCACCGTAAGGGATAGGGACACCCTCACTCAAAAGCGAGTTCCTATTTCGGAATTGTGTGGACTAGTGAGTCATGTGCTTCGGGGTGGATCATTTTCTTAGACCCATGGCCTCCACCATGGCCTCACAGGTGGCTACGGTTTCGTTTACCACCCGTTGGGCTAAAACAGGATCACCGTGAAAGTAACCCAAATTGCGAACGTTGAAGGTTTTTAGTCCACCTGATTTGTTGTAATTGATTCCGGATACGGGATTGCATCGCTCAGGAATTTTTGCTTTAAATGCAAATTCGGTTTGAGGGGTGCCCAGCTCGGGAATTTCAGACGAAAATCGACTTCTTTCCACGGTGGGTCTATGGCAGGAAGAGCAATTGCTTTCTTCAGGTCCTACAAGCTTTGGGTTGTCAAGTTTGTTTAATACGCTTGCCCAAAATGAAGCGTTTTTCTTAACCGTACTAAAACGTGTAGACGGATCCCCACGGGCTTCTTTTAAAATGAGTTGTAGATAATCGTCTAGGTAGGGCGTTCCATTGGATGTAAACCCACTAGGGGTGTTTCCGGATGGATTGGCTTGAGTTTTTTGAGTGGTGTCTACCATTTCAATTTGGGTACTGGGAACTGGTCCAGGATTGCTTCGCATGCAAATTTGGCGTTGTTTTCCTGTAATGTCACAGGAATGAATGGAGGTACCAGGGTCAAAATGAAAAAAGTTATTTTTTTCTGGAATGACGCGTCTCTGGGCGTCAGAAACCATGGTTTTTGCATTAAAAGCCAGGAATAACCAAGGTTGGAGGCGCTCGGGCTCAATGAACGAAGTGGCCACCGCCACCAATTGATTTGGGCTTAAATGTTTGTAGATAAATTCTTCTTTGATTGCTTTCGCGTAGGCGCTTGTCAGCCCCTTTTGTTTTAAGATGGGGTGAACTCTTAGACCTGAACTGGGCTCACTGGTGAGGTGGGATAGATCGGGAGCATGTTTCTCTCTGATTTGCAGGAGCTCTTTGAAAAGTTCCACTGTGCTTTTTCCTGGAACATAGACCAAATGCATCGCAAAATCACCTGTAATGGTCCCTGTTACCATGGGCTGTGCCACGAGGTTGATGCTAGGAACGCAAGGGTCTGTTACCTTTTTCTGAAGGCAGTGTTGCAGTCTCATGGCGACGATGTTCCACTTTGAGAGGTCTTTCATGTGGTTGGCGGGGCCCCCTTCACTGGCTCTGTAATCTAGATTAAATGAGTGGGCGTGAACATCTAGGATGGCGTTAAATTGATCATTGGAAAGGAGCGGATGGGGGTTTTCGTTCACTTTGGGCAGTAGCTGCGCAGCATCCTTTTCTAGGGGAAATAAGAAGGTAAGATCATTAACGCCAAACGAATTTTTGGCTTGGTTATTTGAAGAAGGACGAGCTTGGGAAATCGTATCTTCCTGTGTGGCGTTCCTGGACTGACATTGGGATAGGAAAAAGCCCATTGCAAAAAGGGTAAAGACGGGTTTAATGATCCGATTCTGTTTAATAGGATTTAGCATGTTTCCTCCCTTGGACATTAAGATTGTCTGAAAGGGAATTCTATCACAAATGGGATCTCGTATATCTGGGATTCGGGGACTGTTAAAAATCTGACCAAAATGAGGGAGCGTGTGAGCTTCCGGTGGTCAGAGAGTTTTGATGGAGAATTTTTGGGGTAAGATGGATATTCATGGGAACGCATTCAATGTGCATTCCTGCAAAGATTTCAAATTTTTGCTCACCGGCTACCTTAAAACCTATTTTTTGATAAAAATCAAGAGCGTTTAACGTGGAATCTAGAGACATAAATTCGACATTTCGTGTTTCGCATTCCTTAAACATAAGTTCCACCAGTTTTTTGCCAAAGTATCGTCTAAAAACACGCGTGGTTAAAAATAACCCAGCCATCCGGGCTTCCTGTCCTTGTTCTCCTGGCACAAACTTAAGATGACCATAACCTTCTATGCTCTTTTCCAGCTCTACCACCCAAACAAGGTCATTTAGGATGGCATTACTTCTTAGCTCTTTGTCTAATTTCCTCCCACCCCAGGCTTCGATTTGCTCAGTAGTGTAATTTCGGGAGCAAATTTGCTGAATGGATCTCATGTGTGCGTTATGTATGCCCTCCATGTCACTCAGCTTGGCCCACCGCACAATCACCCCTTCCAGAGCCGGTGTGTTTGGAGGAGCGTCTGGGTAGAGTGCTGTATTCATTTGGGTATTGTTGCTCATGAAGATTCCTACAAAAAGACAAATGGGTAAATTTGTTTTATTATTCAACAAATAAACAAATTATTTATTGATAATTTCACATGATACTCAAAACAAATTAAAGATCAACTCAAAAGTGATGGGTTGTAAAAAGGTAACAAAAAACGCTAAGACCCCAAATTAACGTAATAAATGTGTTAAAATCACGATTTGCTCCTTGGTCACAAGAGAGTATATTGAAGTTGAGCTAAAAGGTGCTTGAAGCCGGGAGCGGTTAAGGGTATGCCTAAGAATGGCGTGCAAAGGAATTCCCATGAAGCTTAGTTCCGAACAAATCAAAGCCCAACTCAAGGTTGTGTGCATCTGTAAAGGCATTAAACAGGGCCGAATCTGTGAAGTGATTCAAAAAGGGTGTCAGACATTAGAGGACGTGAACCAAAAGACGGGTTCAGGCTCCGGGGGCTGTTTTGGCCGGAGGTGTGCTCCCGTGATAAAAAATATTTTAGATAATAAAGGCTTACCTTTGGTTCAGTCCAATTTACACGACCACCTGGAGGAGGACGATCTTGACCCCTAACCTGGAGTTCAAGCAAAAGGCTCTGGCCTACTGGACCGATGAAAAACTAAAAAAGCTTTCCAACGGAAGCCAGTACCATTTGACCCCTCAAAACGCTCCCGCACTCCTAAGAGCCCTGGGGTTGCTTAATGCAGATGCTAGTTTTTCTGCTGATTCCATGAGAAAATACAAGCAGATGAATCACCTTTTAAATCTCTTAGAAAAAGACTTTCAGGAGCTTGCTAAGCGCTTCCAACCGGTCCATCTTTGGGAGGTGGGGTGTGGCAAAAGTTATTTATCTTTCGTGGTGGCCCATTATTTTAAAGAGGTTCTGAAGGCACCTGTGCGAATCTTTGCCTTTGATGCCAATCCCCAGTTGATACAATCGGCTCAAAGGGTGGTGGACATGGCTGGTTTGGGAGAGGAAATCAGACTAAGCCACCAAAGCTTGATGGCCCTCACTCTAAAGCCCGATCAGTGGCCACAGCTGGTGCCGGAAGCATTTTTAGAGGGCTCAACCACACCCAGGGTCCACGGGCTCATGGGCCTTCACGCGTGCGACACCTTGAGTTGTGCTGCCTTGTCTTTGGGCCTAAATTTGAAGGCGGACTTGCTGGCAATGGTGCCTTGTTGTCAGGCTCAGCTGGCTAGCCAGCTTAAATCAAAAACTCCGGGCACTTTGAGCTTGGGGTGGAGCTCCCTAAAGGAGCACCCGGAGCTTCGCAGAGAAATGGCTTCTCAGCTTACGGATCTCATGCGGGTTCAGCTTCTAGAAGGAAGTGGATACGAAGTGGTGAGTACGGAATTTGTTTCCGGCTTTCATTCTGCGAAAAACCGGTTAATCATCGGACGCCGAAGAGCTCAATTTCGAGACGACGCCCTTATCAAATACCAAGATCTGTCGAAAAGTTTAGGTGATTCCGATATTTATTTGAGACATCATTTGCCTGATTGGGTGGATCGTCGCATGGCCCAGACCCCAAAATTAGAAGGATTGGTGGAAGCTTAACCTAAATATTTGTCAACGCCTCAGACTGGGTTTAGAATTTTCTTTAAATGCCAAATTAACCTAGGATTCGTTTGAGGGCCATTCACCATGGAAGTTCAATCCCCATCCCCTTCTGAAAACTTAAAAGACAGCGAATTTTCTGTGTTTGAAACCGTTTACCCCCACTTTCGATTGGGGGAACTCGTCACAGAAAAGCCCCATCGATTTACCACGCAACTCTCTCAAGCTTGCCAGAGTCAACCCGCTAAGGGTTTGGAACTCTTGAAGCAAGTGGATGATTTTGCATTGGGTACCTATTGCGTGTTGATTGAGTTGTTAGAACCCTTGCACCAGGCCATCAAAAAAACGCTTCAACAAGGAAACAAAGTTTTTTTAGTGGGTTGCGGTGCCACGGGAAGGCTGAGCCTTGTCTGTGACAAAATATTTAAGCAGCTTTTTCCGAATTGGGAAGGAAATGTTGTTTCCTTAATGGCCGGCGGTGATGTAGCATTGATTCAGTCCATTGAAAAATTTGAAGATTTTCCTGAGTTTGGGGCTCGTCAGCTCGTGGAAGCCCAGTTTGGAGCTCAGGATCTGCTCATTGGGATCACAGAAGGTGGAGAAACTCCCTGGGTGATAGGTGCCACGGAAAAAGCGGCTCAATTGAGTTCCCAGTCTCCCTTTTTCCTCTATTGCAACCCGGATGAAGTGCTGTGTGAAGTGGCTCAAAGAAGCGCTCAAGTGATTCGCAATCCTAAAATTCATAAAATCAATCTCACCGTGGGTCCCATGGCTGTGGCAGGTAGCACCCGAATGCAGGCATCAACGGTGTTAATGGCCTCTGTGGGGGCATGCTTGATTCATTTTCAAAAAACCTTTGGGGAGGTGATGGATCATCTCAATCAATTTTTTACCTGGCAAGCGGGCCAAGATTATAAAAAACTGGAAAACTGGGTGGAGTTTGAAAGTAGGGTGTATCAGGAAAAATCACTCATTTGCTATGAGGTTCCTGCTGATTTTGCCATCGCTTTTTTTACAGATACCACCGAGAGAAGCCCGACGTTTAGTTTGGCTCCCTTTGAATCTCAAAACCCAGCAGACCCGGTTAGTCTTGTTTATTTAACCGTTAAAGACACTCCTCACAAAGAAAGCGCTTGGGCCCGTATTTTAGGTCGGGATTTACGATGTTTTCATTGGCCAGAAGTGACGCAAAGAACCACTCGGGAGAGGGCCCTTGAGTTTGATTTTTCTCAGGAGAGCTATCGCTCGAAACCAAACTACCGTAATCACAAGCAATTTTTCATTGATATGAAACTAGAAAAGGAGAGCTTTAAGGTTACCCATCAGGAAGAAGTCCTGTTTCACACCACATTTTCAGAGCTTGATTTTTTAGGAAAACACCTCGCGGTAAAAATCCTCATAAACGCGTTGAGCACCACCATTATGGGTAAAATGGGACGTTACGAAGGCAACATCATGACTTATGTAAAGGCTTCTAACTTTAAGCTGGTGGATCGGGCGGTGAGATGCATTCAGAATATCCTAAGATTAAGGCAAATTGAAACGGAATACTTGAATGTGGCGCGGCGCGTGTTTTTATTCCGCGAAAAAATAGGACCATCGGAAGCACTCGTAAAAGTGGTGGTGGAAGATATTTTAAAAGAACAGGCGAGAGGCTTGGATCCGTCTCCCTTGATTTCCGAGTTTCCTCTGTTTTGTGCCAGTTAACCTTATGAATTATGGATTAGTAGACGCCCATTGTCACCCCACCCATAAGTCTCCCGGTGAGCTTGGCCACCTTTTTTCTCGAATGGTAGCGCTGCGAGTGGAAAAGATTTTGATTCCAGGGGTTGATGTGGAGGAATATCCTGAAATTCGAAATCAATTCTCCAAGATAGATAAGGGAAAAAAAGAGGTTTTTTTTGCATTGGGAATGCACCCCCAGTGGAGTGCCGCTTGGCTTCAGGGGTTTCACACTAATACCCCTTATTTTGGTAAATCTAATGTCTCATTATCCTCACATCCTTGGTTAACGATTGCAAAAAATATATTAAATGAAGAAGTAAGACAAGTGTTATGCAAATGTGATGCTCCCGCTGCCTGGGGGGAAGTGGGGTTAGACAAACAGGGACCTCAGTGGTTGCCTTGGCTTCAGGAAGTGGAGCCAAACCTACCTACACTTTGGTTTGAATGGCAAAAAATGGTGCTGGAACTTTGGATAGAATGGGCCGCAAAAAGCAACAAACCTATTATCTTTCACAACAGAGGGTTTGCGGGACCTAGTTTAGAGATCTGGGAACGTACCCATAAAATCCACCCCCAATTGAAGTTTCAGTGGCACAGCTTTGGGGGATCCCTTCCGGTGGCTCAGCGGATCATTCGGGCCAATGGATATGTGAGCATTCTTTTTTCCATGACCACTCCCAAAAACGCTTCCACTCTAAAATGGATTTGGGAAAATGCAAAACACCGCCTTTTATTGGAATCGGATAGCCCCTATCAAATGAGCTGGGAAAATCTTCCGATTTTGTACGAACAAGTGGCCACCATACTAAACATCTCATTAGAAACTCTAGAAGTACAAATGAATCATAACCTAAGTGAGTTTTTAAATGGAGGTAATTTTTTATTGCAGTGAAATAAGGCTCAGAAGCAATCGAATGGCCCTCCCCACAGGATTGGGGTGATAGGGAAGCGCGTGGGACCATTCTTTCATTTGCTGAGTGATGAGGGCAGGAGCGAGGGGATGATGCCTGCCAAAGACACGGAAAAATATCTTTTGGTGAATATCAATCAAATTCTGTCCTTTGGTGGACTTTCCCAAGGACTCCAAAATGGGAATGGCGCGGGCCACACACTCCACTTTTAAAGCCTCCGGCCAGCTAGTACCAGTTGAGGGTATCCGATTCTTCATCTCGCTTAGTAGCGCTTCCCAGGATTGGGGCAGATCCCCTTGGGGCATAGCCTCATTATTGCTCTGAGATGCATTCACAAGATCTGGGTTTGGTGTTACTTTGGGAAGTGAGACCTTTTGAAACCGACTTAAAATGGTGGGTAAAATCTCTTGGGGTCTAGTGGTGGTGCCTATAAAAAGAACCTCACTTTGTGGTTCCTCTAAAATTTTTAAGAGGGCATTGGCGCTGGCGGGTAAGAGACGTTCCATGTTTTCCAAAAAACAAAATCGTCTTTTCCAGTAAAAGGGTGGATTTTGGGCATGCCAAGAAAGCTCTTCCACGTCCTCCCGCCGAAGGGTGGGGCGAGTCCGATGGACGATAAACACATCGGGATGTCCAATCTGTGACCGAGCATCCCAAGGTTGACTTCCGGCTCCACATTGAAAATGAGCCAATTGGGATATCCACTCCAGATTTAAGGGAAGGGCGTTTTCTGCGTCCAAAAGGAGCAGTAAGGCATGATGCCCCATTTGCTCTTGGAAAAGCTTGGACCATGGGGAGTTGGGATCTGTGGCCACTTCAAAATGGGGTGATTCGAAAGGACGCATCAACCATGATCCCTTTGAACCAGAGGTTCTAATGCTTGTTGAATCTGCGAGGCGATGATTTCTTTAGGGTTTAGTGCATTTACAAAAATTCGATGGGGTCGGGTTCCACAAGGATAATTCCAATCCAATCGAAGGAGTTCTTGGTATCCACGCAGAAGGGCCAGATGAATGTGCTTACCGGCTCCATCATATCGATCCGAGGCTGATTCCCTATCTCGCAATCTTAATCTTAAGGTATCCCAGGTCTCGTGGGAAGGGGGATCTACCCCGAGCACGATGGTTAGGTCTGGGACAAAACCATTCAATATAGGAAGATGATAGGAATCCACTAATTCTTTGCTTAATCCGTTGAGCAGGCACTGATACACATAGGTGGAATCCAAAAAACGGTCACAAATGACCCAATTTCCGCATCCTAACTGAGGTTTTAAGAAATACTGAACGTGTTGATTGCGAGCAGCACATAAAAGATGCAGCTCACTCAGGGGATGGAGGGATTCGCAGTCTAAGCCATCGGATTTAAAGATTTCTCTGATTTTTTGGGCTAAGGGTGTGCCACCTGGCTCCTGGCTTTGAATCACTTTCCCAGGAAATTTTTCCCATAAATATTTGTGAGTTAAGGCTACCTGTGTCGTTTTTCCAACACCTTCACTCCCTTCAAAAACGATTAACGGCATAATGTCTAAGTCCCCGTTTGGCTAAAGGGTGGTTCTAATCTGAAGCAGTGCCTAGGAAGGGAGATCCTTCATTACTCTTCTTTACCTGATATCTCACGATAACCGAGGCGATGTAAAGACCAGGGACATTACTCTCCCATCATGGGGATTTTGTGTAACGATGAAGGGAGCTTGAACTTGCCCACCACTCTGGATCTTATGGCTTTTTTGGCCTTTTGTGACAAATCCTATCATCCCATCAAGCATGCCTTTCGGGAGTTTTTAAATCTGGCGTTGCCCATTACCATGGACAGACCCGATTCCGCTATACTGCCTCACTTAAACTCCAATAGTTTTCAGGACTTTGAAGAAATCATTCAGGGCCTAGAGCAACCTAAAACTCTTAAAGAGTTTGTGCTGGTGTTTGCCGTATGGCTAGCCGAAAATCTTTCCCTGCAAAAGGAATTTGCCGCAGCGAGTTTGGCTGGGGTAAAATCCCCAACAAAAATGCATAGTTACAGCAAAAAAGTGCCCACTTTTGAGTCATTGCTTTCCCGCTGGGTGATGCAATTTAGCAACTTGCATTCTTCGGACCTGAACTTTTTAGAGGAAATGCAGGAACTGAGATCCCGATGCGAATCCATTCCGGATTTTTCAGAATCCCCCTTGTTCCATGCTTCATAGGTTCAACGCAACTTGTTTTCTAGCATCTGAATCAACGGGTCCTGAGATCTTAATCCCTTCTCTTTGAGCTGGGAAATCTCGTCTAAAATGTTTTTTCGCCAAGTATTGTCTAAAGCACTTTCGGCATTTAACAATTCCAGTTCCCTTTGATGCGCCTCCATTTGACCCGTGGATTCCTGTTCCTCTTGTTCCGTTTCTTGCAAGGATTCTAAGGCTCTGACAATGGCCTCTTGAGATTTGTCGGTGGACTCCATACCCAGTTGTCTCTCTTTTTTCCGGTGAGCCTCTAACGCCTCTTGTGATGATTTTTTTGCCGATTCTAAATGTGTGTCGAATTCATCCCCGAGCTTAGGTGTTTCCTTTAGTTTTTGAGTCGCTTCTTTAACGGAAGGATTGGGGTCGGCTTCCGATTTTGAACTTTCTAAAGCTTGATCCGCCTGGGCAAGGTTCTGCTTGGCTTGCTCCCGGGCGCGGCGCTGTCCCATTTGAAGGAGCCCTGCCACAACACCTAAATTTCTTTCCGCTTCATTTTTGGCCTGATCAATGGAAGTGGATGCGGAACCAGAGTCATGGGTTTGGAATTGGTTTGCGGCCTCTTGAAGTTTAGGGTCGGTTTGGTCTTTTTTCAAAAGCTTTAGAGCTTCGTCCTGTTCGGAGGCACTGAGTCTATCTTGACTCTTTTCCACTAAGGTTCGGAGTTGGCCCTTTAACTTTTGAAACTCCAGACTCAGTTCTTGACTCTCTTTGGCCATTTCATCGGGTGGGGATGAATCCACGCTGAGGCTTTTTTTATGAAGTTGGTTGAGCCGGGTAAACAAATCATTCATTTCATCTTGTTGTTGTTGTTTTTCGAGTTTTTCAAGCAAACTTTTAATTTGTGCTTTTGCTTGATGAGACTGCATATCGCCTAGGGTCTGGGAAGACTGCATGAGATCCATGATCTTGGGAAGCTGCTTATGAATGCGATGTTTAAAGCCAAGTTGGGAACTGAGCTGCTGCGCTTTCTGGAGTTTTTCTAGCACTTTTTCCTTTCCATCCGGAATGGCCACTTTACTTTCTAGAATCGATAAGGATTCCTTTAGCGCCGTCATCACTTCGGCCCTGGCATCCAAGGGGGTTTTGATTTTGATTTCCAATTCTTTGGACTCTCCCCAAAGTTCTGGAACCACCGTCTGTGCCACTGTTTTTAACATTAAACTATCCCCTCTTTTAAAGGGAATTCCAAATAAATTAAGGGAGAACGCAGGGATCTTAAAATTCATGGTTTGACTTCCGCTAAATTCACCTGCATTTTTCTGAAAGGTGTATCCAGAAGTGGTTCTACCCTTGACCACAATATTGGATAGAGAAACGGTGCCTTGCACTTCGATGCTCAACTGAAGGGCTGATTTAGGTCCTAGAGCGGTCTGGGAATCAGGGGCATTGGAAACCTCCATATGCACCAAGGGCCTTGGGTAAGGTAATAGCTTAATTTCTACCGGATAATTTTGATCTGATTTTACCTCCAAAAGTAGCTTATATATTTTTTCAAAGTCTTTTGCTTTTGAGGATTGGGATTGAGCAGATGATTTGGTATCGGTTTGACCCAGTAAAGTGTTTAAAATGGACTGCGTGGACATGGTCCATTGGCTACTTCCGCTTTGACCGAAATTTCCTTTAGTGGTTGAGGCGCTTTTCAATTGAGCCGTATAGGGTACTAAATTGGGACCAAAATTTTGGCCCTCCTGTGGGATCAATTGAATGATTATACTTACGGCATTGGAGTTACGTTTGTTTCGTTCATAGAGGTGAATGAGAGAACCTTGTTCTACTTCAATGGGGTCTTTTATTTTTTCCAACCGAAGTTCTGAAGCAGGTTTGTTGGCATAAGTGGGGTATTCTATGCGAAGAACCAATGATTCCGGCTGAAAAACTTTAACCACGTGGTGAAGGCCTGTTTCCACCCAAGCCCAAGACGCACCCAAAAGAGTGCCTCCTAATAACACCACAAATCCGATTTGATACCAATGAAACGGAAATAGCCTTGCAGGGGTTGTAAGACCCATGGCATTTAAGTTATCTTTTAGGCGATTTTGGGAAAGATTTTTGAGGTGCCAATAACCAGGGTGAATCACCAGTCCATAGAGATTTAAGGAAACCAAAGCCAAACAGGCTCCCAGCCACCAGAATCCAAGACCTAAAGTTTTGATCACCACGGCCAGCGACACTAAAACCAACAACCAAAAATGCCAAAGAGAACCTTTAAACGTCCATCGCTGAGTGTAGTCTTCGGAAAAGGGCAACATATTATCACCTAAAGTTTAGGTCATGGGTTGTCGGTAAGGTTCCAAATGGGCAATCGTTGCTAATTGAGGATTCAAATCCAGAAGTCGCCAAAGCACATCGGCCGTTACCAAGATATCACCAATAGACCGGTGCCTCGACTCGAACTGGAACCCAAAGTGGTTGGCTAAGGTGTCAAGATTTTTACGTTCCAGCTGAGGCAACAGCTCCCTTGCCATTTTTAAGGTACAAATGCAGTGGTAGTTGCACAAGATTCCAAAACGGGCCGATTCATGGATCAACACTTGGGTGTCGAATTCCGCATTGTGGGCCACTCCCAAACACCCTTTTAAAAAATCATGGAAACTGGGAAGCACCTCTTCTAAGTGAGGCTTTCCTTCCAGCATTTCATCATTAATTCCCGTTAAACCAAAGGTTTCTGGCGGTAATTTTTGTTTGGGATGCACCAAAGTGGAGAATCGATCCACTTCTTTTTGGTTCCGAAATTTAATGGCACCTAGCTCAATGATTTTGGCGGTTTTGGTGTCTAGACCCGTGGTTTCGAAGTCAAACACCACCACATCCAGGTCGGAAAGGGGCTCAGGCCCTCGGAAACGAGAACCCCACACCCCTCCCATCACCGCAAACACCTCTTGTGTCTGCACCTGTGGTTTAAATACGATTTGGTAAAACAGGCTATTGGAAAAGGGCGATGCCATAGGTGCCTATTCTCTCTCGTAGGTTACTATTTTGCGGCAGGGGCACCGATGCTAATGAGCTCTACCTCAAAAATAAGGGTTGCTTGGGGAGGAATATCGGGAGGAGCTCCCTTGTCTCCGTATGCGAGATCAGATGGAATGTAAAATTCAAACTTGGCCCCTGGGTTCATGAGTTGCAAGCCCTCTGTCCAACCTTTAATCACACCACCTAGAGGAAAGCTTGCGGGTTGGTTACGTTTGTAGGAACTATCAAATTCTTTCCCATTGATGAGTGTTCCCTTATAATGCACGGTGACGGTATCGGTAGATTTGGCTTTATCTCCCTTACCTTCTTTTATCACTTTGTACTGTAAGCCGGAAGCGGTTTTTTGGACCCCAGGCTTTTTAGCATTAGCTTCTAAGAACGTTTTTCCTTCTTTTGCGGAAGCTTCCCCTGCGGCTTTATTTTTAGCGTCCTCTTTTTCTTTTAAGGCTGTAAAAAAACCATTCATTAATTTTTCAGCTTCGGCGGCTGGAATGGCACTTGGAGTGCCTTTCATGGCTTCTTCCAACCCACGCATAAAAGCGTCTTGCTTGAGATCTTCCACTCCCCTAGATTTTATGCTGCCGCCCACTTGGGTGCCCAACAAATAGGAGATTTTCTCTTGATCGGTTTTGAGAGCAGCTGCTTTTGGTTTTGCAAGGGCTACAGAACCCGAGGTTAACATTGCCAAAAGAATTCCAGCCGAACGAACTTTACCACTGTTAAATCCAGACCTAAAAATCACACTCACATCCTTTCCAAAGGAGGTCAAAAAAAAACTGCTAACCTGATGCACACAAACAAACCAGACGTTTATCAAGGAAAATCAACAAAAGCCATCATGTATATTCTTTAACACACTTCAAAACAGATCCAGTAAACCGGGAGTGGTGGAGCGGGTGTGTTGACGCGTTTGGGTGCCCAGGGAAAGGAAATTGAGTAAGTACCATTTCCCCCCTGCCTTGGCGTTAGTTCCACTGGAACCATCTCCGCCAAATGGCTGTTGATTCACCATGGCACCCGTGGTGCGCCGATTTAGGTATAAATTACCTGCCAAATCTTTAACCCGATTTACAATTTCTTGCAGTCTGGTTTCATCTTGGCACAGGACACTTCCGGTAAGACGAAAGTGATGTTGTTCGATGACTTTAGCGGCTTCTTCTAAATTTTCATAGGAGTATATGGCCACAACAGGACCAAAAATTTCATCTTTTAATAGCTCGTGATTAGGATTTGTTACCTTAATTACGGTGGGTGAGATAAAGTAACCTTCTGATTTGGAGTGATTTCCTCCGGCTAGAATTTGGCAACTGCTGTCTTTTTTAGCTCGTTCAATATAACCCACAATGCGATCAAAAGCCCTTTCATGGATTACTGGCCCCATATCAGATTCCCGAAGGTGAGTAGGGAGTGTTTTAAATGATTTGAGTTGTTTAACCAGCTCAATTTCCACAGGTACTGTAATTTTGTTTTGCAAAAGTACAACACTATTGGCAGAGCATTTCTGGCCCGATCTTCCAAATGCACCTGCGATCACCATTTTCGCCGTTTCCACCACGTCAATCTGCTGATCGGCGATGAGAAAGTCCTTGCCTCCGGTTTCGGCAATAAATCTAGGAAAATTAGGTCTTTGAAATTCAGTGCTATAAAGGTAATTTCCCAATATGCGGGCGGTTTGGAAACTCCCTGTAAAATTCAAGCAGGTGAGCTGAGGGTGCTTCAGCACATGATGCAAAAAGGCGTGCCCTTCCCCTGTGATCATATTGATCACTCCGGGGGGAAATCCAGCCAATTGAATGGCCTTCATTAAAACCAGACTGGTTAAAACCGCATCGGAAGAAGGTTTCCAGACCACCGTGTTGCCCGTTAGGGCCATCACTAAGGGCAGATGAAACCCAATGGCGATGGGAAAATTAAAGGGAGTAACCGCGCAAGTAAAGCCTTTTAAAGGTCTTAAATGCAAAGTATTCGTTTCCAGCGTCTGGGAGCCATCCCCAAGACTTTCGGAAAGGAGCTCAGCGTAATAGCGATTATTAAATCGAACAAAATCAATCATTTCCGCCCAACTAGCGGAACATTCATTCGCCGTGTAACCACATTCTTTGGCGGTAATGGCGCAAGTTTCGTACTTCCATTCCACCAAAATGGCTTCTAGGTCACGAAATTTTTGAATTCGAGCCAGTGGCGAAAGTGCAGCCCATGCCGTCTTGGCTTTGAGAGCCGAATCAATGGCACTTTGGGCCTGATCTACAGTGGCTTCCTGAAACGTATAAAGGGCTTTTCCCGTGGCGGGATCTTTTTTGGTGGCTTTTTGGTCGGATTTCACTTCTTTGCCATCGATGATCATGGGGTAATCATTCATGGCGGGGAAAGCTTTCAGCGCGGCTTCAAAGGGACTCCAAGCCGCGTCAAGTGCTTTAAAATTTTCAATCCATTCATTTTTAGGCATGGGAAGAGAGAGATTAAACATAGACTCAAACCTCAAAAAAAAACTACGAGCGGAAGGTTTACCCCAGTTCGTAGCTTCTGGCAATGAAGCGCCCATTGGACTTCGATGGGACTTCCATGGGGCTTCTGGCTTGGAGTGATTAGTAGTTTAACCGCAGTGCGATTCCCATAACGGTTTGAGTTTTAGCGGCCTTACCGTCTTTGTTTTTCATGCCAGATCGGACGTCATAAAGCTTATCATCGGAGCGTGTAACGTTAGCCAATGCCATTGAGTTGGAAAAATAACCCACAGAGGGAACTAACATCAGACTTTCGTCCAGTGAAATTCCAGCGGCTGCCGTGATTCCCATGTCAGAGGTTTTGTCTTTTAAGTCCTTTTCTGTGGTGGAATAATCATCTTGCAGCTTATCTGGCCATTTAACCGTTCTGAAACTCAAATCTGCCATAAGATTAAGCATTTTAGGGACAAGATCCGCTTTCACGCCTACCATCGCTGTAGTGACCTTAGTTTGGCCTAATTTTTTGGTGGAAACCACTCGAACGGTTTTGGAATCCATTTGGACGCCTGCTTTCACTTTTACGTCTTCAGACACAGCCATTTCACCTTGCAAAAAGGCATTGGTATTGAGTTTACTGTCGGTTTTATCGGCGGCATCGCCTAATCCACGCAAAATTTGAGTTTGAGCTCCTAGCCCTAAATTTACGGTGGCCACTCCCATCTTGTGGCTCGCCAAAAGGTGATGGTACCAGGTGCGGGGCTCATTTGCCGCGCTATCGGGAATCGCTGTAGGATTGTTGTTCCAAAGGGAAAGTTGGCTCTGAACTTTATAATCCCGAGCTACCCAATACTGGAGTTTTAATCCCAGATCTTCTAAATCGTAGTTAAATCGAAAACCTTCGATGGTGTTCCCATAACCCGTAAAGGAGGTGGATGCCCCTTTTGCCGTGATATCGGCACCTGCGGGATCGGCGTACCCTTGGAGGTTTGGTGCGTCATTGCGTCCCCAAGTGATCTTGAGACCCAGAGGTGTTTTATAAGTGATTTCGTAACGACGGATAAAGGCGTTTAAGGCAACGTCTTTTACCACAGGGGTGGGAGCATCGTTCGTACCTTTGACGTCTGTTTTGTCTGCCTTCAATCGCTCCAATTCCGTAAGCGTTAACTCAACAAAAGCATTCACATCGCCTTGCTTGCGCTCTAACTTGGTTCTGATTTTTTCCAGGCGGGGCTGTTTGGCGGCGCTTTTATTGTTGAGGTCTTTAGTCCAAAGATCCACTTGAGCTCTTAAATTAAACTTGGTTTCATTGATGCTGACTTTTTTTTCTACTTTTGGCGCCGCCTCAGGGCTGGCTGGAGCGGCATCTTCAGCAGGCTTGGCGGGTTCGGTCTGCGCTTGAGCCACGGTCCAAGGTGAAATGGAAAAAAGTGTGAATAAAGGAGAAAAAAGGTACTTTGGTTTCATGTATAACTCCCACAACAAAAACGGAAGGTGAACGCACTGTGCGTTTAAACCTAGCGGGGAAGTTAATATGAATTGCAAATGTTATCAAGCGTAGAAACGAATGGAATGCCTGGCCAGTAGTATTCTAGGAATCGAGGAAAAATTTCACATTTTATTTACCAAATGTAAAATGATTAGTTGTCTATCCACATCCTGAGCTGTTTTTTCGGGCGTCCTTGGATTTGGAGTCTTGGGAGGCTTGGCTGGGATCTCGACGTTTTTCATCTTCTTCAGATTCCCCTGCCTGGGGTAGGGGAACGGATCGGAGCCCCTCTCCCCCGGTTTCTTCCCATTCATCGGAATCAGCCTTTTTGACGGCAGCGAGGGCACCCATGGGAAATGCAAGAAAGCTAAGTACGGTGCCACTATCACCCCTCTCAAACTGAAGAGAATAATCTTCTGGAGGTGTGCTCACCACCACCACCCGAGAGTTCCAGACAGGATTGGCTTCATCGGTTTTTCCTCTGTTTTTGAAGGTGTCCATCATTTTGGCCACTTCAGCTAGCCCTGGTAAACTGATTAAACTATTTGGTGCTGCAGAGGCACTTCCTAGGCCTACTTGCTGTTTGACATGGCGGAGCTGAGATGGGGGTTCCGTAACGATCATATTTTCTTTAATTCTAAATTCTTGGGCAAGTTTTGGCCATAATTCATGGATTTGTGTTGTGCTTTTTCCATCAAATCCTCGAAAAATTTGATCTTGATCCACTTCGCCTTTTGAATCGGATGGTGAAAGCATGGTGGGTAGCCATCGGTAAAACAATCTAGACTGGCCTTCCTTTGTGGATCCAAAATCCAAATTACTATTAAAGGAGTAATAAAAGAAACGATTGATTCTGGATTTCTCATCTGTTCCTTTAGACGTATCGGAAAGATTTTGTACTAAATCCACAGATGAAATGACGCTCCAAATCAAATCAAGTACAACTGAAGAACGTCTGAATTGATTGTCTAAGTTTTCTTTTGGGGTTTTGCCGGGTTCTGGTGCCGTTGCCAGTGCCGCCGCTAAAATGAGAAGGGATCCACCAAATTTTCCGCTTTGAATGGATTCGGCTAGTCGCCTCGAAATTTGGTCTGGACCCTCCAAATTCATAAAGGCGCCTTCCGGAAAAATCGTCACTAATTTCTGTCGCAATGCCATCCACGCGGTAGAGTTAACCACGTCTGTGGTACACTCTGAGAGTGTTCCCGACTGACACTTATCCATCCACTCGGAAAATTTTATGGTAGATTCCAACTCTTTAACCTTCTGATAGAACTCCTGGCCGCTGGTGAATAGCGTGTCAAATCCATTAAGGGCCGCATTATTGTCTAGCACTTCTTTGGCGGCTTTATGGATGGCCCAGTATTTTCCTTGAAGACTGGTGAGCACGGCCCGCTGCTTTTCCGAAAGATCCACACCCACAAAGCTGTGGGAAAAAAGACTAAGATCCGTCATAGAAAAACAGGAGTGATTGAGGTTTTTTAGCTTATAAAATGAATCTTCGGGAAACTCGGGACGTTTTCCCAGACTCGTGCATCTTTGTATGCCCAAATTTGTAGACGTATTTTGGTTGTGTAAGGTGTATGTGGAAAGTAGCTTTTGTCTTACCACGGGATTTAGATCGAGCGTGGCTCTGCGGGTTTTTTCCACCACATCCAAGATTTTAGGCTTGATGGGAAATTCTAGATATCCTCCAAAAGAGTACATCTGAAGCTTTGTCTCCACCAAATAGGAATACGCAAGGCAGTGGGCCGATGTCCATAGTTTCAAGTCGTCAAATGTTTTTTCTGAAGAGAAGCTCATAAAAAATGTGCATCTCTTGTTTTTTTTCTCAATAGAGTTGGGATCTTCTAAGTCCCAATTGACCACAGGAGTTCCTTGAGGGTCTCCTTTTTTCACATAGTAATAAAGGTCTATATACCCACCTGGGAGATGTTTTGGTATTTTTTCGTATACACCAGAGGCGTTAAGGCGGCTAATCAAATCTCGATTAAATTGGTCTTCATCTTTCACCGTGAGTGAAGCTGATTTGGGAGGGCAGTTTAGTCGGGTGAGTTTCCCGCTGTTTTTACCTGCACATGTGGCCACCACGACTACCAAACCCAGAGTGTAAAAAGCTGATAAGACCCCATAACTTTTCAAAGTTTACCCCTACCTGGCCATGCCGCTAGTTTCAAAATGAGCTCTTAAGGGACTTATCGGATTTTAGATTGATTATCTTAATTTATTAATCTTTTTTTAAGAATATATCAACGTAAACCAAAACTAAGAAAAACCTGCCTACTTGTGCTTCCCTCAACTTGGTAATCTGAACTTAGACATCGAGTTGAATTGCAATAAGGTACCAATTTGCTAAAACAAAACCACAGGGGACCAATTTTAGTTACCTATCGGGCCATTGCAGTCATTTTTTTCTGTTTCCTGTGTTCCTGTTTTTTTCTCGGAATTTTTTTTGTGGATGTGGTGGAAAGGTATAATACCTCAAAGATATTGAACCATTTGGAGGCATCCCAAAAGTATCAGCCTCTAGGACTTTGGAATGTTGCTTTTTACCATTGTCCTAAAGAGTTTTCCCATCCCGAGGAGTGCAGACCTGCCGAATCGAGTGACCCTTTCGAAGTTGCTTTTCCTTCACCTCAGTTTCCTGGACATCGGCCCATCGATGCCAATGCGGCCTACCTCACACATCCCTTTTCAGAGGAAGAACTAAAAAAAATAAAATCTTATGTTCACTGGAATTTTGTTTCTCCAGAGTCGTCACATCATGTGACATTTTTTAAAGAAAAACAGGAATGGCGGCCCCAAAGAGGGCATGGGAGAACGTTGGTTTTTCCAGTGGAAACGGACGATTTAATGGACTCAAAACAGATCGATGTGTTTGTCTATTTTAAAAACCTCCCTTGGTTTGGTCCAAAGCAATTTCCCATGGCAATGGTGACGCCGCAGTCTTCTGCTCAATATGAACAACTTCCTTCGCATGATGCCTTTCATAGAAGTCTGCCTAGAGTGAGCATTCTTATCTTATCAACGATTTTAGTTTTACTGGTGCTGATTATAAACCACTCCCAAACCTATTTTTGGTTGGCTCTTTATTTTGCAAACTTTGCTGGGTTGGTGTCACTGGCTCAGTCCATAGAGAGTAGTGGGTCCATTTATTCGTTATTTTGGTACTTAAAAGAGTGGATAAATGGAAATCAAAGTGACTTTACAAAAATTGGCTATTTTTTGATCTGTATATTGCAAGCAGCCAAAACATTTAGTTTTACCATGTTTTCAGTTTACTTGAATGAAGTTGAGAGGGCCTCTAAGAAGTCCTTATGGGCCTATCTTTTTGGATTGATACTTTTGTTTTTGTTCGTTCCCTTTATTTTTGATTCCTTTGCTCAAGGTATGTTTGCGGTGGATGGCATTTCAGACCTTTGGGGAATTGTTTTGATTCTCTTTTTTTCCAGGTCATGGTTGCAGTCTTTTGCTAGAAAGGAAAGGAAAACTAATCCATCACATGGCCAATATTCCATTTTTTTGTGGGTGATAGCTGGTGTTTGGCAAGCCGCCGCAAGCATCTATGAGCAGACCCATTTGCTTAAAAACGGTTATAGTCAGAATCGTGTTTGGATACACTTGATTTCTCCCGTGGTTTATTTGATATGTGCTTTAATATCATCTGGTTCGTTTATAAAAAATCAAAACAGTATGATCCAAAATTTTAAAAAAAAGTTAGACACCCTTTGGCAATTGTCACAGAAAGTTCAAGTTTTGAACGGGTTTCTTCCGCTCATGGACTCCCTTTGTGAGCTCTTGCTGCAATTTAAACCCTTTGAAAAGGCTAGGTTTAAGATTTACATTGCCAACCTTGCAGATGGAAATGAAATACACTTGTATAACAAAAATGGTTATGATCTCGCAAAAACCATAGATTTTGTTGGAATTTTTGAAGAAAACCAGCTTAATAAAGAGATAGAAATACAGCTTTTACCTCATAAATGCATCGTTCCTTTATGGAATGGGCAACGATGGATGGGCCAAATTGAAATCACTCCTTCGAAAAAAGGGCAAGATGGAGGCGAGTTCGATTTCATTCATCAACCCGCCCACCATCCAGACATGTCCTATGTTCAAACTTTGATTCAGTTCGGAAACCTCTTGGTGGCAAATCAACGAAACATAGAAAATCTGGGAAAAGCATTAACGGAACAAGAAGATTTCAGATCTTCCCTATCAAAGGTGGTGAAAACTCCCCTACTGGCCATAGCACATATGGCATCGGAGTCGCTCACGATTGAAAAGTCAAAATCTGGCAGAAAAGAGTCAGAAGAAGAGCTAGCAGCCTCCACCAAAAATGCACAATCGATTTTGTTGGTGGCCGAATCAGCCTTATTGGCTCTTGGGATTCAGTCTGATTTTAATTTTTTAACCAAGTCTCATTCTGAATCCCATCATACAGCACTAAATCAAGTCTTGAAATCCGTTTTAGAATATCAAAAGGTGAAGCAAAACTCCACATTGAAAATGGAAATGCTTCCGGCCGAAGTGATTTTTGTGAACGTGGACCCTAATCTCCTGAGATCTCTCTTTCTTCGGGCGTTTAGTCTGCTTGAGACCTGCGAAGATCGCATTCAACAGATCTCCCTTTTTTTAGAGCCTACCCATTCCAAGGTAAAAGTGGTGGTAAGGTGGCCTGAATTGCAAGTGCTCCCAGTGGGTACTTCGACTCGGGTGCTGGGGCTCTCCTATTGGGTGCAGCAACTTAAGCCGCAGCTTTTGGAACTGGACTGCGATCTTCTGCTCCCTGAAAACGAGAGATCTGCCCAAGGTGTCGTTTTTGTTTTGCCATCAAGCACCCACAAAGAACATTCTGGAATGAACTCCACTCTCTTTGGTTTCGAACCCGTGGATAGTTTTCTTGCTGAGAATCGATTTCTAAAGGTTTCAGATGCCGCAATGGATGGTGAGTGTTTGATCATCTTCGATCCCGACCCCCTTAGTCAGAAGATGTTTAAGGAACAGCTTCAAGGGATAGGGATTGATTTGGGGATTTCTATAATCAGTCTAGATTCCCTGGACATAGTAACACAATATCTGGAGACTCGAAAGGTGGCATTGCTTTTATTGGATGAGTCTGCATTGGAAAGTAACGGAGTTTCATTTATAAGCTCTACTCGTAAGAATAAAAGAAATGGTGCACTTCCCATCCTGCTACTGAGTCAAAACACAAGTGCATTTGAATTAAGCATCTCTTTCGAGATGGGAGTGGATGATGTGATCTCCAAGCCATGCTCCCGGTTTGAACTGTTGGCTCGCGTAAAGCATCAACTCAGAATTCGAAGACTCACCCAGTCTTATATGCGTTTTGTCCCTTCAAAGCTATTAGAGATATTGGGAAAAACGGAAATCACAGAGGTGAAATGGGGGGATCAAGTTCAAAAAAATATGACCATTTTGTTTTTAGATCTTCGGGGATTTTCGCAAATCGCGGAACAACTCACCTCTCAAGAGGCATTCTCTTACCTTAATGATTATTTTCAAAACATTCACCCCATTGTGGAACGAAATGGCGGATTTATTGATAAATACATTGGCGATGCGGTTTTGGCACTCTTTCCCAATGACCCGGATCAAGCGGTTCAGGCTGCACTTGAGCTGCAAGAGGATCTCAAAAAATTTAATGAAATTCAGGTTGATAAGTTAAAGCCAATGGTGGGTTTAGGAATCGGAATTCACACAGGATCGGTTATTCTTGGTACTTTAGGGAATGAACACCGATTGGAAACGACGGTGATATCCGATGCGGTAAATTTGGCGAGCAGGCTCGAAGGCATCAGCAAGGCATGGAAAGTGCCTATCGTAACGAGTGCGGCCACCATCGATGCTTGCAAGGAAAAGAAATTTTCCCACCGCTTTTTGGGAAGAATTAGGGCGAAAGGATTTAGCAAATCCACAACGATAGCGGAAATAAAGGTAGACTCGTGGAACAGTACCCATGGCAGCACAGCTGAGCTTGATGTTTTATTTCAGTTGGCATTGGAGCATTTTTATGAAAAACAATTTAAAGAAGCCAAAGAGGTTTTAAATGAGATTTTGCTGAAAAATAAGGATGATACCGTAGCTCAATTTTATCATCGTCAATGCAGTAAATGGGAAAATTCCATTCCTCCCGACCCATGGGAGGGTGTGGTGGACCTAAGGGAAAAATAAGGTGCCAAAAAAACTGAACTTGAAATGGATTTCTAAAAGATTTAGCATGTAGCATGCACTTTCCTTATGCGATTAGAGGAGCATTTTAGAATGGCTGTGGATTTTTGTTACAGGTTTTTCCGCACGATTTCACCATTTCTATTGTTCTCCTGCTTACCTAAATTCAATAATAACTCCCAAGATCAGGTGCAGGTGTCAAAGTACGATTCGGATGAATCGTTTCTTATCAATGCCAGAAAAAACGTTGGATCAATTGATAAAATCATGGAATGTTCCGTTGTTAAGTCTCAGGAAAATTTTGATAATAGTAGCTTCGAAGTTTTCTCATCAGCAGCAAATATTTTTCACTATTCCACTCATTCTAAAGAGTTAAGATTGTTGATTTGGCCCACTCAAGAAGACAAAGAATTTCAATATATGCGCCACCTTTTGACTATAAAAAGTGATACTTGTCCAGCCCAGGAAATGGTGCAAACATCAAATGAAAATTCGCCGCAAGGAGTTCAATTTTCAAAGGTTTTTGGTTCCACTCAGACCACTGCGAAGCCCATCATTCGAAGTGCCAGGGTTGGGGTGTTTCAGTTTTCTGTCATTTTCGATAAATCACAAATTCCTGATGAGAACTCCAATCTTCATAGTTTGAATTTTATCGAAAAAGAGCAAAGGAATGGAAGTGCTGAACCTAGGGCAGCTTTTTTTCTGGAAAAATGTCTTCTAACCAAAGAAAAAAAATCTTTTTTAGTGGATTGGTTAACGAAACATTGCGAAAATCTAAAACCAGAATCCAAAGCCGGCCCCTAGCTTTTGGGAGGCCAGTTTTAAGGAGTGGGTTTCCGAGGATTCGGATCGGTTTTTGAGTTGGGCCGTTTGTTGGGAAGCTAACACAAACAAATGCACTCGACTGCTAAAATACCTTACTAACTGTAAATTAACTTCACTATTGGCTCCGGAAAATTCCTCTACTTTTGAGAGTTGTGTTAATTTAACTCGGCTGTATCCCAAGCCTCCCCCCACAAGCAAATTTGCCACTGGAGTGTAAAGCACCAATCGACCATGGGCTGCCAAGTCCTGGTGCGTGCTGCCGTTTCCCGAGACGGTGAGGTTGGTAAGGGATGAAGTCTGATAAACGAAGCTGGTCTGCAGGAAGCGCAACGACTCATATCCCAGTTCGCTTCTAATGGAATGACCTCTGGTGTTTTGAGATATGGGTTGACTTTGGGCCGGGTTGAAGGAGGAATCGGGAGAGTAGCCCAAGTGTAGGACAGAGCGATCATAGGCAACGCTTTGATTCCAGAACACCTGACTTAGATAAGGACCTCTTTGCCGTGCAAAGTTTTCATGGGAGAAGTTTTGAGCTTGCAGAATCCCTACGGGGCTTCCTCCTATCAAGAACTTAAGGAAACAGCGAAGGAGCATCCAAGTGAGTTTGTGTGAGGTGAGTGGGCGTTGGTTGTTTTTCATTTTTTAAGCCTTGGTTTTAGGAACGTAATAGCCATCTAGCAAGTTACAGGCCATTTTTCGCAGGTCCCCCATTTTTGGAATAGGGAGTGGAGTAGGGGGCTGAAATTCAAAGAAAAATAAATGATTTATCGGAGGTCTATGAGATTTGGAAGAGTGTGGGTGGTTTGTGATAAAGGATCTGCCGTGTGTAAGCATTGTGCATCCACTGACTAAGGATTCTGTATGGATCACCCCATATTGTACGGTTCTAGTTTTAATCCCCCCCACATTGGACATTTGGCCTGTCTGATCTTGTTGAATAAAATGTGCCCCGATCGGCCCATATGGGTCAGCGTATCTCCCAGTCGCCCCGACAAGCGTCCTTTTTTCAGCACAGAACTGCGCTATGCATGGGCAAAAGAGTTGGTCTCCTGCCTTCATTTAAAAGGACTTAAAGCGCAGCTTCTTCCATGGTCGTCCATCCCCCACGAGTCCCATGGCACCTGGTGGCTTTTGGAACACCTTAGGTCGCAGTGTAAAATAGAGAGTGAAAGAGAGGTGTTTAAGGTAACGATCGCCCTGGGGGCTGACAGTTACCTTACTTTACCCCAATGGGGCGGCCATTTTTTAGATCTTAAAGACACCACAACTTCTATTTATGCTGATTTCTTAGTGATTCCTAGGCGTGTAAATCTTAACCCAGAGCCTTTCCTCAATGCGGTTACCCATTTTGCCCCTCCCCTGGATTTTCTGGCCTCATCTTTAGAAGAGTGGGCAATCGATGGGGTCCTTTGCAAAGAGGCGAGTTCAACCGCTCTTCGAAGTCTACTTTTTAAAGGCAGATGTGAGGAGATTTACAGGATGACTTTGCCTTCCATTGCCCGGTCCCTTTTTCTTGAGTTCCTTGATTAACACCTTGATAATGCTTTTGTAGTTAAGATCCGTTAAAGATACAGTACATATCGCCGATAAGCTTCTTTAAATGGGTATGATATGAAGGCGAGGCAAAAGATGCTTTACAAAAGTAATTCGAAGATTAGGTTGATCTTGATTACCTTATCTGCTTTCCTTTTCATTTCCTGCGGGGGGAACAGCTTTGGCGGAAAGGCCAGCAGCAAAAAGCCTATAGGGAGCCAAGCGGCCTCTAACAAAAAAGGAACCAGTGGAAGTCCTGGTGGAGAGGGCGTTGATAAAGAAAATCAAAATATGGATGGTTCTAACCAATCTTACGACCAAAAAGGGATTGCAGTTGAGGGGATAGATGGAATAGATGGAAGCCAGGAAAGCAATTCTCTCGCGGTAAAGGGTAAATCATTAGACTTATACACCATATTTGATGTTTCGGGTAGCCTCAAGCAGAAGACTGATCCAAATTGTGGGCGATTTGCGGCCTTTAAACAATTCATTTTGAAACTAGAAAATCACTTGAACAATGGAGAAGATGTAAGGTTGTCTTTAGTTACGTTTTCGGATGACGTGAAAGATGTGTTGACCTTAAATAACATATTGGGAAACATCAGTGATGCGCAGTGGAGCAACCTTCAAAAGATCATTTGCTCCAGTGACGGATCCACCAATCCTAGATCTGGATTTGAGAAAACCAAAGACATATTTCAGCAAAATATGAATTCTGGGCTAAAAGAGATTAAGTCCATTTTGTTTTTTTCGGATGGACTTCCCACATTGAAACAAGGCTTACCTTCACTAGACCAAATCTTTTCTTCATCTGACAGCCTCCATGAGATGGTGGGGAGCCGATTTTTTGGGATTTGGCTGGGAGCAGACCAAAACACGGGAGAAACCTCTGGTGGGTTAACACCTGCGCAGTTTATGAAGCGCGTGGTGAAAAATGATCAGAATTTAAAAACAGCCGATTCTGCTTCAAACCTAGCAGATGCCTTTGTTGGTTTTATTAAGTAAAAATAAAAGTTTACGACCTTAGAATCTTAGTTCAGTGATGCGCTTTTTTAGCAAATCGAGCTGGAAACAGCTTGTTGAGGATCATGGCGCCCACTAGGATAGAAACCAGCAAGGCTAAAAAGGGATGCTCTGGAATTTCTCGGTCGATGGTAAGAGTCGTGAATCCCAGGGGAAGATCTTTGAGTTTCAGGATCACGTTTAATCCAGCTAGACCCACCAAAACAAAGGCTGTGGGCTCCAAAATGGGGAAAGTGTCCATGATCTTGATGAAAAACTTGGCCGCCAACCGCATCATGAGTATACCAAGAACGGCGCCAGTCACTAAAATCCATTTCACATCACTTAAAGCTAAAGCCACTCCAATGGAGTCAATGCTAAACATCACATCCATGAGTTCTACAGCAATGATGGTCTGCCAAAACACACTCAATTTTCCATAAAACCGAAAGATCCTAAAAAACGCCGAGCCGGGAAGTCTGCTTTGGGGTGAAACCTCCTCAGGCTCCTCTTCTTTTCTTTTAAAGAAGAGTTCCTTAACGCAAATGTAGATAAGATAGCCACCCGCCATGGCTTTTACCCATTCAAATTTCATAAGCCAAACACCAATAAATACAACTACAATTCTAAAAAAATAGGCACCCCAAATTCCATAAGTAAGTGCACGTCTCTGGAGTACAGGATCTTGGATTCGGCCCTTCACTAAGGCAGCGAGCGCTAAGGCATTGTCGAAAGAGAGCAGACCCTCCAAGACAACCAATTGGGCAATGATAAGTAGGTTTTTTGTGGTTAACTCAGCCAACACCGCCTGCATGAGATCCATGGTTCTTCCCTTTAGTTAAATTTCTAAGAGGAGAGAGTCTATCATCAATTCTGGGAACTCGCCTAGGATGGGGTCACGTCCCCCTAAAAAACCTAGCTCTAGAAAAAACGAAAGCAAAGTTACGTTAGCACCGGCTTGTTTGGCCAGTTTTGCGGAGGCTAGTGCGGTGCCCCCAGTGGCCATCACATCATCAATGATCACTACGTTTTTATGGAGAAGGGAGTCGTTTCTTTGGATTTCCAAAGAATCTGTGCCATATTCTAAGGCGTATTCTTGGGAAAAGATAGGCCCAGGAAGCTTTCCTTTTTTGCGTAGGGGAACAAAAGGCAATTTAAGCTTTTGAGCTAAGGGAACACCAAATAAAAATCCTCTAGATTCAATACCCAGCACGGCATCCACTCGCTGTTGGACGCAGGCCACGCTGAAGTATTCAATCACTTTTGCCAGAAGATCCGGATTTGCCAACAGGGGGCAAATGTCTTTAAAAAAAATTCCAGGCTTGGGAAAGTCGGGATAAGTGACGAGGGTGGATTTTAAAATGGATTTAAGTTCTTCATTATTTTTCATGGTAACCTTTCGTATAATAATTCAAATCATCAAGGGGCAACCCCCTTGATTTAAACGTCGTCATCGGCTTGCATTCCTTTGCCCTTGAACTGACCCGTAGACAGCTGACGCAGGTACTCCAAACTGAAGTCCTGTAAGCCTCCGTCCAACACATTTTGGGGGTCGCCCGATTGGTGAAGGGTTCTGGTGTCCTTAACCAATTTATAAGGATGGAGCACATAACTTCGAATTTGGCTTCCCCACCCATTGTCTAACTTGGCATCTTCAATGGACTGGGAGGCGGCTTTGCGTTTTTGGATTTCCAGGTCATACAGCTTGGATTTTAAAAGTTTCATACAGGTTTCACGGTTTTGAATCTGGCTGCGTTGAGACTGACTTTGCACCACAATTCCGGAGGGAAGGTGGGTCATTCTCACGGCTGAGTCGGTTCGGTTTACATGCTGTCCACCGGCACCACCCGCCCGAAACGTGTCTACCTTTAAGTCGCTTTCCTTCACCTCAATTTGGATGTCGTCGTCCACCACAGGGCTTACAAAAACAGAACAAAAGGAGGTGTGACGCCTGGCGTTGGAATCAAAGGGGGAAATGCGAACAAGTCTGTGAACGCCCGTTTCCGACTTCAATTGGCCATAGGCAAATTTCCCATCCACCGTGACTGTGGCGCTTTTGATCCCTGCGCCCTCCCCTTCCAGTTCATCCACCACCTGAGCTTGCCATCCCTTTTGGTCGCAGTGACGAAGCATCATTCGAAGTATCATGCTGGCCCAGTCACAGGCTTCCGTGCCGCCCGCGCCCGCGTTGATGGTTACAATGGCATTATTGGGATCGGTTTCTCCGGAGAGAAGCTTCTGAGTCTCTAGGGTATTTACTTTGACTTCCAATAACTTAATGGAATCCAGGGCTTCTTTTTCATAGCCGGGCTCTCCGGCTTCGCTAAATTCAATGGCCACAAGGCAGTCGTCAAAAAGCCCTTGAAGCTCTCTAACGGAGGCGAGTGACTCCTCCAGCGCTCTTTTTTCTTTCAAGATGGCCGAGGATTTTTTCCGATCCGACCAGAATAAGGGATCGCTATTTACCTCTGAATCAATTTCCAACATTCGTTTGCGCCGATGAGGCGTGTCAAAGCGACCCCCGAATGGGTTCGAATTTTTCACGAAGGGTTTGAAGTTGGGTTCTCAGCAGCTCGCTCATAGGGTGTCCTTTGGTCGTTTCCCATGGTGGGTATGAATTAAAATGCAAACTTGAATTGTGTAGCAGAAGTGGACCCGCAAGGCAAAGCCCCACCGCCTCACCTTTTCTAAAAAATTTGACAACCACTTCCACCTGTGAGATTTTATTTTTTGCTGAATAGTGACGATAACTAAGGAAGACCCGGTCTTTTTTTTCTGGCTTGAGTGGCAGAAGGGGATTTCTATGCCATTGTTTTCGCGTAAGGTTTTGGTCTTGGATGCCCGATACGAACCCGTCAAGGTGGTGTCCATGGAGACGGGCTTTGTTTTGGTCTACAGCGGAAAAGCCCAGGTGGTGGCCGAGTCAGACCGAACCCTTCGAACCATTGATAAACTCTATCCTGTGCCTTCCATCATCCGCATGTCCCAAGCCGCTCCTCGGCAAAAGAGACTTCTTGGCCCTCGTTTTTCTAGGCAAAACGTTTACTTAAGAGATGATTTTAGATGCCAATACTGCAACTGGACTGGCCCCATCCATCAGCTCACATTAGACCATCTCATTCCCAGCTCCCAGGGTGGACCTACCACTTGGCTCAATATCGTGACCGCCTGTAAGACCTGCAATCTAAAAAAAGGCGCCCGGAGTCCCTCGGAACTTGGGATGAAACTCAAAAAACCTCCGGAAAGACCTAAGTTTCCAAGGCATGTGATGTTTGCTTTGCGATACCTCATCACGCGAAACAACATCCCACCGGAGTGGATCCCGTACGTGGACCTATCGGTAACCAATCGGTTGCTGGCTTGTGTGGAACAGGAGATGCCTTTGAGCTTTGGAAGGCCTGGGGAGTCCCAGGAGGCCAGCTAGTTGTCAAATCCTTGGCCCTGCCTTGCAACCCCTTCTTACAACCGTGTCGTATACAATGTTCAAACGACGGAGCGAATGGCTGATTTTAGAGGAGATTTTCCCATGCAACAAATGGATGCTTTGTGGTTACAAGGATTGGCCCAACCCCACCAACAACTCACAGAGACCCAATTTTACAACAATGCCATTGCCATTCATCGGTTGTTTATGGATGCTTTAGCTCAAAAAATGCTGGAGCTTGTCAATGGGTTTAACGATCTCCTTCCCAAAACTCCCGAAGCGGCGGTGTGCCATGTTTTTAAACTGTCGCACCCTCGCATTGGAATCATGCTTTTGAGGGATAAAGATAAACTCACCTTCAGTATGGAGGGTAAGTTCCTAAAAATTCGAAAGATTCACATCCAGGCCTTTATGGAAAAACAGACTGAGGTGGGGGATTTTGCCATCACCTACCACCCCCATTTTGGCCCGGCCTGGCGCTGTTGTAAAACGCAACATTTTTATTTGCCTGAACTTTTGTGTAAATGGCAGTTTGGTCAGTTTGTCTTGGCTCCCCATCAAGTGGCCCCAGGGTATGGAGTGGCCTTCTCTCATAAATTTCAATCGACGTCCGTTTCACCCCCGGCTTGAAAATGGCGCCACCCATGGTACGTTTGGCTCTCAAGCAAAAGCCATTGGGGGCTTCCCGACTTCCCCACGGCGCATTTTTGCTCCCCCACTTTGCTAGGATTAGGAGGAGATCTCGTGAGTCAGCCGTCCCCAGGAACCCATTCTATTTCCCATTCCGGTTTGTCTTTGGAAGCCCTGAAAATAGACATTCTAAAAGGCAAACAAAGTCTCTTAGCAGACTACAAATTAGGCCTAAAAAGTCGCCAGATCAGTATCATTGGAAGAAAAGAAGTTTTAACGGGTAAAGCTAAGTTTGGTATTTTTGGAGATGGAAAAGAGCTTCCCCAGTTGGTGTTGGCGCGTTTTTTTAAGAATGGTGATTTTAGATCGGGGTATTACCGTGACCAAACCTTGGCGTTTGCCACGGGAATGGCGAGCCCTTCCCATTTCTTCACGCAACTCTACGGCATCACGGATCGCCAGTGGGAACCCCATTCGGGGGGGCGGCAGATGAATTGTCACTTTTCCTCCAGATTATTAGATGACCAAGGAAACTGGAAAAACCTTTTGGAGCAGAAAAACTCCAGCGCAGACATTTCTCCTACGGGAGGGCAGATGTCGAGGTTATTGGGCTTGGCTTATGCCTCTAAACTCTATCGGCAGGAACCTAGCCTTAAAGGTCATGGGGATGGATATTCCCTAAATGGAAATGAAGTGGCTTGGGGCACCATTGGAGACGCTTCCACTTCAGAGGGGATTTTTTGGGAAACCTTAAACGCGGCGGGCGTGCTTCAGGTGCCCTTGGTGATGTCTGTGTGGGACGATGGCTTTGGCATCAGCGTGCCCAGAAAGTTCCAAACCACTAGAGATTCCATTTCTTTGGCTTTAAGTGGATTTGCTCGGACTCAAGCAGGAGAAGGTTTTGAGATCTTTACGGCCCGCGCCTGGAACTTCCCAGAATTGGTGGAAGCCTATTCCAAAGCAAGTCAATTGGCCCGGGAAGAGCACGTGCCTTGTTTGGTGCATGTGACGGAAGTGACACAGCCCCAAGGTCATTCCACTAGTGGTTCCCATGAACGATACAAAACCAAAGAACGCTTAGCCTGGGAAGAAGAGTACTGCTGTTTAAAGCAGTTCAAAGCTTGGCTCCTGTCCCAAAAAATCGCCTCCTTCTCCGAGTTAGACCTTTTGGAAAAAGAGGCAAAAGCGGAAGCCGAACAGCTGAAAGCGGAAGCCTGGGAGGTGTATTCGGGTGGCCTAAAAAAGGAAAGAACTGAAGTGATTCAACGCGTAGAGCAACTGTCGGAGCATGTGCCAGCGTCGCTGCGGGAAACACTCCAAGGATTTGTTTTGCAATTGCAAAACACAATCACTTTGAACCGAAAGGCGATGGGGCAATTTTTACATAAATGTGGACTCGCTTTGCGCCAAGAAAGTGATGTGATCAAACACAAAATGGCACAGATTCATGGCGATTTTTACGGCGTAAATCACGATAGATACAACGGCCAACTCTATTCCACTTCTCATCAGAGTCCATTGCATATACAGTCCATCGCCGCCACTTATCCCCAAGATCCCAGCCAAGCGGAGATGGTGGATGGACGCATGATTCTGCTGAAGTTTTTTGATCAGCTTTTTGCTAAAGATCCCAGGTTTTTTGCCCTGGGCGAAGACGTGGGTAAATTGGGAGATGTGAATTTAGTTTTTGAAGGGCTAAACGCCAAATACGGAGATCTTAAGGTAACTGATACCGGAATCCGCGAAGCCACCATTTTGGGGCAGGGCATTGGAGCGGCCATGCGTGGTCTTAGGCCTATCGTGGACATTCAATATCTAGATTATTTACTTTACGCTCTTCAGGTATTGTCTGATGATTTGGCTACCCTTCATTTTAGGTCCGCAGGAGGGCAAAAAAGCCCCGTTGTGATTCGCACCAAAGGCCACCGGTTGGAAGGAATCTGGCACACCGGCTCTCCCATTGGCATGATTCTCCACGCCATTCGGGGGGTTTACTTGTGTGTTCCTAGAAATATGACTCAGGCCGCGGGCATGTACGCTGTGTTAACTCAAGGAGATAATCCAGCCTTGGTGATTGAAGTGCTCAATGCCTACCGGCAAAAAGAGGCTCTTCCCACCAACATTGGTTCTTACCAAGTGGCCTTGGGGATTCCCGAAATCTTACGCCCCGGCAAAGACGTTACGTTAGTCACTTATGGGGCATGCTGCAAAGTGGCTGAGGAAGCCTGTGGGGAGCTGGCCCAACTGGGAATTGAAGTGGAGCTCATCGATGTTCAGACGCTGATTCCTTTTGATATTCACCATGCCATTGCCCAGTCCGTGGCCAAAACCCATGCCTTAGTGGTGTTGGATGAGGATGTGCCAGGAGGGGCTTCCGCCTCGATTTTAACGTGGATTATAGAAGACCAAAAGGCGTTTGACCTTCTGGAACTTCCTCCGATTACCATCACCGCTAAAGAAAATCGATCGGGATATGGCACCGATGCCGACTTTTTCTGTAAGCCCAGCAGTGAGTCCATCACGCGACAGATCTATCAGCTTTGCCGCAGCAGGGCTCCCCAACAGTTCCCTAGTTTGCCCGCATTTTCCTAGTAGTGTTTGGGAAAGTAGTAAACGGTTTTACCGGCCGTGAATTTGGGGCAATGGGGAATGGCCGATGGGAGAGTGGTTTTTACATTGCCCACCAAACCGCTATGCACCTTTAGATTTCCAGCACAGAAGAAATTCTCTTTCGCTTTTAAAAAACAAACATTAGATTTATCAGTAATTTGTGATGAATCCCTATCTTCTAGTTTTACAAAAGTATCGCGATGGGCAAACATTTTGTTGTTACAACTGTCGTTTTGAGCGGGAGGTTTTGGATTGGGTTCATCTCCGATAGGAGCAGGACGATTGGGATTAACAGGGTTGGGCTGTGGAATGGGGTTAGGATTGTCAGGTGAGGCGGGGACTTCGGACGTTTCTCCCGACTGGCTAAAGACACGGGCATTGGGCACTCGAGTCAATATCCAGTCTTTTGCGCTTTTGTAGTTGGCATAAAAGCTCGTGGGCATGATGCACCGTAAGTCTGCCCTTGATTTAATGGCGCGCGAAGAGAGAGCCCCGGTCACGACTTTTTCGTTGTTTTTTGCCACAATGATAGGGCCTCCACTGTCTCCGCTGCAGGCTTGGGCCTGATTCACGTGGGCCTGAATGACGCCTTCGTTACTGTCACTCAATTTTTCAATGACTCCATTTGCCTCTTGCAGGGAGGTAGCTAGGACGACCTTGTCTGTGTCGGAGGTGTTTCCGAATCCGAAAAACTCGACTTTTTCGCCCTTTTTGGCTTCAAAGGAGATGGGTAATGGGACTAATTCCGGAGTAGAAGTGCAGTCAAAATAAACAAGTGCAAGGTCTGAAAACATATCATTTTTGGATTCCACCTCTATCAATTCTGGGCGGAAGGTTTCATAAGAACTAGCGTTAAATCGATGTTCTACTTTTCCTGCGTTACTTGTAAACTCAATTTGAACCAAGGAGCTCGTGGAAACCCTTTCGGAGGAACCTTCGCCAACGAAAAAACAGTGTTTGGCGGTGCTTATGACACAAGATTTAGGGCCAGGTTGACTCTGCTTTTGTATTAATGTGCCGGTGCACAGAGAAATTTGTCTACTTTGGGAGGACTCTGCGATTTTAAGTCGGGCCACACTATTGAGGATGGGGCCCTGCGCGTTTTTTCCGTTCACAAAGCTGGTGTCGTCCTGGACTGGATTCTCCGTGGGTTTTGGTCTGCACCCATGGATTTGAAGTAAACAAAACAGGAAAATTAGGCATTGGGAAGTTTTCAAGGGAAGTCCTCACATTGAAAGACTCCATCCCTTCGGAACTTAATGATGAAAACTTTAAACTAGCCAGATTATCCAATCAGATCAGACATGGCTTTTAGACCAGGATTGAAGGAATTTCACTTATTCGGCCACTTCTACCACAAAATCCGCTCGGCAGCCTTTGTCCACCCAAATTTCGCTTTTGGTTTTCCCCCAGCTGGTGCCTTCTTGGCAGGACGTGTTGGAGCGCACGGAACCCAGTCGGGCCTCTACGATATAGCTCCCCGCGTAGCAGCTGGATCGTTTGCCATTGATGCTATTGCAGGAGATCACTTTAGACTGAATGGAAGTTGCCACTTTGGCCCGAAACTCCGCCCGACATCCTTTGTCTACCCAGATGTAGGTGTCGCCCTGACCCCAGGAGCGCCCAGAACGGCATGGGGTGTTTGAAATCTGGCTTCGCAGGGAGGCATCCACCACATATCCGCCCACATCACAGGAAGTGTATTTTCCATTCTTACTTTCACAGCGGATGATTTTATCTGAAACGCTGGCGAGTTGGGAGGAATCCCCTGAATCCTGGGAAGGATCGGAACACCCCTGAAAAAGTCCTAAACTCAATAAAGCCCATTTTAAATTTCTCATCTTTTCCCCTTTACATTGCATGTATGGATAAAGAAAGATAAACATTATCTCCCGATCCATCGCAGTTTAGTTACCATGGAGCCTCCTATTTTGCAAACAACCGTTTAGGTTTGATCTTATCACTGGAAAGAATCGTGATTTCGAAAGGAGAACAATGAGATCGTAGAGGTCCCCATTGCTAAGTTTAGCAATGAACCCTATGCCGGGTTAAGTGCTTTTGATTTTCTCCGATGATTCCTACGAATTCGGGAGAGTAAAAATTAATGCCCATTTATCAATACGAGCCAACCGTGTATGCGGAAAACCAAGAGGTAACTTCCTGTTGTTACTTTGATTCGGTTCAATCCAGGGAGGATCCACCCCATACCCACTGCCCTCAGTGTGGTCACTTGATTCACCGTAGTTTTGGAACCTTTGGAGTTCAAAGTAAACGCTCTTCATCTCCTGCAAAATCTCGAGTTTCAACCCGTGAAAATGTCATCATTCCTCAGGAAATACGTAGCAAAATGACGGATTTCTTAACGAATGCCACCGGATCTCAAGCGCCAGTGGATCTTTTTTCTCCTCTGGCAAATTCCACTACACTTTCCAAAGAAACCACCTCCTCCCAAAAGGTGGGAAAACTCATTGCCCAGCATGTATGCCACTCCCGATGTCTTCATTAAATTAGTGGGTTATAAAAAACCCCTAAACTTTTTAAAATAACCGCCGATAGGCTTCATGAATTCTTTAGGGTCCCATCAAAGGAGAGTTGAATGAAGTTAATTTCTATTTTGGTTTCTGCTTGTAGCTTAATCCTCGTAAATTGCAAAAAGTCGAGTGCAGATTCGGTGACTTTAAATGAAGATACGGCTCAAAAACCAAAAGTAAACACTCCTCTTTCCTCTGCCCAAAATCCGGTTGGCTTCGCCTTTGCGATGAAAACCAATGGGGGGCATAAAAGAAAACACCCGGCGGGTCCCAGTTTGATGGAATTTGCGAATACCAGGGCTAGCCCGGGCACTGGAGAAGAAAGCTTTAAGCCCGACGAGGCCAAAATAAAAAATTTGAGTTACACCATCGTAACTGAAAATCCCCAGAACCCCACGCTGGCTAATAGCTGTGCCTTATCTGGTCCTACTTTCCCCTTCAATCTAAAAGAAGATGAAGCCAGTTTGAAGGCCGCGTTGAATTCCTATTATGAGGCCAAGAAAAAGGGTGAAACTTGGTTCAAAGTTCAAGCCAAAGGTGGGGAATTTCCCATGTCTGGTTCCATGTATTTTTGCGGCTCGGGAATGGGATATGGAGATACAACCCTTTATCTTTATACATCGGATGTGGAGCCATTATTTTATGGCACTGTATATGAGAGCAATGGTGCAGGTAATGGTGGCGCAGGAGTCAGTGCTTACCCCAGTTTGATTACGCAAATGCCCGACGGCAGCTACATGGATACAAAAAACAATATTTCGTTGAGCACCTACTTAGGCCATTGGAAAGAATACTTCGCAAAACGAGACGAAGCAATTGCTGCAGGATGTGATGTTTCTTGGGGAGGGAATTCTTGTAAAAATAGACCTTCCAGCGCTGCTCTGACGGAAAAATAGGGAATCGAAAAATTCTCAATGGGTTTGTTTAAAGCACTTGACTCAAAAAGTAGTTTGATTTTTGGCAAAATCGAAGATAAGGTTCCAGATGTGGCTGTTGCATCTGGATAATCCTAGGAAGTAGATCAACGGACCGGGCCAGAAAACTCTCCAGGAGGAGCTGGGTTTCTCCAGGGGAGAGGTTTTGGGTGTGGCCTGGAGCATCGTACCACCGCCGGAGGGACTGAAGCAAGATCCCGGCGCAAACGCTTAAGTTTAAACTCTCTACAAATCCATTCATGGGAACAAAAATAAACCCCTGAGCCAAGGGCAACCACCTGGCATCGATGCCATATTTTTCATTTCCGAAAACCAATATGATTTTTCTTTGGCCCACAAATCTTTGAAACTTTGGGCTTGTCACTTCATGACAGCCAAATCCAGGTAACGCTCGATCCAAAGAATCTCCCGTGCGTGCGAAGGTAGGTAACGTAACACACAAAACCAAAATTTCATTTTCATCCTGCGAGCATTTTAGAGCTGCGGCTAAAGAATCAAAGTGAGTGACTCGCTTACACGTAAGCCATTTGGCACTTCCCCGCTCTACCGTGTCCCGTTGTTTAAACACCATGTTGGGCTGGTCGTAAATAAACACAACATCCTGAAAACCCATGGCGTCCGTGCTGCGCAAAACGGCACTGATATTGTGAGTGTGGTGGGTGTTTTCAAACACGCATATCACTTGGCGGGACCTGCAAGCTATGGTGTGGTGCAATCTCTCCAATCGGTTTTCCGACAAAAGGGGGGCTGCCAATGGCAACAATGCCCCCATGTGATCCAAAACGTTGGGGGGCACGTGATAATCAAATCCTTTTGCCGTCCGCATCTGCTCATACCTTTCTTTGCTTATTTTTCTTGGATTTACCTTGTAAATAGAGAGTTATGAATCTAAATTGAATCCCCAGGCTCCCATTTTGAAGGGCGTAAAGTGAGAGCTCCCAAAAGGTTTCAGCCCACCCTTCTACCTCCAAACTCAAAAATTTGATACGGTGATCACCAAACCCGATTCAAAGCGGAAGTGTCCTATTAGAAATGATGGACTTGGAGATATTCATGAAGGCTCAAACGAAATACCGATGGGAACCGGGTGATGCGGCACCGACGGGTCCAAAATTGCACACCCAAGGCTGGCAACAAGAAGCGCTCCTTCGGATGCTTCTAAACAATCTGGATTCTAAAGTGGCGGAGAGACCCCAAGATTTAGTGGTGTATGGGGGGCGGGGAAAAGCCGCACGAAGTTTGGCAGATTTTTATGAAATTCAAGGACAACTTCAAGAGCTCCGTTCCGATGAAACTCTGCTCATTCAAAGCGGAAAGGCCTTGGCCCGTATTCCTGGTTTTACCCAGTCCCCTAGGGCTGTGTTGGCCAATAGCCATTTGGTGGGAAAGTGGTCTACATGGGAACACTTTGATGCTCTGGAAAAGGCCGGACTCATGATGTACGGCCAGATGACGGCTGGAAGCTGGATTTACATCGGCTCCCAAGGAATCGTGCAAGGGACTTATGAAACTTTTTATTCTGCCTTACAAAAGCATTACAATGGAAATGCCGTTGGGAAGTGGATCTTTTCAGCTGGATTAGGGGGAATGGGGGGCGCCCAGCCCTTGGCTGCGGTGTTGGCTGGAATGAGTTTTTTGGGTGTGGAAGTGGATGCAAGCCGGGCCAAATTTAGGCTAGAAACGGGTTATTTGGATTTGCTTTTTGAAGATCTAGACCAAGCCATGGAAGCCTTAAAGCAAAGTTTAAGGCAGGGGATTCCCAAAAGCATTGGGTTGGTGGGGAATGTGGCGGAAATTCTTCCTCTTCTCCTGGAAAGGGCGGATTTTACCCCTAGTTTGGTGACGGATCAAACTTCTGCCCACGATCCCCTTTATGGTTATATCCCGGAAGGTTTTTCCCCAGAAAAAGCCGCTCAATGGCGATTGGATCGACCCAAAGAATTGGTGGAACTTGCCAAAACGTCTATTGCCAAACACGTGGGGTGTTTGTTACGATGTTTGGACAAAGGAATTCCTGTTTTTGACTATGGCAACAACATTCGTGCTGTGGCAAAAGAAATGGGAGTGCAAGATGCATTCAAAATTCCGGGATTCGTGCCCGCCTACATTCGTCCCCTCTTTTGTGAAGGAAAAGGTCCCTTTCGAGTGGTGGCATTGTCGGGTGATCCGGAAGATTTACACCTTATGGATAAGGTTTTTAAGGAAACCTTTAGAGAGGATTCGGGGGTGCAAAGATGGTTGGAACACGCTCCTAAACGCATCTCTATTCAAGGATTGCCTGCTCGAATTCTTTGGTTGGGCTATGGACAAAGAGCAAAAGCGGGCCATTTGCTCAACCAAATGGTGGCCAATGGTTCTTTAAAGGCCCCCATTGTGATAGGCCGTGATCATTTGGATTGTGGAAGTGTGGCTTCGCCCTACCGGGAAACAGAAGCCATGTTGGACGGTTCTGATGCCGTGGCAGATTGGCCTATTTTAAATGCTTTTGGTAATATTGTGAGTGGCGCTTCGTGGGTGAGCTTACACCATGGCGGAGGTGTGGGAATGGGGTACTCCCTCCATGCCGGCATGGTGATCGTGGCCGATGGCACGCCTGAGGCGACTCTCAAGATCGATCGTGTGCTGAATTTTGATCCGGGTATGGGACTATTGCGGCATGCCGATGCCGGATACTCCCGCGCCAAAGAACTCACTCGGGATCAACTGAAGGCAGATGGTTTAACGCACCCCATTTCCTGTTTAAATAATTAAGGGAGAGCTACCTATGGACCACGCAGTAACGACCAATCAAGTTCCTATCGTAACCCAAATATACAAAAACAAACGGTATGTGCTGAAAAACATCGGCGTGTGTCTCACCATGGAGTTACCTCAGGATAGCGCCCATTTAGATCCGGCTTCCCCCAAGTGGTTGGGAATGCGAAAAAACGTGGATATTCTTATCGAAAAGGGATTCATAGCATCCATCCTTCCCTCAGCCTCTTCCCAGGGTAATGATACCACCTTAGAAAGCATTGACTGCAGTGGGATGGTGTGTGTGCCTGGATTGGTGGACTGCCATAATCACCCGATTTTTTCGGGAAGTCGGTCCGTGGAAACCATTCAAAAGAGCCAAGGCATGACCTACGAAGAGATCTCCAAGCAAGGGGGAGGTATTGCGGTTACCATGGCGGCCACTCGAAGCGCCTCTGATGCAGAACTTCGTACTACATTTGCAAGACATGCAAGCCAAGCCCTCCATCGGGGTGTTGTTTTATTGGAAGCCAAAACAGGGTATGGACTTCATCCTAAAGAGGAACTGAGGCTTCTCCAGTGCATCTATGCGGCCTATGATAATGCCAAGGATCCCCTCCCTTTTTGCAGCCCCACCTACATGCCTTTGCACGCCGCAAGTCCAGAATTTCATGGTTTGGAAACTTATCTGAATGCCTGCATAGAAAGTCTTCCCGCTGCTCAGGCTTTGTCTAAAAGTAACACCAGTTCTCGTAAATTTTATCCCCTAGCTACGGATATTTTTGTGGAAAGAGGCTTTTTTACTAAAGAACTGGCCGACAAATGGCTCAGTGCCGCCATCGGGTACGGCCTCAACGTGCACATCCATTCCGATGAATTTTCCCGGTCTGGTGGTACGGAATCGGCTGTGCTACTGGCGAGCAAATTGGAACAAAATGAGCATCTTCCCCACCGGTTTCCCAGAGTGCTGAGTGTGGATCACTGCCAATACGCCACGGAAACGGATTTAGCTAAGCTAAAACAGTTGGGTGTTACCGCTGTTTTGCTGCCTTGCACCAGCTTTTTTTCTCAAATCCCTTTTGTGGATGCCAAACGAATGCGGGGCTCTGGCATTCCCATTGCCATTGGAACGGACTTTAATCCAGGAAGTTCACCCTTTAATAATCTATTTTTTGCGAGTTATTTAGCACTTTCAAAATGTGGGTTGTCTTTGGCGGAGGTTTATCGCGGGATCACCACCCATGCCGCCAATGCCTTAGGAGTGGGTGGGGATTTTGGGCAAATTGCGCCTGGTCGTCCGGCGCATTTGGTGCTTTTTAAAGGGACTCAGCCAGAAGATTTGGTGGCGTTTCCTATGGGAGATCATTTGCAACGTGTCTTTATTTCAGAACAAAAACATGCTACGAAAATTTAATGACAAACGGAGGTCGCTTTGAATTCAGACTCATCTCATTTTCTACCTAAAAAATGGACGGCTTTAGAGGCTCGATACGAGGCTCAGCGGATTGCTTTTTCTCCAGTGGTGTTCCAAGTGGCAAGGCTTCTTTTAAAGCTAAACGTTTTGGATGCTTTAAGTCGACTTAATAAAACGGATCGAACTTTAGAGGTTTTAGAGAAGGAAACTTCTCTAAATAGCTATCAGCTTCGACTTCTCTTAGAAACCGGACTGAGCGCAGGGTTGGTGGAACAAAATGCGGATCAGTGGAGTCTTACAAAAGTAGGACAATTTATATTGACCGATGAAATGTTTAAAGTAAATGCAGACTTTATTCATGAGGTTTGCTATTTAGGACTTCATAAGTTAGAAGAATCTTTGCTTCAGAAGAAGCCTGTGGGCTTAGAGCATTTGGGCAACTGGGCTACAGTTTATGAAGGATTAAGTAAACTTCCTGGCCAAGTTAAAGAGGCTTGGCTCAATTTTGATCACTATTACTCTGATTCGGCATTCCCTCAAGCCCTTCCTTTTCTGTTTGAAAAAACCCACAAAAGGCTCATGGACATTGGGTGCAACACAGGTAAATGGACAAAACAGGTCTTAACTTACAATGATGGCATTGAAGTCACACTTGTGGATCTTCCTGGTCAGTTAGACATGTGTCTTGCAAACTTGAAAAACTCTCATTTGGATTCTAGAGTGCGCTCAGCGCCTATGGATATCACCCAAACCTCCTTGCCATTGCCTAAGGGATGTGACGCGATTTGGATGAGTCAGTTTTTGGTTTGCTTCGATGAAGACACCGCAAAGAGCATTTTGACCCGGGCTAATCAAGCTCTGGAACCCGATGGTTTTGTTTACATTTTGGATACATTTTGGGATCTTCAAAAGCATGAAATTGCAAGCTATTGTTTAATCAACACGTCTCCTTACTTTACCGCCATCGCCAATGGTGTGAGTAAAATGTTTACCAGTCAGGATATTCTGAGACTTGCTAAAGATTCCGGCTTGGTTTTGGATAAGCAGTGGAATGATCTAGGCATTTCTCATTCCTTGATGCGTTTTAAACGGTCATAAAAGAATCTAAGCAAATGATTAATATTATTGTATAAAACAAGTGAATTGTAAAAACGGTTGACTTTTTTTGTTACTTTGATTAGTTTACAGTCACCTCTTCACCAGAGAGGATAATTGGCTTGTTAATCATAAAGGATCAAGTTATGCTAATTCGAAGTGTTTCCTTATTTGTTGTGCCCTTTTTTGTTCTTTTTACGGCGTGTGGCAAACCCAATTCCGATTATAAGAAGTCCGTAGATAAAGCGGGAGAAAGGGTTGTTGATAAACAAAAAGTAGACGTGAGTTTGCCTTCAGGAACTTACAAAGGAACCCAGCGAGTCGTTTTGAGACTTGAAGATAAAAATGAAAAAATGGATATCTTGGTGGAAGATAAGCCTGGGCTAGAAACGGTTGAATGCACTAGCTTCGAGAAGGCCGACAAAAAGGCCACCTGTATGTTGATTTCAGAAAGTGTTGAAGTTTCTTATTATGTTACCTTAGAAATCGATCGTCCCGATCTTTTTAGACCTTGGAAAAAGAAAAAGAAAGGCTACGCTGGAGAGCCAAAAGTGCTTAACTACGTGATCGAAAAATAGTTTTCCACCAAATTTTTTACCGGGCCAAAATATCCCCTTGTGCCGAATTCAAATATTCCTCAAATCCCCCTTCGTAAATTTCCAGATTTCCCTGGTCTAGCTTAAAGGTACGATTGGTGATTTTTTGCAGAAAATAGCGGTCGTGGCTCACCACAATCAAAGTCCCTTCAAAATCCACTAGAGCATCCATGAGAATTTCTCGGCTCTTGATGTCCAAGTGGTTGGTGGGTTCGTCCAAGACAATAAAATTAACAGGACGGGCCAGAATACCAGCCAACACCACCCTGCTTTTTTCTCCTCCGGAAAGCACTTTTATTTTCTTAGAGGATTCATCGTCCGAAAACAAAAAGGCACCTAAAAGTGTTTTGAGGGTGCCCACGTTGGCAGAAGGTAATAGGCCTTGCAAATGTTCCAAAATGGAATGTTCGGGGTTTAAAACATCCATGGCATGTTGACTAAAATAACCCATGACCACGCTGGCACCCATTTCCATGTTACCATGGGTGGGAGGGGTATTCTGGGTGATGATTTTAAGAAGCGTAGACTTACCGGCCCCATTCACTCCCACTAAGGCCACCTTATCCAGTCTTCGGATGGTGGCAGAAGCGTTGCGAAACACTTGGAGTTCTTTGCCATCGGCGCTCGTCCAGGTTTTGGAAAGATCCCTAAAGCGACTCACCTCATCCCCACTTCGGGGAGGTTTATTAAACTGAAACTTGACGACTTTATCTTCTTTTGGAACCTCAATTCGGTCTATTTTTTCAAGTTTTTTCACTCTTGACTGCACCTGAGCCGCATGACTGGCGCGAGCCGCAAATCGGGCGATGAACTCTTCCTCTTTTGCGAGCATGGCCTGTTGACGCTCTTGGGAGGCAATGAGCTGCTGTTTCCGGATGTCCCTTTCTTTTTCGTAGTAATCATAATTTCCAGAATATAAAGTAACACTACCTCTATAAATTTCTAAAATCTTGTTCACAATTTTATTCATGAAGGTTCGATCGTGGGAAGTGAGCAAAACCATTCCTTTAAATCCTACTAACCACTGTTCTAGCCACATGATGCTTTCCAAATCCAAGTGGTTGGTGGGCTCATCCAGAAGTAAGACATCAGGTTGGAGTAACAACATCTTGGCCAGGGCAATTCTCATTTTCCATCCGCCAGAAAAGTGTTCCACCTGGCGCTCAAAATCCCCCGGGGTAAAGCCTAGTCCACCTAAAATTTCTTTGGCTCTTACCTCCAGATCATACCCTCCCGCCGCCTGAAAATGACTCTGCCACTCCCCATAACGTTCCAGAAGCTTTTCCAATTCTTCGAGCTCCATGGGTTCAGACATCTGCGCTTCTGCCTCTGAGATCTTTTGGGCGAGTTCAGCCACCACGGCCACACCCAAGAGCGTCTCTTGGAGTACGGATCTTCCTTTCATTTCTCCCACATCTTGGCTAAAGTAACCAATTGTAATTCGATTGGGAATGCTCACCTGACCCTCATCCGGGGACTCTTCTTTAACTAGAAGCCTAAAAAGCGTGGTTTTGCCGGCACCGTTGGGGCCAACAATTCCCACCTTTTCTCCTGGGTTAATTTGAAAATTAGCATCCAGATAAAGGGGTTTGCCGCCTTGCAATTTAGCCACCTGTGAAAATTGGATCATACCTTTGCCATTCCTTTGTGTAACAATATTTAAAAAAAATAATTAAATCGTAAAGTTAATATGATTTCTTGGGTTTTAGCCAGTGCCTCCGAGCATAAGGAAAGTGAAGAAATTAGAGGAAAATGGCAAAGACCTATCTTACCCTTTTAAACCATCTTTGCCTAATGGGAGTGACAGAGTATGTCAAACCGAGCCTTAAGACGTTCACGACCTCTAAAGTCCCTGAAATCATTTAAATCAAAGGGTTCCCTATTGGCAAGCCAGGTGGACTTCACTTCAGCAAGTGGCCCCAGCCTTCGGGACCTCATGAATCACATCGAAAATCAATTTGGGGCTAGTCACAACTGGGATAATCTAGGTGTATCGTGGTCACTGGTGTGTGAAGAGCCGGAAGACACAGAAAAATACCTTTTGAGCTCAGAGTCCTCAAAAAGCAGATGGAAACTGGATCAATTCTGTATAGATGAATTATCTCATCCCAAGAGAGTTTATCACTAAATTTCCTGTCTTGGTTTCCATTTTTCCCGCTGAAGGAAATCCAGCACCACTTTTTGGGCATGGACACTGCATTGGATGTGGTTTTTACGCCATTGCTGGGAGGCGCTGGCATGGATGGTGTTGGTGATGCCTAGCACAAAATTACCTTTTATTTTGTGTTTTTGAAGAGTTCGAATCACTCCAAAAACCTCCAGATTTTCCACGATGGCTGAGTGGGGTGCGCTAGGTGCCAAAGGGTGCTTCACCGGATCCACAAGGCTGATTCCGGCGGTGCTTACCGCTAAACCCTGTCGGTCCAATTCGCGTAAATGCCTTATGTGTTTAAAAAGGGATTCACATTGGGCGTGATAGGGGGAATTTCCCCCTTCGGGAAGATAACTTTCCCCTCTCCCTAAATCACTGTCCCACCAAAAGGCACTCTGACCCACTACCACCTCACCCACACCCATGCATTCATTGGATTTTAAAAGGGGGTTGTATCCAGCCGTTCCAATAAACAGTACGGAATGAATTTGGGGATTTTGAGCCAAATGGGAACTTAATGAGATGCCCGCATCAAAGGAGCCAATTCCTAAAGGTAACACTTCGAATTCTTCCCCGTCCATGTCTTGGAATGCAGGTAAAGAAGACTCCCATAACTGAATTTCACAGCTCTGAACAGGAAAAAGATCACTCATATCCCAGGGAAGATTTGAATCTTTCCCGGAAGAACGAGTGAAATCCGATAACCGCTTTAGGACACGGATCTCGGGATAAAAGGCCCCACAGATCAGTAATTTGGATACTACTGTTTTCAATTGATTGCATCCCCTATTCTCAACATTCTTGTTACTCTTTTAAGTCCTCCAGCTTTTGAGCCAATTCCATCCAAGATTCTTCTAAATGAGAAATTTCCAATTGGATGTTTTTCTGCTGGATCTCCCACTCTCCCCATTTTTTGTAGTCAGAAACATGGTTAGAATCTTCCATAAGGGCGTTTAAATTCTTGAGTGATTCCCCTTTTAAATGAAGAGCCTTTTCAATGCTTGCGTATTCTTTCTCTAGTTTTTGGCGATCCCGCTTTTGATTTTTGGAAGTCAAGAAGTCATTTTTGGAGGTGGACGTGGGTTGGGAAATAGAAGAAGGGGATTTGGGGGTGTCAAGGTTTAAAATATTGGGAAAGCCTGTCAAGGCACAAAGCCTGACGTAGTCATCCAAATTTCCTTCAAAAAGTTCCTGTTGCCCAGTGGGAGTAAGCACCCAAATGTGAGTGGCCACCTCATTGATAAAGGAACGATCGTGGCTCACGAATAGGGCCGTGCCTTCGTAGTCTTGCAGAGCTTGAGTTAAAATCTCACAACTGCTCATGTCTAAGTGGTTTGTGGGCTCATCCAAAACCAAAAAGTTGGAGTTTTGTAGAAACAAAGCGCACAATCCCACTCTGCTTTTTTCTCCCCCTGATAACACTCCAAACTTTTTAAAGACATCGTCACCTTTAAATAAAAAGGAGCCCAAAAACGATCTCACTTGCGTGGAAGAGATGTTACTTTGGGCAAACCTCATCACATTGTCCAGAATGGAAAGCTCCACATCAAAAACATCCACCTGATCTTGGGCAAAGTAGGAGGTGTCCACTTGAAACCCAGATTCAATGCTACCTTTTATAGCAGGCAATTGGCCCACAATGGTTTTAAGAATGGTGCTTTTACCGATGCCATTTTGCCCAATGAGGGCAATTTTTTGGCCACGGTGAACGGTAAGTGAGATATTTTGGCTTAAGATTTTTTCATATCCCACGGCCAAATCTTTGAGTTTCACCACTTCTTTGCCGCTTTGATGATGGATTTGCAATTGGAAGGCGATGGAGCTGGCCTCGTCATCCACCTGAATGGATTCCTCCAGGGCCAATAATCGTTCGATTTGCTTTGCTTTGCTGGCAGCTTGCTTAGCCTTAGTGGCCTTGGCACCAAAACGTTCCACAAATCGCTTCAGAGTCTGCTTTTTGGCTTGGAGTTGGGCGAGCTGGGAAGCCAACTGCTCTTGCTCTAAAGCATAAGATTCCATAAAAAAATCAAAGTTACCCTTGTATTCTTTAAGGGTCCTTTGGTTTAGGTGCAAAGTGTGGGTAGAAAGTCGATTCAGCAACTCCCGATCATGAGACACAAAAAGGGTAGTTCCTTCAAACTGTTTCAGGGTATTCTCTACAAATGCCAAAGCAGGCAGATCGAGGTGATTTGTGGGTTCATCCAGAATTAAAAAATCGGGTTCCCACAAAAAGATCTTGGCCAGTTCCAGCCTCATGCGCCAGCCTCCGGAAAGGGCCTGGGGAGGTTGGTCCCATTTTTCTGGGGCAAACCCCAGTCCCAAAAGTAGGGATTTGGTCCGGCTCTCCCACGCTCCGCCACCTAAAAGAGCAAATTCCGACTGCAGACGCTCCAGCTTGAGAAGGGTTGCCTCATTGGGATCTTTTTCTAAACCTTTGAGCAGGGACTCCATTTGCCGATTTAAGGCCCAAAGACCTTTATGACCTGAGAGGGTTTCTAAGAGCACCGTGGGCTGAGGGTTGGGATTGGGCTCCTGGGGCAAAAATCCCAATTTGAGTTTACTTGGCTTTAAAATCTCGCCGGAATCGGCGTGCAGTTCGCCCGTTAAAATGTGTAATAAGGTAGACTTTCCGCAGCCATTGGGTCCCACTAGCGCCACGCAAGACCGGGCGGGAAAATGGTAAGTCACTTCTTTTAACAAAACCTTGGGTCCGTAGGACTTACTCACAGATTCGATTCGGATCATGATCAAGCGCGCTTTCTAAAACAATCGGTATTCCCCAGGATCTGAATCTTAGGAACGTTCCGATTACGATGGAAGCTGAGAATGGATCCAACTCAAGAAAATTTCAATGCCCTGGGAACGGGGGGTGTGATTTTCAAAAAAGATCTCATGCCCTGCATTTTCAATGGTGATGAGTTTTGCTTTGGAGTTTTCGGCTAATGTCTGAAATAGGCGGGAGGTGTAGCTGGCATCTACTAAAGTGTCTTTTTGACCCAAGAGGATGGTAACGGGCGGATGCCACTCTTTCACCAAATTTTCCACATTTTGAGTTTCCATTAGCTCTATAAAACTCTGACCCAGACGAGTGGTAACCGACTGCAGCACGAACGGGTCTGATTTATACTGAAGATTGTTTTGGGAATTTAAGGAAAGATGATTGACATCAATGCCAATGGGCACCCGAACAGTGGGTAAAAATTGGCTAAATGCCTGAGCGGCTAATTGCTTCCAAAAAGGCACCACTTGGGCCGTTTTTAAGCAGGGGTTGGTCAAAAACAAGGGCGGGCATTCCGATTTGAGAAGATTGGCAAGGTAACACGCCAGGAGTCCCCCAAAGCTATGACCCACCAGAAGGGAACGATTGGGTGAGGATTTTTCGAAACCCAGCACGTGCCGGGAGTGATACCAAACCTGAACCGCATCCACCAAAAAAGCCTGGGCATTTTGGGCATCCCCAAAGGTGGGGCCCGAACCCCCATGCCCACGCCAATCAAAGGTTACAAAAGCGATACCGCTTTCGCATACGGATTTGGCCAGGTCGCGGTATCTTCCCGAGTGTTCTCCAAACCCATGCAAAAAGAGCACCATTCCCTTTAACTGGCCCTGGGTGGGGAGTGGGCCGGTGGGAAGGGAATGGGAAGAATGAGAGGGAGTGTAATAGGTGAGTTTTAAATAGGTGCCGTCTAGAGATTTCAACATCTCGACACGTTCATTGACCATCGTTATGCCCCTTGGTAGGTGAGTTTTCCTTAGTTCTACCAGAGGGCATATCACAGGAGCGTCCAGAAAAAAAGTCTTAGCCAAATAACGTTGTTATTCAGGAAGCAAAACCGTATCGATCACATGGATCACACCGTTGGTGCCCACTAAGTCCGTTTTGATGATTTGGGAACGATTGATCTTTGCACTGGATGCATCTATCATGATGGATTTCCCATTGAGTGTTACAAAAGAGGTTGCTGCTAACACATCTTTTGCGAGTTTGACTCCGTCCAAAATATGGTAGGTCAGAATGGATGTGAGAAGAGGCTTATCTTTAACCACATCTTGTAAAACGGGTCCTAATTTATTAAACGCTTCATCGGTGGGGGCAAACACCGTGAAAGCCCCAGGACCTTTCAAAGCATCGGTAAGTCCAGCGATTTCGGCGGCCTGTAGTAACACTTTAAAGGAACCCGCCTGCTGTGCGATGTCAAAAAGGGATTGGGTGGGAGCTGAAATGGCTTTTAAAACTTCATTGGGAACCAGCACGGTGTCAATCACATGTACGGTTCCATTTTTGGCAAAAACATCCACGGCTGTGATCTTGGAGTCATTTAAAAATGCGGAACCCTCTTTTAGGGAAACCTTTAGCTCTTCTCCTTGCAGAGTCGCAACGGATTGGGATGTTGTCACCTTAGAGGCGTCCAGATTTGAAGGTGCCACATGATAAAGTAATACTTGTTTTAGTAACTCTGGATTGGCTTTTAGTTTTTCCACCACTTCACTAGGTATTTTAGCAAAAGCCTCATTGGTGGGAGCAAAGACTGTAATATCTTTTGCTGTTTTTAAGGTTTCAACAAGGTTTGCCGCTTGTAGGAAACCCACCAAAGTAGAAAAATTTGGAGTGGAAAGGGCAATGTCCACTACACTTTCAGGAAGGGAAGCACCGGGTTTGCCGCTTTGCTCTTCTAATGTTTTATTTTCATCGGCAGATTTATTGCTTTCAGAAGAGCCGCATGAAACCAAAAAAGAGGCTGTTAGCAAGGTGGGAACCAAGATTAACTTTTTCATAGGTGACTCCAATTTAAAAGGACTGTGTTTAAGTAGCCCACTCAAAAGCTACCTCTTTGTGATTAAAGTAGTTCAACTAAAATGGGAACGGAAAGTTTCGGTGGTGCTGAAGTATAATCACTTGGAAAGTTAAGAAGTCCCAGAAAGGGAAGGGTCTTGAAAACAACAGGAGAGCTTTTTTTGATCCGTTTCTTTGTCTCTGGCCGTTTCCGGATTCCCTCGAATCACTGTTTTTTGACATCAAAAGTGGAAACCAAAACGAGTAGACTCTAACCCAGGTTACCATTTGCTCTGCACACTTTAGGTAGGAGGAGCTTCTGTTGTTTGAAAATGCGTTGATGTATTGCGAATCCCAAGCGTGGGACCAATTGGACGAATTATCCAAGCAAAGGCTGGCTGAAAAGTCGGTAATTGTTACCACTCAAGCCGATGAAGTTCTTCATTATTTGGGGACTGGCCAAATCTATCTGGTGTTTTTTTTGCTTAAAGAATGTACAAGTTCGTCCCTTTGTTTAGTTGCCGATGCTTGTGAGATCCTGCTTCCCTTTTATGAGAATGTGGTGGTCATTTGTGACGATCCTGTGTTTTCGGCCCAACAGCTCATGCTGGAGTGGGATATTAGGGAAATCTGGCACCGGTCCCATTTGGTGGACAACTTGTTTAGGTACATTGAATCGTACCAAGTTCAGGTGGGCCCCACCGGTGACACAGACCGCATGCTTTTTGAGCTTTGCCAGGCCATTCAGGCTCTTCAGATGAATGAAGTGCTTAAACATTTGGCTGTGGTTAAACCACTCACTTCCACAGACTATCGAGCGTCATATGTGAGTGGATGTTGCTACCAGTTTTTAGGAAAAGTGGAAGAGGCAGCCGCTTTGTTTGAGCAGTCTTTGGCACAAAACAAGAGGTTTATTCACTCCAAAAAATCGTTGGCCACCTGTAAGCTCATTTTGGGCAAACATGAGGAAGCGCAATCCATCATAACGGATCTGCTGGGGATCAACCCTCAAAGTTCTGAAATCCTATCCCTGCAGGCCCATCTTCACGCGGATAAAGGAGATTGGGAGGCTGCTTACAATTGTATAACAACTGCAAGACAAAGTTACGCCGCCAGCACCCACGCATTGGAAGTGGAGATTCGTATTGATTTGCATCAGGTGCAACTGGAAGCGGCTCTCGAAAAGTTGTCTACTATCCATATGTTATCTGATTATTTCTTTATGAAGATCAATGAAGTGGCGGTCAATATCTCCCGGTCGGGGGATTTCGATCAGGCCATTGAAATCTATCATTTGGCCTATGAAAAGGCCCCCCGCGCCTCTAAATTTAAGATCAGCTTTAATTTAGCCTTGGCCTACAAAAGAAAGGGAATGCTGGAAGAATCACTGGCCCTACTGGATCGCACCGAAAAAGAATGTCCCTTTAAGCCCTTTGACAAAGTGGTGAAACAAAGAGAACAGATCCTTCAGGAGATGGCTAAAAAATGACATCATTTAGTGAGCACAGCTGTTTGGTGGTTACAGACAGGGAGCAATCTGCTAAAACCATTTCAATGACCCTCATTAAAGCAGGGATCAAACGTTTTGCTGGCGCGTATTCCATGAGAGAATTGGATGCTCAAATGCAGCGCGAACTTCCCCATTTTGTGTTTTTTGAGTCCGATTTGCCCGATGCATCCTGTATGGCGATGATTCGGAAGCTGAAATCCGATGCCATTATGTCAAAAGCCATTGTATTGATTTCACGAAAACCCACAAAAGAAGAGATTTTAGAACTTGTGAAGTTAAAGGTGGCGGGCATTTTTCCCAAACCATTAGAACCCACCGCTCTCATTGAAAAAGTGAAAAGTTTAGTGACGGCGCTGCAAGGGCGAAGCCCCTACGGGCTTTTTTCCTTACAGGGAATGGGTCCCTCCATGTTGGCCATATCTGCTGAAGTTACAGGCATGGTGGACTCTTTTTTGGCCGTGCAGGCCCCTATTGAGTGGGGTGCTCGCCAGCGATACAGCATCCGCCCCAAGGAACCAAGCCTTCCACAGATCTTGGTTTCTTTGTCCAGTGTGGTGGCCGGGATGGAAAAGGCTCCTTGCTTGAATCTATTTGACATCAATCGATTGGTGGGGAAAGGTAGGGATTGGGTCAACAAACTGGGCCCTGTCACTTTGGCGGGTAAACCCAGCCGACGCGTGGTGTATCAAGATTCGGTAAGGGAACGGGGAGCACAGGTTAAAGACCTTCTGGAACGGGAAAAGATTCAAGTGGAGCTGGTGGATTCCGTGGCGGCCTTAGCTCGGACCTATTTTTCCGCGCCGGATGATTTTGATTGTGTGGTGATGATTGAACCCCCCTTGTCGGCGGCGGCCATCGCCTGGGAGAAGGCGGTGAAAGATTGTCCTGAAAACAAGCGACCCGTGCAAATCATTGCTACCACAGCATTAAATCCCACTCAAAAGCCAGGGGTGTTATGGCTACATAAACCATTCGGACTGGATAAGCTCATCGAAATGATCGAAGGGGCGATTTTGCAAGGGCAAGGAGCCGCTTTTAAGGCACCGGAAAATTCCATTCCCTGTGATTACCTAGTACCCGTAAAGATTACAGGGGTGGATGAGTGCGGGATTGTGGTCCAGTCACCTGTTTCCTTGGCTATCCAACATGAGCTCGTGTTTCCCCAAAAGATCTTGACGGAAATTGGGTATCCTGAGAAATTTAAGATCATCAACTCCGTGTTTGTGGAGGGGGGAGCGGAATGTTGGCTTTTGAGGCTGGCCCCCGCCGACCAATCCTTAAACCGCTTTAAATTTTGGAAACCCTATTTTGAAAAACTTTTGCCCTTGGTGGTGCCTGCTTCTTCCTCTCCTCTTCCTCCTGCGGCTCCCGCAGAAGGCTAGCCCATGGATCTAGATGTATTGGTGATTGGAGGAGGCATTCATGGTGTGGGTGTGTTGCATGATTTAGCCTCCCGAGGTGTTACGAGATGCGCGCTGGTGGAGGTTCAACGATTGGCCAGCGGCACCAGTTCCCGGAGCACGAAACTCATCCACGGGGGCTTGAGGTACTTGGAACAACCCTCCAACTGGCCCCTGGTGTTTAGTGCACTCCAGGAACGCTCAATACTGCGACACATTTTGCCTGAGTTTGTAAAGCCTGTTCCCTTACTTCTACCCATCACAAAACAGGGTCGGCCTCCCTGGATGCTGAAAGCTGGTTTGGCGCTGTACGATCTTCTTTCGAGTGGCCCTTGGCCCTTTCCATCGGCTCAGTCTATCAATCTCGCCACTTTGAAAAAAATAGCCCCCTATTTGGGTGCTCAAACGCTGCAAAATTCTTCGGGCGCTTTTTTGTTTTATGACGCTCAGATGGTGGATGATGCTCTTGTGCGTCTTGCGGCCCACGCCAGTGTTCAACTGGGAGCAGAAGTGTGGGAGCACCAGGAAGTCACCCATTTGCGTCCCACTCCCCAAGGATTTGAGTTTCAAATCTTAAATCACCACACTCAGCAGACTCAGGAAGGCCGGGCGCGCGCCGTGGTGAACGCGGCAGGGGTTTGGGCCAATCAGGTGCTGGCAAAATGGGGCATCATTCCAAATGTAGGACTTTTGTTGAACAGTGGTTCCCACTTTGTTTTTGAATCGGAATCAGCGCCACAAGATACGAATCAAAATCACTATGCTTGTTTCTTGCAAAATCAGGACAATCGAGTGCTCTTTTTGGTTCCTTGGCAGGGAAAATGGCTTTGGGGCACCACGGAGGCTGTTTTCAATGATCCTGAGCTCAGGAAGTTAACTTTAGATTCAAAGGAGACTCAATATTTGACCCAGGCCCAGGAGAGGTTTTTGGATTTAGCCGGGGTGGGACTTAAAAAAGTTGATGAATTTAAAGGGTTAAGAGGGGTTCCCGTGCGTCCCCATAAGCCCTTTGCTCCCCTGGACCAAGGTAAAGATTTAGAAAGGAATCCCTATTATTGCCGAGAAATTGATGAAAATATTTCTGAAATCTCAAGAGAAACGGTGTTAGATCAGACCATTTCTGGACTTTGGTGCATTTATGGAGGCAAGTACACCACCTTTCGCCACACCTCCCAAAAACTGGGTGCTCAAATCTGCCGATTCCTGGGAAAAGGAGAAAATTCCAAAACCAGTCTCAGAGAGTATTGGTTTTTTGACGGATTGAACGCCCATGAAAAAGAAAACTTTTTAAATTATGATCGAACTCTTTGGCGAATATAGAAAATTAAAACTAGGAAAATATAACAAGTAGAGGATAATTTTTATGAATAGATTGGGTTTTCGGAAAACGTTGTCCTATTATTTTGGTTGGGCCTTGGAGGCAAATCGTAATCGCTGGACGGACTCGGAAGTGTTGGAAAGAATGGAAAGAGCGGAAGCCGAAGGGTTTTCCCGGAGAAAAATGATAGCTCTTTCTACCGCAGCTGCAACCGCTGGGATTGTGAGCTGCAAGTCTCGCTCTTTTAAAGCTGAAGTTAAGTCTAAATCTAAAGACCCTGAAGTTGTCGTTTTAGGAGCTGGAGCTGCCGGATTATCGGCCGCCTATCTCTTGGCAAAATCGGGGGTGGCCTGCGCGGTTTATGAAGGTAACAGCCGGTTAGGCGGGCGGGTATGGACACGAGACAACTTTAATAGCGAAGGAATGATCATTGAATTAGGCGCTGAATTTGTGGATTCGGATCACAATGCTCTCATGGATATTTGTTCTGAAGTTGGCGTTGAAGTGGTGGATTTTGTAAATCATGTTCCTGGCCTAGAAGCCGAAGTCTTTTTTATGGGCGGCAAGCCATTGTATGCTAAAGAGCTGATCCCTCAGTTTCGAGTATTAGCTGCAATCATAATCAAAGATTTGGATACCTTTGTAACCAGCAAAGGAATAGACTTACCTACTCTTGGTAAGGAAACTCCTGCCTCCAAATTTGATGGGATGTCCATCTCTCAGTACCTTCAAAATGCACAGTCTCAAGGCCTTGAAAAGACGTTTGTGGATGTCATAAAAGTTGCTTATTTGGGCATGTATGGTACAGATCCTGACAAGCAAAACTCGCTCAACTTGTTGTTACTTATTGATCCACACTCCAAGGGGTTGGGAATTTATGGATCAAGCGATGAGGCAAAAAGAGTAAAGGGTGGAAATAGCCGAATGATAGAAGGTCTGGCTAAGGCTGTTCAAAGGAAATCGATCATTGAAATGGAGCACAAGCTCGTGCGGATTTCGGACAACGGATCTCAGTTTACCCTAGATTTTCAGACACCTTCCGGAAATAAACAAGTAAAGGCTGGTCGCATTATGTGCTGTCTACCTTTTACAACTCTTAGAGAAGTGGAAGGTATTTTTGACTTAGATTTGAGTCAGGAGAAAAAAAACGCCATTAAGGAAATGGGTTACTCTACCAATGCAAAATTTGTGGTTGGATTTAAAGAACGTTATTGGAGAAGAAAAGGAAACACCGTAGAACCAAATTACGGAGCGGTGTTTTCCGATGGTCTGGTTAAAGAAGTGAGAGATTCAAGCAACGGGCAAAAAGGGAATAGTGGAATCATTATGAACTATTTGAGTGACAAAGAAGGCGAATTTGTCTCTCCCCAATTGTTTAACAATACCATGAAACATTTAGAAATCCTTTATCCTGGCATTGGAAAAACCCATGATGGGCTTAAAAATCTTCAGCATTGGCCATCGGAAAAATTCATTAAAGCTTCCTATAGCTGCCAGCTGGTGGGTCATTATGGAAAGATGGGTGGCTTTGAAAACCTCATCGAGCTCAGCGGCCGAATGGGATTCGCAGGAGAGCACTTGAGCTCCGATTATGGTGGATACATGAATGGCGCCATTGAAACGGCCACTCAGGCCGCTTCGGCTCTTGCACGGAATCAAACCGGCCAACCGGGAGAGAATACAAGGAGTCGAGGGAAACGAAAAAAATAGAATTAGGAAAAAAGTCGTTCTTTATGCGGGAGTGCCATTGATGACAGCTCAAAAACCTACCATGCGCGCCGCCTTTTATCGTAGTTATGGGGGCCCAGAGGTGGTGAAAATCGAGACGGTGGATCGACCTGTCCCCCGATCCCACCAAGTTTTGATAAAAGTGCATTCCTCCACGGTGACTTCGGGGGATGGGCGCTTGAGGAGCATGAGGGTCCCAAGGGGCTTTGGATGGCTCGCCCGCCTGGTGTTTGGCTTCACCAAACCTCGCAAAGGAATCCTGGGCACGGAAGCATCGGGAACGGTGGCAGAAGTGGGATCGGCCGTTGGGAAATTTAAGGTGGGGGATGAAGTGATCGCCTACCCGGGAGCGTCTTTAGGCGCCCATGGGGAATATTTCGTTATGAGTGAGGACGCGGCCATTGCCCTTAAATTTCCCCTCCTGGCTTTTGAAGTGGCCGCCTCTTTGGGATTTGGGGGGATTACATCTCTTTTCTTTTTGCGTGATGGGGCTAAACTTAAGCCGGGAGAAAGCGTGCTCGTGATCGGAGGTTCAGGAAATGTGGGGTCGGCTGCCATTCAGCTGGCATCCCTTTGGGGGGCCAATGTTACAGCGGTTTGCAGTGGGGTAAATGTAGAAATGGTGCGCAGCCTGGGCGCACACAGGGTGATCGATTATAAATCGGCAGACTGGCAAAAGGAGCCCAAAGAGAGTTTTGATGTTATTTTTGATACCGTGGGAGGAGTCCGATGGAAGGTAGCCTCTCCGCTCCTGAAGCCGGGGGGAAGATTGCTCCTGGCTGTGATGGACGCTGGCGACCTAGGCGATCTGCTTTTTGCTCGGAAAAAAGGCCGCCGAATTGTTTTTGGAGATGCGAAAGGGAGTGCTCCCGATCTGGCATATCTTAATGACTTAGCCGCCCAAGGGAAGTGGAAGCCTCTGATAGATAGGGTTATTCCTATGGACCAAATCGTAGATGCCCACAAAATCGTGGATTCAGGACGAAAAAAAGGGAGCGTGGTGGTAAACTGGACAGCCAGCCCAAATTTTGTTAAGACCAGGTGATATCCCCTCTAAAATTAGGAGTCACGGTATGACAAATTCCTTGAACCGACGTCGTTTTTTAGGTGCATCTGTTTTGAGCATGGCCGCTTTACCCATGGAAAGTCTTTTTGCTTTGCCTCAGACCCCATTTCAAGGTTCAGGACTCATATCAGACCCCTCCAAACGACTGGATCTTCCAAAAGGCTTTCAATACCGCATTTTAAGTCGAAGTAAAGACCCGATGACGGATGGATATCTTACCCCAGGACGCCCCGATGGTATGGGGTGTTTTGCGGGACCTAATGGCACGCTCATTTTAATGAGAAACCACGAAAATGATTTTTTAGACGGAGCTCAAGGTCCTTACAAATCGGGCCAAACTCCCCCACCTGAAGCCTATAATAAGCTGGTGACGGGAGGGGTTACCCGTGTGGTACTCGACCGCAATTTAAATGTTTTAAGTAGCAACTTGGTGCTCATTGGCACCGCCCGGAATTGTGCAGGAGGGGTGAGCCCCTGGGGATGGCTTACCTGTGAAGAAACGGTGGTGGGACAACACGGATATGTGTTTTTGTGTGATCCTTTTGCAAGCAAAGTTCAGCCCTACCAAAGACTCCCGCAGCTGGGTAAATTTTACCACGAAGCCGCTTGCGTGGATCCTGCCACAAATGCCATCTACCTCACAGAAGACCGGGGTGATTCCTGTTTTTACCGATTCCTGCCTTGGGATCCTTCCTCGCCTTTTGAAGGTCGGTTGCAAGCTTTGGTGTTGAATAAAGGTTCTGTCACGAAAACCACCACCCTCTCCAGAGGCGCTCTGTATCAAGGGAGCTGGGTCGATCTGGATGATGTAGATAGCAAAAAAGATGATCTTCGTGCCCGAGCCCAGCGCCAAGGTGCCGCCATTTTTTCAAGAGGCGAAGGTATGTGGTACCATGATTCTAAGGTTTATTTTACGTGCACCACGGGTGGTTCCAAAGGAATTGGTCAGGTCATGTGTTTGGATGTTTCTCAATCGGACACTCCTGAGTTTCAGGTTTTTGCAGAGTGCAAAGACAAATCTCTTTCTGAAAAAGTGGATAGCATCACGGTTTCCCCAAGGGGTGATGTTTTTGTGGGTGAAGATGGCGACGGCGACAATTTCATTCGAGTGGTCACACAAGCCGGAGATTTTCGGGATTTTGCTCGGACACCTAAAGATGAAATTTGTGGCGTGTGTTTTAGCCCGGACGCATCAACGTTGTTTTTTAATTTGCAAAGGTCGGGTCTCACCATGGCCGTTACGGGGCCCTTTGAGGAGTTTTTGAGATAAACCGCGATTGGCTTACCATTTATAAATCGTCCATGCGCTCAAAATTGCCTCCCGGCAAACTGATCACAAATTGGGTGGCAACAGGTCTAATTTCTGTGCTTTCTGGGTGGTCGATTCTAATCTCGAAGGTCCCATTGAATTCCTCCACATAGGCCCTAACGGCATCCATTCCCACTCCTCGTCCAGATATTTCTGTGACTTTATCAGCAGTTGAAAAACCTGGTGCTAATATTAAGTGAGCCACCTCGAAATTTGTAATGGGAAATTTTTGGGCCTCAGGTATTCCCTTACTGATGGCTTTTTCTAGGATTTTGGGAAGATTTAGGCCTCTTCCATCATCACTAAAAACGATAGTTAGTTGGTCAAAATGGGACTGAATCACAAAGGTGAGCGTTCCTGCGGCAGGTTTACCTTTGGCAAGTCTAACCTCAGGCTTTTCAATTCCATGGTCCACAGAATTTCTGAGTAAATGACTAAAAACGTTGGAGAGAAGAGTATGCAAATTTCGGTTTATGGACATTCCCTCATCCTGAAACACCACATTCGGGGGTTCTTTTCCAAGGGAAATCGCGATTTCGCGGAGACTTTCAATCTGAGGTTGCAAGACTGACTGGAGGGGGTTATAGACCATTTTTCCAAATAAGTCTCTCAATACCTTTATTCTTTCACGATCTCCTCCGTTTAAATTGCTCAGATCAATCGCTTGGAGGTGAGAGAGGTTATCTCGAATCTGCTGCTTATCAATGAGCAGAATTTTATCGGAATCCACAGCTTTTCTACCCAGTTTTTCCTCGTTTAATGTCTGGATCACCTTAACTCTATCTTGGAGCTCTTCGATGTCTTTTAAAAGTTTGGGAATAGGGATTTGGACACCTGTTTTCATGACTTTGTAGTTTTCTTCCACCTCGTGAATCCGGCTGGTGAGGCTAGAAAGCTTGTAGGTACGAGCCAGACCCTTAAAGGTGTGCATGTTGCGGAAAAGCACATCAATAGAGCTGTCAGACAAGTGTTCAACACTCTCTAAGAGGTTGCAATTGGCTAGCAGAAGGTTTTTTGAAGACTGGATGACATTGTGGAATTTTTCTGGAGGTATATTTAAAATTTCAGCGATGAGAGCAAATTCTGCATTTTTTCTCTCTGCCTCTAATCGCAACTGTTGGAGCTCTGTGACGTCACGAATGGCCACCAATATCTTTCGAATGATTCCATTCGCGGTGATTGGGTTCCAATCTATTTCTAGGATCGTCGTTTTTTCTCCTCGTTTAACTTGAATTTCTCTAGGAAAAACATCGCGATTAAACTCGAAAGCCATTTCATCTTCTCCAACGGTAAAGGCAAAACCATTGCGGAGCTGATCGAGTGCGTCTTGACCTAAGGTACTTTGAGTAAAGCAGAGGTTAATAATATCATTGCCTTTGATATCTTTGCGTTCCAGCAACTCTTCTAGAAACGCGGAATGCTCCTCATCCACTGTGCCAGTGCCATCTCTCACCGCTAAAATCCCTTGTCTAATATTTGAGAGAATTCCTCGGATGTCCCGTGTTTTTTCGTCTACCATCTCTTCTAGACGGGTCTGGTATTCCAGTAAATCGGTTTCCTTTTGCTTTAAAGAGAGCGACATGGCGCTTATACCATCGGCCACCAGACTGATCTCGTCCGCTACTTTTAATTTGAGGGTAGTGCCCAATTTACCTTCCTTAATGTCTTTGATAGCAGCTAATATCTGATATATGCGCTGGATCAGCATTCGATGAAAGAGTCCGAGGAAAAACAGACTCAAGAAAGCTCCTAATAAAAGAGATTTGAGCAATATGGATCCAATTTTTTCATTAAGTTCATTGGGATTTCGGATGGAGTATTTATCTTGCAGGGTTAGAATAGATTCCAGCAGCTGTTGATAGAGGGGCTCACCTTCATTGGATTCATTGCTGATGGCATCTTCTTTCAGAAATGACTTACTTAAATTCAGGCTTTTGCTGTGAGCTTTTGCATATTCTTCCAAGCGGCTCTTAATCGTTTCTAGATGAGTGCGATCATCCGAGCTGGCAATTTTGAGAAAGTTTTCGATTTTACTTGTCAGTGAGCTGGCAGAGTCTTTTACCACTTGTTCCTGGGTGTCCATGTTTTCCAGCTTTTCAAGGAAAAAGTGCCGATAGACGTGGTTTCTCATGGCCAGGGCATCGGATTTTATTCCTGCAATATAATTTAGTTTTAGCACAGAGGTGTTGACCCCATGGATTCCTATTAAATTGATACCATTGATGGCCACCAGCAAAAAAGAGATTAAGACCCCAATGAAAAACACGAGCTTTTTGTGTGGTTGGATCCTGATTTGGGTTTTCAACTGCAGTTCCTTTCCCTGAAATACGAGATGCATTTGGGGAGAATATCGGAATTTTGGGAGCGTCCTTAACAGGAAATGGGGATCTTTGGTTACACGGCTGGATTGGTGTTTGGATTATAAGCCAGGACTTTGACACCTAATACAAGCTGTCACGCAGGCATCAAGAGAAAGTTTGTATCCTTGGAAGAGGACTGGGTTCAATGGGGGCCCGTTCAAAAAGTAAAAGAGGTAATTATTTTGAGAGCTTATATTTTAAAAAAAATCGGTTTAAACTTTTGTACTTTGGTTGCTTTGTCTGCGCCCCTTTTAGCATTAGGGGCGAACAAGGAGGTGCAAGTGATCGCCGGGTCGGGAACGGCCACCGCTACTAGTCAGGCTTTTTTTACGGTGTTTTCCGAAACAGAAGAAGGTAAAAAGTATGATTTTAAGGTGCCTGAAAAGTCCAATGGCACTTCTGGGGGATTGGAAAATTCCAAAAATTTTATCTTTGGTAGGGCTGGGCGAGCTTTGAAGGAACAAGAGATAAAAGATGGATATCGGCTGCTTGTGATGGGCAAAAACCCCATTACTTTTGTGCGTGGCTCTGGGGTAAAGGTAAACCAAATCACTTCGTCGCAGCTTTGTGATGTATACACTGGTAAAATCACTTCTTGGAAAGCCCTTGGAGGTCCCGATGAAAAACTGGTGGTATTTACGCGGGATCCAGATGAAGCTTTGCTAATCTCTTTGCAAACGGACCTTCCCTGTTTTTTAAATCAGTTGAAAACACCTTTCGTTTACAAAAAAGACAATGAAATGATCAATGGCATTACAAAAGCAGAGCATGGAAAATTTGCCATTGGCTACGGAACCGTAGATATGTTTGATCCTAGCATCCATCTGAAAGTATCGGATAAAGAATTTTCAACTCTAATTGGACTCATCTACAGGGTCAACAATGAGAATCATCCATTGGTTGTGGCGGCTAAAAAATTTACGTCCGATCCACGTTGGACGGCCAAGTTGCGCTCCATGGGATTAAGGCCCTCCGATGGAAAGTGACCCTCAATCACCAAACTTGATTTCCTTTTGACCCCGGTCTATTGACACTCTCCCGCTCCCGATATATTCCAATAGTGAGAATGATTATTATTATCAATTATTTTTCACGAAGTCAGGAATATACATATGAGCTAATTTAAAAATTAGGAATTTAAAAGGTTTTCCCCGGAATCTTGCCAAAAATAACAGCGAGATGCCAGGGAAAATTCCTTGTGTTAAGAGATGAGCTTCTAAACAAAACCTTTCAACACAAAGGATAGTTTATGGATATCATCTTTTCTCCTTTCTGGCTACGGTTACAATCTGGAATGTTTCCGATGTTTGAGGAAGCATTGGGAGAGGCTAATC
>JBIIVH010000131.1:0-2516 GCA_044339525.1 Silvanigrellaceae bacterium | reverse complement strand
CTTGTCAAATTTAACTACTTTTGTCATGTCTAACTCCTGAGGCAAAACGCTATTTCTGAATTAACACCTCATTCGTCCATTGGCAATACTGGCTGTACAGCCAACATCAATCCGCGGATGCACCCAGTCCATAGTCCATATCATTTATCTATTGCTTTTAATGAAATCAGGTGATACGTTGGAAAATATTTGGCGCTACACCAAATAATGTATGACTAATTCCATTCATTTTAATTTAAAAATCAAAGGACTCTTTACATGGCAGAAAATATTCGAAAATCTCTATTGTTACTTTTCGCAATAATTCCTGTTTTTGCATGCAGCAAAAAACCAACATTAAGAGCAGAAGATCAATTAGCGCAAACCTTACTCTCTCAAACTCAAAAGCCAAATGAGGCTAGTCTGGAAGAAGTTCAATCAATGCTGACGGTTGGAACAGAATGGCTTACCATTCCCTATGTATCGGGCGAAACTGGGATAATGAGTAGCCCCATTCCAACGCAAAGCTGGACGATTACAGAAAATCGTTCATTCGCTGAAAAGACTGCGTTGTCCCCGGAAACAGATTGTGGCAGCTTCCGGAGTGAAACCGAAAAGCTTCCTGAAGATGCTCCAATACGTGAATTGTTTAAGGTTTTTGGAAAATACACCAAAATGAAGAGCGCTCAGCGAACCCTGTCAGATCTGGTTTATTTGCCTCCACGAGGATTAGATCCAAGTATTTGTTCTGAAAGTCTAAACTCTCGACAACATTCGATTTTTGTATTGGCAAAATCAAAGGACCTAGTTGTATTTGAAGTTCGTTACCTAAATGGCAATCAAAGAGTACTTTTTGTTCAAAATAAGAAGGATTTTGTAAAGTCTGAATGGTCAAAAAGAAGAGTTGGTGAAATTGATCCTACCTCGAAGAGAACCAGAGTTCATATTGCAACTGCACCTTTGGGATTTAATCATTTTAATTTGAGTCAGCTCCCTGGAATCGAAATTCCTGAAACCGGATTCTTACTTGCTTCGCCCTACCGGCCAAGAACGATTGCCTTCGATTTGAATTTTCCCTCCGAACATAAAGCGATTGTGCTATCGGCTGCTAAAGAATGGAACAAGGTCTTTGGATTTAAAGTCTTCAACACTGACGTTACTTTAGAAGGGTATGAACCTGGTCTTTGCTTGGCAATCAACCTCATTTGTATAACTTGGAATGGCCCAAAAGAAATCCCTTGGTCTGGTTTGTCAGCATTTGGCGCGCCAAGTTTCGACCCGTTGTCTGGGCAACTCAAAGGGGCTACAATATTAGTTACTAACTTGCCAACCCCCCTAAATCAAATTACATCAGAACTTGAAAAACTATATAATGATAACAAAAATTCACTGCTGGGACTTTTGAAACTAGTCTCGAAGCTCCAAGATTTTAAACCATTTAGGGCAATAAATGGAAAAGAAATTCTTAAAATGATTTTTACCCACGAACTTGGCCATACACTTGGATTAAAGCACAATTTTTATGGTTCGAATGGCTTCGGTCCAGAATCCCCTATCAATAGTATCATGGACTACCAACCTGTGTTTTCAATCAATGAGCAAACAAGTTCACCCCAAAATTTCGATTTAGCTGCCGTCAACTTTGTTTATAAAGGAACCCCAATTCCTTCCAATTATCAGACTTGCAGTGACGACGAATCGGGAGGAGACATTTATTTTAAAAAAATTATTGGAAATGAGGAAGTTAATCCAAATTGCAGAAAAAATGACTTGGGAAAACCTTTAGACTGGATACTTAATTTAACCAAAAAATCACCCTTAAATCTTGAAGGCATCGACTCCTACTCTAACGACACTTTTTCCAATACTTTACTCGAGTTTATTCAAAGTAATAAAATCATTGAGTCGGAAAAAAATAGCAATAGGTCTAGAATCTGTTCCGTTGCTAAAAGTAACAATTGGTTATTGAATGATATTTGGAATAAAATATGTTTGGATTCCCATTGATGTTTAGAGGCATAGGAGGACTGAATTTACTGATAGGGATAGCGGCCGCTCAGCTTCGAAAAATTTGCGGTAAGCATTTGACACAAAGACATCTAAATTGAAATTCCAAAGAACCTAAATCACTAAGCTGAAAAAAACAAAGTTCTCCTTTGGCGCCGCAAAAGTGGGGCGACTCCTGCAGTTATGATAACGTACGCTGGCCATAGGACTAATAGTAGAGACAAAATCGAGATTTGTCATGGGAATGGGAGTCTTTGTTCAACCCTCCAATGGCAACTTAGCCAAAATCAGCGTGAAAAAATATGTGGACATTTATGGCTGGTTTCACAGCACAAAAATCGTTAAAATATAAGAGTAATCTTTTGAATGTTGCTGGGGGCGGTTTTCAAATCCCTTGGAGTCCGCCATTTCCTGGGTGATTAATCATCCGTAAGCGCCAAATCCAGCCCTGTTGAGACTATTTAAACGACTCATTAGATTAGGAAAGAACGAGTGGAGAGTCAGTATCCGTAGAGGAGGATTTTATTTAG
>JBIIVH010000130.1:0-2520 GCA_044339525.1 Silvanigrellaceae bacterium | reverse complement strand
CTGTTGGGAATAGACCGGGTCGTAGTGAACCCAGAGCAGTAAAAAGAAGGCCAAAACCATTTCCGAGGTTGCACGGCAAAAGAAGTGACTGGCACACATAGCGAAGTCCTTAATCTAGTGCCATTGATTCTATCAATGAGTTTTATGTCCTTCATCACCTGAGCTACAATGCCTAGATGTTCAATTTGTAAAGTTTTTCCCTGCATAACGAGCCCTTGAAGAAAATTTGAGAAAAGGTACTTTGCAGAAGTTGAAAAATCAACCTAGTGCCACCAGATTTGCTTCAAGTTATAGAAAAGTTTCGCTAAAAAATTTATTCAGATATTTTTTAGAGCTAGTGCGGAATGCGGGAATCAAGACCTCTTTAAAAACAAATAGAGTCTTTGCAGCGCAATGAAGTCAAATTAAATAATTATGGAATACATTTGACACTTTGAAAAGGTATCTGTATCAAATCTAACTTAGGCGACATCTATGCTGACTCATACCGCAACGGTGATTTTTATTTTTACAGAAGTCATGCTTATTGTATTAGATTACATGTCCAGGGATGTTTTACCGTCTCTCTTTCGCAACTGGAGTAGTCAGATCTAAACTCTAACATCGTGGGCTTATCTTTTAGCAGTTGCACCACCGGGTGATCGTGACTTCTATTAAATCCAAAAAAATCTGCATCGTCAATAGTAAAATAGGTAAGATTAGGAATTTTAGCCACATCTTCCGCATTCTGTTGGAGGGAGGGAGTTTGACCTATGTTTAGAAACTCAAGCTTATTTAGTCCGAAAAGAGGAGATATGTCTTTAACACTTGTGTTATATAGCGAAAGATATTCCAGATTTGGAAGGGTCTTTAGAGGCTCTAAGTTTTCAATCTTTGGAGTGACTAATCCGATTTGATCTCTTTGAGTCAATACGTCTTCATAACGTTGACACCAATCGATATTGGCATTGTCTGGTGCACCCGTGAGTGATCGTTTTGCAATCTGATTGAGTTGGTCCACCGTGGCCACCAATGATTTGAGCTGGGCGGGAATCTTGGCCAAATCACAATACTGGGCATAGGTTTCCAGTCTCACCTTTTTTAATACTTCATCATCCATTGGCTTCAATTCTTTAAGGGCCTCAACGGATTTTGCGGTGCATTCCTCCAGCTTTGTATAACAAATATTACCGGCATGGGTAAGCACATTGATGTTTGCTGCCACATTCTGATCTAAAATATCGATTTCTTTTTTTTGGGAGGGAGCTAATCTAATTTCCCCTGATTTAAGTCCATTCACCCGGGATCGATGGACCAATTGTTCCTCAAACCTCCCTGCTAATTGAGCTCGAGCCGCGGTCACACCAGCTTCCACAGCAGGATTGGGACCGCGAATGCCCGCGGTGATGTACTCTTTGGTGATGTATTTTAACACCGCTGGGCCTGCTGCATTTCTTGTGGTGTCATCCCTTTTTAGCTGGCTTGGAAAGTCATGCGTTCCATAATTTAAAAAAGCGGTAATCACTTTGGTACAGGCATCCATTCGCTGCATACTACACACCGTAAGTCCATGGGCCGTGCCTACCCCACCATTCGGGTTTTTAACATCCACCAAGGCGTCTTTTAGGGCCGTGGCCAACCGCTCTACGTTTCCACCCAATTGAAACATGGATATCGTGACGGTTGCCTGCTTGGAAAAGCTCTTAGACGCATTATCAAGATCTGTGCTCAATTCGCCCGTATTGTTCTTTACTCGTGCTTTAAAACTAAATTCGGTTTTGGCATCCTCAGATTCAAATTCCAAGCGCACAGAAAGATACAACGCAGCCCCTAGGGTGACCTGTTGCACATATTCATGTCCACACCCCTTTGTAAATTCCTCTTTGTTTAAGATGGTTCTTCCGTCGGCCGCCAGGTGGGTTTTACCATTGGTTGTGGGCTCAATTTCTACGAGCTTGTGATTGCCAAATTGCATTTCGTTTTTATAAATGATGACTTCTGAATACTTACTAGACTGGGAATTGGAAGCAAATCGAGCAGAGGCACTTCCTGAAACCATCCCATAACGGGCCCTACCTCCAACGTTAAACCCAAGAGCATTGCTAACCTCACCTTCACTTGATACCTGGGACCAACCCAGCAAGGCCTGTTGGGTGCCTGTCGTATCCACCTTTCCTTTGACGCAATCGCCTCGAAATTCCTCGGATTCCACGTTGTACCCTTGCCCTAAAATGGCTTGATCACTTCGGCTTCCGGCTCCAATTTCTGAGGTCACAGGGGCGTGGACCGAAGGATCTTTACCACAATTCATGATGAAGGAACTGCCCATGATGGCTAGAATCGCTTGACTTTTTAATTTTATCATTCTTTACACTCCTTTGGGGTCTTGATTTTTATTTTTGTCAATACTACTTTTATTTTTAATCACTTTATCTACAATTTTAAAAAATTTCCTATCACGATTATCATCCTGGTCCAATAGCTTGGAATAAATGGGTGGATGATGCTTGGCCAAACTCTGAGCCAATCGAGAACAGTAGC
>JBIIVH010000078.1:0-10897 GCA_044339525.1 Silvanigrellaceae bacterium | reverse complement strand
GTCAAATTTAACTACTTTTGTCATGTCTAACTCCTGAGGCAAAACGCTATTTCTGAATTAACACCTCATTCGTCCATTGGCAATACTGGCTGTACAGCCAACATCAATCCGCGGATGCACCCTCTTTTTTCTCACAAGAGATGGCGATTGTAGATAATGCCAAAGCTAAAATCAAATTCTTTTTCATAAAAATTTCTCCCTTTGTTGCTCGGATGGGTACTTTAGTTAGTACATTTAGTCACAATGCAAGAGGTGTGCCTACCTGTTTAACAAGCGGTCAGCACCTGGCTATAGAGGGTTGGCAGTGTAAAAATGAGATTATCAATGAATAAATAATTATTGATAGCTTGGCAAACGTGTAAATAGGGTGCAGATAATTTAGTCAGTGCAAACTAAGTGGCATCCAACGGGCATCGATCGGTGAGCGCTTGTAGCTTGGAACGGGTGCTTTGAATGGACTGTTTCTCCAAGTTAACCAATAATACCCCCACTTCCTCTTCAAGCGTTCCAATGATTTGGCCCCAGGGATCCACTACCATGCTATGGCCGTAGTTTCGCTTGGTGCCGTTGGCATAGGTGCCTGTTTGATTGCACCCCACAAAGTAACACTGATTCTCTATGGCTCTGGCTCGAAGTAGAATTTCCCAGTGATCCTTGCCCGTCTGATAGGTAAAAGCAGATGGCAAAAAGTGAAGGTCAGGAGGAGTAAACTTTTGGTTTCTCATGAATTGATCCGGAAAACGCAGATCGTAGCAGATATTTAATCCGCAGGTCCAGCTCTGCTCGTCGTTGAATTTCATTTCGAAAAAACTTTGTTTGGTACCGGATAGTTGTGTGTCAGACTCTGCATAGAGAACGTTTCCCTGAGAATCTCTGAGATGGAACAAATGGATTTTGCGGTAGAGCGCAGCCCTTTCTCCTTCGGGATCCCATACGGCGCAAGTATTGTAAACTTTGCGCTTGTCAGTGGTGGGTGAGGACGAGGTTTTTTCCCCATGGCTACCCCCCACCAGCCAAATTCCATGACTTTTGGCCAATTGGGCAAGCTGGGCGAAAACTCCTTCCGGGTCTTCCTCTTCTAAATGGTGGGAGTTTTCCCATCTCCCTCCTTCGCCCATGTAATAAAACATTTCCGGGAGCACCACGCACTGCGCTCCTTTCAAACAAGCCTCCTTCAAAAGTCCCAAAAGAATCTCCCAGTTTTTTTTAGAGTTTTCTTGAGGATTTGTTTGCAATAAGGCAATTTTCATCTTTCCTCCCTTCGTAGGTTTCCCCATTTTGAGGTAGGTTAGCATCCCAGAAAGGCTGGGATTTGCCAACTCAAACGCGGGAGGTTTATTTGCACAGCTCCGCTTTCGTGGTAAACATGTCAGCTCAACAAAAAAGCATACTGTGTGCTTAACCTTTCACCACTCCCTCCAGGAGAATGCATGCAACCCATCACAGCCCTTTCTTCCGAAGAAACCTTGTTTTTCCAGAGTGTTTTAGATTTTGCCCGGAAAGAGGTGGAACCCTTTGTTAGCGAAATGGATGCCACTGAAACCATGCGCCCGGAACTCCTACCCAAGCTCTTTGAAATGGGGCTGATGGGGATCGAAATTCCAGAGAAGTGGGGAGGATCAGGAGCCAATTTTTTTAGCGCCATTCTGGCCATTCAGGCCCTGGCACAGGTGGATCCGAGTGTAAGTGTATTAGTTGATGTTCAAAACACCTTGGTGGAAAACGCTCTGCTGAAGTGGGGAAATGCAGAGCAAAAACAGAGGTTTTTGTCGGGAATGGCTAAAAATGTCATTGGAAGTTATTGCCTCACCGAAGCGGGAAGCGGTTCTGATGCGTTCGCTTTACGCACCCGCGCTGTGGAAAAAGGGGATGCCTATGTTTTGGATGGTAAAAAGGTGTTCATCACCAACGCCAAGGAAGCAGGGTTGTTTTTGGTTTTTGCCAACGTTAATCCCAGTCTGGGATATAAGGGCATCACCTGTTTTGTGGTGGAAAAAGGAAACCCTGGATTATCCATTGGTAAAAAAGAGACCAAATTAGGCATCCGAGCCAGCAGCACTTGCGAGGTGGTTTTGGAAAATTGTCTGGTGCCTAAAGCCAATATCCTGGGCGAAGTGGGAAAGGGTTACAAAATTGCCATTGAAACGCTCAATGAAGGACGCATTGGGATTGCTGCCCAGATGTTGGGTCTGGCGGAAGGTGCTTTCCAAAAAGCCGTGGAATACACAGGTCAAAGGGAGCAGTTTGGCAAGCCCATTTCTCAATTTCAAGCCATCCAACATCAAATTGGTCAGATGGCCACTAAAATTGAGGCCTCCAAATTGATGGTATATAATGCGGCCCGCCTTAAGGATGCTGGTATGGATTTTATTAAAGAAGCGGCCATGGCAAAGCATTTGGCCAGTGAAACGGCTGAATATGTGGCGAGTTTGGCTGTGGAAATTTTTGGCGGATATGGATTTTCCAGAGAATTTCCCGTGGAAAAATTCTACCGTGATGCTAAAATAGGCAAAATCTATGAAGGCACCACAAACATGCAACTTCAAACGATTGCTAAGTTTTTTGTGAAATAGGAAGGAATCCCAAGATGAATCACTTTTTTGTTATGAATCGGATTGTTGTTACTTTATGCTCTGGTTTTGTTTCTTTATGGGCCTTTGGTCAGGGTGGTGTGGCCGTTCCTGGTACCACTGCTACGAGTGCCCCCGCAGGAGCTCCTGGGTGGATCAATTTGGTAATGCTAGGAGGTATGTTCCTTTTAATGTGGCTTTTTATCATCCGACCACAAGCCAAGCGCCAAAAAGAACACAAAAATTTCTTAGAATCTCTCAAAGTAGGGCAGGAGGTGGTTACAGCCTCCGGGATCATTGGTAAGATTAGTCAGATCTCCGATTCAGTTGTTACCTTAAACGTTGGCAACACACAAATTCCGTTTTTAAAAAGCGGGATTTCGGCAGAATACGGCAAGCCAGCCTCCGTGCAGCCAGAAGTGATTATGGGATCTAGTAAAACTTAATGGATGATATGGGAGACGGAATGTCGGCAAATCTTCCCCCTTCGGCAACTCCTTCTGTTTCCTCTAATGGGGTTGTGATGGGTAGCAGACCCATCCCACGAACCTCTCGACTCCCCCGATTTCTCCGGGATTTCTTATTCCCTCCAGGGAAATCCCATTCCACCCATGATCATGGACCGGGACACGCTTGGTACAAAGTTCTTTGGCTCACCGGGGTGGATTATTTTTCAACACTTGGTTATCAGCCGGGCATAGCCTTGATGGCTGCGGGGATTCTTTCCCCTGTGGCCACGCTTTTGCTTGTGATTGTAACTTTGTTTGGTGCTGTCCCAGTGTATCAGCAGGTGGCCAAACGATCTTTTACGGGTCAGGGTTCCATTGCCATGTTGGAAAACCTTCTGAAAGGATGGCGAGGAAAACTTTTTGTGCTCTTTTTACTTGGGTTTGCAGCCACAGATTTTGTGATCACCATCACTTTGTCGGCTGCCGATGCAGCACTTCATATCATCGAAAACCCTATGGCTCAAGCCTATGTGGGACATGCCAATGTGGCTGTCACTTTGGTGCTTGTGATCGCACTTGCCGTTGTGTTTTTGATTGGCTTTAAAGAGGCAATTGGCCTAGCGGCATTGGTGGCCATCCCCTATCTGATTTTGACGGGAGTGGTGCTCGTAAGATGTGTTTTTGAAGTGTACTCACGCCCTTCATTGGTGGGAGACTGGTGGCAGGCTATTTTTGATTTCTATCCAAGTTACACTGAATTTATAATGGTTTCAGCTATTATATTTCCTAAACTTGCTTTAGGGATGAGTGGATTTGAAACCGGTGTGAGTGTGATGCCACTGGTGCAGCAAAATGAACCTTTAAAAGACAATAAGCCCTTACTCCGGATTGAGGGCACCAAAAAACTTTTATTGGTGGCTGCTTTGATCATGTCTCTATTTCTGCTTCTTTCCAGTTTTGCCACCACGTTGCTGATATCTCCAGAGCTGGTCCAAAAAGGAGGCGAGGCCAATGGTCGTGCCATTGCTTATTTAGCCCATACTTATTTAGGATCTGAATTTGGAACCTTATATGACATTTTCACCATCGCCATCTTGTGGTTTGCGGGAGCATCGGCAATGGCAGGGTTGCTGAATCTCATCCCCCGATACCTGCCAAGGTTTGGAATGGCACCCGCCTGGGTGGAAGCTCAAAGACCTTTGGTCCTCGTGATTATGTCCATTTGCATCTTGGTTACGTTGATTTTTAAGGCCGATGTGGACGCTCAAGGGGGAGCCTACGCCACAGGTGTTTTGGTTTTGATTTTATCAGCAGCTGTTGCTGTTACTTTATCATTTCTTAAAGAGCGAAAAAAATCACTTGCTAAATTTCCAGAGAAGCCTACGATCTCATTTACCATAAAAGCAATCTATTTTGGATTGGTGAGTGTGGTGTTTTTGTTTACTTTGGTAGATAATGTGATCGGAAGGCCTGATGGGCTAATTATTTCTGGTTTTTTTATCGTAAGTGTAGTGTTTTTTAGTATCTTAAGCCGTTGGCTTAGGGCTGGTGAGCTTCGGGTGGAAAGCCATACCTTTGTGGATGAAGAATCCGCTCAAGTGTTTCAGAGCATGTGCGGTAAAAAAGTGAATCTGCTTCCCATTTCCGATCCGAGTTTAAACTGGCGCAAGCGCCGGTTGGCTATGCTCCGAAGTTATTACAACACCCGAGGAAAAATCGCCTTTCTCACCATAAAAATGAGAGACGATCGCAGTGAATTTCAGGCTCCTTTAAGGATTTTTGCCCATTATGATGAATCCAATGATTGTTATTTGGTAGACATTCAAGGCGCTGTTGCCATTCCCAACACCATTGCGTACATTTCGGAACAGCTGGACCCAATTGCATTGTATTTAGGTCTGGCTCGTAAAAATGCCATTTCCCAGGCTCTGAGCCACTTGTTTTTTGGAGAGGGAGAGGTGGGCATCATCACTTATAAAGTGCTGGTGCAGTACTGGGAAACCACCCAGGAAGAAGACGTGAGACCCATCATCTTTTTAGTAAGTGAATGAGAGTTGATTTGTGTCTTTCTTTAGGGTTCCTGTTGATCTATTGCCACCAAATGATACTCCACTCCCGTTAGCACTCCTTTGGAATTACGTGTTTGTGTTTTGATCCACCGCGTTTTAGAATCGGTGGAACCCTTTCGGTGAAACTGAAAGGAGTCCTGAAAGGTGGATTGACCCTTTGCCAACTCCGACCGAAGTAGGGGTTGATAGGGATGGCCGGCCGGAGCGTTTCGATTATCTTGGAAAACCTCGATCAAGCTGGATTGGGCGTCTAAGTAAGCCAAGTATGGCACGGCTTTGTGGGAATAGATCATCTGTGGATTAGGTTCTGTTACCTTAAGAACCGGTACCAAACGCAGTTCCTCAGGGGTGGATAGCATTTCTCGAAAAAGCTCCCGGTCCCAAAAATAAGGTAATGAGGATACACCTCTGGGCAATTGGGTATGGGAATCCATGGAAATCCCCTCTTCTAAAATAAACTCTTCTAAAAACTTGGAGTCTTGGAGCTTAATGGAATCCGTGGGGATCTGCCAAGCTATAAAGACACTCTGGAGTAATTGAGTGAGCTGTTGTTTGAGGGAAAGATAGTCTTCCCAAGCCAGATGCTTTGGGGAGTCTTCTTTGGCGCTTACGCTACCCAAAAGAGGTAAATACACCACCACTTCGGTTTGTTTTTGAGTGTTTAGTTGTTCTTTAAATTCAAAAAACTGTATGAGTTCTCGGGAGCCTCCCGGACCAGGAAGGCTTAAAAAATGACCTGCATTTAGTGTGGCCTGTGACAAATTCCAGATGCATTCACTTACTGCTCCATAACAGGCCTTGAGCACTAATTTTGGAACGGGTGAGTTCGGTTTTGAATCAGGACCCAGAGGCACTGTCGTTTGCACCGCTTTGGGATTTCCGGGAATCTTGAGCTGAGCCGGGTTCCCCAACCCATACTGGGGAGGACTCAGATAACGTAACTGCTGTGGGTTGATCCGGGAGAGCTCAATGCGATCGGGTGCGGGGGCAGCGGGGATTTTATAGACTCCCTCCTGATTGAAATCAACCAACAAACCTTTGTGATACCAATGAACAAAGTCACTGAAATACTGGTGAACCTTTTGATCGAATCGGTTGGGAGAGGAGCCAGGTACTTGGGATAAGATTTTGGAGGCCACTAAAAACATTTCTGCTCGGCTTTTTGACGGAGATTGAGCCATTTGTGCCTTGAACTCCTTTACAAAACCTTCCACGCACACCTGGCTAGGAACCTTGGATTCCGTGGACCAAGTTAGGGAGCAAGAGGGAAGATCTAAAGTAACATCCTCTGCCAGAAAATGAGATCTAGGAGATTTCTGACCACTAAAACCTCCCATGCTTGCGGCTATCACTTCTAAAACACGAAGGGGCATTTCATCGCTTGAATGGCGTTGCAACCCTTGGATGGCACTGGGGAGCTGGACTCCATTGGGATGCTTTTTGATCTTGGGTCCGCATCCTGGTCCAGCTATCATGGTGAGGACGAGAGCGATTTGGAAAAGTCTGAAACTCATCTTTTTTCCTTTCTTAAATTGGTTTTAAATCGATTCTAGCATATCTATTTTAAGGACTTTAACGGATTAAGATTTTGACAAGTTGGGGGTCGAGGCATAAGCTCCCGGGGTTAGCTTGTGGACATTTCTCCCATGGTCTGAATCAAGCTCCTGTTTTAAAAGATAAACAGACCATCCGTGACTTTGGGGAAAGGATTGAGGGGACTTTTGGAAACACCATTGCAAATCGCCGCTCGCAAAGACAGCCATATTCAGCTCTGTTTGAAGGAAGACGTGGAATCCAGAAATGCGTCTAACCCCTTTCCCTTACCCCACTGCGCCCTTCCCGAATTGAATATGGATGCTATAGACATGGGCACAACGTTTATGGGGTATGATTGTGCCCTTCCTATGCTCATCACGGGAATGACCGGTGGGGTTGGAATGGGGCAAGCCATCAATGAGGCGCTGGCCATGGTGGCTCAGGAATGTAAGATCCCGTTCGGGTTGGGTTCCCAAAAACTGTACCTGAGAGACAAAAGCACATTCCCTTTATTCCATGTGAAAAAGCGCGCTCCAAAGGTCTTTTTGATCGGAAATTTGGGGGCGGTTTCACTCAATTATGGTTGTACGGTTGAGGATTGCCTGCGTTTGGTGGAAACCTTTGAGTTAAATGCTCTGGCAATGCACTTAAATTCCCTTCAAGAGGCCATCCAGCCCGAAGGGGAGCGAAATTTTAGCCAACTTTTAGAAAAAATTGAAAAAATCCTTAAAATCCTCCCCGTTCCTCTGCTGATTAAGGAGGTTGGTGCTGGTTTGGATGCTTCTTCTTGTTTAAAATTGGCTCGATGTGGCGTAAAATACTTCGATTTGGGAGGCACAGGAGGTACCAGTTGGGCCGCCATCGAAGGATTGCGCCGAGCGGATCCCACGGGTCAGAGACTGGGACGATTGTTTCAAAACTGGGGGGTTACCACAGAACAGGCCCTGCTCCATTGCCAGAATGCGCTTAAAGACGCCGGAGTGGAAGGGGTTCAATGGGTGGCAACCGGTGGCATTCGCAGCGGTATAGACGTGGCCAGAATGGTGGGACAGGGAGCTACCCTAGCGGGAGTGGGCCTCCCCCTATTCAGAGCCGTGGGAAATGCCTTGGAAGCTTGGCCTGGTAAACCAGAGATGCACCAAAAATCAGCAATGGAAGAGATGGAATTTTTTAAATTAAGTCTGCAAATCACTCTTTTTAGCACGGGCTGTCCCACTCTTGGCAAACTCCAAAATGCATTCCAGGCCGTCTCGAGTTAAAATAGGTTGCCTAAGCCGCCCCGTTCAAGGTATGCACAACGGGATCTCTACCTATATTGGGAAACGAACACACAAGATTTTAATCTAGCAGCAGGTGTAAGATGACCTTAGATACCCCCAGGGAACCCAATATTTCCCCTTTCCATAAGGGATTAACCACGAATGATGCCCTTCATAGGACCTCGGAAACTCCCCCAAGCGGGAGTCGCCTACCCGGATTTGCCCAGGCCACTCCCCAGCAGAGGTTGCAGATTTTGGTGGATCAAGGTTCTCTTTCGCCTTCACAATGTGAAATCCTGGCTCAAGGCGGACTGACTCCCAAAATCGCCGACCATTTTGTAGAAAACTGCATTGGTTCCTTTTCTCTGCCGCTAGCCATTGCTACCAATTTTCTAGTTAATGGCAAAGATGTTTTGGTGCCCATGGCCGTAGAAGAAAGCAGCGTGGTGGCCGCCGCGAGCTTTGGTGCCAAACTCGTCAGGGCAGGGGGAGGATTTGTTACCTTAGATTCTCCACCCATCGCCACCGCACAAGTTCATTTTAAATCTTCGCAACACCCCCACTTTATCCAAAAAATCATTCAGGAAAAGGACGGGGAACTACGGGCACATCTCCTGGAGTGTTTTCCCAGATTAGAGTCCCGTGGGGGAGGAGTTAAAAATTTGGAACTCCGAGTTCTGGATTGTGAAGGCAATTACTGCATTCATATTCATGTCAACACATCAGAAGCCATGGGCGCTAATATGGTAAATACCATGGCAGAGCGGCTAGGCGCCATCATTCCCAGTCTTTGGGAATGTCAGGTCGGGCTTAAAATCTTAACCAACTTGGTCACTCAACGAATCACTCAGGTAGACTGCCAAATCCCCTTTGAAGCCTTGGCCATGGCTGGATTTTCAGGGGAGCAAACGGCTCTCAATATCTGCGAGGCGTATGGCACGGCGGTAAGAGATGTGTTTCGCGCCGCCACCCACAACAAAGGTGTTTTAAATGGCATTGACCCTGTGGCCATTGCCACGGGAAATGATTGGCGGGCTGTGGAGGCGGGCTGTCATGCTTACGCTGCCACCGCTTCGGGGGTGCATTCCTACCAACCCCTCACTCATTGGACGGTTGATCCGGCAGAACGATGTTTGAGAGGTCGAATCCGAGTGCCCCTAGCTGTGGGAACGGTGGGTGGTGTCACCAAGCTTCACCCCTGCGCTCAAATCGCGTTGCAGATTTTGGATCACCCTTCTAGCGTGGAGTTGGCCGGCATCATGGCCTCCGTGGGATTAGCCCAAAATCTATCCGCCCTGCGAGCATTAGGCTGTGAGGGCATTCAAAAGGGACACATGGCTTTACACGAAAAAAATTTGGATCTTTTCCGGCAGTTGGAACCGCTGGAGGGGCAACCCAAAAAGGTAACCTAGAATGATCCCGTCTTGGGTTGACGGGGATCCTTCCTCCTTTCCCCCAAATCAAGCCCTTTGGCATGGCTGCATCCAGGTCCCAGCCAAAGGCATGTTGAGCGGGGAATATGCGGTGATCAGGGGCTCTCCTGCTCTTGTGGCCATTTTGCCGCCATATTACTTTCAAATTGAATTAGAATGGAAACGCCGGGAGATGGGAGCCAATCACCCTTATCCCAAATTCCAAATCGAAAGTTCCTTTTTGGGAGAAGTTCCCCTATGGTGGAGGGAAGACTCTTTAGATTCCACCTTAAAAGATCCCTTTCTGGTTTTCCTATTTGCAGAAATCATGAGGTTGATCCCTATTAAATTGTACCCTTTTGATTGGTGCTTTAAAGTAACAAAATCCTTTTCGCCCTCCTTTGGATTTGGATCCTCTTCCGCCATGGCGGTAGGGATGTTTGGTCTCGTTGAGCTTTTGTTTCAGGAACGAATTCCGGAATTCAAAGGCATTGAGATGGAAAGTCGAGCTAGAACGGCCGTAGTTAAAGCTCAAGGGGGAAAGGGGAGTGGATACGATGTGGCCAGTCAATGGTGGGCCATGAAAAATCAGCATATCATTCAGAGTGAAACCACTATCCTAAGTTTGGTGTCCGAAGCGGGTGGCTTCCAAATTCAGAGGCTCGAACTTTCTGAAGAGATTTTATCCAGGCTAGGAGGATTTGTTCCCACCAACCTTTATTCTCCCACATGCACCCATTTGAAAAAGGAAAGATCAGATAAATTTTATGAAACGGCTAGCGTTTTGGCTTTTCAATTGCACCAATTTTTCATTCAAATTAACAAACGCTGGAGCCCTCAAAATGACCACGAACTGAGAGGGATGGTAAATTCCTATTTAAATTGGGCTGAATTACATGGACTTACCGATCCACTTTTGGGACTGGAACGGTATGGGGAATTAAAATCATCCCGGTGTGCCTTTAAAACGATGGGTTCGGGATATGGCGATTGTTTATGGGTTTTGGATTCCCTGAGAGTGAAAACGTACCAGGGCGTGTTGTTGGTTGACAAGAAATAATCGTATTTTTTATATCTCTGGTAATTATTGCATCCTGTTTGATAAATATTTTCTTTTACATTGAAAAATGAGCTGTCTAAAGTTACAATGAGTCAAGTTTTTTCCAATTCAAATTTGACTCGTACTTTACCTTAATGGGGAGAGAATTCATGAAGTTTGACTCTAAACTTTTGTTTCTTTATTTGGGATCTTTTTCTTTATTTTCATGCAAAACACGAAACTTTTCAAACCCGAAAAGCACCAGCAACTCCGTGGCTCAGTCCCAAGATCCCGTTGCCAGACTTGAGTTGCCCTCTCGCTGGCTCATGGATTGGCCAGACAATGACCAATGGAAAGCCAAATGGGCCGCTTGGTCCGCTCAAAAGAAAATCACGGGTACCAATTTAAAGCTCGAGCGTGTGCCCGCAGATGCCACGGGAAAATTGACATCCTCCCGCCACCTAAACATTCCTTACGTCATGTTTTGAGGTGGGGGATTCCCTAGATAGCACGAAAGAACTTTGAGATCGCTTCGCACTACGAGTCGGCGCATGATGCCCCAT
>JBIIVH010000030.1:0-49317 GCA_044339525.1 Silvanigrellaceae bacterium | reverse complement strand
TACGTCTATAAATAAGTTCTGTTGGGAGCCCATTGCGGGAAATCTGCACGATGGGTTCTACGGGGTGGGTGGCTGCTCACGCAGCCACCTATACCTACCGCACTCATCATCTTTTCTAAAGCCAGTTCATAGTCGCTTCTTCCGAAAACTGAGACAAAAAAGGGATGTTTTTGACTTTGTCTACCCTATCTTGCCCTAAAAGGATCTGAAAGAGTCGGTCTAAACCTAGGGCGTTTCCAGAGCAATTCACCAACCCATGCTCCAAAGCTCTCTCAAACTGGAGGTTGGCTTGGAGGCTCGGATTGAGTTTTGCCGCCATCTCACGGCGCGCCCTTAAGGTTTTGGGGCAGGTGAGCTCTTGGTAGCCGTTGCAAAGTTCCACTCCATGGCTGTAGAGCTCAAAACGTTGGGCCAGCCAGGGTTCTTTGGGGCAGGGTAGGGCCAGTCCTCCCAGTTGGATGGGAAAATGGGACAACACCATCCATGGGTGTTTTTGTAGAACGGGCTCGCAGTGCGTCATAAAAAGTTGGCTAAAAACATCATCCCAGGTGTACTGGGAGAGGTTCATGGTGAGTTTGGATTTGGCTTTTTCTCTAAAACGCTCCAGGTCTTGCACCTCTTTTAAGGCAATGCCTGTGGTCTCTTCTAACAAATCAGCTACCTTGATGGTGGAAACCTGGCTTGGCTGTAGGGCTGCAATGTGGCTCCATCCAAGGGTGGACTGTAAGGATTGGATGAGTTCTAAGGTTTCTTGCAAGCATTGATGCATGTGGCTTCCCAGCTGATACCACTCCAGCATTAAAAATTCCGGTTCATGGTGGGAGCCCAGTTCCGCACGATTCCGGAAACTCGGTGCCATCTGAAAAATCCTGGGGTAACCCTGCACCAAAAGCTGCTTCAGTCCAAACTCTGGACTGGTGGGAAGTTGCAAGCGGTGGGTGGTTCCCGTGCGATCGATGTAGGTGGTTTCAAAGGGCGTCATGTAGGTTTCATAGCCACCGCTGGGCACCAAAATGGGGGTACGCACTTCCAGGTACTGCCTTTGGCTAAAAAACGATCTGACTTGGGTTTCCAGCTGCATTCTGCACTGCTGAACCTGAAAATGCTTGGCAAAGGGAGTGGAAAAATAACGGGTGGGGTGGCTGGGGTTTCCCTGCCATTTTTCTACACTTTGAGTCAGTTCAAGGGCGTCCGGAAGCCAGGAAGGGGAGTTTTTAGGCCAAAAGCCTCCACTTCCCGCCACCTCCAGGAGTTCTAAATGAATTTCAAAGGGAAAATCCAGGTACTTGGACCTGGCTATGGAGTTCAAAGAATGACTTCGGGCCAGGAAAATCACCTGTGCCTCTTCTCTGGGGGCAGGGGGGCTTTCGGTTTCGCTGCAAACAAAGGTAATGGGCCAAAGGGCGCCTGTGTGATCGCTCACCCCCCACTGATTCTGGTGTCGAAACAACCTACCCACACCCTTTCTGGGGTGGGAGGAGTCACTTTTGCGCAGTTCAAAGATCTGGGACAGGGTAAACACGAGCTACCCCTTTTTTTTGGTAAGGCGCTTTTTGGAAGTGGGACGGGATTTGGATGGTTTTTCCGATTCCTCTTTTTTGTTAGAAACGCTGAGCACTTGCAGGATTTTCTGAAAGGCAGAGCCCTTGGTAAACTGTTTTTGTTTTTCCTCCCATTCCCCCGACACGCAGCCTGTCATCAGTTCAAAAGCCTCTTCCACTCGGCTCACAGGCCATACATGGAATTCACCTCTGGCCATGGCATCTCGCACGTCCTGATGTAGCATGAGATTTTTGACATTTTGGTGAGGGATCATGCAGCCCTGGCGACCATTAAACCCTTGAATTCGGCAGATTCTAAAAAACCCTTCAATCTTTTCATTCACCCCTCCCACGGGCTGGATCTCGCCAAATTGATTGACCGAGCCTGTGACGGCTATGGACTGATCGAGTGGTAAGTCTGCCAAACTCGCCAGAATGAGAATCAGTTCGGCTAAAGTGGCCGAATCCCCATCCACCCCGCTGTAATTCTGTTCAAAGCACACCGTAGCGGCCAACACCACCGGGTTTTTTCGCCCGAAGGTGGCGTATATCCAGCTGGTGAGGATGCTTATCCCTTTGTTGTGGATTCTCCCGGATAGGGAGGCATCTCTTTCCACATTGATGATGCCTGGTTTGCCCCGGTAGGTGCGGCAAGTGATTCTCATGGGCAGTCCAAATTGGACGTCACCCAAGGAATAGACTCCTAAACCATTGATTTCCCCTTGCCTTCGGGTGCGGGTGGAAATGAGAATGTCCCCTCTTTGGATCATTTCCACCAGGTGATTTTCCACTAGAGAACTGCGGATGTATCGTTCTTCAATGGCCCGTTCCACATCCTGACGCGTTACCTTTTCCCGTTTGTTTTCCCGAGCCACGAAGTCGGCTTCAATGGTGATATCTTTGATCAGGGAAAATCGAGTGGTGAGCTTTTGTTGGTCATCCACAATGCGGCTGCTGTGCTCCACGATGGCGGCCACGGCGCCCGATTCGAAGGGCAGAAGATTTTCCACTTTGCTGCGGGTGTTCACAAAGCTCATGTAGTCGGAGATATTGCGATCCGTCCGGTCCATGGTGAGATCAAAATCCGCTTTAATCTTGAAAATCTTGTGAAAGTCATCGTCGTGTTGGTATAGCACGCGATAGATCCAGTCTGAGCCTATCAAGATGATCTTTACTTCCAAGGGAATGGGCTCGGGGCGCAGCCCACTTGTGGGGAGAATGCTATATTGCTCTCCCAGGTCTTCAATGTACAACTTTTGATTGCGCAGCGTGCGTTTCAAGGTTTCCCAGGCATTAGGGGTGCGCAGCACATCCACCACATTGATCACAAGATAACCGCCATTGGCCTTAGCAAGGCTTCCGGCCTTAATCATTTTAAAATCGGTGGTGTAAATTCCGTACTCGATGTTCTTTTCGATCTTGCCAAACAAATTGTAAAAGGTGGGGTTGTTTTCAATCACAATGGGTGCCCCTTGGGAATCCGTATTATCCACAAAAACGTTGATTCGGTAGGGTAAAAAGGGATCGCCCTTTTTAGCGTGGGAAATGGCCACCACCTCATCCTCTTCCGCGCCTTCTTCTGAATTGGGTAAAAAATCGTCTAGATTTTCAAGAATGTGTTTGCGAACTTCCCCCAAATACTCCGTAATGGCCGCACCATGGGAGTATTCCGAGAGGAGGGGCTCCAGGGCCTGACCCACCACAAAATCGCCCACTTGGCTTCTCAATCCATCTAATTTCTCTTTGGTATCGCTTTCAATGGCGCGGACCTTTCTGGCAAAATCCAATACCTCTGGCTCCAGCACGTTGCGCTCTTGCTCGATTTTTTCCTTCTGCTCATCGCTGAGCTCGCCGTATTCTTTCTCGCTGAGGGGTTTGCCATCAATGATAGGAACGGTGACGATCCCCATGCGGGTGCTTTTGACTCCGAAGCTCATCTGTTTGGCGGTTTTTTCCAGCTCATTAAAAAGTTTTGCTTTTTTTTCATTGCTGGCGTTTACCGTTTGATTCACATTGTTTTCATACTCTTCTGACTGCAATGCATCGGGGATTTCCACGGTGAGAAGTTCTATCAGTTCATCCATTTCTTTTTTGAGTTTTTTGGCCGTTCCCGTGGGTAGGGAGATGGATCTGGGGCTTTCTGAATTTTTAAAATTATAAACATAAATGAGATCGCTGGGGGTGGGTTGGGTTTGGGCCGTTTTCTTTAAAAAGCTGCGAATGACGCTGGTTTTGCCCGTGCCTTGCACCCCAGCCACATAGATATTATAGCCTGGTTTACGGACCCCCAAACCCACGGAAATCGCCCTAACGGCCCGGGGCTGAGAGATGATTTCATAATTGTTTTCCTGAGTTTGAGTTTCTGCCGGATCCCACTGAGTCAGGTCACAGTCTTTAAACACATCGGTGGTTTTCATGGTGGAAAACACACGCTGGGTTTTTAGAATTTTGGTGTCTAAGGGAAAGTCGGCCTCCCTTTGCACCAAAAAGGGATTGGGTGAAGACTCTTTAGGACTTCGTTTTAGGTCCGATTTCGGCTTTGCTTTTTGCATCATGGGAGTTGAAGATTTTTTGCGCTTGTGCGCCGATTTTGCGGGGGCTTTGGAAGGGGGTTTTGGTTGGGGAGATTTAGATGCCTTATTTTTAGACACTTTTGGTTCCGATGTTTTGGAGTCTTTTCGCTTGGATTTTTGCATTCTTGTTCCCGTTACCCTTCACGATGTCTGAGGCGCACCCTTCCCTGATCCTGATCAAAGATGTAAAAGTGAAACACCAGACAGTTTCCTTCCATTCCATCAAATTTATGGAAAAACTTCAAGGAAGTGAAGGCGCAGATGACTCTCTGAAGTCTTTAAATGACCAGAATAAACCTTGTTTATTGTTGTTTTTGGATCTAATTAAACACAAATCACATTGCATGCATTGATGCCTAGGCTTGGATACAGCCCCTTTGTGGGTGCCTTCCCCAAAAAAAAGATGGGCTTTTTCCTGTCTGCACCCTTTAGCTTGAGCCAAGTCTTGCAATTGCTGAAGGCTTTCTCGGGCCTGTTCCTTCAGTTTTAAATAAAAGGGAAGGTTTAAGGTGGCTTGGGCATAAGAACCTTTCAATATAAAAGCTTCTTTTACAGCGGCCTGAGTGTGCCAGGTGAGACTTCCTTTTTGGGTGAAATGCTGAAAAACAAAAGGAATATCCGATGGTTTGAGCCCCGACTCGGCCAGAATTTCGGATGGCCAGAACACCCCCTTGGCCCCTGCTGTTTGCGTCCACGTTTTGCCCTGGATGCGGCTTAGGGCGCCCAAAAGTAAACTTCGTTTGGTGGGTTCACCAGGCAAGTCACTCAGGAGCTGTTGTAGAGTCAGCTTAGGGGACAATTCCACTTCCCAAATGGTTTCTTCCCCACGACGCATGCGATCGAGGGCACCCAAGGCTCTCAAACATGAAATCCAAACAGTTGAATTTTGAGCCCACTGCTCATGGCTCCAGCCCATTTTTGATTTCACTTGATCGGGGCTTAGGTATACTTGCTGGGCGACGCCTGGAAAAAGACCCATAAAACGTTGTAAATAAAGATTTAGCTCCGATAAAACCAAAAAAGATTTTTTGAGCTGAAACTCTCTTTTAATGGGGTCCGACCCCGACCAAAGGAGCAAGGCCCTAGCGCTTTCTCCCCCGCGTCCAGCGCGGCCCATCATCTGAAAGTACTCTTCAATATTGGCAGGAAACCCAAAGGCCACCACCAGTCGAACCCGAGAAATATCCACTCCCATTCCAAAGGCTGTTGTGGCGCAAACCACACAAGACCCACTGGAACCATGGAGATACTGCTCCACGTTTAACTTCTGTTCCCTCAACATCCCCGCATGATACACTAAGGACTTATGGCCCAGTTTCCTCAATTTGGACGCGGCTTCTTCGCAGGAATCCCGGCGGGTAAAGTAAATGATGGAATTGTGCTCTTTGTGCTTTTCCAATACATCCACTAAAGTGAGCCATTTTTCATCTTCTGAAAACACCCTACACGACTCTAAAAAAACCTGCGGACTTAACGGTGCAGCCACCCATTCCTGATGGGGTTCTTCATAAGGAAAAACAACTTGACTAATCACTTTTCGAGAATGTTTAGAGGCGGTTGCGGTAAGGAGTAAAACCTTTGAAGGTTGGAGTGCCTGCAACGCTTGCTTTAACTCAAAATATTCTGGTCTAAAATCAACTCCCCAAGACACCACACAGTGGGCTTCATCCACCACGGCCAAGGCGATTTTTTGTTTGCTCAGAAAATCGATGAATCTAGGCAGTAAAAATCTTTCTGGGCTGACAAATAAAATCTGTATTTTTCCCTCTTTTAATCGGGACCTGGTGAGTCGTTTTTCTTCCTCCGTCTGTTCGCTGGTGAGCATCCCGCTGGCCACGCCCACGGATTCCAAGCGCCTCACTTGATCCCGCATGAGGGCAATGAGAGGGCAGATCACCACACACATCCCCTTTTGCCACACCACAGGAGGCAGGGAATAGAGCAAAGACTTTCCACCTCCCGTGGGAAGGGTCGCGAGGATTTGCCTGTGGCCATGGATGAGCCCCAGCACTTCCTTTTGGGATTCCCTGAGGGTGGGGTATCCAAATTGTTTTGCGGCCATTTCCTCACAACGTTCCAAAAACGTCTGGGAAGGTGTGTGATCTAAAGAGGGCACCTAAATTTCCCTCATTCGCCGGTGTAGGGTTCGGTGGACACCCCAGCAACCAAAAATCCCGATTTTCCGTAGGGCCCATCCACATCTTGTACCTGTAATTTGCCCACGAGCCAAATGGGACCGTAGGCCACTTGAGTTTCCCGGCCTGTGGCCATTTTCACATGGAGCATTTGATTGGCGGGTGGAGCGGGTGCATGAACGCAAGCTTGGGGGCTGGGCACCAACAAAAACTCTTTCACTAAGTTTTGTTTGTCTTCTAGAGGAACCATAAATCCGGGCATGCGAATGAGTTTTCCATTGGCCCGCGAAAGATTATCCCCCAGTTTTCCCGACTTCAAGTCTAACTCTCGCAAGGTGGCCCAGTCTACCTTAATGGGCTTAGAGTCATCGGCGCTGGCGAAGTCCGAAGAGGATTTGGAGCCATTGATCCAGTAAACCGCGGCAAATCCCATTGCAAATCCCAGGACACAAATGATTGCTACCTTCACACGGAATGTCCTATCTTTCGCCATAATCTCACCTGCCTTGAGGAAAAATGTAAGAGACCATGGCCCAAAGCTACCACAGGATTTAGGGTCGTGCACGGTGGGAGGGGAGTTTCTCAAAAGTCTACATTTTTACCCATTTATTGGTGGATTTTTGGAAAATGTACTTTTCAGAGAGGGCATTGACGTGTAACAGCTCGAACACACTAAAGTTATCTTTTGCGGGGTAGTAATTGCCATAGACCACAACGGGAGTCGTTCCAAAACAAAAGTTTTTCCAGTCCAAAAGTCTTTGCGCGCATGCAGAAGGCGTGGAACTGATTGTGTTATCCCAGAATCCATTCCAACCATTATTCACCTGATCTTGGGCAAGGGAGTTGGTCAAACTGGGCTGCGCCGGACACCCATACATCCCACCGGCTCCAGGAAGCTGAATGTTAATGAGACACTTGCCATTGGCATCTCCCTGGAGACCTAGTTCTGCGCTGGATTTAGATTCTGGACCGGATGGAGACGTGCCGGCCTGGTGGGGTTTCATTTCTGGAAAGGTATTCGGGGCAGCGTCGGAGTCTGTCTTTTTTGAGGAGAGGGGCATGGATTGGGTATTTTTTTGGGAAAAGCCAAGTTGGGTGCTTCCACAGGCCATAGATAAAGCGCTTAGTGCGAAGGATGAAATCAAAATCACGTTCATAAAAATCTCCCTTTGAAAACGCTCCACTTTTTGAGGAACGTTGTAGAGGATGATGGATTCCTCTATTTTTCTTATCGTGATTGGATTTTATGATCTTAAATTTTTTGTATTAATGCTTAAAATACAGATATTTATACAAAATACGTAGGTTAAGAGAACCAGACAGCTGCAAAGGAAGGCTGTGGTTTTTGAACTTTAGCGGGAGGCGAGATCGGAAGCTGAGAAGAAAACAACATCCGGATTGCGCTGCTTTAAAAAATAAAGTGTTGTTGCACCTTTAAATTTCGTGAAATGGCCAGCACCGCCAAACAGGATTCCACGCCCCTGACCGGGAAGTGAATTTGCCCAGATCATGTTTCGAGTCACCATTGCCAAATCAAATTCGCCATAGCGAAAAGCAATGTAGCTCTGAGGAGCATCCATAGCATAGATCTGAATTTTTTTAGAGCGCGCCATTTTGAGAAGTTGGAAGTAAGGATTTTGCTCCGGGTCAGGGCTCGGCGTATCAAAACGACTGTGCCATGCGTTTTTGTAGTATCTCAGGAGTTCTGTTTTTGCGATCAGAAACTCAGCACTGTCTTCCGGTTTCTTCAAAAAATCATCCAGTTTGGACTGAAGGTCCACGCTTAGCATTTCTATGCCAACCCAGTCTACAGAGCCCGAATGGATTTTCTTGAGAACGTAATCGTAGTGAACTCTTTCTTCGTGGATGTCTTGAACGACTATCACAGCGTTTTTTTCTAGAGAAAAACGCTCCACATCCTGACGTTGTTCTATTGTTGGAAGCTCCTGATTTTGAAGGGCTTTGGCTTTAACTTCGAGCTCATAAAATGGATTGGAAACCGTGTAGCGCTTAAGCAAGTTCACGGAACGGATAATGCCTCGCAATTCCTTCATAGCTTCTATAAAGTTAATCGTCTCTGCATTTTCCGTGCTATATTTAATATAGGGAACCTCCGCTGTTCCCCCTGCAATCCGGAGTGTCGTAGAATCCTTATATTCAAATTGAGCTCCTCCACCGAGACGAAAGATAACGGAGGCAGGAGACTCTTTGATAATGACTGCTCCCAAGCTCTGAAAATCCTTTTTAAATGAAGTCCGATCAACCTTTTGAACGATTTGATAACCAATAAAATCTGTTAAAAAAGGCATGGGTTCATTAAAGAGTTCAGTAAACCGAGCTCCAGCTGCCATTACCCTAGTACGAACGAGATTCATATCCACTTCCTCTACAAAAATCTCGTTGGTTGCTGAAGTATTTGGCTTTTCCGAAGTCGTAACGGCTGCCTGATTCCGTGGTCTGCAGCTTGCAGATGCCATTTCAAGTGCTATTATCGGTAAACCAAAAATGATGACCAGACGCATTTAATTCTCCGATTTTAATCGTATCAAAAATTCTGAAATAAAAGAGCTGTGAGCCATTTTAAAAATTAGGAATTTAAAAGGTTTTCCACGTAATCTTGCCTACAACAGCAGCGAGATGCCAGGGAAAATACCTTGTGCTAAGAGATGAGCTACTAAACAAAACCTTTCAACACTGAGGATAGTTTATGGATATCATCTTTTCTCCTAATTGTCTACGGTTACAATCTGGAATGTTTCCGATGTTTGAGGAAGCATTGGGAGAGGCTAATCAGAATCATTTTAGAGTTATTGCTGCATTGTGAGTCCACTTTTTATAACGCCTTTTCTGACTTTGCTATTTATGAACAAATCCACTAAAATAATATAGAAAAAATCTTTGCGATTCTCTGGTGTTTCTTATTTCTCTTAATTGTACCACAGTATATGATAGGTAATAGGCTTATTCTAAAAAGGAAATTCTGCTAAAAATCACCAAAAATCGAAGCCATCTAAAGAATGGGGAGATTGCTTTGGAACCCCCTCGATTTGAGCAACAAGGAGGCCAATCCGTGGAAGAAATGTGACTCGGTCTTGCTGGAAATGCAGACTATGGTGCAAAAATAGATTCTTGAAGTTCTCTCAAATGTTTAAGGGAAGTTTCGGGCCAATTTAATCTGGCCACAGTCGTATCAACTACTTTCCCGTTTTCCAAGCCTGAACTCTGGCGGCGAAACCACTCACGCTGGAAATGGATTTTCCCACCCCCATTCTTCCTAATTGAAACAACAGCGGCTGTTTTAGTCCATTCACTTTCAACTGAGCTTTGGGAGAGCCCACGGCAAAAGCTCCCACATAACTCGCCTGATGGGCTTCGGCCACCACCTGGGTGTCGTAGTTGCCCTGGGGCCAAGCGATGTAGTGGCGAGGGACTTTGAGTTCAAGGTGGGTCTCCAAAGCGGCTTTGGAGTCCTTGAGTTCCTTTTGAAGGTTTACCAAGGAAAGACTGGCCAAGCCATTAGGAGCCACTGGATGGGACACGGTGTGGGAATACACTCGAAATAAAGGTTTTCCCTGGGAGTCTGTTTGGCTTTCGAGGGAGTTGTAATCGGCCCATGTCATCTTGGGTCGTCCTGTGGTGGATCCCACAAATCCTGTGTGCACAAACAACGTGGCCTGGAACTGACGCTTAGCCAGTTCTTTGCTGGCCACATTCACCACGCCTTTGTAGCCGTCGTCAAAGGTGAGCAAAACGGGGTTGGTAGGGAGCTGGGCCTTAGTGATTTTACCTGATTTATAAGCAAAGTATTGGTCGATGCTGATGGTTTTGTAATTTTGACTTTGCAGCCAGTTGAGCTGAGCCACAAAATTCTCTGGAGACACATCGTCGGCGGAGGGGGCACCCGCCATGATGTCATGATACATCAGAACCATTGGAAAGCGAGATTCCACGATGGCTTTGGCGTCCAGGGCTTTGGCCCCCGGTTCACCCACCCCTGTGGAAGCCGCAGGGCGAATGGCCAACACTTCCGAGTCTGTAGAGCTCTTAGGGCTTTGGGGGGCTAGCTCCATGGCTCCGCAGGCCGCCAAGCCGCCCAGGGCCATATGGACTGCCAAGAGAAGGGCCACTGTCTTATTCTGAGGCGATGCTTTCATTTTTTTCTCCTTTTTTTGCCTAAATCGATCGAGATGTGTAAGTCTTTTGTTTACTTAAGTAAGTTGGCTCCACCACAAAGATGGCTGGCTGCGGCCGATGAGGGCGTGCATTTCACAAATTCCAGCACTGGGGTGAATTCGATGGTGGCGTGATTCCCTTTGTCATCGCAATGTCTAACCAAGATGGAATTATCCCCTTTGAAATAGAATCCAGAAGCTCTTTTGTTGGAGTCTAATGGAAATTTTTTTGCCGTAAATTGCGAGGGTCTTCCCGCCACGGCGGTGGATGGAGCACAGGCCTTATGGCTGGTGGCCGATCGGGCTTGCGATGGCAATTCAATGTTCCAAAACCCAGAATGCAAGTTCATTTTTTGGTCAGGAGCGGCTTTGACTTCAGGAATATAAACGCTCTGCAGCTTAACCAGTTTAGCATTTTTGTTGGCTTTGCGCCATGCGATGTTGGTGGGGTTGCTGCCTCCGGTCCAATCGGTGGCTTTTTTACCAAATTCCACATAGACTTGTCTTGTTCCATCCACATTGGGCAAGGTAAACGCCTCTACCGTTCCCCATCGGGCATGGCTTACAAAAAGCCCCATGCGCCTGCCGTTTTTGGTTTCCGAGTCAAATTCCACCACGGTAACGGTCTTACCTGTTCTAGGGTTGCATTCTGCCCAGAGAATTTTTTTACCTTTCAGGAGAAGTCCCGCGGGAGCGGCGAAGCCCGTTTCTTCTACCTTTGATATAAAGTCAGAGGCCAACACTCTCCAGCGAAAGCCCGTGCTCACCTCGCCTTGTTTTTGAAGCACACCGTTTCTGGCGTTGCCTCCGGTTTCTTCTGTGGAAAGGGTGTATTCGGAAAGGTCTTGGCCCCAATGAAATACAGGAATTCCTTTTTTAGGAGCACCGCAGGGGCTTCCTCCCGCGGGCAAAACCTGAACCTGTGACTCTTGATTTTGTTCACCGCAGCTTACCATGGAAAGAACAGGCAAAATCCAAGCTAATTTAGACAAACGGGCACGAACCAACAATGATGTTTTCATAATTTCTCTCGCTTTTTGTATGGAAAATTTTGGATATCTATGGAAAGAATGATTGAGTTATTTCTTCCTGTTCTCAAAATAGCTTGAATTGGTTTGAGGCACAAGCAACTCTTACTTACACCTTAAACCATTAAAAATGAAAGTTATTTTTGTTACTATGAGTTTCCAAATCAGGGTTACCGTAGCTCACAGAGCCAGCGATAGCTCCCAAAAACGATGGGGCTGGTGAAAGTCTGGTTTTTCGTGCTCCTCTAAAGAGAGATAGGGGGCTTGCCAAAGCCCATTTTGGGGGCAGCTCAACATCCCTTGCAGGCGCAGATTCTGCCCTTGCATGTAAGGTTTGAGCACTTCCAAAGGGATCTCAACGCGCAGTTGGGATGGGCTCCAATCGGGCACCATTCGTTTCCAAGGCTCATGTGATTTAACGGGCTGGCGAGGGCTACGCTTTCGAACGTCCTCAAAAGTTAAGGCAAGAGATTCACCCGTTAGGGCAAACTCCAGTTCCAAATAGGTTTGGAGATGGGCGGGATGAGACACAAAAAGTTCCGCCACGGCGTCCTGCCAGAGCCCATCTTGAAATTCGTCTAAAGACTGGCACGGGGTGTTTCGGTGTAGGAGTTCCTCTAATCCTTCTCCTGTCACTTCCCAGCGCAAAAAGGGCTCCAGAGGACTGGAAATAGCCTCTTGCAAGGGACACAACTGACTGATCTTCATTTGGATCCAGGCAGAAGGCAGTGGTGGAGAAGGGTTGGGCTGAGCGGTAGAAGAGAGCCGCTGAGTCCTTTCATAGGGAACAAAAGGGCAACACATGTGAAGGAGAGGAAAAGTGGGATGTTCTGGAGAGGAATGGGAGTGAAAGTCCCACTGCACCCCGGCAATGGCTCCATGCTGCGGCGATTGGCTCCAAGAGCCCAACGTTTCCATGGCGCAGGCCCTAAACTCAGACTCTACAAAAGGTCCGATGGGTTGAACTTCCAAATGGAGTTCGATGTTTTGCTTTTGCTGAGCCATTCGTTTCATTTCCGAAGCCAAGCTTAAAACCTCACTGGCTTTTGCCCCACCTAGATTCCAAATAAAATTCGCGTGGTGCTGGCTCACTTGGGCCATGCCCACTTGTTTACATTTAAATCCCAGGGAATCAAAGATGGCTCCGCTGGGTCTTCCGGCCTGGTAGTTGTTTTTAAACGTACTTCCGCAGCTGGGAAAATCAAAATGGTGTTTTTGCCTTCGGGCGTTTTCGCACTCCTGCATCTTCTGGGCAATCTGGGGGAACGTTCCAGGCGTGGGAAGGTGCAAAAGTACCCATAAAATAAGTTCTGGATGATGCATAAAGTGAGTGTCTTTATATCCCTTAAAGATCTCCTGTGCCGAATAAACTTTTAGTTTGCCTTGGGCATCCATGGTGCCCACCTGTACCACGATGTCTTGGGTTTCTCCCCCAAAGCACTTGGCGTTCATGCGCACACTCGATCCCAACTGTCCGGGCATTCGGTACATCCAGGCAGCGTCCATTCGCTGGGCTTCGTAGGCCAGTTCCGCCACCTCCGTGTTGGAGAGTCCTGCCTGGGCCCAAAGATACTCCGGACCGAGCCAGTGAAAATTTTTAAGTTGGGCTAGGGAGATCACCAGCCCCGGAAATCCCTGATCGGAATACAAACTGTTGCTCCCCGTACCTAAGGTAACAGCAGGGAGTTTGTGGTCCCTAGCAAATTTCATGGCCCACTGAACTTCAAAAAACGAACTAGGCTCCGCAAAATAATGGGCCATTCCTCCAATTTGATAGTAGGTGTGATGTTTTAAATCCACTTGGGTGCGGATCCCAAAGGAAGTCATGGGGAGATTCCCAGGGCTTCTGACACTTCGATAGAATTGCAGTATTGTGGCCCACCGGCATAAAAGATCACGCCATTAATGATTTTGGCAATTTCATCGGGGCCGAGGTTTAATGCCGCCAGTTCATCGCAAATGTCTCCAAAAAGGAGTTCCGTTTGCTGTTCGTGCTGGGCCGTCTGAAAAGGACTGAAAATCTCCTGAATTTTATCCTGCAGAGCGTCTAAGGTAAAGGTTTCATTAGGTAAATGTCCCAGTTGGGTCTCTAAGGCCTTGAGTTGATGAATTTTAGCGAGGATTTGGGCTGGGACCTGAAACGGGCTTGAGGGGTGGCTCATGTATTCTCCTTCTCGCTTTGAAAGTCAAAAGGATCCCAGGATTGGGACGATGTTTGATTGGATTCCGAAGAAGTCTCTGAGGTAGATTTTGGGTCTGGAAAAAGCCTTGCGTATTGCTCTGTAGAAATTCGGATTCTAAGCTCTCCACCTTCGGGTGTCCATTGGGCGCTCAGCACTTTTGCATGGGCATAAATCTTTCCCAGCAACACGTTGTCGGTGTGGGAAACCTGAATGGTGGTCTCCACCATGTCTTTTTCAAAAAAATGGATGATGTGTTGTTTGAGTTTTTTAATATCCTCGGCAGATTGGCTGGAAACGCAAATGCTCCCGGGGTAGGTGCGGGATAAAATTCGGGGGAGTCGAGGTTCTCCCTGGAGTTGATCCAGCTTATTAAAAACCATAATTCGAGGCACCTCTGCGGCCTTCACCTCCTTAAGAACTTCGTCTGTGACTTTAATTTGATCTTTGTATTGCCTATGACTTACATCCACCACATGTAAAATGAGATCGGCTTGAGCCACCTCTTCCAGGGTGCTTTGGAAGCTTGCCACCAGTCCGTGGGGCAGATTTCGGATGAATCCCACGGTGTCTGTGATGAGGATCCTGAGGTTTTGGGAGCCTCTTAAAATGCGCACCGTGCTGTCCAGGGTCTCAAAGAGGGCATCTCGGGAAGAGAGGGCGCTTTCGGTGAGGCCATTCATAAGTGAGGTTTTTCCAGCGTTGGTGTAGCCCACGAGCACCACCTGAAAGGCTTCTTCCCGATCTTTGCGCTGGGTTTTGCGTTCTTTTTGGATCTTTATCAACTCTTTTTTCAAAAACGCTATCTTTTCTTGGATGCGTCGTTTGTCCAGTTCCAGCTGGGTTTCTCCAGCCCCCCTGAGCCTTCCCGACCCCCCGGCTCCCGAGCGTTGGCGCTCAAAAGCCACCCAGGCGTTACTTAATCTGGGGGCTAAGTATTCCAGATGGGCGATCTCCACTTGCGTTTTTGCTTCTTTGGTCTTGGCGTTATTCCTAAAGATCTGGAGAATGATTCCCGGGCGATCTAAAACAGGCTTATGGAAGATTTTTTCCAAGTTTCTGACCTGAGAAGGGCTCAATTCTTGGTCAAACGCCACATAATCCACAGCAAGCGTGTCTAGGGGGAGCTGAAGTTCCTGGGCTTTCCCCGCACCGATGTGGGTGGCCGGAACGGGTTTGGATCTTTTTTGAACGGTAGCTCCCACGGTTTGGTCGCCGAGCGTTCGAACCAAGCTTCCTAATTCTTGCAGGCTTTCTTGAATGGCTTCGGGTTCGTCTTCTGTGGTTTCCAAACTCACCAGGTAAGCTTTGAACGAATCGGAGCTTCGCTTTTGCAAAGACTCCCGGGCTTTTTCCAGTGCAATGCCCCGTTCCACCTCACTGGGAACCATGGAATCCTCAACTATATCGTTTTGATTCGCTTCGGTTTCTGTGGGGTGATTTTCGGGTTTTAGACGGTTCATAATATTATGGTTTCCTTTTGGGAATCTCACCTGACGTCGGAAGTTGAAGGCTCCTACTCTAACACACCTTTGTAAGAAGGGTAAGCACTGCAAAAAGACCAAGGCTCCCTTAAAAAATCCATACTATCTGGCCAGTCAAGTTTTATGGTTCAGAATATGAACTTATTTTTGGAAAAAAGGGCCAAATTTTGACCCATCAAAACTCTGGCAGATTTTGGATTTTCAAATGGAGTTTACCGTTATATTTTTGGAATTAAGGTAAGAAAAATATTGTTTATTTGTTTAAGTCTTTGAAACCCTATTCTCTAAAAGCGGAGCCGCAACCATGAACCGACGTTCAAATTTCCTTTTTTGTTTTAGGATGAGTCTCCTTGGGATGATTTTGGTTGGGTTGATGCAGTCGTCCCTTGCCCGTGCCCAATCACCAAACCCAGTTGGGGAATGGTGGTTTCCCAAGTGGAAGGTGCTTCAGGGACCCGGCTCGTCGTCCTCCTGGAATGATATTTTTTCAGCGGAATGGGAATACATTCAAGTGCATCAGGGGTCTCAATTTTTGGTGGTGGGTTTTGTGTTGGTGAATCCCAAGGGGGTAGGGGGCACCCAGTCCCGCTTTCTGCCCACAGGATTGAATTTGGCCGTGATCACGCAGGGTGATCCGCTACCCTTGCGAGCGAAAATGTTTAATTATCCTTTAGAAACATTGTCTCTTCGCCCAGATGCTTTTGGTATTGAAACGCGAGGATCGGCTGGAATGGACCTTGTTCGACTCTTTAAAGAAAAACCCATTTCTGGAGAAGAGATATTACGGGTAATAGTTCAAAATCAGGAGGTTACGGTTGATCTGTCTTTAGGCTTAAGAGAAGGATCAGGGCAAGGCTCGTCCGCCGTTGTGGGTTCGGACATTGGATATTTTCCCTTTGAAAATTGGACGGTAAATATGTTGGGGCTGAGTTCGGAAGCCACAGGGTCGGTGCAGTGGAGTGACACTTCCCGATTTTCCTTTTCCCAAAGCCCGGCCTATCGAGAACGATCCCACGGGAAATACACCTTTTTGCCGGATGGTTGGGATTTTCATGTGATCCAGTTTCCTAAGGTGGCCCACCATGAAGGCATGAGCGTCGGACTGCAAACCTATCACAAGTCCAAGGATCTGGATTATGCCGAAATCCAGTTTTGGGGCACTGAAAATCAAGCTCCAGAGCGCTTTTCCGTAAAAGAGGGAACTCTTTCGTGGCAAAATCAGGAGTGGGTACCCTCTGCCTCGATGCATCAATGCACACCCCAAAAAGGGACCTTAACGTTTTCTAATCCACGTTGGGAAATGCTTTTGGATTTCGAGCTTCCACCTGGCCAAGAAACCGCTCTAAATTCAGACCTTACACCTTTAGTGGAACGATTTTCCATTGATTATCGGTTTTTGGTTTACCAAGGCACTCTTCTAAATAAGGTCACGGGTGAAAAAATCCAGCTTCCCCCCACTCAAGGAATCGGAGAATTTTCCTTTGCCAGAGCCCTTGGAAACCTTCCCAATGTCTCGCAGTGTCAAAGATGGGGAAAATGGTTTAATGGCTTCTTTGTAAAACCCTAAACAGCTGAGTTTTTAGATAATCCAGCTCTTTTAAGGTGGTGTGGTGTGTGGCAGAGATTCGAACGCCTTGCGACCACTCCGAAGGGCTTAACCCTAAGGCTTGAAGCACATGGGAAGGCTGTGATGTTCCACTGGAGCAGGCTGAGCCAGAACTGGCATAGACGCCGGCCATATCTAATTCCATCAACACATCTTGGCTCTGAAGGGGTTTTAAACAAGTAAACATCAAAGTGTTGGGCAATCCCGTGCCTACCTGTGACACCACCCTTACTTGGTTTAGAGTATGGAGTTCATCTTCCATGTTTTTTAAATAATTCCTAATTGGATCCCATTTTTGTATGTAGGAAAGTTCATCTTTAAATAAGGATTCCCAACCCAGTTTTAAACTCAGTGCCCCCCAGAGATTCTGAGTGCCAGGTCTGCGGTTTCGCTCTTGGGCTCCTCCCCAAAAAAGGGGTAAAAATTTGCGGCCGCGGCGTAAGAGCAATACACCCACCCCGGGAAGGGATCCCCATTTGTGGCCTGAAAAACTAGCGGAATCCACTCCTTGGCCCCACCAATGGTGAAGTGGGATTTTACCGATGCTTTGGGTGGCGTCCACGTGAAAGTGTAGTTTTTGCCAATAGGTGGAAGGCCAGGTTAAAGGGATCTCCAAAAAGGGGTGCTCTTCTAAAAGCTTTAATTTTTGGGAATCACTCCCCCATCTCAGAATGTGTAAAAGAGTGGCAATCAGTAGCACGGGGTACACATGGCCGGTTTCGTTATTGGCGGCCATTAAGCTTAAAAGCACCGTTTCGTGTCGTAGGGATTTAAACACACATTCCACGTGAATGGTGCCATCGGCTTGGGGTGGTACTTGGGTCAGAACGCGATGGGGTCCCCCTTGAGTCCATTTTTCCAGCGGCGAAAGTGCACTGGGGTGTTCCGTGGCACCACACACCACATGGAGGGAAATCTGGGCGCTGTCTGCATCCCCCTGGGTCCACTGGAATTGGTTTAGAACCCCCGTGAGTGCCAGCTGATTGCTCTCAGTGGCTCCAGAGGTTAAAATCACTTGATTGGGCTCCAGGTCAAAGGGTTTTGCGATGACTTTGCGAAAGGATTCCAGGGCCACATTGGCGTTTCGTCCCCATTTGTGTTGGCTGGAGGGGTTGCCTAAAGTGCCGAATGATTCTGCCAAGGTGCACAGTTCCAGCCAAGACTCGGGTGGGATAGGACAGGTGGCATTGGCATCAAAATAAGCCTCCATGTTAGGACTTCTTTTTCTTAAAGCCAGACTTGGTAGGTTTGGCAAAGGCAATTTGGAGCACTTCGTCTAAGTGCCCTACACAATGAATGGTGAGATCTTTTAAAACTTCCTTAGGTATATCTTCCAGATTCTTTTCGTTTTCTTTTGGAAGCAGGATGGTTTTCATCCCAGCCCTGTGGGCTGCAATGATCTTTTCTTTGATGCCTCCCACGGGAAGCACTTGGGCCCTCAAGGAGATCTCTCCTGTTACGGCCAGGTTCGCTGGCAAAGGCTGTTGGAAGGCCTGACTGGCCAGAGCCAAAAAGATGGCCACTCCCGCACTGGGTCCGTCTTTTTTCACCGCTCCTGCGGGGAAGTGGATGTGCAGATCAATTTTGGTAAAGAAGTCCGGGTGGATTTTTCGGGCGGGTGCCTGGGACCGCAGATAGGCATACGCCGTATGAACCGATTCCTTCATCACGTCTCCCAGCTGACCGGTGATTTGAAGTTTTCCCGATCCACCCTTCCAGGCCACCGATTCAATGAATAAAACATCTCCTCCCACGGGGGTGTAGGCGAGTCCATTGGAGACACCGATGGGCATAAAATCCAGTTTGGTGGTGCTCAAGTAGGGTGGAACTCCCAGATAGGTTTTGAGATCCTTGGCTTCCATGGTCACCTTCCAGGGTTTGGTGGGCTCTGAGTTTGTTTTATCCGAGGCCAGTTTGCCCGTTTCCAAACCGGCCTTTGCCACTTGGCGCATCACACTTGCCATTTGGCGGCGCAAGTCTCGGACTCCCGATTCCCGGGTGTATTGTTCGATGAGGGGGGTGATCCAGGCGTTGGGCTTGGAGATCTCCATTCTCTGCGACAGCCCTAGGTCGGCCAGGGTTTGGGGGATCAGGTACTTTTCAGCGATGTGGGTTTTTTCCAAGGTGGTGTAGCCCGACAGCTCAATCACCTCCAGACGGTCCAACAAAGGGGGAGAAATGGTGCTCAGGGAGTTGGCCGTGGCAATAAAAATCACCTGGGACAGATCCAAAGGGGTATTGAGGTAATGATCCGTAAAAGTATGATTTTGTTCACTGTCTAACACTTCTAATAGGGCGCTGGAGGGGTCTCCCCTAAAGTCAGCCGACACTTTATCGATTTCATCCAAAAGGATGAGGGGATTCATGGTACCAGCCTTTTTAAGCGCGTCCACAAATTTGCCAGGCATAGACCCAATGTAGGTTCTGCGGTGGCCGCGAATTTCCGCTTCATCTCTCAGTCCACCTAGGGCGATGCGCACGAAGGGACGGCCCATGGCTTTAGCAATGGATTTTCCCAGACTCGTTTTTCCCACTCCCGGAGGTCCCACCAGCACAAAAATCGGGGGCTTGGCTTTGGGGCTTAACCTGTGTATGGCCAGAAACTCCATGATTCGTTTTTTGACCTTTTCTAGTCCAAAATGATCGGAGTCCAGAATGCCTTGAGCCTGTTTCAAATCCAGATCCCAGGGGCTGTGTACGCCCCAAGGCACGTCCATGAGCCATTGCAAATAGGTGTGACTTACAGTGAACTCAGGGCTCCCGGGACTCATCATGCCCATGCGGTCCACTTCTTTCAGGGCCAGTGCTTTTGCCTCGGCGGGCATGGCAGAGGCCTCAATCTTTTCTCGGGTGTCTTGGTTGTCTTCTGGAAGGGAGGACTTGCCTTCCATTTCACCCAGCTCTTTTTGGAGTTGGCGAAGTTGTTCTTTGAGATAATATTTGCGCTGCTGTTTTCCAACTTCCGTTTTGACTTCAGAGTGGATTTTTTGGCTCATTTCCAGAATCTCGATCTCTCGAGTGAGAAGCACATGAACTTTGCGCAGGAGCGCCGAGGCGTCGGTGAGCTCCAGAAGTCCTTGTCTCACCGTGAAATCCACGGACAAGTAAGGGATCACCAAATTAGACAAATAAACCGGGTCATTGACTCCCTCAATAAACAGGGAGGCGTCTGATGGAATGTTGGGGGAAAGGCTGACGGCCTTTTGCACCAGCTGTTTTAAGCCACGGGTGAGGGCCTGATTTTCCAGGGAGTCTTGCAGTTTTAGTTCGGGAAGGTATTCCACCTGAGCTAAGAAAGAGTGTCCATATTCCTCTAAAATGCTTAAAATTTTAAATTTTCGGTTGCCCTGCACCACGGCACCATAAGAGTTATCTGGGAACCGAATGACCTTTAAGATTTTGGCTTCGGTGCCCAGTTCAAAGTGTTTTTCCATGGGTTTGGCTGGTGTGCTGGAATCGGAGGGGGCTTCAGGAACCACGGTTCGGGAAGCGACGGCTCCGATGCCTTGGCCATTGCGAATGGCCTTTTCAATGTTTTCTAAACTCCAGTCTTTTCCGGCGGTAAGCGGCATGACGTTTTGGGGGAAAAGGACGCTACTTTTTAAGGGAAAGATCAATAAGGTGTTTGGTTTGATGGGGGGGATGGGCTCTCCATTGGCTAGAGCTCCGAGTTCCACTTGTGTCTTGGGTTCCACGGCTTTTAAGGCAGTCCCCACTGGGGAGTGAGCCCCTTCCTGCTCCCGTTCTTTTTGAAATTTGCTAACTTCGGAGTCAATGTCATGGGAAAGCGCGGGATTTTTAGGGGGGGGTGGGGTAGCCTTAGCCCCTGAGCTTCTTGGGGAAGCTTTGCGAGGTGCTTTGATTTTCTTTTCCATGATACCGCTCCAGTCGAGTTATTTCTTTTGTAAGTGAATTCCATGAGTGGTGCATTTCTGCTTTAATCCAGAGAGCTTACCCTGCGTTGCGACCTGAGCCAGCCACCCGTCAACCATCAAACCACCTGAAATATGGGCTCGCTGCAGGGATTGTCAACCATGGCGGGAGTTCCTTGCCAAGCTAAGGGGTGAGTGCTATGTTCGCGGTTCCTATGGGAGGAGAATTCTGCTTTTTAGTGCAGCTTTCGGATTTAGGGTCTCTCATTTACCTTTTAAAGGAACCTTTATTATGTCAAGAGTATGTGAGTTCACCGGTAAGGGTGGTCTAGTTGGAAATCGAGTTTCCCACGCAAACAACAAAACAAAAGTGCGTCTGCAAACCAACATTCAGTCTAAGCGAATCTGGGTTCCCTCCCTCAAAAAATTCGTTCGGTTGAAACTGAGCACGGAAGCCATTCGCTCCATTTCTAAATTGGGCATCGAAGCCTACGCTCGTAAAGCTGGTGTGAGTTTGGTTTGAGTTCTAAAGCTCCTCTTGAAAGTATTTGGTGTCTTGAAAGCGGTTCACACGTTTAGACACCACATTTTCACTAGGCATAAAGTAGGTATAGTTAATACCCCACCTGAAAGCCTCTTTGTTTCCCTCATTAATATTTGAAGATACTTTTTCTTGGGTCACGTAGCCGGAAATTTTGTGTTTTTTATTGTATAGCCATGAAATTTCGCCGTAGGGACTGCTATACGTGTTGGTCTGATACACCAGCTCTCCCAGTTCCAAATATTGAGCTTCCGCAGGACAGGCAGTGTTGTTGGGATCTATGCAATTTCGATAGCGGATGGTGGCCACATTGTATTTTTCCTTTAATACGGTGAATTTGACCAATCCTGATAACCCATAGTAGATGGGAAAATCCGTTCCCACCATAAATCCTTGTTGGTCTCGATCGTAAGTGATGCTCCTGTATTTGTAGCGGTACCACCAAAAGTCAGCATGTACCAAAGTATCGATTCCATCTAAAAAAAAGGAATTATTGAGACGAGAAGAGAAGATGGCCCCCTTTCCGCTAGAGCTAAAGGAATAAGACTTGTTGCTCAGCCTGGGATTTTCCACATTGGCCTCTGCCCTCATGGGAAAGGAGACTTGACCACGGTAGGTGTTCTCATACCGGTACGAAATATAGGGAACAAAGTTTTCGATACGTGAGACGGTGGTTCCAGTTTCCCCGCTGTCTTTGTCGCCACCCACAGAACTCCCCACTCGAACGAACGTGAGACGGGTGAAAAGTCCTCCTTGAAAGTATCGATTCACGTAGCGGGAGTCTAACACCAAGTGATGACTTCTGAGAAGAAGTCGGGTGGGAAAAAGAAAGTCAGAAAATTTGTAGTTTTTAAAGTAATAAGACTGAAATTCTTTCATCTGATTGAAATTGGAAAGCCAAAACTGCTCATAATGATAATAGGTATTTAAGGAAAAATCATCGGCGCGGTAGGGTCCATACCCCACCAGCCCGGAATGGTTGTACCCAAAACTGGGATCCACCTGAGGGCGAGTGCAAGAGATGGACTCGATTTCACATTTTTTGAGGCTGCCGTCGAAAAAGCCAAAGGATACCCAACCATACAAAAGATTCCAGGGATTCTCTGGTGCGGGTTTGCCCTTGATGGGACGGGCGTCTTCTGTTTCTCGAAAGGATCTTTTTCGGGAAGTGGACTTTGGTTTGAAGGTCAGGGGATTAGCCTTCCCAGAGTTGGGTCCGGGAGATTTTTGTGGTGGCAGCCATGGGGTGCTGCGGTCGGGGGGCTGGGAAGGTAGAGGTGCAAGGGGAGCGTTGGGCTGCCCAAAAACCTCCAAAAACAACATCGTTTTACTGGCCATCAGAACCATCCAGGCTTTTTGGGGTTTTAGCAATATCCTACTCCCTTCCCAGAAGCGGCAGTTTTCCCTTGTCCAGGTTTGACGGATTTTTGTTTGATTCATGCAAGGATGATACTCGAGTAGACTAAGAGTGACCAGAATGAGTTCTGCCAGCAGGGCTGCACTGCAAATTGGAACCTGTTTGTGCCTGTATGATGCGTTCTAGGGTTTCTAACTGAGTGGTCCAGAGTCCCGATAGGTAACGACATTCCACGAGCAGCAAACCCGCTTGCTTCTCTACAGAGGGCAAGGGAAGGGGAACAGAGGAGAGGGTTTCAGTATCCTCCCCATCCTTCTCCCTTGAGGCTTCCATAGAGGAGTTGTCCCACCTGGAAAGGCCGGGGCTAAGCAAGAAGCGCTTCAGTTGCCTTTCATAATTTCTCAAATTCCCGAGAGCATCCGAACAAAGGCCACTTCTCGTGTGGATTTCATTGTGGCCGTGATCGTCCAAAAGCCTTCGCATGACTGAGATTGACCAGGGGTCTGGTTTGAGGCTCTGGAGGGCCATTCCAATGGCGTGTAGCATTTCCTGGGGATTTTCTTCCACTTGTGGGAAACCAGGGGACGCAAGGGTGCCGAAAGGAAGCCTTGGGCTGGAGATTCGGCGACGGTGTTTCATAACTGGTGTTCATCTCCCTAAATCCTCTCACTGTAAAGGAATCTAACATAGGAATCAATGGCAAAACCTTCGGCCTTAAGTGCCTTTCAGATGTTTGATCTCTCGAATGCAGCCTTTATTGGGATTGCCTTCCATGGAAACCGAAATGGCGCCGTCGACTCCGGGATGATCCAGAAAGGAGTCATTCCCGACGGAGAATTCATTCGGCCTCTCATAAAGCCTCAAAACTTTATCGCCGGTGGGAAATTCAATCCAGGTGGTTTGATTTTGATTTTTTTTCCCAGCTACAAACCTGCCTTTGAGTTTCGCAACGTCCACACTGGTTTGAAAATGGAGTGCCAAAACATCCAAAAACTTCCGATTTTGGTTGCGTAGTTCCACGGTCGATTTTTTAATGGAAAGCTGATTTGACTTTAGTTCTCCCACGGGCTCAAAGAAATCATTAGGATTGGAAAAGAAATCCGAAGCTCGTAGGTTTAAAAACATCCCAATTTGGGCTTTTTGTTTGGCAAAGGGCAATTTTACGTCCCGAAGGACCTCATAGCTGGCGGCCCAGCAGTTCATGTCGGTGGATGCCACGGGAACAGGTTCGACACCAACGTCTCTAGGATCCATCATTTCCTCGGGTATATTGGCATCAGGGGGTCCAAGTGCTGATGAGCCAGCGATTCCCCAGTGCCTGAATTTTAGGAGGCAAAAAATCCACCAGATCATAATTCTTTGCCGAGTCAAAGGGAACTAAATTTTGCCCACCATACCTTTCCATCAAAAGTTTATAATGAGTTTCTGAAATCTTTCCAAATTCGATGTGAATTCGGAAGGCTTTGTTGCCAAAATTGGGGTCATTAACCAGAGAGCTTTTTAGGTTTTCTCGAAAAGTTTTGTGGGGGATTTGGTTGGTAACGGCGAATTTGAGCTTAAAATCCATTTCTGTTCTTCCGGTTACCTCCTGATTTTCTATGGTTTGTGCGGTATCTTCCGAGCCTCTAGAAGCACACCCCAAGGATGGCGCTATGACACAAGCTCCCATGAGAAACAAAATCAGGTTTTTTTGCGGAAGGACTGCATCGTTGGTTGCAAATTAAGTTTGGTCATAACAAACTCCTTTTTCTAAAAGTCCAAGGGATGGGTAGCGAAAAAACTCATTCTAAAAAATACTGTTTGCCAGGTTTTCCCTTGGCGGGGCCATGGCCACATCCAGATCCGTAGCAAAGGCGGGAGCCAGTCCCATCCATTGCTCCAAGGCAGGCAAAACCCTTGCCACCAAAACGCGGCACGTGTTTTTCGGTTGTTTGTGGGTGTAAAGTAACACAGCATCCTGAAGGTGTTCCGCAATTTCATCTAGTTTTCTGAGGCATTGTTGTGAAAGTACCCCTAATTCTTCTGGATTTTGATCCATTAATTGGAAAGGACGTGCCGCCAAGGTTAAAAACAGCCTGGTGTCGTCCAGCAGTTTACTTAAGGCTTGATTGGCAAAGGGAGCGCTGATGGGTTCCCAGAGCCTGAGTGTGGCCACTTTAAGATCGAATACCAGCAGTTCCACAAGCTCCATGGCCACTTGAAGGCTTTCATGGGCCATTTCTTTGGGGTTTTCTAGCCTAACATCCACCACTTCATCCGAGGCCAAAGTGATTTTTTTCAGGTTGAGCTGTTCCATTTCGATGGGTTTTCCATCTATTGAAACCGAAGTGATAAAAAGGTCTTTTTTGGAAGCAACGGCATCAATTTTAGAGAGCAATGACTCCAAAACAGAAATGCTGGCCAGTGGGGGAACGCGCTGTCCATTGACACGAACTTGAGCCATGGTGATCACTCCTTGAATCTGATGCCTATTTAGGCCCTCATTTTTTGGGTTTGCTGCTTTTGAATTTGTTGTAACAGGGATATAGCGCGTGTGTTTAGGGGATCTTTTTGAACAATCTCGCCGGCGATTTGGGCGGCTTTTTCCCGATTGCCCGCCACAAAGTGAATCCCCGCCAAGCTATACCACATGTTTAAATCATTGGGATGAACTTGGGTGTAACGGGTAAGCACGTCTGTGGCAGGTTCAAACTCTTCCGATTCATAGGCCATTTGCACCAAGCAATACAGGGCGGCCGTGTTTTCGGGATTGAGTTGGCAGGCTCTCAGGCTCCAATGGTGGGCTTGGCTAAAATCTTTTAATCCCTGAAACGCCAGAGCGAGTCCTAAACTGGCAACGTCGCTTTGGGGATTCCACTCTACTGCTTTTTGAAACTGGGGAACGGCAATTGTAAACGCTTGTTTTTGCAAGGAAAGAGTTCCGAGCCCCACCATGGAATGATGGCACTGGGGGTCTTTTTCAAGGGCGGTTTGGTAACTTTGAAAGGCGAGAGCAAAATCACCCAGTTTCAGTGCGCATTCTCCAGTGAGCTGGTGGAGTTGTGCTTCCTGGGAAAGGGTGAGTTGGGGGCAGGAAAACGCGGATTCTAAGTGGGTCAAGGCTTGGGAAAAGAGCTTCTCTTTTAAACTTACCTGGGCCTTGCTAATCCAAAGGGAAGCTGGGGCCTCGTCTTCCGTTAATGACCTAGTTAGGGAGTTTTCCAGGTCTTTTAACACACGAGTAAAAGATTGTACGGCATCATTTCCTGACATCTCATTTAACAGACACTTTTTGGCGGCCTTAATACTTTGATTTTGACCAGAAAGGAGTTGCTGTGTGAGAAGGTGCATCCCTTTGGCTTGGGAATGAATATTGCCGGCGGCAAAGGGTGTCTGAAATCGACTGATCCAAGCCCCAGCATTTCCTAACCCGCTTGAAATAATAGGAATTTCCATGGCGCAGGCGGAAAAAACGTCATGAGAAACATCAAACTCCCAGTCCCTCTGGGAATTGGAATGCCCCAGGGAGCCACACACCACCACGTCAGATACAGGAAGCAGGTGCATGAGTTGGTTTCCACCCAGCGGAAGCTTTTGCTGTTCATCTAGCTGGATAAAAAAAACACTATCGTCCAGTTTAAGCTTCATGACCTGTTGCCTAATCGCCCCATTCGCTTTGCCCAACCCACAAAACAAAAGCTTTCGGTCCACAGGGGATCCTGGGTAACTGCTCAAGAGGGTTTTAAAAGCAAAAAGGGTTTCCAATGCGCCCGTTTGGGCTTCCAGCCCACCCAAGTGAAAAAAAACAAAATCGTTGGGCTTAAAACCAAATGCACCTCGAAGGTCTTCCCTGGTCTGCTTTTTCCTTTGCTCCTCCCAACACCACTTTGCCACGCTTCGATTGATCCTTTGAAGCTTGCTGGGGGCGACATTTTCATGAAAAGCCCATACTGCCGAATCCTTTTCGGTGCTTACCAAAGCATCGGCCCCTTTTAATATCTCTTCCCTCAGTGAAGTTTCCCGTTGGGATTGGATGCGAAATTTAGGCTGGGAGAGCTCTTCTAGCAGGGTGCATAGGGGTCTGGGTGTGCACTGCCACACCACCAGTTTCGCTTTGCTCCTTTTCACTGCCTTGAGGGCCTGGAAAGTGGACAAATGGGATTCTCCCCAGGCCACCACGGCTGGAAAAGAAAGTAAACTAGACTCCAGGCCTCCCATAAAAGTAGGGTCTTCTGGAATTCCGTGGAGATAAATAGGATGTAAACTGCTGGTCAAATCCAGCTGGTTTCGTAAATGATGATAGTGATCCATAAAGACTTGTTGACAGGGTTTGGTGAAAACCGTTGCCGTCATGCCCAGCTTGGCACAGGTATCATCCCAGACCTCCAGTAGATTTGGATGTGGCAAAAAAGGGCACACGAAAGCCATGCTGGTCCATTTTGAAGTGTCGTTGAGGGAATCTAAAAGGTGTTGGGCATAGTGAATGAGGGTAGGGAGGCGTTTAGAATCGGAATCTTTGCCCTCCTCTTGGTAGAGCTTTCCTTCACAGGAGGAAAAATCAAGGAGAGCCCTGAGACTGGAGATTCTAGTAAGAGTCAGAGCGGAGGTGTGGATAGTCTTTGAATTTGAGGAGCCTTCTCCAGGGACGGCAGATGGATCTTTACCTGAATCATTCCGATTTTGAGATGTCATGCCGTTCTCCCTGGGAGCTACATTAGGTCTATGGTTTGATTGTACGTTTAGGAAAGGAAGCGGAGGCAGGAAACCCTTGTTGCCACATTTTATTTTTTTGACACCCACTTTGAACTTTTGGGCGAAGAGTCAGGATCAGGGAGTGGCCATCGTAGGGGGCTTGGGAAGGCAAGCCTGTCGCAAAGCCTTCTTGTCAAAATTCCAAGGAGGAAGGGAGGCAAAGGAGGTCTGGGGGGACACCCCTCTCTGAAATCGGTCCAACCTGGCTTTTAAGGGAGGGTGTGTGGAGAAAAGGGAGCTTAGGACGGTTTGGGAACGACCTTCCATGGCTTTTTTGATGGAATGATCCATTTTTTCAAGGAAAGCCCGACTTAAACTTGGGTTGATTTTTAGATTTTGCAACAAAACAAGAGCTTTTGCGTCAGCCTTCAGCTCCTGAGTCTGGCTGAGTTGCAGCTCCTTGACCTGAAAACTGAGGTTCATCATGTCGGTAAGTGCAAGCGGCAGGAAGGCTTGGGAAAAGGAAGACACAAGGATTCGGCTGAGCCCTGCAGCGTGGTCTCGATTTAAAAAGTGGCCTAATTCATGCCCTAAAATGAGATAGAGGTCCTCCTGGTTTTGCACCAATTCAAGGGTGGAGTGAGTCACATAGATTTTGGCCCCCGCATGGGCAAAGGCATTGGGCACCGGGTGGCATAAAATTTCTACCGAGATGGAAATCGGGTAGGAATTCCATACGGGTTGGTGCAGTTGATTTAACATGATTTGAAGGGATTCGTTCAGATAAGGGGGCACGGGCGAGCTGGGTAAATCCAAATTACGGTGGGCCCACTGCTGAAACAGGGACTCAATTGGCAAAGGAAACGACCTGGCATAACGTTCCCCAATATTTCTAAGTATAGCAATAAATACTCCCAAACCAAAAAAAAGGAATAGCAAAGGTACCAAGATATCGGTGCCATGGGTGCTGGAAACGCGGAAACGGGATGGGCGTTTCAATGGGATTTTCCTTATGGGAGTGATCTTCTGATCCTATCGGCTAAAACGACATTTTTTTGAGTCCTTAGGTAAGGGCTTCCTAGCAAATTCCGATGGAGAAAGTGACGAATTTTTTTATCTTTGGTGAGATACTTCAAAAGGAGAGAAATGATCAATCCAGCCGTTTCTTTTGTGTTGGTGGTGCTGATAGGAACCCTACTGGGAGTGTTGTTCCTGGGATTTGTGGGTAAAATCTATTATCAGCTGGGTCTGAGGTTTGTTCTACAAAATCGCAGTCAAAAAATCTGGCAAATCAATGAAACCATACCCTTTTTAATCGCATTAGTGGTGTGGATCACCGCTGCCACGAGCCCGGACTTTCGGGTGGGCGTGGTGGTGGTCAGTTTTGTCAGTTTTATTTGGTCGGTCACTCGGCCTACCCTTCCCCGGGAAATGAGCATTCAACATGCTATTTTTCATGGACTTTCTGGTCTGCCGTTGGCACTGGTGGCCGTGATTGGATTTCATTTGGGTTCTCGGGCGGCCCACAACAAGGGCTATGAATCCGCAAACTTTCAAATGATCGGAGAAAAACACAATTATATTAAAGAATTAGAGGAAAACGTTCAGGAACGACATCGGTTGATGGGAGAATCGGAAAAAAGACCCCCAAGCCCTCCCCCTGCATCCCGCTTACAAGCCATGGCAGTGGGGGAAGTGGGTGCTCCTATTCAGGGCTCGGAAATGGGGGAGTTTGGTTCTGATTCTAGGCGCAAAAACATCCGAAAAATTTCCAAAATGCCTGCCATGGCGCCTAGTTCCAATCCTTTTGAGGCAGGTTCAGGGTTCGCTCCCAATCCTGTACCCCTGCCGGAATTTAATCGAGCCGGCTCCACACACTCAGGGGAGCTTGTGGTGGAGGACGTACTCCCCATCACGGAAAGACTAGACAAACCCACTTCCTTGATGGTTAAACCGGCCTCTGTGGGTGTCAAATGGCAAGAGAGTGTGCTTGGAAAAATTAAGCAAAGAATGGACAAAACCCTTTCTCCATCTATCCAGAGACGCTTGGGGCTTGGGATTTTGGTGGCTTTGATCCTTGTGGTTGGAATGAAAGTATATGATTATGTTCACAAACCGGATGAGGCCATTGTGGTCAATTCCACGCCCAAAGTTTGCCCTCCTGATAAAAAAGGTCCCAATTGCGATCAGCCAGCTTCTCCGGATCAGGGTGTGGACCAAGATCCGGAAGACACACGAAGTGCCATTTCTTTGGAAGAGCTCGTTCAGATCGCCGCCCAAGCAAAAGAACGGCGGATATGGATGGTCTTGCAGAGAATTTCAGAGGCCAAAACCCAAAAAACCGCCACCAAACAGATGGTCAAGAATTGGTTTGCGAATCGCAAGGTTTGGGTAAGACTCGCCGCCTTGGATTGTGCCTACGCCTTAAAAATCTACCCGGAAGACGAATGGCCCAAATTTGTTTCTCAAATCAAGGGGAATGCAGACACCGCCCAGATTCTTCGTTTCTTAGAAAGAGTCCGAGCGGAAAGCCCCCAAAGATACATCGAACTCAGAAGGATATTAGAAATTTAAGGTTAGTTGCCAATGGTGATGGAGCCCTTGGTGGCGGTGATTTCAGCTAAACTTACAAAAACATACCGAAATCCATTGATTCGGTCTCCGCTTACGATACTGTTGTAATAACTTGCCACCACGTCGCTCGTAACAATCACGAGCATGCAGAACTCTTGGGTGCGATCTTTAAAAAGACATTCGGAGGATCCCACCGTATAAAAAGATCTGAGCTTGGAAAATTTCTCACGAAGCATCAGCCCGGACTGATAAATATCCTCTAATTCGTCTGGGGTGCGATTGTCGATGGGAAGATTTGCCCAAAAACAGGGTACTTCCGTATCCTGGTTGGAGTCCTGTGCCTGAGCCATGGACCCTGCCAGGCATACGCTGACCGCTAACGAAACACCTTTACGTAGCAAATGATTCATGAATGATCTCCCCGTTTATTTCAAATCAAAAATACTAAACATCTGAACATTCAACTGCAACACCTGATCCGCGCTCTCTTCTTCTGAAGCTCGAGCCAGGGTTTGGAGGAAAGCGTACACTTTAGCGGTCCAGGCGTCAAAGGAGTCTGATGAGATGGTGAAGGTATGGGAGATGAATTTTGTGTGTCTGCCGTAGCTTTCTTTGAAAACACGAAGGCTTTGCTCCAGCTGAGACTGTTGAAAGTTTTTTTGCGCAAAAGAGTTGCTATTTTTATCCACAAATACGCCAGAGGAAAAGTTCATATGGTATGTGTTTTCCTTTATGCTTAAAAAATCCCTTTGAAGTAGCTGGGAAGTCATGGCATTTAATTGAAATTCTGTGACCCCTAGTTTGGGCGCGATTTTAGAAAACTCGGTTTTTTCTACGGGGCGCTGGTCTAAATAGAGGGCCAGGGCAGGAAAGTACCATTCCACACCGATTTGGTTGGCATTTAACCGCACCGCACTTTTAGAGATTTGGGTTCGAAAATCCTGGAGTCTCTTACTATAATAATATTGACTTTCTGGAGAATCGCTTTGATTGAGGTGAACCAGTGTTTCAAAAAAATCCAACTCGAGGCCGTAGAGTGAGATGGCTCGGGCAAACCGATGGAGTTGGTCTGTGCTAAGGCTTCTTTCCCCGTCCATGACCAATTTGAGATAATTGGGTGAGGCAATTCCTGCATCTTTTGCAAAACGGGCATAAGAATAACTGGAGTCCAATTTTTTCCGGGCGGAATAGTAGTCGTTTAAAAACTGGCGGTAGTTATCATATTCAAAGACGCTAGGCATAACGATGGATTCCATAGGTTGATGGTGAATCGTTTGTTTCAACCTAGCACAAATGAATTTTGGGTGTAAAGCAAAAAAAACGGCTACTTGGCTTAAGTGATGCCTACACTAGGCTTGGATCCCGAAAGTAGGTGTCCCTTTGAAAGGGTTCGAAACCCGAGCAAGCCACCAAATCCCTCATTCTTGGACCAGTTAATGAATGGGCCGTGCCGGCGGCGCTCACCACGTTTTCTTCTATCATGATGCTTCCCATATCGTTGGCACCGTAGTGTAAAGAGAGCTGACCGATTTTTGGACTCATGGTCACCCAGCTACCCTGTAGGTTGGGAATATTGTCTAGAAAGAGCCTAGAGACCGCCAAAACCTTCAGATAGTCATAAGAACCCATGGGCTTCCACTGGGGGTTATTTTTTAGAAGTTCTGTGTTTTCTCCTTGGAATGTCCACAGAATAAAGGCGTAAAATCCCTTTGAGATGTCTTGTGCCTTTCGGATCGTGTCCAGGTGTTGGATCACATGCCTGGGTTCTTCTAAAGCACCAAACATCATGGTGGCTGTGGTGGGCAGATCAAGCTCATGGGCCGTGAGCATGGTATCGATCCACCGATGGGCATGGCGTTTCACCGGGCTTTGGTGAAGTCGCACTTCGTCTACCAGGATTTCGGCTCCGGCGCCTGGGATGGAATCCAGACCTGCGGCCACCAGCTCCTGAATCGTTTCTTTGACACTGAGCCTTGAGATTTGTGCTATGTTTTCAATTTCAATTACAGAAAGTGCGTGGAGGTGAATGTGGAATTTTTCTTTGATTTGAGAAAACAATTTTAGGTAGTAATCCAGCTTTAACTGTGGATTTACTCCGCCTTGGAGGAGCACACCCGTGCCTCCGTGATCCACGGTTTCTTGGATCTTTTGAAGCACCACTTCATTGGGTAAAACATAAGCATCCGACTGCTTAGGCGTTCGGTAAAAGGCACAAAAATCACAACCGATTCGGCAAACATTGGTGTAGTTGATGTTGCGATCGATTAAGTAACTTGCCTTGGCCCCGTCGTGCCACTGATTTCGCTGACGCTGGGCTAGAGTTCCCAATACATTGAGATCTCCTTCCTTCAAAAGCAAAAGGGCGTCTTCCGGGGTCAATCGGGTGCCATCTAAGCACTTTAGGTAACTCTTTTTGAGAGAGGAGTGGTTCGTGGTTTGGATGGCTTTCTCCACAAAAGTGTCTTTAACACGGTCTCCTAAGGTTGGCCCAAAGGTGTGTTGAGCTTGATAACGTAACAACTCCGTGAGGGAAGGAGCGGGACGGTATGCGGAAGCCCCCTGTTTTGCGTCGACTTGGGCGGAGAAGGTTGTCTGGGGATTCTCCTGAGAGGGCGAGTGAAGTGAAGATGGTAAATTCATGGGCTAACCTCGGATGAGTTTGAGTTAAGGCTAGGCGCCTCCTCATCATAACGACGAATGGGTTGATAGATGGTGTTGCGTTCTACTGGGATTTTTTGAGCCCCTCGAATGAGGGCCAGAATGGTATCTTTAGACTTGACCATTCCGGAAACGCTTCCGGCCATATTGGCGATTTTTTCTTCTAGAACGGTGCCATCTAGGTCATTGGCGCCGTAGTGCAAAGCCATTTGAGCGATTTTTTCACCCGTCATCACCCAATAGGATTTGATGTTTCTGAAGTTAGGTAACAAAAGTCTAGAAATGGCAATATTTTTAAGATCGTCCACGCCGTAGGTGTGTTTCTCCACTCCTAAATCATTGTTTTCAGGTTGGAAAGAAAGGGGAATAAAAACATTAAAACCTTCTGTTTGAGCTTGCAGATCTCGAAGTTTTAGCAGGTGATAAACTCGACTTTCCACGTCTTCCATATGTCCGTAGAGCATGGTGGCATTGCTGCGAAGCCCCATGGAATGGGCGGTTTTGTGGATTTCCAGCCAACCGTCCCCTGTGAGTTTGGTGTCACATATTAGGGGGCGCACCCGAGGGTCAAAGATCTCGGCTCCGCCGCCAGGCATGCTACCCAAACCGGCTTGTTGGAGAGCCATAAGCACCTCTTTAGGGGATTTGCGCTCCCTGCGTGCCAGCCAGTCGATTTCCACGGCGGTGAAGGCTTTGATGTGCACACCCGGCGCATTTTCCAACACCGTTGAAATGATTTTGGTGTAATGACTGAGGTTCCACCGTGGGTGCAACCCTCCCACCATATGGATTTCCGTGGCGCCTTCAGAATGGGCTTGTTTGGCCTTGGTCGCCAACTGCTCTTCCGAGTAAGTGTAGGAGCCCTCTTCACCAGGCTTACGAGAAAAGGCGCAAAATTTACAGGAAAGAGCGCAGATATTAGTGGGATTAATGTGGCGATTGACGTTAAAAAAAACGTCTTTCCCATGGATTTGTTCGGTTAAATGATTGGCCACCATGCCCATTTCCAAAACATCAGGCGCATGGTATAAGGTAACGCCATCTTCAAAATGAAGGAGTTCTCCTTTTAATGCCCTTCGATAGATGGATTGGACATGATGAAAGCTCACCCCGGGCCAACCTGAAGTGGACTGAAAATCGGAGGGAGGAAGGAAAGGGAGGGGCTTGAGATGCCCCTGGGGAACATGGGAGGCGTGGCTGTACCAACCCGACGAGAGTGGCGAGCTTGGGCCTTTGTCCAGGCCCGCTGGCATGTCTGGGCTTCTTGGATGGTTGGATGCATTTAAGGAACCTATCATGGACTTTCCCTCACGACCGATGTCAAAAAATGGCGGTAATTCCTTTAGTTTTTTTAAAAGAGTACGACAGTTTACCACAGACCGTAAAAGCAGAACCTTTGCTTCGGACCCTGGCAATTGACGCCGCTGGCAAAGCAGAGTAACTGTAATACGTTTGGAATTCAACACGGCCTACACGTGGGAGACAAGTTATGTTTGGTGGACGCATTGGAATTGGTGAGCTTCTCGTGATACTTGCCATCGCCGTTTTATTGTTTGGAAACCGACTTCCGGGTGTGGGAAAATCCTTAGGCGAAGGACTTCGAAATTTTAAACGAGGACTCAAAGGCTCCGAATCGGAAGAGGGTAAAGGGGGAGAAACCCCTGCTGCCGAGGATTCAGCTCCCTCACCGGCTCCTAAAGCGCAAATTGTAGCGTCTTCCGTAGATCCCCAGGGACTTCGGCAAGCTCAAGGCTCCTCCAGCCACGCTTCCAATGTGGTGGACGCCGAACACAAAAAAATTCCCTAGCAAAGGGGTTTTGTGTTTAATTTATTCTCTCAGAAACTTCTATTTATCACGGGAAAAGGCGGAGTAGGTAAAACATCCTTGGCCGTTGCTTTGGGCTTGGCCTATGCCCGCCGTAAGCAGCGCACTTTGGTGGTGCAGTGGGCCATCGAAGATGGGGTTTCTCCTCTTTTGGGTCGTGAACTGTGCGGACACAGCGCCCAGGAGGTGTCTCCCTTTCTGTATACCATGAACTTTCAAGCTTCCCAGGCCGTAAAAGAATATTTTGTAGATCACCTGAAAATGAGATTGTTATTTGAATATGTGATCCAAAATAAACATGTGCAAAAATTGATTCAAGTGGCTCCTGGATTTCAGGAACTTTTTTTTCTGGGTCGACTCTTTTGGCTTGTAAAGCTCCAGGCGGAAATTCAAGACACTCCCTACGATAAAATCATTGTAGACGCTCCTTCCACGGGGCATGGCCTAAGCCTTTTGGGAGTGGCCCAAACCATTGCCAGTTTTGGCATGACCGGACCTTTGGCCCATGAATGCGAGCGGGTGAGTTCCCTTCTCCAGGAACCTCAGACGGTAGGGGTGATATGTGTTACCTTGCCTGAAGAACTTCCCATGGAGGAAACCCTGGAATTTTTGCCACAACTTCGTAGAGATTTGGGTCGGGACCCTCTGGCCATTGCCTTAAATCGCTGTTTGCCAAAAGAATTTTTTCATTTGTTCCAAAATGGGGAATTGCCTTCCCAGCATCTATTTCCGGAGGAAAATCAGGAGGTGAAAACCGACCTGGATCGCTTTGGATCCTTTTTTGGAAATCGAATTTTTTATGAGCAAAAGCTCCTGGAGAGGAATTGGGGAAGCACTCAAATCTGGGACCTCCCGGAGGTTTTAGCATCCTCTGAGCCTTCCCAAGTGGTGACTCAGCTGAGCCATTGCTTTGAAGGGGTTGCGAACTAGCCTGGAGTGTGGTGGGATGCTCTTTTGAATCGGAGTGATGACCATGGCACCTGTGGCCTTTCCAAATCATAAAGTGGTGGTTTTTTTGGGTGCCGGTGGCGTGGGTAAAACCACTCTTTCGGCGGCATTTGCCGTGCACCAAGCCAGGCTTGGCAAACGTGTGGGGCTTCTTTCCATCGATCCCGCCAAAAGACTCAAAACCGCACTTGGGGTTGAAAATTTGCCCGATGAAGGACTTTCCATCCCCCTAGATTCCTTGCCAGGTGCCAAAGGTAGCCTCATTGCCTCCTCCTTAGATGTGAATGCAGCTCTAAGGCTCTGGGTGCAGGAGGTGGGAATGCCCAAGGAATCCCAGGATGTTCTTTTTGCTTCCTCTCTTTTTAAAGCCCTGAGCGAGCGTCTGGCCACCGCCACGGACACCTTTGCCGCCGCCAGGCTGGCCCAGTGGTTGGAACAGTCTCCCGCTTTTGATCTTTTGGTGGTGGACACCGCTCCCGGGCTGCACGCCCTAGATTTTTTAATAAAGCCAGAAAAACTGGCGGCTTTTGTTGATAGCAAGCTCACGGACTGGTTGAAATGGTTTGCCGCGGGGGGAGCAGATCCCAAGCTGGGGTGGATTCAAAAGATGGTTCGAGGATCCGCCAAAATGGTGCTGGAAGGTTTGGCTCAAATTGGAGGAAGAGGGTTTATCATTAGTTTCGGACAGTTTTTGATATTGCTCGATCAGGTGTTTGCTCGAATGTTGCAGCGCTTAGAAAAAGCGGTGGAATGGCTCCGTGGCCCCCAATGCGCCATGGTGGTGGTGTGCGCGCCCCGGGAAGATTCGGTTCGCGTGGCCAAAAGCCTAGTGAGTCGATTGAGCGAACTTAGAATGAAACCTGTCAAAGTGATTTTAAATCGTTGTTACTCTCAGCGATTGAAAGAGGTGATTCCCAAATATCAGGATCCTAAAGGCCCCACGGAGCAAGTCACCTCTCAAGCCGCTTTTGTAAGGCTCCTGGGGAGCGAGCTGGACCGGGAAAAGAGAATCAGAGGTCAGCTCTTGGCTTTGCCCTTTGAGCTCCTTTGCGTGGAGTCTAGTTTACCCACTAGCCCCGGAGTGCCACTGAATTTAAAAGATCTAGACCACTTGGGGAGCCAATTGAACTAAGATGCAGCTAAGATGCAACTAAAGTGCCTCCGAGGATGGAACGAAGGGTTGTGGAACCCGAGGACTTGGGTTAGATATATTACAGCAAGTAAAAGCAAGAAATGGCATATAGAAGGCCATGGGGCGAGAGCAAATTGATAGAGACGATTCTAGGTAGCATCGAAAACATAGGGACTCAAGCGCGTCGTGCTGTGGCTGGGGTGGGACGATACACCTTATTGCTCCAGTCCTTTCTTTACTGGTTGGTGCATAGGCCCGTGCGGATCAGCTTGCTTTTCAAACAGCTGGAATTTGTGGGCAACAAAAGTCTTTCCATCATCTTCCTTTCCGGTTTGTTTACCGGTGCGGTTTTGGGTTTGCAAATCGGTAAAATCTTTGCCATTTTTAAAGCCGAAGGAATGATGGGTGCCGCTACTGGAAAATCTCTGGCACTGGAACTAGCACCGGTGATGTGTGGATTTATCGTTTCAGGAAGAGCGGGAGCCGCCATGGCCGCGGAAATTGGAACCATGAGGGTGAATGAACAATTGGATGCCATGGAAGCTATGGGAGTGGATCCCGTGAGTTATCTAGTGGTGCCCAGAATCATGGGTGCCACTTTGATGATGCCCATCTTAAGTGTGATTTTTTTGGGCGTGGGTTTGGTGGGTTGTTTGGTGGTGGGCGTTTTCATGTTTAATATTGATTTTGCCGTTTTCAATCAACAGTTAAAATGGCTGGTTTGGGTGGAAGATATTCAAAAAGGCATGATTAAAGCCACGTTTTTTGGTTTTATTTTATCCAGCGTGTCTTGTTATAAAGGATTCCACGCCAAGGGAGGAGCTAAAGGGGTGGGCGAAGCCACGACTCAAGCGGTGGTGGTGAGTTTACTCTCCATTTTGATCAGCGATTTCTTTATTTCCCTCATTCAGCTCTCCTAATCAATGGGGTGTTAAAGATGGAATCCGTATCCGAAAATTCCAAAGACACCATTGTTGAATTAAAAGAGGTTTATAAAACTTTTGGAAAAAATAAGGTGCTCAGGGGGCTCACCTGCGCCATTCCCAAAGGTCAGATTTCCTTTATCATTGGTCGAAGTGGTGAGGGTAAGTCTGTTACCTTAAAGCACATCGTAGGTGTGCTCAAACCCGACTCCGGAACCGTAAGCCTTTTTGGTGAGGTCATGCCTATGGAGGAAACTCCTGTTTGGCGTAAAACCAGGCGGAGATTGGGCCTGCTGTTCCAGGATGGTGCTTTGTTTGATTCCCTGAGTGTTTTTGAAAATGTGGCGTTTACATTGAGAGAAATTCCTGGGTATGGTGGAAAAAAGATGGAAGAGAGAGTGGAATATCTACTAGAGCTGGTGGGACTTCCGGGCTCAAGCCACCGGATGCCGCCGGAACTTTCCATTGGGGAAAAAAAAAGAGTAGGCCTGGCCAGGGCATTGGCTCAGGATCCCGAAATCATCATGTATGATGAACCCACCACTGGAATGGATCCCTTTGTTTCAGATCTGGTGGACTCTCTTATTGTGAATTTACAAGCTAAACTTCCCCATCTCACTTCCATTGTGATTAGCCATGATGTGGGTAGTATTTTGAAGGTGGCCCAGCAAATTTATTTATTGCATGAAGGAGTTCTTTATAAAAAAGGAACACCTGAAGAATTTAAAAACAGCAAAGATCCACTCATTGAACAATTTTTGTCGGGGTCTGTGGAGGGGCCACTTGCCAATCCTATTGTTTGATGTCAATTCTTTGGTTGCCGTGGCGCATTGGTTCCACCCGATTCGCATTCGGAATTCCGACACTCAGTGTGTGTAAGTATAGTGCGGAAGCATTAGGCGCTTCTCCTAAAAAACACCAAGACAGGTAAAGAGGGAATGGCTAAACAAGACTTAACCACAGAACTCAAAGTGGGTTTATTTACCTTAGGTGGTGTGGCTGTATTGGCAACGCTAGTTGTGATTTTGCAAGGCAATCCCTTTGGAGCGAGCACCCAGACCTTTTATACGGACGTGGAAAATGTGGGAGGCGTGGGCCAGCGAACTCAGGTTCGAACCTCGGGTGTTCAGGTGGGTGAAGTGCGGTCCATTGATATCCTCGACAAAGGAGCCCGCGTTTATTTTCAAGTGGAAGGCAAGGTTAAAGTACCTAAAGGTTCCTATATCGAATTGCGCTCCCGGGGGATCTTGGGTGATGTCTATTTGGAGATCGTTCGAACCCAGGGCGTGACAGAATGGATCCCGTCTGGAGAGGCTATCCCCCAAGCGGGAGAATTTAGCGACCTAGGAAGTTTGATGAAATCCATGGGAAGCATCGCTGTGGATATCAAAACCGTGAGCCAGAGTCTGTCGGAGGTGTTTGGAAGTGGGGAAGGAAAGCGCAGTTTAAAAGCCATTTTAGCTAATATTGAAGACCTCACGGGCAACACAGCAGATATTGTTAAAAGCGAACGGCAAAACATCGAAAAGATTATTGAAAACATTAGATTTTCTACCGAGAAAGTGTTGGCCCTGATCGATCGAAATGATGGTCGAATCGATCAAATCGTGAACAATGTGAGAGTGACCATCGATGATGTTAAGTTATTTACCGCGGAGCTGAGAAAGTTTGCCCAAGGAGAAAACCGCGCCCGAATTGAAAGAGTGATTGCCACCTTAGACGATAGCATGCAAAATATTAAGCTGGCATCAGCCAAGGTGGAAAACATCGTAGATAAAGTAAACAAAGGGGAAGGAACGTTAGGACAACTCATTTCAAAAGATGACACCATCAACGAAGTGAAACAAAGCCTAAAGTCACTGCAGGATCTTTTGAAGCCAGCCACAAAGCTCAAAGTGGAGGTGGATTATCGTGGCGAATTGCGCTCTGGGGAAACCAAGTATGTGGACGCCACAGGGAACCACTTTAATCTTCGATTATTTACTAGACCGGATCGCTTTTATTTGATTGGAATTACCGATTCACCCGCTGCACAAAAAGTCACCGTAACCACCAAATACGCGCCCACCACCTCGGGTGATGGCACCACCGTGCGTGAGGAAACTTTAGTGCCTGAAGATCGGAATCGAATTCGGCTCAATGCCCAGTTTGCCAAACGATTTGACAACGTGGGCGTTCGATTTGGTCTGTTTGAAGGCTCAGCAGGCGTGGCCTCAGATCTTTATTTGTTTTCAAATTCCCTTCAAACTTCCCTGGAAATTTTTAATTTTGGAGATTCAAGACTACAATCCTCAAACCATGGAAAAGGCTTTGCCCGTGTAAAACTTTATTCTAGTTACTTTATGACTCCCAATTTGTACGTTACTTTAGGTGCGGATAATTTTGGCAAAACTCCAAAAACTTTGGGGTTTATGGGTTTAGGACTGCGTTTTACGGACGACGATATCAAAGCCGTTCTAGGCACTGCGGCCATGTTACGCTAGATACCGTCCGTTTTCTCTCCTCATCTCTCTTGATAGCTGCGGCAACCTTTTGGCGCCTAAGTGCTTTTAGGTGCATTGGCATTCCCTTAAAATAAAGCAAACTATCATTATTTGACCTGTGCGGCTGATGTGGGTGATGCGATGCTGCAACCCTTTGCATTAGAGATGAGCTTTTGAACGACTCGGGGAAAGGTGCTTAGAGCATGAGAATCGAATTCTTTGGGAATGGTAAGAAACGGACCAGGGTACTGGCATGGCCCCGTAGTTGGCTAGTGGCATTGGCTCTTTTGGCTGTGGGCTTGGATAAGGCTGCTCTGGGAGAAGCGGATCCCGCCACCATTCAAGGGGAACCAGGACAATTTTCCAGTTTGGAACCTGAAAATAAAGTCAAAAAGCTATTGATGCAGGTAAAGTTTTTACATTGGCAGGAAGGGGCGGAACTCACGGGACCTCTATTTAAGCAGAAGTCTATTGTGCCTCCAACGAGTGACGATCCAGGGCTGTGGGCTGATTCCGTGAGTGCTCCCCACGGCTTTTACCGGCACTCTAATCTATGGCTTAGCCCCACCCTAGCACCCAGCTCTCTGGAATTTGTGTTTTTTGTTCAAAAGCAATTGCCAGGTTTCCTCTGGAAACGCCAGCCTTCCACACCTGGGGAGAAACCCGTTGAGCCACCGGAGATCGCGGAAGACTCCTCGAATCGTGCTCTCTGGGCCAATGTGGTGGGATCGGACCAAGGACTTGCTTCCGATAAACGCGCCGCCCGGGTTCAAGTTCTGGTGCAAACCATTGCAGGGATTGATGAAAATCTCAAAGGAACCAGGGAAGTTCCCTTAAAAGTAGAACTTTTGTATAACAAAGGATTAAAACTAACCGAGTTAGGATCCTGGGTACTACAAGAAGAGCTTCAAGCTCATTATGAAAATTGGAGTCGCTGGAAAAACACTCTCACAGGTCCAGAACCCAAGATGGGAGGGCTAAAAGCCCTGGGATTCTGGTCAAAGGCCGAGTCTGCGTTTGAAGAGATTGGAAAGCTCAACTCCCAGCATCCCTTGGTGCCTGAATCTCAACTTCGGCGCAGTGTCTTACTGCTTTTGAAAGACCCCGAACTGGCTCGGCTGGCCGCCAAACGAGTGCGAGAAACTTACCCCCAGAGCCCCTGGACCAGGTGGACCCAACTGGTGGAAGGGCAGGGTTTGATGGCCCAAAAGCAGTATATGAGAGCCAATGAAAGCCTAGCACTATTTCTGGCCAATTCCCCCAGTGGAGCAGAAGGCAAACTAGCTGCCACTTATGCTCTCTATCTATCGGGTTGGAACCGTTTTTTGCAAAACCCCACAGGCACCACCACCATCCCACAAGTGCTGGCGGATTGGGACAGGGTGGTGGGTAAATTGGATTCGAGCGCTAAAGAATCCAGGGAAATCAGAAGATTAGTACAAGGTGACCGCGTCTTTTTAGTGGCCCAAGAAAAAACGCAAGAACAGATCCAAAAATACGATCCTCTTTTGCCACAAGCTCTTTTGAGGTCGGCCCACCTTTCTGTTCAAAAAGGGGAATGGGAACTGGCCCGGCCACTGTATTTCACAGTACTTAAAAGGTGGCCTAAAGAGGCTTTTGTATTGCAAATTGTCAATGCCATATTGGAAGGGTCTCAACGGTCTCGGGATAAAGCGAGCCAATTAGCGGCTGCAAGATGGCTAGACGCCAGTGGGGAAAAGGTAAACCCACAAGAAAAAGTGGCAAATGCCGTGTTGGCCTCCTTGCGTTTTTTGGGTTCACAAGCCCAAAACAGCGGGATTGGGGACCAGAAGAAAGAGGATCTTCAACAAGCATCTGTTTTTTTGGGTAGTTACCTTAAACTGTCACCCAGTCTGCCGGATTCTGTAGATGTCTGGCACAACCGTGGTCATGTTTTGGCGGGAATCGACGACCCCTTGGGAGCGAGCCAACACTACCTGAATGGAACTCTTTTAGATTTAAAGCTGAGAGGAAGTGCGGCTAGGCAGCAGGATTCCGCTGTCAAAACAGGTCTGATGAACACACTGCTCGCCGCCGATTTACATGTATCTAAGTCTGCTTCTGAAAATAAGCTAAACACCTCACTTTTAACTGCACCAGTTGCTCCCCTTCCCGGACAAAAAAATCAGCTAGTGGCTCTCAATCTACTCATTGAAACCCAGCCTAGAGATGGACTTGTACCCGTTTGGTTGCATCGGGCCGCCCTACTTGAATTTCATTTGGGAGAGTATGAAAAATCTTTGGCAAAGTGGTCCACACTGGCACAGTCCCATGGAAGTCTAGCCAGTACAGGCAAGGGTGCTGCCTTGAGTGTATGGGTGAAAGCCGAGCGGAGGGAATGGGATGGAGTGAGCCAATTAGCTAGAAAGTTCCTAAGTTACGGTGGCTTTGCCCAAGCCCCTGCAGGCAGATGGATGGAAAGCGTGTGGAAGGGAGCCGAGTTTGAATATGGTTTGAGTTTAGAAAAAAAACAAAATCTAAGTGCCGCGGCAGATGTTTTTTTGAATTATCAAAAGAACTTTTCTACCGATCCTGATTCTCCAAGGGCTTTATACAATGCTTCCAACTACTTTTACCGTTTGGGGGAAAGTGAAAAAGCTCTGGTTTCATTGGATAAATTGACGAAATTGTATGGAAGTCATTTTTTGGTGCCTCACAGCTATTATTTGATGGGAGTGACCTACGAGCACTTGGGGGAGTTTTCCCAGGCCGCCACCCATTTTTCTTCCATCGTTAAAAAAAATTTTAAAAATCCCATGGCGGAAAGTTCCTTGCTTCGAGCGATCAAAAGTCGATTTGCCGTGGGAGAATGGGAACCTTTAAAGGCGGACTTAGGAACGATGCAAAAAACTTTCCCCAATTCCCTGCTGCTCCCAGAGGCTCGACATTTGCTGGCCAAAACCTTTGAGGCTCAAGGTCAAAAAGAGGCTGGATTAAAAGCGCATTGGGCTAATATGACTGACTTTGCATCGACCTATCCCCATTTTGCCTTAAGATCATTGGGTCATGCTGCTTGGGCTTTACCTAAGCAGAAGCAAAAAGAATCCCTGGCTTTGTTGACCACACAAAGCCAAAAATTGCTCTCCCAATTGGGCAACCAGCGGACTCCTGAATCAACAGAAGGATTAGCTCTGTACGCCGATTTTCTGTTTCAGGAATCCTATTCCGCTTATCAGGTTTTGGTAAAATCATCCATTACCGATCCCAAACGGCTCACGGACCAATTTAATGCGTTGCGGCAAAGAGGAGACGACATCATTGCCGATTTGAAGAAAGTGTCTGCCCTAGGTGAGCTCAATTCTAAGGTGGCGTCTCAATATTTGGAGGGAGCCATCAAAGAACACTTGGCGGGCATGCTGCTCAAAGCTCCGGTGGACCCTAATGAATCCGCCTCAGCCCGTGAAGCACTCAAGGCAACTCTAGAAAAGGTGGCCTTTCCCCTTCAAGATGAGGCTCTAGTGGCCTATCAGGAGGCTTGGAGCCGTGCCCGATCCCAAGCGTCATTTGAGTCCACTAGTCCTGTACTGGAAGCTTTGCTCTCTCGGTTAGCTTTCCTCAAACCTCAAGAATATCAGGTCATGCCTGAGGAATTCCCTAGGCCCCTTTATTTGGAATCTCAGTTATTGGAAATGGTTGAAACAAAAGACATTCTGGCGAAAAGGTGATAGAATGAGTCCACAAAAAAAGAGTCATTTTCAAAAGGGATGGGTGCCGCTAGCGATGAGCATGGTGGCTTGTTCTCTTAGCTTGGGAGTGCTGACCTGTAAATCCACTTCAGAAATCCAGCAATCTGAGCTGAAAAAAGAAGTTAAAATCGTAACCTTTCCTTTGTCTTTAGATGATTCTAGTGATCTTTACATTGAACCAGACGCCACACACATGAAGGCTTTTCAGCTCATCAAAGCCATGCCCGATCAAACCTCTGGGAAACATCTCACGTTAACCGCCGCTGAAACGGCATTGATGGCAGGCCAGGTGGAGGAATCGATTCGATTGGCCAAACTTATTTTGCTGGCGGATCTCAACCACCGAGGGGCCAAAAAAATTCTGATTAAAGCTAACCTTTATCAAAACAAATGGGACCAAGCCCAACTCCTGGCTGAAAACCTATTGAAGTCAGAAAAAAATGACCCCAGCGTTTACAATCTTTTGGGGGTTGTGTTTTCCCTAAAAGGAGATTTCACTCGTGCTCGGTCCCACTGGCATAAGGGTCTAACTTTAAATCCCAATCACGTGAGCTTAAATCTCAACATGGCTGCGCTTTATTTGCAAACGAAACACTATGAGCAAGCTCAAAGGCATTTGCAAAATAGTTTAAAGTATAATGACAAAGCCTGGGATGCCATGACGGGCAATGCCATTGTGATGGCAAGTAAGGGTCAGAATGAGGAAAGTAAATCCCAACTTGAGAGTGTTTTAAGCGATCACCCGAAAAGCTCCTTGGCTCTTTATCATTTGGCGGTTTTACACAGGGAAAAATTTCAAAATCAGGAAAATCGGTCGGAACAGTATAAAAAATCACTGGACTATCTGAATCGTTACTTTGAAACCGTCCAAAACAAAAAACAGATATTTGAACACGCCGTTGTGATGCGTGAAGAATTAAGAACTTTAATTGCAAATGGGGGAAAACCACTTACCGACGAGCAGCTAAGATCCTTGGCCAAAAACCAATCTGCGGCCCTGAGTGCTCTGGAAGCGAGTGCTACGGAATCCTCCGGTAAGGGAAAAGTGAAAAATCGCTCAGGCAACTTGCCTTCTAAAGAAGAGACTCCAGAAGATTAAAATGAGAAAAAAAAGATCGGGTGACCATTTTTTGGCACCGCCTGGCATCTTTTGAAACTAACCTTTGGAAAAATGATTTGATATATTATCTTAACTAGGACCAGGTAGGTTTCTAGTTTCAAATTTTTTTGATTGGAGGATTTCGTTTGAAACGACAACATGGGTATTTTTGTTTTGGGGTCAGTTTTGCTGTTGCCGTGGGCATGGGGGTGTCCTGCGTTAGTCGAAAGAAAATAGAATCTCAGGTTCAAGCGGGAACGGTTAAACAAGAGGGAAGTTTTGAGACGCTGTGGTTTGCGCGTTTTTCTAAATCCACAAAACACATTGACCCGCTTGGCAGAACCATTCGCGCGGAAGGTGGCCATTCCGATCCTCGTGTTTGCCTTTATTCAGCCAGCAGCACCTCAAATCCCGCAGAGGTTGGAAACGTGGCGGAGCTCTTTAAATCAGCCAAACTGGTGTCTCAAGGTAACAACATCAGTGTAAGCCATAATGATCTCTTGAATTCTGTGGTTTCCATAAGAACAAGTGAGTCTGGAATTTTATCCGAGATTCAAGTAGCCGAAGCCGAACTCAGGGCGGATGAAATAGAAGCGGCAAGCCAAGCCAACCAACTTAACATCTCGATTCGTAATTTGGATGCCATTAAAAATACGAAACCAGGAGGAAGGGGAGACACCTTTGCCGAAGCCTCTGAAAAAGAAGCCCGAGGGGCCAAGTTTTGCAAGAAGGGAGGTTTGTTTGGTGGTGGAAGTGTGGATCCCAAATGTGTAACTGCCTTCCAGTCGCTTAAAGCAGAGTGGAACACTCATGTGGGGATTTACAATGCGCGCTTGGATACCATTGCATCACTCGGTCGTCCGGATCCTAGGAGCTCAAAAATCGACGCTAGATTTCCGGCCAATACCAAAACAAATATCACTTGGTCAGGCTCCCAATTTATTAAGTCTGCTGTAAAAGACAAAACTTCGGCTGCCCATGCTAAGTTGGCCCAATTTGTAAGCGTAACAAAAAATGTTTTTAATGGTTATCTAGCAAGCTCCCCATTGGTAGTATCGAGAGAAGAAGTAGAAAGAATGAACGGGGGAGGCACCGCTATCGACGATCCCGAGTTTGTAGTTACAAATTCCGAAGTCATTTCGGATGGTGGATTGAGTATCACGTTTGATAATAGTTCCAATGAAAAAACCCACATAGCCATTAAAGACTCCTATGTGAAGCTATCTTCTGGAAACTCTTTGGGATTACCATGTCCTGATGCTCCCAGTTTGGCTGCTCAGAACGGAATTGAATTTGCTGAATTTAACGAAAAGAGGTTTGTGGGAACAGACAGTCCTAGAGTGGGTTCCTTCGTGCACTTTGTTCAAGGACCCTTTGTGCAAAGAAGTGATGTCATTAGCTTTGAAACGAGCGGAGGTGACAAGGGTGAATGTAGGACGAGCTCCAGTGATAATTCATTTTCGGGGCTGGTTGAGAGTGTGAATGGAGACAAGATAACCATTGTGAATGTAAACGATTCGCAACAACTTGACAATGTTTCTTGTGGATTGTTCAAAACAAAACTGACATTTGATCATAAGTTGTATAACAAAACCGTAACCAACACTCCCAAATCAAAAAGACCGCCTGTGGTAGGAAAGTACTATCTATTTACCTCGCCTTTCCCGTCTAAATCAGTGACTCGTGTGGACAACAATTTACAAATGGATTGTAGCCTTCCTAGAAGTGAGCTTTTTGAAGCGGAAGTGATTTCTGTAGATGACAAAATCGTTCGGACGCGCATTATCACAAATCAAATGCCCGGATTAGAACCTTCTAAATGTGCTGATATTGCTGCAGAAATAGAAATGAACTGGCACACCGCCTTTTTTGAAGAACGGCTGAGACCAAACCCGCCTGAGGCGCGCTTTAAAGTGGGTGAGTTTGTTAAAATTAGCAGCAAACTAAGCTCTTCCAAAGTGGATGTTGATGGAAGGAGTTGTGATTTTACCGAAACAGGAGCCCCTGGAATTTTCGTGGTGACCCGGTCGACTGGGTTTGAAGTCGATCTGCGCGTGGCCGAATTTGGGGGAAGCCTCAGCACCAGAGCCTGCGGCGTCACTCGATTTTCAAAAAATCCTAATGTGGGAAATCTAAGACTTCACTTCAATAACTTTGAAGTCACCCGCTCAAACCCACCGCCACCTCCTCCTCCTCGATTTGCTCCAGGGACCTTTGTAACGATTAGTCCCAAGGTTTCTGAAGCAAAATTTTCCATGAGCAACCGAGATTGCACGTTTATCAAAACTTCAAGTCCAGGGGTTTTTGAGGTGCAAAAGTCCACTCATCTTTTGGCTATGTTTACTGTGGCTGAAAACGGCGGTGGTGTGAGCAGTAGTTGTGGTTTCACGGTATTCTCTCCTACAGCTCCCGTAATGGTTGCTAGCTTTGATGATTTTAATTTTACGGTAACTTCCAAGCCCAATCCACCTGCACCTCCTCCACCACCACCTAGCAACCCCACCACACCCGCCGCTCCCTTTGCCGTTGGTGACACCGTTAAGATCTTGAGTGTAAATGGTGGAGCCCCCACATACACCCTTGAAAGTTCCAGTGGAAGTAAACAGCAATGTAACTTTATCATTACAGATACCGCTCGAAACAGCCAACTAAAAGTCACAAAAGTGGTGCCATCTAGCAGCACTTCTGGACTGTTTTTTGTAAGTGTTACAGTGGCTTCTGGTGGACTTTCTTCTCAAAATTGTGGTTTTAATGCCACGGGCTCCAACGTGACTTTGAGCACTGGAAACGGTGGAGTATTCAATTTACAGAAAATGTAGTCGTTTTGTAATTTGAGTCTTATTTTGTTTGCAAATGAATCAGTTATCTTGTGAGAGTTTTTTGGAAACAGACTGTGTTTCCAGATTAACAACCCACTCACAAGATTGTGCAGCTGGAAACGTGAACACTTCTGTGGAATAAACCAGACTAAAAGCCACTCTCTGTTTGGGAGATGGATGGCCCACAAAACACATCTTTTTGAAATCTTCTATTTCTGATTTAGTCTGTTTTGCAAATATAATTTCTGTGTTTTGATTGGAAAAATTTCGAAGAGTTTTTCTAAAATGATTTACAAGTGTAATACAAAGACAAACCCCTAGCAGTGCGACGAACTGAGTTAGATAGGATGGATTACGAACCTGAAAAATCAATAAACCCATCGCTGTCATTAAAAACACCCCACTCGGCACGGCGTACCAAAAAGTCTTGGTATGGCTGGAGAGAATGGCAACCAAATTTGAGGTGATAAAAACCAAAAAGTACAGTCTGGCTGGTTTTGAAGCCCACAGTTTCCACTGCTTAACGAGATTGGCTTTTTGGAAAAACGATAAAAGCAACAAAGAAAACAGCAAGACATAGATCCATGGGAAAAAAAGAAGCTGCCACTGTTTGGGAAGCCAGAGGAGATTGTTTTGAAGGCCAAAATCTCCATTCCCATCCAATGGTTGGGTCCAACGTTGGAGTATATCCACACTTAAGGAACGTTCTAACCAGGGCAGAGCATTAAAATAGAATGCAGCGCCAAGTAAACAAACAAGTAAAAATAATCCCACACACAAGATAGGCCAAATCAACTTTGCATGAATGGATAAATAAAAGTAAACTAGAAAGCAAAGAGGCGGCAACACCTGAAGCACGGCCCAACCTTTAAATCCAAATCCCAATCCGAGACCAATGAAAATCCCCCAGGCGTGGATCCAGGGAATGGTTGAGCTGAGGGCAGATCTTAAAATTTGGTGGCCACAGTATAAGACTGATGTCATACACATTAAAAGTGGAGCATCCATGTCGGCGGTCCAACCCATATGCCAACCCGCCAGTCCTTTAGAGGTTAGGAGCATGGTGCAGATCCAGAACCCTTGATGTCTTGCCAAATGATCTTTTAGCCAGTTATACAAAAGTAATACAAAAATCAATAGAGAAACCGCCGAAGGGAGTCTAAACGCCCATATCTCTTTTCCCAGTGCCCAGGAGGCTGCCGCTTGAGCCCAGATGCCCGGGAGGGGTTTGAGATTCCACGTGTCTGGAGAGTGCTTGAAAGTCAATTGCCAGAAATGGCCGGTATGGAGCATCTCAAGTGCGTTTTGAATGTGCCGAGACTCATCCCATTCTTGCAGTGGAAACAATAGGCTACCCAAAAGTACGTAAATGGCCCAAAAACCCGTGAGGATGGCACAAAAGATGCGGTGTGAGTGATCGTGTGTGAGAACTTTGATGAGGCTGTGGGATGGAGCTATCAGAAAGGGAAAAGGTTTTAAATGGGACTTTTGAGTTAGCATGGAAGCTCCCCACCAAAAAGGATGTGGTGAATTGGGGCTTTCTTTAGGGGCGATGGAGCCTTGAAAATCCCATTGGGAGATTAGGTTAATTGAGATAGGCAGAATAGGAATTTGTGTGTTTTTATTGAAAACGTTTTATTAAACAAAGTTTTGAAAATTTTGTGACTTGCGAAGATGATTTTCCCATTACCTTCCTCAAGGCTGAAGTGTTAAGACTTGCAGTTCATGGGGATGATTTTACCGTTCCACTCAAATACGCCAAGGTATTCCCTGTCTGATGATTGTGGGGTGAGTCGGAGTGTTTCCTGGCCGCCATTACCATAAAGATGTGAAAACATTCGTCCAGCGGAATCCAGTCTTAAATTGGGGTGCATCCGCGGATTGATGTTGGCTGTACAGCCAGTATTGCCAATGGACGAATGAGGTGTTAATTCAGAAATAGCGTTTTGCCTCAGGAGTTAGACATGACAAAAGTAGTTAAATTTGACA
>JBIIVH010000029.1:0-49434 GCA_044339525.1 Silvanigrellaceae bacterium | reverse complement strand
ACGCGACTCCTTTGTAGCCTTGCCCGCTCCATAGGCGTTGGCCTTCGCTCGCATCCTCGCTCGACCTTTTCAGGGCGCTTATATCCCATCGCCTGTAGAGGCGAGGGCTTTACGCGCCGTATGGTAATCAAAACTCGGGACATCCCTGGGGCACAGAATTGTCTAAGGACGATAAACGGGCGCTTTTAGAGTTTTTAAAGACTCTCTAATTAGGGTAGCCGGGGGGAGTCTAATAGAGTGACAGGTTTTTTTCGAGAGTTACTTCGGATATTGACCAGCTCTACAGCAACAGAAAATGCCATGGCAAAATAAACATATCCTTTGGAGATATGGGCGCCAAAGCCTTCAGCGGTAAGCACAAATCCAATCATCACCAAAAAACTGAGTGCTAAGATTTTGATGCTGGGGTGTTTATCCACGAAGCCTGCAATGGCACTTCCCGTGAGTAACATCACCGCCAAGGCAATCACATTGGCCGCTACCATGACCGCCACGGATTGGGCCATCCCCACCGCCGTGATCACGGAATCCACGGAAAACACGACGTCAATCAACAATATTTGGATGATAACGGATCGAAAGGTGGTGGCCGCCTTAGCTTGGGGGGCGTCTTCAGGAGCCCCTTCCATTTTATGGTGGATTTCTTTCGTGGCTTTATAGAGGAGAAATAGGCCTCCTGCCAGTAGGAGAAGGTGTTTCCCAGTCCAGTCGTGTTCCATAAAGTGAAAAAGGGGTTGCGTAAGGCTTGCAATCCAGCCCACCATAAAGAGCATGGAGATTCGCACCAAAAGCGCCAAGGTGAGTCCCAAGTTTCGGGCTTTGCCTCGAAGATTTTCGGGGAGCTTTTGGGCTAATATAGCGATAAAAATCAGGTTATCTAGCCCCAATACGATTTCCAATGCCGTTAATGTCAAAAGACTCATCACCAATTGGCCGTCCATAATCTCCTTTCAATCGAGCAAAGTTAGCCACTTAAATGAAAGGCAATCTAGCTAGGGTTGGCTCAAATGTAAAGCCCGAATGGGGATGGCGGAGCTACCCTGGAAAAAAAACAGGGGTCACTGAATTTAACTTGCCCGGTTCAGGTGAATGGATTCTAATAGTTTGCTTCTTAAAGAAGCAATGTTCCCCACGGCGCAGGTGGCTCCTCGCTCAATGGCCGATTTAGGCATTCCAAAGACGGTAGAGGAGTCTTCATCTTGAGCCATGGTGTACGAACCATCCCTTTTCAATAATTCTAGGCCATAGGCTCCATCCTCTCCCATTCCCGTTAGGAGCAGTGCCATGCATCGAATGGGAAGCCCCACGGCACTTCGAAACAACGCATCCACGCTGGGGCGGTGCCGGTTCATGGCGGGAGCATCGGAAAGCTCCACAAGCACCTTTCCGGATTTCTTTACCAACACAATATGGGTGGATTCACGAGCCATATAAAGAGTGTTATCTAGCAATGGTGCGGGGTAGGATCGGTCCCAGAGCTTGAGTCCAGAAGATTTGGCCAACCTCATGGAAAAATCACCAGCAAAACTCTCATTGATGTGCTGCACCACAATCACAGGTGGAGTGCCTTTGGGCATGTTTTGCAAAAGTTGTACAAGTGCCGTGGTGCCTCCCGTACTGGCACCCAGCAACACCACATCGGGGGAAAAAAGGGCTGGTCCATCTTCCGATTTTGGAACCAAAGTGTACATGCTGTTGGTTAATTTAGAAAGTTGGGGGTAACTTTTTGCCTCCAACATCTCATTGTGACCCAAACATAAAACTCCCTTTTCAATGAGCAAGGATTCAAAGATTTTTACGATCCCGGGTATGTCGGAAGGATGAAAATAGATTAGGACATTTCGACACATTAACAGGTGAAACTGTCCAGGCGGGAGTTTTTTTCCTAAACCTCTTAAGTCTTCTTTCTGAAAATGGCAGCGCTTCATTATGTTTTGATTGGGAGAAAAATACAATTCATTTTCATGTTTGACGCAGAGTCTTTGGTATTTAGCCAATACCTGGTTCCATTCATGGAGGGAGTAGTGTGCCTTTTTGGCATTTTGAACCACCATCGGATCTATGTCGCAAGCGGTGATGGTATAGTCTAAAATCAGACCCAGTTCCCTAAGGCCTTCCAACACAAAAGCCATGGAATAGGCTTCCTGACCCGTGGAACACGCCACGCACAACACCTTCAGATGGGTTTGTCTAAAACCGTTCCCAAAATGCAGTTCTAATTTGTCAAAGTGTTTTCGTTCCCTAAACCATGATGTGGTGTGAATGGTGAGACTGGAAATAAAGCGTTTGAGTTCGTCGTTATCTTGCGCCACGAGCTCTAAATAATGTGCCAAAGACACTAGGTTTAGGTCAGACATTCTTTTTTCCACATTGGAAATCAAGATATCTTTTCGAAAGTGACCCTTCTGATGGGTCCCGGTGAGTTTTTCCACCATGGAGAAAATGATTTCGGTTTCATCGGAAGTTAAGGATTTCATGGTTTCCTTCCTGGATTAGGCAGATTTACGCCCGGGCTTGGGGGACTCCTCTTTTGGACTCGAGGTCATGTCACCGTTAGGTTCTGAATGACTTTGAGATCGTGAATCTTTTTCACTGGACTCCCAAGACAAACTTTTGGCTTTGGTGAGAATGGTATCAATGAGTTTTGTAGTAACTGCAGGTTCTCCTAAACCTGTTACTTTATTTACCCCATTGTGATGGTCGCCTTCGTTTGGATATCGGTATTCCTCTGAATGCACCTTTTCCTCTTTATATTCGTCTTGAGACACATTTCGTTCCTCGGAGGGGTGGTCGGAACTGAGTCGGCTCAGCTGATGGGACCAATCTTGGTTTGACCTGGAGACCGCCCTAGGGGCAGGTGTGCTTCCCAGAATAGTGGATCTAAAGCCCCCCACAATCACATTGTAGTCATTGCAGTTCAATTTAATGTTTTGGGCTAGTTTTGCCACTTCCCCGGCCACAATGTTATTTTGAAGGCTTGCCTTGTCCATCTCTTTCATGGCTTCGCTCACCTGCTGCACTCCGATGGACTGTTCTTTGGCGGCTCTGGAAATGTCCGCCACTTGCTGAGTGATGGCATCAATTTGAACGGCGATCCCCTCAAAGGCTTCCAGTGCCGTTTTGGACACCAGTTTGCCTCCTTGCACCCGTTTGGTGGTTCCCTCAACAATTTTGAGCACTTCCCTGCGGCTTTCCCCTAGCAATTGGGAGATTTCCTTGGCAGCCCCTCCGCTCATTTCCGCTAGCTTGCCCACTTCCTCTGCCACTACGGCAAATCCCTTTCCATATTGTCCAGCCCGTGCAGCCTCTATGGAAGCATTAAAAGAAAGGAGTTGGGTTTTGAAAACGATGTCGTTGATCACATTAGTGCGTTCAAATATCTTTTCAATGATCAAGGTCATTCCAGAGAGAGCGGTGTTGGATTCTTCGATGGCTTCCATGGCGCTCACCATGTCCCTCATCACCATCACCCCTTGCTTGGTCTGACCTTCCACTTTGGAAGTGATTTGATTGCAATGCTCTGCATACTGGGTGGTGTTTTGGATCATGCTGCTCATCTCTTCCATGGCCGACATGGACTCCTGTATGGCAGCGGCTTGTTCGGTGCAGGCTTCCGATAGTTTTTGAGAGCCGGAAGTGAGTGTATTGCTGTGCTCCATGAGAGCCGATGTGCGACGGCCAATTTGATGAATTAAAAATCGGCAGCGAGAGGTGATTTTTTTACCAAATATACCAGCGTACATCGTGAGCCCAATCAAACAGCCAAATAAAATAACGCTTAATATATCTTTAAATTTATCAGCCTTTTCCGATTTAGCGTAACTTTCTCCTACCTTTTCGGTGCCTAAAACTTTCAGTTTATTTGTGATTTGCTCTATTTTAGCGAGTTCCTCTTGAATTTCAAATAGGCCTTTGGAAAGCGTTGCCGCCGTGGTGGAGGGGCTTGCCCATTCCAATAACCAGGCATCGCCTTTGGGTTTGAGTGTTTTCCAAATGTCCACGACTTGTGTTGTTTGAGACTGAATTTCCGTGACGGTAATGGCTTGCCCTTCCAACTTCATGATAAATTCGTCAACCCCGCCCCATTCGATCTCCAGGTCGTCTTTGAGTTTGTGGCGTTCGGCCACGCTCGGTTTAAGAAGGCTTGCAAAGGATGCATTTAAAAATGCCTTAGAAGAGGTCCCAACCTCAAAGGAGATCTCTTCCACCTTTACATAGGCATAGGAATCCTTGGACGCTTTTAATATACCATTTAGGAGGTAGTTTTCTGACACGCCCACCGCCAAACAAAGTAAGAAAAAGCTCCCCATCAAAATGGTTAGATTTTTTCCAAGCGATCGTTCTTTACCGTGACTCTGAGAACCTTCCATGCGTGTCATTCTTACCACCTTCTTAATTGCTTTCAAGTACCCTTTGATGATTGCAGATCAATCCAATTTTAACACTTGTTGAAATCGGGTCGGTTGGCTTCACAGAAATTCAAATCACCAGATTTTGATTTTAGCTCAGCCCCATCAAATTTTGCTTTAATGGTTTTGGATTTAGTGATGTCTAATCTGGAATTTTCACACTCCTTTAATGCAGTGTCTGAGCATTCTTGGGCCGTGGCGGCTTTCTTTTTCACAGTGCAATCCACCTTGCCAGCGCATTTTTTTAAGCTTTCTGCCTCTTTGCCGGCACAGGGAACCCGGTGAATTTGCATCTCACACACCCCGGCTTGAGCGGAACTTGCCCAAACCAGCCCGGAAACGAAGCTTACACTCAAGACACCTCGGAAAAATTGAGTAACGTTCATTTTGCACTCCTTATGCAGCAGATTGTTTAGGAACAAGGAACTCTAAATTCTGATCATTTGTAAAAATTTCATCTTTAAAAAGTTCTTTCATATTCAATACAGAAATGATTTTATGGGTCGCCTTTGCAATTCCCCTAATGAATCCAAGGTTTTTATTGTTCACAATATTGGAATTAATATCAATATCTTCGTTGGGAATTTTCATCACCGAAGTCACCACGTCCACGGCCATCGCAAAAAAGGAGGTGCCTTCTTGGTAGAGCAGAAAAGCAGGCTTTCCTTCCTGGCTAGCGGTTTTTAAATTAAATTTAATTCTAAAATCCACCACAAAATAGATTCGTCCCCTCACATTGATCAGACCGGTAAAATGAGGCTGGGTGTTGGGAATGCTTTGTGCGGGCATTGGCTCAATCACCTCTAAAATCTCCAATAAAGGAACGGCATAGAGATCGCCCCCCATTTTGAAAATAAGGTAACGATCATTGGCTTCTCCTTCGCCAGAACCCTCGGAAAGATTTGTATCCCATGAATTCATGCGGACTGCCTCACTTGTGTTGTCTCTGAGCGTTTTGTAAATGCGGAAAGGGAAATGATCAGGGCAGGGATGCCATCGGCAAGAATGGTGGTGCCCACCACCCCTTTATAATTTTTCATTTTTTCACATAGAGGACGCACCACCACATTTTGCTTTCCCAACAATCCATCGATTTCGAACGCCACTCGATTTACAGAAACCGCACTGAGTAAGGCCACACGGTGCCAATGACTTTTGGTTTTAGGCTCGGGCGGAGGAATTCCTTCGGATTCTAGGGAAGGGTGGGGGACGCACTTCAGAAAGTGGGAAAGCGCCTCCAAGGCAATCCATTGTCCGGCACTAAAAACGGTGGCTCCTAAAAGCTTGTCTTGATTTACAGTGCTGGTGTTTAAATCTAGGATTTGGGCCACTTCACTTACGGGTACGGCGTATCTGGCTCCGTCTAAAGACACCACGAACCCCTCAATGATTCCCATTTGGGTGGGTATCTGAATCTGAAACCTGGTTCCCTTATTCGGTTCGCTGTCCATGCGGAGGCTACCACCTAGGGATTCCAAAGTGGTTTTCACCACGTCCATCCCGACTCCTCTACCCGAAATCATAGAAACGTTGTCTTGAGTGCTAAATCCTGGCAGAAGAATGAGATTTTGAATCTGCTCCTTTTTTAAAACATCGCTTTCGGAAATGAGATTTTGGGAGATGGCTTTGGCCCTTATTTTTTCTAAATTTAATCCCCGACCGTCATCCGTGAGTGTGATGGTTACTTGCGAGCCAGAACTCACCGCATCTATTTTTACGAGCCCTAAGCTGGGCTTTCCAAGCTTTATCCTTTGTTCCGGAGTTTCTAGGCCGTGATCAATGCAGTTTCGAAGCAAATGCACCAGGGGATCGAGTAGTTTTTCCACCACGGATCGATCCAGTTCCGTGTCGCCCCCAAAGGTTTCTAGCTTGACCTTTTTCTGGACGGCATTGGCCGTGTCTAGACAAATGCGATTTAATCGCTGATAGACAGAGGTGAGTGGTTGCATGCGAAGGCCTAAGGCGGCCTCTTGCAAATGCCTAGACACCGTTTCTAGGCGTTCCATGGCAGAATCAAAGGAAGACGCGCTATAGTCCTTATTCTTGTGGCTCTGGATGAGGATGGATCGATTGATAGACATCTCTCCCACCAAATCGAATAATTGATCCAGTTTTTTACCAGAAATCCTTACCGTTTCAGAACCCGCCCGGGTGGCTTTTTCTTCTGGTTTATCATCGAAGTGTATGGATGGCTCTTGAAATGTGGATACAGATGGGGTGGCCGGAGCGTCCTCCGGATGGATTCCGAAATGGGCTTCAATGGATTTCAAGTTGGGGACGTAATCGGGATGGCTTCTCAGCTTTTCAATCCAGTGGCACATGATGGAATGAAATTCCAGCATGAGCTTGCTAATGGAAGAACTCCACTTTGTTTTTCCATCTTTGAGCTGCACCAAAACATCTTCTACGTGGTGAACAAAGGAACCCATCTCATCCAGCCCAACACTTTTGGAAGAGCCTTTGATGTTATGGGCAATGCGGAATAGATTTTGAAGATCTTTGATTTCTGGGTTTTGATCGAGCTTGAGACAAAGGGAATCCCACACCGCCAGTCCATCGGCGGTTTCGTCCAAAAACATCCCTACAATTTCGCCGTCTACGGCAAAGCCCATTTTCACTTCCAAACTCTATGCAAATTTAGAGTACATTTATCCTACTGTGTTTCGGAACAAACTTAGGAAACCTTAGGTGTCTAAGGTAACGTTTTTTTGACTACCAAAAATTTAAATAAGCTCAAAAAGTAGGGAAAATATGGAATTTTTGGGTGCTAAAGATTTTTCAGGTCAATCTGGCTGATCCTTTCTAAAACTTCCGATTCCGGTTCCCCAAGGTGGTACTGAGAGATTCCTGATTCTCCCACAACAACCAGTTTTTTTCCGTTGGGAACGATGTCAAAACATTTTTCATCCTCTATGGATTTGATTTTTTTGAATTGCTTGGGATCTTCCACGTTCCACTCCACTAGCCCTTCCCGATCGTTACACAGGAATAGCCGGTTACCTAGCACCCCCCAAACCGTTTGTTTGATGTTCAAATGTAACATCGGATATCACAGTAGGTCGTTCGGGTTGTGAGATATCGATAAAGTAAAGTTTGTTTTCACCAAAGGTAGAGCGTGGAGTGGGAATTCTATTGGCAATGACATAAGCGGTTTTGCCGGACGTGACCACTTGTGATCTGGCCCCCTCTTTAGTTCCCTCAGACAGGCGAGAGGGTTGGTTTGGGTTAGAGATCCCATAGATAAATAGGGCATTTTCTCCACCAATGTAAAGCTGATGGCCATTGCCTTTCTCCTTTGGATTCACACCGGTGGGCCGTTTGGTGGTTCCCACGATCACCCCACGTTTGGAATCGCCAGGAAGGTTTAAAAAATGCACGTGTTTGGGGTGCACGGGGTCCTTATTGTCGATCATATGAATCCCTAGATTGGTATCGCTGACAAAAATCCAGTCCTTGTAAATCAAAATCTTACCTTTTTTAGTGATGGGGCGAGGGGCTTCTACGGCAAAAGACCGGCGTAAGTCATCGTAACTCAAGTAAATGGGGTCCCAGAAATGCGTTTTTGGGGGGAGCGTACCGGGAGGTACTTTTCTGGCTGGACTTGTGGCTAAGCTGCTAAAAAGTGCCATGCCTAAAAAAATAGCCTGGAAAACTTTTTGATTTGAGGGAGCGGTGATTCCCCAAGCGGGTTGGGAACGGGACCCGGTAAAGGCAAGTAACACACCGATTCCGTGGGCTACCAAATCTAAGAGATCAAACGTCCCTAGGGAAGGAAAAGCGGCTTGACACAACTCCCAGAGCCCGCCCATTAGCAGCCAAACCACGCAGGCGGTGAGGGGAGAGGGTTTCTTTAAGTAAATCCTGATGTTCCATTTGCAAGCTGGCTTTTTCTCCTAGTAGCTAATCTATTTACTAGATTTTGCTTTAAGTCTTTTTATTTTTTTTGGCAGGTTTTGTCTTCTTCTTTTCTTTTCCTGATTTAGCGTTTTCAGGTTTGGATTCCCCTTCGGCATCTTTGGACGCTTTGGTAGAGCTTTTGGGTGCTATAAATAAGACCAAAAACTTAGCACCTACGTTAAGCCCAGAAGGTTTGTATTTGTATTTGGTGTCCTCCACACTAAAAGAGCCATTTCCGATAAAATAATCAAAAAAGAACCCCACTCCAAATTTTTGGGCAAATGTCACAAAAGCGTTTAATCCTGGTCGAATTCTGGAAAACCCTGCTATCTTAATTTTTTCTTCTAATTCCAACACTTCCGTTCCCACAGGAATGGATCCGGCTCGAGAAAAAGTGGCCCCTAACCCTAGATCATATTGAAACATAAGATCTATTTTAATTAGCGAAAATTTCAGTCCTACGCCAAAACCTACGGCCAACATGTTAGCAGTCAGTTTTTCAGTCACCTTATATTTGTTTCCAGCGTCATCGGTTCCATCTAAAATAGCAGATGCACTGAGTCCTTCGTATCCTAAGCTACCCAAAATTTCTGCCGGACCCAGGCTCACAAACCCCACGGGAATACCTAAACCATAGTTAAAGCCGGCATAATTTACGGTTCCAGGGTAAGCACCGGAGTAGGGCAAATTTTGATCCACAGGCACCGAAAAGTTTGATGCTCCGCCAGATCCTGTGATTCCAAGGGAAAATCCAAACGCCTGGGGGCTTCCCCAAAGGATCCCGTACACCAAAAGGAGAATAAAATTGAATATTTGCTTGGCCGGCTGAGCTCTCAAACCCAAATCTCCATGGTGGATGTCGTGCCTTGGTTAGACCCAGGCACACCTGTTCTTGGTATCGGGTTGGGAAAAAGGAATCTAAAGCGTAGCTTAGGTTAGGTTCGTTTTTTGACGCGCCTTTACCCTCTGATTTTAATTTGGAGGAGGATTACATTCGGGTTTTTAGGGAGGCATCATAAACCGCTTTTCGGGCACGCATGAGGGAGCCCAGAGGCCTGTGCTCCGCTATCGTTCTCCAAGGATTGAAGGCACTGGCTTCACAGGTGGACCCCGATGAGTCACTGGGTAAAACGCTCTGAACGGGTAGGGTTAAACGGGCAAACGGAAGAAATGGTGTATCATCGGTCTCCCAATTTACGGTCAGATCCTCCACCGGCTGAGCCACGGGATCTTTTTGGATTTGGGCAGAAAGTTCAAAACAGGCATCTTGTTTTTTAAGATAACGCTTTAACTCTAAAGAAAGAAAATGGTCTTTATTTTCCTCTCTCTCCGTCGCTGAAAGTTCCCGATTCAAGGGGCTTTTACAAGGATTGATTTTTAATTTCGCTGCTTTTTTGCCCCATTTAATAGCACCAATGGAAAAATAGGTGTGATCAATCACAGAGGTAACATCTTTAGGGATGAAACCTCGCACTTTTAACACCGTGGGCAAATGGGTGAGTAGAAACCAAGTTCTTGAAGTGACAAACTGATTGTATTCTGCCACGGATCGATTGGGAAAGATGGGAACAGAAACCATCAGCAGATCCAGATCTGAGTTGTTTCCATCTGCGTTCCATAGTTTTTGTCCGGGCACATTTTTAAGCTTGAGTGCAAAGCCACGGGGGCCTTCTTGTTTATCAGGGGGGTGACTGGCAGGGGCGTTAGAAAATCGGACAAAGGCGCTGTATTTGGTGAACTGCGCAAAGGCCCCTTCTTTGGTTTGGGGATCCCTTGAGGCAATGGGGAACAGGTCGCCAAGGGCGCAGCCCAGGCCTTTGGCGTGGGCGCCTCTTGAGGCTTTCGATTGATTGGCTTTTTCGGCTTCTTTTTTTTGGATTTCTTGCACGATCTGAACGGCTTCTTGAATATCTTCGTCTTCTCCTTCGTAAGCAGCGTCTTCACCTAGGGGAGGTTGGGATAGGGTTCGGGAGGCGCAATGCATCGTGCATACGCTCATCAAAACTGCAGCTAACGGCCATTGTGAATGGTTTTTAAAAATGGGGAAGAAAGTCATTATAAACTACCTTTTCAGCGGATTTCAAACTGGGTTTCCAGTTTATAACTTTTTTGAGGAATCAGGCACCGTCATGGATTTGGCGTGTGCACCTTGACCGTATGCCTGAGTTTAGTTTCTGCCATATTACTCATCAGACGCAAAAAAGGGAGGAGAGCCGATTCATGAGATTATTTTCGCTGGGATTGGGGCTAATGATCTCAATTGGATTTGGGATGAGTTGTGGTTCAGACACAAAAAGACCTGCCAAATGTAAGGTCAACTGCGATCCTGCGCCCACTCCAGAGGCTGGACCTAGGCAGTCAGCTCCCCTAGACACCCAATTTAATTTTTGGGAAAGCAAACTGAGACCTGAGCTAGGGGCTGGAAAGAGCGACCAAGAGAGGGAGCAGATTTTGGTGGCTTTGTTGAACTCCAATCCGATTTCCATTCTGGGATCGGAGTGGGATGTTTTGAAAGAGCTCCATCGTCGTGTTCAGAATCCGGATCCCAAACCATCCAACGAGAAGTTTAACACTTGTTTGTCACAAGCCTTACGGGCCCCAGCCAGGGAGCCTGAGGGCGACCGTTTTAGCGCATTTGCTGATTATGGAAAATGCATCCCCTTGGCTGAGTTGAGTGGATTAGACTCCAATTCAGGCTATCAGGTGGATGCCTTAGAATATGAGAGGGTGGCTGATATCAGTTGGTCCTGTGCACAAGAAAATGGGATTTGTGGAGATTCCGAATACAAATTTGAAAATCTATTGCAGTTTATGGAATCCTCTGCCTTAGGTAAAAACCTTCTGGATAGCCCATCCCCCAGGCTTTATTCCTTAAGGTTTGTGACGGGGCTTAGCCACGTCCAACAATTCAGAAAGGCCAACCAAGTTCCATTTAAATTAAAGAAACAAAGCTTTCTGAGTGTGGGTGATGGGTCTGGTGCGGGGTTTGAAATTTTGAGGGCGGGGGAAGACATTTTTAAAGTGAATGGTGGGCTGCGGTTTTTAACCACCACACAAGCGGAAAAGCAAAACAACACAGAAAATCTGAAAGGCATTAAACTGGTTTATGAGTTTAAAGACTTTGTGGTTTTAGGCTCAAAATCGTTTCCTGCGAACCCCAGTGCTGCCACTGTTTTTTTAGGTGAGGTGAATCTTTCCATTAATGAGTATCGTTTTTCCTTTAGGGCGCAGGGAACGGAGTATTGTAATCTGGAAGTCTACAATGCCAATAAGGGACCACCCTCAGACGCCAATCCATCCTTGGGTAAGGCCAGTTGGTGCCAGAGCAACCGCTAAGGGAGAGGAACCACCCACGTGGGTAGGGCGCTCAAGCACGTGTGCAAAGCGGCAGCGGTGGGGGTGGCTTGGTTTGCGGCACAGGTGTTTACCTGAGCTTGAGTGAGGAATGGCACCCATTTGTTTAGGGAATTGGCGGCGAGGTTGGGCACACCACAAGCGGCGTTGTCCAAACAAGCCTGAATGTCAGCTTTTTTGGGGAGGTATTCCGGAAGGATTCTTTGCTTTTTTAGGCATTCTAAAATGATGGCCATATCACTGGTATCGTTATTGGACGATCTGCAAAAATCCGCATGAATTTGAAGAAGATCAGGCTGCCACTTACTTATGCAGTTAGCAATCTTAGGAAATCCGAAGTTGGGGTCATTGGCACAGACCACCAAATCATTGCTCTCCACCCGGTACCCAGGCACAATGCTTCGCCTACGCAAACACTTGGTTAGTCCAGCTAAGTTGGAATCATCGGCGATGGTGGTTCGACAACCTTGAATCTGGCTGGCGGTGATTTTGGGAGCCCAGGGCCTCAGACAGGTGGCAATGGCTTCATTTCCAGAGGGAAGCTCCGTGGAAAGGCAGCTTGAGATCTCTGCTGATCTGGGTTCGTAACCTGGGATGGTCACTCTTCTTTGGAGACAAGTCCACAGCTTTTGGGAGTCCGAACCTATGTTTGGGTCATTTTTACAAAAGTCCACCTGGGAAGAGGTTAATGTGGGCACCCATTTGCCCAGTCCATTCATTCCTGCCACTACGGCAGAATCTAAATTTCCATTGGTTTTCAGTTTTTCAATATCAAGAGCTGTAACGAGGTATCCAGAAATGAATTGGTTTTTTTGAAGGCATCTATAAACAAATGTAGAATCTTCGCTCATGGTGCTGGTTCGACATCGATTCACATCGTCTTGAACCAAAACGGGAATCCATTTTCTTAGGCATGTGGCTGAATTACCCAAATCCATCGCAGCGCCTTTGCATTCTTGAACATCTGTTGCCTTGACCTGATAACCTGGTACGAGTAGCTTTCTGGCAAAGCAATCAAATAGCAATGCGGCATTTGTGCTGTTTGCAAAAGTAACACAGGAATCCACCTCTGCTTGATTTACATTTGTTTGTAGAGCACTTAGGCAAGTTCCCCATGTGTTTTGTTGGTTGTTTATTGTCTGACATCCCACCACATCCGACACCACGATTTTATAACCCGGCAAAAATTTTCCACGCTGAAGGCAAACATAAATTTTGTTTGGATCTTGTCCTACTTCAGGCTGGGCCACACAACTATCCACGACTTGCTGATGGATGCCTGGCATCCATTTTCCCAGGCAGGCTCCTAGGCCGGAAACTCCGGACTGGGTGATGCACTCTCTTACTTCAGCCTCAGAGGGAACAAATCCTGGTGCATAGAGACTCTTTTGGAAACAAAGATAGATCGTAGCGGAATCTCCCGCTTTTGTGTTGCATCTGTCTGCCTCTGCTTGGGTGATTCTGGCGTCCCATTTGGAAAGGCAAGCTCCAAGGGTACCAATGCCCCCTTGTGCCTTGCAGAAGTCTATATCTGATTGGACAAATTGATATCCTTTTATATAAAGTTCTCGCTGTAAACAGGTATAGACCAAATCGGGCGCGCCAGCAGGCAAACAACTTACCATATCTGCTGTGGAGAGAACGAGACCTTTGGTGGCAAAGCATCCTATGGAGGCTTGTATGGACCCTGTTTTACTCACACATTCCAAAAAAGCCGTTTTTTCCATGACAACTGCCGGTGGTTTATTCCGAGGTGAAGAATTTCCCACGGCTTCGCCTTCAAGGGCGTTGCTATTGGAAGATTGGGCGGTTTCCACTTCAATGCTTTCCTGGTCGCTGGATAACTTGCCTTTTTTAAATCGAAGCTTATGATTTTCCACCGAACATGCCAAAGGCACAAAAACAAATCCTAAAATCGTCCAGGCCAATGGAGTGATTTTAAATCTCATGTTTCGTTCTCTTTTCACTTTTAGTGATCTGGAGTACTCTCTCCCTCGCTCTTTAGGGTTTTCGGAAGTTTTCCCTGACGACTTGATTTTGGGTTAGCAGGAGACTTAGAAAAAACCTCACAAGGGCTCTGGGAGAGTGCTAATTTTTATGCTTAAGAAACTCTGGAATAAGAGCCACAAGGGCTGCGTGGGCGGGTACCCAAGACGACTGGTTCAACTTTACACCCCAACTGGCAAAAGCCCGGGGCTGGTTGGTGGATAACCACTCTTCTGTAAAGTACTCTTCCCATTTAGCGCTCGCCGATTCCGCCGTTCCAGCAACGCCGGTTCCTTCCGCTGGCTGGGGTGGAGGTTGCCATTTTTTATCGGTGCGTTGTGCTAGAGTCCAGGTTTCGGTTCTTGGGAGTTGAGTTATCTTTTTGACAAACGTAAAGGTTTTATCGGAGCTGGTCACTAAATCAGGAGCCGTTTCAGTTTGTTGCCCCAACCACAGAGCTTCGTAAGAGGTTTGAGAGGATTCCAATAGCTCGGTGCTTTCCCGAAAGGAGTCTTTAAACAGGGACTGCCCCACTTTGGGCAGAGTTACAAATGCCACCTGCGATTCTTGGGAGCTCGTGCTCGACCGAGAGTGAATCGTAAAGTACTGTTCTAGATCACCTTTGCCGCTTGGATTCCAGGAGATATTGCCAATTTTTCCGCCAAAGCCATCAAACAAAATGGCTCGAGTCATCTTTCCTGGGCCGCTGTTTTTGGAAGCCTGGGTACTGTAGAGGCAAGCGTAACCCAAAAGTTTTGAAGCCACCTCCATTTCTGCTTTTTCCACGACGTGGTATTCAAATACGGGGATTAGCCTCTCTCCCGATTCGTCATTTGAATTGCTACAGAATTCTATTTTGGAATTTCTAAGTCCAAATTCTTTAATCTGAGTTCCCAGGAGTCCACTTGCATCGGTGAAATTCACCTTTTGAAGAGCATTAGTGTCGGTTTTTTCCGCGTCACCTCTGGATTTCTTTTTGCACTGAGACACCCCAAATCCCACTAAGGCCATCACAACCCCAGCAGAGAATTTCCCCTTTGTTACCTTCATGGATCCAACCTCCCAGGCCCTCTGCAAGATGGACAAGTATTCCAGCGGTTTTTGTCAATCCTAACCATAGGATGACTCTACAGCAAAGCACCGATGGAGAAATCGGCAAGTTTGCCTAGCTTCTAAATGGCTGCCTTTTGTGGGAGAAGGAAAAAAGTCAATCTTTTGACGGGATTTTTCAGTGAGCTTTTTCCGACATGTCGTTTTGAGTGAGGGCAAGTGGACCATTGCCCATTTGTTCCCACCCTTTGGGGGAGCAGTCTGGACACGAGGTGACAGGATCAAATCGGATGTACCGATTGGTGAGGGCGTAGTCTTTGGACAGGATCTTAGCCTGAAGATCATTAATTTCATCTTCCAGTTCCCCTTCTATCACTTCCCACCCGTCGGAGTTGGGATCGAGTGGACGTTCTAGGTCCCTGTCTAAAAGGGTAAGATCTCCGTCTTGGTTGGAGTCAAATCGAGCCACAAAAATTTGAAAATTTTTAGCGTGAGCTCGCTTAACGGACAGTAACATAGACCACTTGCCCGAATAAAAGAGTTGCAGGCTAGTGAGTGTGGAAAGGCGTGGCTCGATGGCGGAGTCTGGAAGATCGGGAAGAAGATCCAACCAAAGGTTTTCTAAAATTCCTCCGTTCCAAAAGAATATTTGGAAGTTTCCGTTTCCTTTGAATAAGGCCTGTAACCACCCCTGAATTCCGGGAGAGGAGGGAGCTAGGCTTTCCACGGGAGATAAATCAGCATCGGAACTGGGCTCTGGCTGGATTGGAGGAGTCGCAGTCGTTTGGGGAAAGTGTCTGTAACCATTCCCTTTTGGTTTGGAAAGGGCGAGTGTTGTAGAATGCGTCTGGAGAGAGGGATCTGTTTCAGATCCAATGGAATGATCCTTGTGCCATGCAAAAACGAGAATGCCCAGTAGCCCCAAGCCCATGATTATGATGGGTTTAAAGCACCGTTTTGAGCGGAGTGCTTGCTGGAGTTTCACCAGCGCCGCTCGGTTCCTATCTAAACCTTTTAAATTTAGGCCTTTTTTGGGGCTTATTTTCACAGGGCATCCTTGTTCTTGAGATCAGATTTCGCTCAATTTGTGATTTTCTAGCTTTGGCACTGAATTTAAAAAGAAAATGGATCCGCTGCTTTTGTTGGAATAGGTTCCTAGCCTTAAGCCACTTGGTACAATCGTGCCTGAGTTGCCCCGTGCGCTTTTAAGACCGCAGATCCAAATGGATCCAAGTCCCTTTCCCTGTTGGGTAAATTCCAAAGGCGACTCCAATCCAACACAATACTGGCTTCCCACGGAAACTTTGGGGTTGCCTTGTTCGCCGATGGTTTTTAAAAACTTGGATTCTTCCCATATGCCCAAATGTTTTCCAGTGGTTGGGCTGTAAAGTTCTAGCTTCGTTAAAGGTAAAATGGCTCTGGATCCATTCTCTATTTTTTGAATGGACAATTTCTTATGGGAGCCGTCTGTGGTGCTCCCCCAAAAGGAAGGGTGCCCCCATGCTTCGGTTTTGGATTCTTGAGTTTCACTTAGGCGAACTTCCTCCTTAGGAGAGTGGATTTCGCGGGACGTGACTCCACTTTCCGTGTTAGGCTGGCATCCATATACTAAAACTCCACAAAAAAAGATACTTAGACTAATTTGAGTCATCGGGTTGAACCTCCTAATGAAAAAGAATGATTTCTTTTTCATGGATGTTTATGCAATTTTTTTATGCAACATAGAATAGAAATTTGCAAGACATCTTTTAGGAGGCTTTGGAAGACCCGGGGAGGGTGGATTTGGCTCTTTGATCCATTCCTCCAAGGTGACTTCTAACCCAGTGGCTTAAAAAGCTTTTGACTTGGGGGGCGAGCACTCCTGTGGTTCGGGTGTATTCTGAGAATCCTTCCCATTTTTCTAAGAAGCTCAAGTGACTGGATTTTTGTTCTTTGTATTGAGCGGGATCCCACTTAAGAAGGTAGGCCTCTTCTTGTGCAAAATGCTTTTGGCAGACAACACCAAGTAACAGCATCTTTTGAAAGAGGCTGGTGTTTTGGGGGGAACCAGACTCTGTGTTTAGGATTTGATGGGCCAGTGCAATGATTTCTTTGTGTTGGGAGTCAAGCTCATCGTTTAATCCCTCCCAATTTTCGTCCCATTCTAATTTCATGTTTCGTTTTGCCGCCCGAGAGAAAATAAGTTCCAAAGGGGATTCGGAAGATGGGTGGTTTTTCTTTGGGTGTTCGTCGTTTTTTTGACTTAAAAATCCTGTATTTATATCAAATCGATCTATATGTGACAAAAATGTGAAAAAATGGTGAGGTTATAGTGTTTTTTTGTTTAAAATCATGTAACATTGAAAAACGACGATGTCAGGCGTTCCGTGGGGAGGATTTTTAGAATGATGGTTCAGACGCAGGTGCAATCGGCCCTTTTTCGGTGGCGGGCCCTAACACCCAAACAAAAAGCCACTTTTTTTGCGTTGGTGCTTGGGTTCCTTGGGCTCCATCGATTTTATTTGCATCAGTGGTTTAGGGGAGCAGGCTATCTTCTGTTTTTTTGGACAGGATTTCCTTTGTTTCTGGCGTTAATTGATGCCCTTTTTTGGTCTAGATTGTCAGAGGATGAGTTTGAAGAAGAGGTGGGAGACTTCACCCCAACTCATTAGAGTTTCACGTTCAAATTCGCTATTTTGCATGCAGGACCTGAAAGCACCCATTGCTTTAAGTAGGCTTTGGAAGAATCCAAACTCATTTGTTCCTCTTTTTCATAGACCTTCAAGATTCCCCCGGGAAGAGCAAACGGAAAAGTGGACAATGGGGATGGGGTCGTTCCTAAATTGTGAAGATTTTGTAGCACCATGGCACAGGCGGTGGCTCCTGTGCCGCAGGCTTGAGTGAAGCCAGCTCCTCTTTCGTAGACCATCAAAGGGTAAACGATGGGGGTTTGGGCCTCCTGTGGGCCGTACTTTTTCCATTGAAGAAAGCTGATATTGGAAACCGGCAGTGTGTCCATTTCTAAAACAGGACGAACGAAATCCCTGCCGTCCTGGCTCTGAAACCATTTTCCCCAAATTTTAACAAAATCAGGATTTTGCCATTCATGGCATTGGGAGAGTAACACAAGGTGAGGGTTGGCAAGCTCCACATAGGCCACCTGAAGATCGTTTGGAAGTCCTGCTGGCAGCAAGGGAGCATCTACCTTCCTTGCGGTAACCAGGGTGGTTTCTTGGGAATCAATTAAAACATCTACCTGATGTCCTTTGAGGTTGGGAGCGAGAGCATGGGAATTTAATCCCCATGCCACGGTTCTAAACCTAAGCTCTTTATCCTGAAAAACAGGGGAATTAGGGTCGTAACTGAGAAATTCTAGTTTAGGGGCGGCCTGGCACAAGGATTGAAATTCAGGACGATGAGCCACAAAATCCAAAACAAGAGCCGTTAAGCATCTTAAAGCATTTCCGCAGGTTAGGGTGGCGCTGCCATCGGCATTCCAGATTCTTAGAAACACTTTTAAGGACTTTGATGAATGGTCTAGAGTGAGATAGGAGGGATCCACATACCACAGCACCACACCGTCCGCACCCAGACCAGAATAGCGGTCACAGAGCGCGGGGATCCAAGTTGGTTTTAGGCATGTTTCTTCAAGGGAGTCTTTTTGCAGTAAATAAAAGTCATTATGAGCCCCATGCCATTTCTCAAGACTCAGAGAAACATTTGTGTGATCCGTCACTTAGTCTGCCACTTCGATCACAACGTCTCCCAAAACCTTGCATTGACAGGCAAGGCGTTCATTTTCCCGGGCGGCCATGGTTTCCAGAAAATCTTTTTCATGTTCTTCCATGGGTGAAAGATGTTGGGGGTTTTCAACCACCCGAACCATACAAGCCCCACAGGCGCCGTCCCGGCAGCCGAACAGGATGCTTGTGTCGTGATCTTCACAAACATCGATGATGGAGGCATTCAAAGGTACATCTATGGTTTTTTTGTCGGTTTTGATCACTAATTTAGGCATGACGATTCCTACTCGTAATTTGGAGTTAGCTTGCTTTTAGCTAAGTTCCCTTTGCTGCAGCAAACTAACCAACTCCCACCCGATTGTAAAGGGTTTCCTTTGTTCCTCCGAAGCATTTGATCTGGGAGAGGGTATAAAATGAATCCTAAGCCTAAGTTGCACGAGTCTGTGATTCAGTCGGGAGAGTCTGGCACCAGGCCTGCCATGATGGTCTTTCTGACCCCCCTAGGATATTGCTGTGGGTCTTGTCAGAGAATTTATAATAGCCGTAGCCAGGCCTTTCAATGTTTGAAAGACTGTATTCTTAAAGATCTCTTTAGGTCAGGAGTGGGGATCCGTTTCGGGTTGAGTGGAATGAATCACCATGTGTGCAAACTTTGTTCTAAATCCTACGCTTCCATGGAGGACGCCCAGTGGTGTTTCGGGATATGTCTGGAGGAGCGTAAAGAGGGCATTCCTGAGGAAATCAGGATGAATCTGCGTGCCCTTGCCACCGTAAACCTTACGGAGAGCGTTGTGTGCAGGGGGAGGGCCAACCCAAGGCTTCCTCCCCGACAGTCTCCCCCACGAAGGCTCGAACCCCTCCAGAGAAGTATTTTTTGCAAACCACTGCCAAACGCCCTTAAAAATCTATCTACATCGGATCAAAAACCTGCGCCTTTCTCGTCGGCGCTTCGCCAGGAAGTGGCACCGGAAAAACAGGAAGATAGGGTTTTGGAAAGCTCCTTGCCATCGGAAATACCTGAGATGACTGCGTTTCCTGGCAACCAAGAACCCGTAGCTCCCTCTGAGGCTATGGGCAAAGAGGAGTCCGCCTACCGACTTCCCAACCAAAAACCCTTCAAACGGGCAGATGCGAAATATGAGTGTAGCGTCTGTGGTAAAAAGTATTTCACGAAAAGTGAGGTGGAGACGTGTTTTATGGCCCACCCCCTTCGAACCGAAGTGTGACAAATTTTAAAATTCCGACCTAATCTCCGGTTTCCAAGTGTTGTTTCGCTTTTTGCATTTGCCTTTTTAGGGTTTTAAGGGTAGTGGCTGGCATCGTGTCTGTGCACACATTTGAATTTTGAAAAAATGGAGAATGACATTATGACTTACCTAGAAAATAGCTTCAAAAAATTTGGTTTTCCTTTGATTTCCAGAGGTTTGGTGTTATGCGTGTTGGGAAGCGGTGGTTTGGTTTTGGCTCAGGAAAAGTCCAACTTAGGCACTCGCAAAAATCCAATTAAATTGGCAATGGTACCATCTTCGGAAAGCTCCAAAATCCTTTCCAACATGGCTCCAGTAGCTCAATGTTTGGAAGCGGAGACGAAACTTTCTTTTGAGGTTAGTGTGCCCAATTCCTACATTGTGGTGGTGGAGAGTTTTGGGAGTAAAAAAGTGGATGTGGCTTTTCTCAACACCTTCGGCTACATTGTGGCCCGAGATAAATACGGAGTGGAAGCCATTTTAAAAACTTCCAGGCACGGGGAAACCACCTATAAAGGCGCTTTTTTTGTTAAAAAAGACTCTAAAGTAGCTTCCTTGAATGATATCGCTGGAAAAAAAATGGCCTATGTGGATCCGGCATCCACGAGTGGCCATATTCTGCCCAAAAAGATGTTGATGGATGCCAAAGTGAAGGTGAGTGAAGAGGTGTTTGCGGGTAAGCATGACGTGGCTCTTACCATGTTGTATCAAAATCAGGTGGACGTGGCCGCGGCCTACTACAACGCACCTTTGGCCGACCAAAAGATCCGGGATGCTCGGGAGCGACTTTTAAAGCAGTTTCCAGATGTGGGCGAAAAACTAAAGGTTTTAACTTTTACAGAAGAGGTTCCTAACGACCCCATTGCCATTCGAGCTCAGATTCCTGCAGAAATGAAGGAGAGCATCAAAAAGGCTTTTTCGACTTGTGTTCAAAAGCACACAGAAAGCTTTAAAGGGATAAACAATGCCGATGGTTTGGTAGCTGTGTCTGACTCCGATTACGATGGTCTTCGCAAAACCATCCAGGCCCTGGGCATCAATGCAGCAGCGGAACTGGAAAAGAAAAAGTAGAGTTTGGCCATTTGCCAACCGGAAGGGGAAGTGGTATCACGCCTCTTTTAGGAAACCTACCACTTTCCCTATATTATAGATTAGGAGCACGTACCATGGCAACCATGTTTGAAACCCGGGATTTTAGAAGGGGCCTTAAGATTGAAATGAACGGTGACCCTTTTATTATCGTCGATTTCCAGCACGTCAATCCTGGAAAGGGTGCTGCCTTTACCCGCACCAAAATTCGAAACATGCGCACGGGTCAGGTTTTAGAACAAAACATCAAAAGTGGTGACAAAGTGGCCAAGCCGGATGTGGAAGAACGCACCATGCAGTTCTTGTATGCGGATACGGAAGGCTACCATTTTATGGACACCAATAATTATGAGCAAGTCACCTTACAGCCAGATGATGTGGGTGATGTTAAATTTTATCTCATTGATAATGCAAATGTTCAGGTTCTTTTTTTCCAAGGCAAACCCATTGGAACGGAAGTGGATACCTTTGCGGAGCTCACCGTAAAAGAAACCCCTCCTGGGGTTCGTGGCGACACCGCTACGGGAGGTTCCAAACAAGCCACCATGAACACGGGACTTGTGGTGAACGTGCCATTTCACATCAACGAAGGTGATGTTTTACGGATTGACACTCGGACGGGAGAGTATATGGACCGGGTGAATCGTAAGTGATTCCCTTGTCTTGAGTATCTTCGTTGCCCTTTTGACGGTTTCTGTTGATTTGACCTTCCTAGCCGATACCCCTACATGAAGTTGCGCTTTTGAACTTTCGTTTGATTTAAGGTGAAGAGTGATTAGATTCATCTTTTGAGGGGAAGATATTGATTTGGTTGGATTTAGGGATAATGGCTTGGGTGCTGTGGAGCGCCAGCGGAGCGAAAAAAAGAGAGCCTCTTGAGAAGAATGGGGATGAATCCATTTTGAAATCAGGAAGGATGGTTCCCCATGAAATGGCCACACTCAAACATAAACCCCTGCCCAGCTTAGAGCTTGAGCCCCATGAAACCTGTTTTTTGGCTTCACCAAATTCGTTAATCTTTGATTTCGCACAATCTCAAGGGGATTATTTCAAAATTCAGGCTAAAGAAATTCCAAACCACTGCCTCGAAAAGGGGTTTGTGTTTCAGGAGTTTTATGTGAGAAAATCTCAAGTTAGGGTCGTGGCGCCGGCGGTCTGCCGGGTCTTTGCCCATCCCCATGCTTTTTTAAGAGACCAAAAAAACACTCAAGCTCGTGCCCGCTTAAAGGTGGAAAACCACAAAGAAGTGGATGTCTTGGATCAAAGTTCCTCCCAGTGGGTGAAAATTCGTTACTTAGAATGGGAGGGATTCATGCATCGTTCCACCCTAGAAAATGAGTGCCGAAAATAGGGGGCGGTAAAGTTTTATGGTGAATGACTTTACACCTCACGTAAGAGCCTGTTTCAGGCTGGTTTTTTTGATGCAGGAGTTAAAGAGTTCAAAATATCTAATTGGATCGGCAAGGTGACTTACCAAGGGTTTGATAAAAAAGCTTCCTTGGAGGCCGTCAACGAAACCGACAAATCCACTTACTCGGTTGACCTGGACTTTTCGTTGCCAAATTTTGGAATTGTGCTCAGTATTCAAGATTGAGTTTTTTTGGTACTCGAAGAAGTGTATTTGTTCCCACGATTCACGACCCGTCAATTGCGTTTTTAGTGGAGCGGGCTTAAAAGGGTTCTCGATGCAAGGATGTTTATTCTTTGGCAAGGGAGTTCAAAAGATGTCTACTCAGTATGATTTAGTTGTTATTGGTAGCGGACCTGCTGGATATGTCGCTGCAATTCACGGGGCTCAACACGGGCTAAAAACCGCAATTGTGGAGAAAGAAAGCAATTTGGGAGGCACTTGTTTGAATGTGGGTTGTATTCCTACAAAAGCCTTGCTTTTTTCGGCTACTATGTTTGATAAAGCAAAGAAATTTGGCAGTTATGGAGTCAAAATCGCAGGCATCGATACCCCTGGAGCCATATCCTTGGATTTCCCACAGGTGAATAAAAGAAAAGATGAAATTGTTAAACAGACCAATGGTGGCGTGGCGTTTTTGATGAAAAAAAACAAAATAGACGTCCATCGTGGTTTTGGGGCGTTAACAGGTCCACAAAGCGTGGAAGTTACCGATTCTTCTGGTAAAAAAACGCAACTCCAGGCTAAAAACATTGTACTGGCCACGGGCAGTAAGGTCAAAGAACTTCCTCATATCGCCATTGATGGCCAGGTGATTTTGAGTTCCGATCACATCTTGTTCCAAGAAAAAGTTCCTGAAAGCTTAGCGATTCTAGGAGGAGGAGTGGTTGGAAGTGAATTTGCCTCTTGCTACGGACGTTTTGGCTCAAAGGTTACCATTTTTGAAATGGCCGACCAAATTGTGCCCACAGAAGATTTTGAGTGTGCCCAAGAACTCACCAAGGCCCTCAAAAAACAAAACGTAGAAATCCTGACCTCCGTAAAGGTCACGAGCATCACCGCGAAAGAAGGAAAAGCCTATGTACAAGTGGAAGGTGAACCCAGCCCTCGCGTGTTTGAAAAGGCATTGATCAGTGTGGGTCGAGCTCCCATGACCCAAAAGATAGGTCTGGAAAAGGTGGGTATCCAGCTGGATGCCAGGGGATTTATTCCTGTGGATCTGAAAACCTACCAAACCTCTGCTAAAGGGATTTATGCGGTAGGAGACATCATTCCCACTCCCCAGCTGGCTCATACGGCCAGTGCGGAAGCTATTTTTGCTGTGGATATTATTCTTGGTAAAAAGAGAAGTCCTATTAATTATTTAACTAATCCTAGCGCTATCTACACTTATCCTGAAGTGGCTAGCATTGGCTACACGGAACAAGCCTTGAAAAAGGAAGCAAGACCTTATAAAGTTGGAAAGTTTCCCTTCTCGGCCATAGCCAAGGCCCGAATTGACGACTCCACGGAAGGTTTTGTGAAAATCATCACAGAACCCAAATATGGTGAAGTGATTGGAGTGCATATTGTGCATGCCAAAGCCACAGAAATGATCGCCGAACTGAGCTTAGGAAACAATCTCGAGATGACGATCGACGAGCTGGCCACCACCATCCACCCTCACCCCACTTTGAGTGAAACCGTGTTGGAAGCGGCCCATGCTGCCCGTGGTCATGCGATACACATCTAAGGAAACAAAGGATAAACCATTATGACTACTCTAAATGTTATGATGCCCCAAATGGGCGAGTCCATCAATGAAGGCACCCTCACCAAGTGGCACAAAAAAGTGGGGGATGTGGTAAAAAGAGAGGAAGTGCTGTTTGAAATCTCCACAGACAAGGTGGACACGGAGATCCCCTCTCCTGGCTCCGGTACTTTAGTTAAAATCCTCTATCCAGAGGGGGCTGTCGTTCCCGTGAACGAAGTGGTGGCGGTTTTGGATGATTCTGGTGCTGCGGTAGTGGCTCCTTCTGCCGCAACTGTGGCTCCCGCCGTACCGGCGGCCTCCGTGCCAAACCCACTCTCCCCTGTTTCAGCTCCTGCGGCGCCTTCACCTGCTGCGGTGTCCGCCGCTACCCCCCTTTCCAGTCCTTTGGTGCGAAAAATGGCTCAGGAACACAATGTGGATCTCAACCAACTTTCGGGCTCTGGGGAATCAGGAAGAATCGTTAAAAACGATCTTTTGCAATTTATTGGAAAGTCCAGTTCCATTCCAGCTTCTGTTGCCGCTGGCCTAGCCGCCCAGGCCCTGTCTCCCGTGAAAACGTCCACCACCTCCTTTATTCAGGAAAGTGGAGGCTCTTCCCTAGGGTTGTATGACGGCGTGCGGGCGGAACGGGTGCCCATGAGCACGATCCGCCGTAAAATCGCAGAACACATGGTGATGAGTAAACACACAAGCCCCCATGTGACCAGCGTGATTGAAGTGGACATGCAAAAGATTGTTGATTTGAGGGCTAAGTTTAAAGATAAGTTTGAAGCAAATCATGGGTTTAAACTTACCTTTATGCCCTTTTTTATGCACGCAGCCATTGAAGCCATCAAAGCGGTTCCCATTGTGAACGCCAGTGTGGATGGTGACGCGGTGATATACAAAAAAGATGTGAATTTAGGTGTGGCTGTGGCATTAGACTGGGGCTTAATTGTGCCGGTCATTAAAAACTGCACCACCCGTAGCTTCATCGGGCTAGGAAAAGAGTTAAATGATGTGGCAGAACGGGCACGAACCAAAAAGCTGAATCCGGATGATGTGAAAGGTGGAACCTTTTCCATTAGCAATTTTGGTGGATTTGGGACCATAATAGGCCAACCCATCATCAACCAACCCCAAGTTGCCATCTTTGGAATTGGTGCCATGACTAAAAAACCTGTGGTGGTGAACGACGCCATTGCCATTCGGACCATGTGTTACTGTGTTTTAAGTTTTGATCACCGAGTGATCGACGGTAGTGACAGTGGCAAGTTTTTATCAACCGTTAAAAACACCTTAGAAAACTGGAATCTTCCTATATTATAGGGGTTTTTTCTTTGGCTGGCGCCTGAATCGAAGTCCCATTAAAAGGAATAGAGGCGCTCCTAAGATCCACCATCCTACGCGGTTTTGGCTTGGATTCTTAGGCCCAGGAATCCAACCACAAGGCGCAAATTCCTGGGTTTTTCCTGTTTGTAGGCTTGGGTCTGGATAAAGACCCACCAAGGCGGCTTGGTCGGACACACTGAGTTTGAGTTCTTTGATGCGCCGTGCGTAGCTCATGATGGAATAGGGATCGAGGTGATCATGTCCAATTCCCACACAGTGGCCCACTTCGTGCACTAAGTAATATAAGATGTTTTCCACAGAATCCGGTTTGGAATGAAGCATGATGTCGCAGTCATCAATGGTCCGAGAACGGGTTTTAATGATGGGAAAGCTTTGTGCACCAGAGTTGGCGGGCAAGGCGCTTGAGAAAAGGATCACGTTAAGTTTATCATTGGGGTCTCGATTTCCAAGGGGTTCCTCGGAGAGAATCAGTCTGAGGTAACTCCCTTCCACGGAATTCCAGAGATTAAAAGCATCCTTAACCATTTCCATCCAAAGATCTCTGTTGGTTGCGGCAATGTAACTTCCCTCTCTAAACCTCCATGAGTTGATCACATTGGGTGGGTCTGGGTCTAAATAAAAAGTGGCTTCGGCCTGTTGGGGCGATACGCCTAGCTTGGGATTTTGAGAACCTTCGTAAACATAGGCAAGGGCTTTCAGAGAAAACAAGCTCATCAGTAGCCCGACCCAAATCACCATTTCCACGCTGCTCCCAAACGAAAGTAGGCGGGGAAGATCAAAACTCGTCTGTAACCTATGGACTGACTTAACTCTGCCAGGAGGCAGACCCCAACACAAGGGGACTCCAAGCCAAAGGAAGAGATCACACCCACCGCCATGTATTCGTTGTAATCAGAAAGAATACCCCCACTTAAAGTAACATAAAAAAAATCAGCAATGGTGGCTCTTTTGCCTAGGCTGAGTTGACTCAAGGCGACATTGATTTCCCACTGGGACTTAGTGAGATAGAAGGCTTTGTATTCCCAGGGATCTTGACCTGAAACGGGATTGGCGTGCCCACCGCCAAGTGAACCTGCTCCCACCAAAAGGCCCAGTCGTTCGCCCATGGCGATGCAGGGAAATAAGTGAAAAACAAAAAGAATCCAGTAGGTCATTTGGATTAGACCACCGTTTTTCAAAGGGAAATCCCCCACATGATTGAGATGACTTGTTTTTTTCCAAAGGCCAGATGGAGCGAACCTTGTCCAGCATCAAAAAAATAACCATCCCATTGTAAATATCCCACGCCTTTTCCTAGTTTCATCCACAGCACACCCACGCCCACATACAGACCCAATTTTTGGATGGATTGTTTTTGATTAGAAACGGATGGAGTGAGGGAATCTAGGGAAATTTTTTGATGATAGTAGGATAGTCCGGTGCTAGAGTAAACCCAATTTAGGTCTTTTGGAATGCCAAAAAGTCCTAATTTCCAAAGCTGCCCTCTCTCGGACACGGTGGCCACTTTCTTTCCAAAATAGGCACCTCCCATCTCTAAGCCTAGCTTTTGACCGATTCTCATTTGCCAGCTCACCGCGGGACGAAGTCTATCGTTTCCTTCCTCCAAGGCACTAGCTCCTCCTGTTATTGAGAACGAAGGGGACTTGGCTGCGGCGTGGCTAGAGAATAGGAATGATGCTGAAACAAGTAAGCGAGCCACCCTTTTTAAGTCATTTGTAAAGCGACTTTTCCTATCTTTAATAAAATCTAGCATCTAATGACCTTTATCCTAAACACAAATAACAAAAAAAAAACGGAATTAAGATTAGGTAAGGTCACTCCTTTTAAGGAAAAGAAACGTGAGGCAAACGCCCAAAAAAGATAATGCAGCTAAAAGTTGTTTGCAATGTCAGACCTTTGAAACGGCTTGGCGTTGGGGGGTGTTAAGTGATTGGCACTCGTTTTTTTTGGGGGGGGGTGATACCATTTTGGAGAATTACCTTTGTGGAAAGGATACGAGATTTTTATGCACGGAAAAGGTGTTTGGGTAATCATTTCCCTTTTGGGTCTTATGGGCTGTAAAACCAGAAACACATCGAGAGTAAATGCGGAAAACAAGATCTCACAGGTCTCAGCTCCGACGGGAGAGGGACTGGATGTGTCTGATGTTTCGATCTTATTTCCCATGGGACTAACTGAAAAGGAGAAAAAAAATTACTTGGGTTTCTCTGATTTAGGATTTGAGGGACAGCCTCTTTTCCCCAAAAAAATGTTTGATGCTATAAAGGCCATGGCCATTTCCGAAGGAACTCACATGGATTTTGTGGGTCCAAACTCAGATTCTGTCCCACGGGATGCTGGAAAATATGAAAACTGGAAAATATTGGGATTTCGATTTGATCCCTGTTCCACCAACAAAAATCATCTGGAAATCCTGGAACGAGGGAGTATTTCAGACCAAGATAATTGTTTGCTGTTGCTAAGACTCGTTGCTCAACCTGTTTCTTTTGGACCGCAAAGGGACAGATTTCGTCCTGATGCATTTTTGGAAGAAAAACTGGGGGTAGAAGACCTTACCATTCATCTTATTTATTCGGTAAAGCCAGAAATTCAGAAAGAGACTTTAAGGGAGGTCGCAGGGGATCTTCTCGCACTCAAAAAAGCGAGTCCGGTCAGTACCTCCTTTGTGCCGCTGGGCGTTCATCCGGGTTTGGCAAAAGAGGAAATGAAGGGTTCAGCCCCTTTTACTCAACAAACCAAGGCGTTTATACTGAAATACATGGGAGCTTCACGTTTGAAAAAAGTAGCTTTTATGGGCATTAAAGAAACTGACCCTTGGATCTTTTTTGGAGCCTCCCTGAGCCCGGACGGCAATTTAAAGCGAGAGCCGATTTTTGGTGGTCACTCCGTTCAGCAGATTGATGATAAAGGAGTTTTTAAACCAAAGCCTGTTATGCCTAATATTCAGGCGGAGGGGATGGTGGAGCACTTCCGTGAATTGCACGAGCTGAGAGACAAATTTACAACGTTCAGCGAATCTGGTGCTATTGTTCCGGAACTTACAGACCCTAGGCTGGCCCCAGTGGTTAAAAAAACCATGGAAGACTCTAAGGCAATGGAGGCGGCCTTGCGAGTATTGAATCCCTCCCAGGTCACACAAGCGGAAGGGGATTGTGTGAGTTGTCATTTGGCGAGCCCCTCTCTTTTAAAGTTTGAGACTAAGTTTTTAAAAAAAACAGTTGAAAATCCAAACCGATTTCCCTTTTTAAACGGGGTAACTGGATTTGCTTCCAGCCGAGTACTCTCAGATGATCCCCCCGGAAGCTATATCATTCGCAACTTTGGATTTATGGATGCTTCGCCAGCCATCAGTTTCAGAGCGGTTAACGAGAGCGCCATCGTTGCCAAAATGATCAATAAACTAGTGCTAAACCTACCTGACCCAGCCGTGAGACTTGATACCTGCAATGAAGCTGAGTTACACTTTTGTATTTTAAACTCAGGTGGAAACGCGTGCTTTCAGAAATTTAAGTGCAGATAAAATCAGAAATTTAGAGGTGCACCCACGAATTGATTAAGCTTTTTCTACCAAAGCCTTTGTAAGGAAATTTTTAGCAGAGGTGGGATTTCGCCGTTCACGGAAAACCAAGTTGAGAACGTTTCCTTGCTTATCAACGGCCTGGTACATATATTTCCATTCGCCATTTACTTTAACTTGAGTTTCTTCCACATCCCATTTTGCTTTCGTGCTAGATTTCTTAGGTTTTTTGACGGAATCAGAAAACTTTTGAACCCACTCAAATACCGTTTTATGGGAAACTCCCACGCCATGTTGAGCCAGTTTTTCGGAAACAGAACGGTAAGTCAATGCTTCCTGGTGGTACCAATTTACAGCCGTTTCGATGACAACCCATGGATATCTGTGTTGTTTGACTGTAGTAACGGATTCTTGCTTATCTAATTTGTCTGACATTGTTGAGCGCTCCATAAAAAACAAAAAATTAAAAGTTTACAGCTTTCATCGCTAAAGGTGGCTAACCAAATGATTCTCAAGTTTGATGACTTATCTAATTCCAAACCTATTTTCACTGCGACGTTACTTTCCTAGCCCTGAAAAAAAAAAAAATCAAGTGTTTCTTTGTGTAAATTAACTTTTTGGAGAGAGAACGGGTTAGGTTTTTGGTTTGGATTTAAAACCTCCTAAATATTCAGAAGATTTAATCTTCCTACACATAGGTTAGTGTACTGACTGATTGGCCAATAAAAACAGGAAGGAACGACGGGGGAGATGATTTTTTAACTGTTACTTTGGTGTTGTTTTTAGAAAGGAAACATCTATCGTAAAAGAGCTCTGTAAGAAAAATCCGGTGTAAGCGCCAGCAAAAGAAATTTCAAAAATCTTGTCCGCATTTGTATTACCGATGAGAAACGAAGTATCAGATCTCTGGGCTAGACCTTTAGGAAGAGAACCCAACACCGAAGAGTCCGAAAACACGACTTCTGGAGCTTCTAATAGTGTTCCATTGAACGTATATCGCATCACAAGAGGGTTTGACGGCTCTTGATAGAGCACATAGAGCTTTCCGTCCGACATTTGTACCGCCGCACTGGGAACATGTGTGGACTTAGTGGGAAGCCCAGATGCGGTATAATCATGTGAACTCAGGCACTTAGGAGCAGAATCGAGTTGATGTGCGACATTGATTCTCCCAACGCTTCCAGAAGAAAAAACGGCTAGAAACTTATTCCCTTTATGAACTAATGATGAAATGAGTTGAATCTTATCGGATTCGCAAGCTCCACCTAGTTTGGTGATGTAAGCCGAGGTTCCGTCGGCTGCCACGAGCCGGAAGGCTCCATTGGCATTATAGATAAGCCTCTCCACGGCCGTGCCTGTAGGAGCCAATAGACTACCGGCCACAGCACTAGCCACTAGGCTGTCAGAGCTGATTTTATTAAAAGTCGTGGAACTTTTATACCAAGTGGGGGATTTCACCACGGCTGTGGTGGGGTTAATGGATACAATGCTTTCCCCGCCGTCCGCTCCTGGATCTAAAACGGCAACCAAATTGTTCCCGTCCAAATACTCAATGGCGGTGACCCCTCCGCTGGTGGCGAGATTTTGAAGGTCCACAAAGTTTTTTAGACTCCCATTGGCGTCATATCGTGCCAGGATTCGGTTGTTTGTGTTTCCCACCCAAAAATCCCGCACGCCAAAAGGAATGGGGGTAGGGGTGGGGGATGGGGTGGGAGAGGGGGTAGGTGTTGCCGTTGGTTTAGGGGCCGCTGTGTTGTTGTTATCACCGGACTCTTTTTTGCCGCAAGAGTGGCCCAAACCCCAAAACACCACCCAAGCCACGGCCAGGCTCCAGCCTAAAAAGTGGGAACGGGGTGCCTTCGGCAAGTGAGAGATAGTCCGACAACTCAATTTCATGGAACCTCAGGCTTTAAACGGGTTTAGTCCAATATGTCATCAGGGTAAATGGAATTTGGGGTGCTTTTTTCTATTTCTTTTAAGGACTTGGAAGTGCCATCTAAAAGTGATTTAACCCAGGCTGAATCATGGCCCACCCACTGTACCAGGAGTCCTCCCGTGGTGGTTCTGGCCCATGTCCAGGAGCTTTGAACCAGTGGACTTTGAATGATCTTTTGGTGGAAGTAGGTAAATAAGTTATGTTCGGAATGAAAAGGTAACGAAAAGAGAGCCAACCAAACCAAACCCGCTATAATGGTTTTTGCTATCCATTGAATCATTTTTTGTTTCCCGCTTTTGAGGTGTCTATTTGTCTATTTTAATGTAGGACAATCTGGAGGCTTTTGCTTGAGAATGATTCCTAGTATGGCAAAGTTCTAACGCACCACCTTTTTTTTTCTAACCCGTGCTTTTTGATTGCAGTCCCGAACGGGGGGGGAAGGGTCTTGAAACCGACCCCAGATTGTGTCACAGTGGCGTTTTTGGCATTTTGAGGAAAAAATGACGTTGTTTAAAGTGTTGCATCATCCCCACATGCTCTTGAGGAAGGTTTCCACACCTGTTTTGGAATTTAGTTCCTCTTTAAAGGAATTCACCCAAATTATGATTGATACCATGATGGCGTATCAAGGCATTGGTTTGGCGGCTCCCCAAGTGGGAGTGCTCAAAAGGATAACGGTGGTGGACGTTAGCCCTTATTTGAAATCCGAAAACTTAAAGGAATGGCATGGTCATGCCCGTGTCATGGTCAATTCAAAAGAGGTCCCTTTGTCCTTTCCGCTGGTGCTCATCAATCCCGTGATAGTAAAAAAGGAACAGGAAGGCGTGTTTCCTCTGGATGGATGCCTGAGCTTGCCTGGAGTATCTAAATCGGAAACAAAGCGTTTTTTCAGTATCCAACTGGAGGCCTACAGTCCGGACCGAGATTTGATTCAAATTGAGACCAGTGGTATTTTGTCTATTTGTTTACAGCATGAGATAGATCATCTCGATGGAATTCTTTTTGTGGATCGTTTGATTCAACCGGCAGATAAAAACGAAATTTTGGCGGATATTCAGGATTTCGAGGAAGATCCTAAGGAAAGGCGAAAATGGAAGAAGCTAAAAACCATGGACGCTCGAGCTTATGTGGAGGCCCAAAGTCCCAGGTGGACCTAAAGGAGTGCTGAATCTGCGTTACCACCTTCCCCCCCACTGGATTCAATATCTCCAAAAGCACGCAGGGTTAGCCACTGCAGCTGCATTAGATGTCAAACAATTGGAACAGAGTCAGGAAAACATCCCCCAGTTACGTTCGTTGGAACAAGATTTCAAATCATTGGATGTGTGGCTTCAGAGTCAGGCCACTGGTGTTTTGGAATATATGCATTTCAATCAGAAAGTGCATGGGAATCCGCAACTGATTTTGGAAAACACCCAAACCATCATCGTTGGATTGTTTCCTTACGCCTCTGGACTTCTTACAAGAACTCATCCACATCGTCCTGAATTAGATCAAGCTAAGGCCTCGGCTAAAAGGTTTTCTACTAATGTATCTTCTAAAGTGGCACAATATGCCTTGTCTGAAGACTATCATAAACAAATAAAACGAAGACTAGACGCGTTTTGCAAGAGATTTTTACCCTTAGGCAGCACCCGTGTGATTGTGGACACGGCACCCTTTCTGGAAAGGGCACACGCCCGTCTGGCGGGACTGGGTTTCATCGGAAAAAATACGATGCTCATTGCTCCTGGGTGGGGATCCGGTTTTTTCATTGCATCTGTGTTTGTGACTTTATCACCTGAGGAGCTATTGTTTAAAAAAAATGTGGCACCTGTGTTATGGGATAAACTCAGTTGTGGAGACTGTCGAAAATGTTTGGATGCTTGTCCTACAAATGCATTACACACCTCCTATTCGTTGGACCCCAAAAAATGCTTGAGCTATCTAACCATAGAAAATCGAGAACTCATTCCCAATGAATTTATACCGGCTATGAAAGACACATGGTATGGGTGTGACATTTGCAATCAAGTTTGTCCCTACAACTTAAAAACCTTTGGGTTAGATCCCTCCAATGCCTTAGGGTGGGATCTGTTGGGGGCTAGGCAGGTGACGGCTTTGGAAGTGGCAAAAATGGACATTCAAAAATATGAAAAATGGTTTGGGGGCACCGCACTCACAAGAGCCAAGTACCCAGGTTTGGTTAGAAATGCTCTTTGCCACCTGGTGGCCCAGGGTAGCTCAGAAATCACAGACATTTTGGAATCAAGGGTCAATGATAGTAATCCTTTAATCCAAAAAACCGTTTGGCAGCTAAAGGCTTTTTTAGGTATATCCAGCTGAAGTTGAACGATTTTTTAAGGGTAAGGAATCAACCACTAAGGGGCTGACGGAGTAGTGGTGGGTTTTGGCGTGTTTTCTGGAGAAGGCTTCACCCAAAGAGTGTCTTCTTGGAGTAAAGGGGTGGGTGGTGTTTTAACACCGCAAGCCAAAAAAATACTGATTACGAATAGATGTAAAAAAAAAGTCATTTGGGATTAATCCTTCGTTTTGGCCCGAAACCATTGTGAAATTTTTTGAGTGTGATGGGCGTTTAACCAATGTTGGTCAAAAAAAGCCTTGTCGTAGGCGCCCAGATTGTCTTTAATGGTGATTCGAGCCCTCAGAAGAAACCCCTGCCACAGGGTATTTTCTAAATCCATGAGGTTTTGGGACCACTGAATCAACCTCTCATAAATTTGCCAGGGTTCTGCGGGCGCTTCTTCGTCCAAAATTCCTAACTCCAGAAGCTTGGCATAATCCAGGCAGGTCTGTTTTGCAAAAAGCCAACTGCACTTTCGCACATTGAGGCTTGGGGCCAGTTCTTGAAGCCTTTCCATTCCTCCCCACCCTCCGGGCACACCCCACTTAGCCTGACTCAAAAGAAGTTTGGTGTGGATGGAAAGGGGAAGTCTAAAGTCTGTGGCGAGCACCAGTTCTGCTCCTCCTCCTATGGCCTCCCCCCCCCACAGGGCAACGGTGGGGAAAGGTAGCTCATGCAGTGTTTTACAACAGTCTTGCATCGTTTGAGTGAATAAGGAGCTTTCAGTAGGACTAAACTTAAGAACCTCCCTAAGGTCTCCCCCCGAGCAAAAATAATTTTCATTGCAAGACTCAAGCACCAATAGTCGGATCTCTTCCGACGCTGTTTTGAGTTCTTGCAACACTTTGTGTAGCTCTTTGGCCAAAGGCAAGTCAATGGCGTTTCGAGTTTCAGGTCGATGTAAAGTGAGCACGATCACTCCCTCTGCGAGCTCTGAATGCCGAATTTGCAAGCCATTTTTTAGGCTGCTGGGGATAGGTAGTGATTGGTCAGACTCACCAGTAACAGGGGAAGAAGGGTTCGTGATTGGGCTCATGTCAGGTTGTTTCCTTGTTGTTGCACAAAACCAATGATTTCTTGAGTGAGTTGAGGAAGGGGAACATGGAGAGTTTGGTTACCCATCCAAGAAGTGTAGAAATGGAGTTTAGATGTACTTTCTGTGCACGGGAGCTGGCTGCAAACTCCGAAAACTGGGCAGATGAGGGGAATGGAGCTGCTGGCGATTTCTTTTTTTTCTCGTTTTTTGTCTGAGCCTAGTAATTGAGCCACCGTGTGAGTCAGCTGGCTTAGGGAATCACTATTTTCCGATAGCCTCAACTCTATCTTTAATTGACGTGACCGTTGAATCAGCCTGTTGCAAAAATCCAGCCATTTCATGGGAGGATTGATGCGTCCGCTTAAGGTCAAAAACCTCATGCCATACAACACGGCCAATCCATGGGGAATGGGTTGTTGTAGATGTCCCATTTCTCCTAATGATTCCAAGACATGGCCTACGGTGTGTCCTAAATTTAGGAGTTTTCTTAGATGAAGTTCATTAGGATCCAGGATGACGAGTTCCAGTTTTCTGGAAGAGTGTGTGAGGGCAAGTTGGCAAAGGGATTCCATGGGAAATGGGTGGGTTTCTTTAGCATGATTTAGCTCTAAATAGGTCACCAATTCTGAAAATTGGATCTCTTCCCTTGGGTCGATCTTCCATAGGTAATTATGCTTAAGCGCCTCGCCCAGGCCACATAGAATCTGGAGGTGAGGCAAAGTCACTAAGGTATTTGCAAGTAGAGTTTGGCTTGCAGGAGGTACAATAAGACCCAAAAGATTTTTGGTTTGAGCCCAATTGACTCCGTTTTTTCCACCCACTCCCGCATCTACTCCTGCCAATACCGTTGTGATCCCATAATGAACAGGAAGATCTAAAAGTCCTGCCAAGAATCCAGTCACGTCGCAGGTGATGCCTCCACCCACGGCCCAAATGCTTTTGGGAGGGGGGGCTTGGGACAGTTGATTCAGGATGGGAAGCAGAGACTCCAGGGTTTTTGTGCCTTCCGTGGCCTCATATTCAAAGCACAAATTTGGAAACTGAGCCTGATGGAGCCGTAATGTTTCGTAAAAAGATTTAAGGTTTTGGTCGAAAACCACAAATCCCTCGGTTTTTCGGGCGTCTTCTAAAAAGGATTCTAAAATTCCTTTTGAAATCCCTTCTGGGGAACTTAGATTCTGAGTTGAGTTCGTGCATTCGCTTGCGAAACCTCGCTTAAAAATCCGCAAGGCCAGTGGATGGGCGTGGGGCATGGTTTTGGCCATCTCTGCCAATTGGGATCGAGCCATGTTTTTTTTATGTAAGTCTTTAATTGTATTTTGAAATCCAGGTTCCTGAAGATTTTCTAATAGACTTTTTGCTTTAGGATAGAGGCTCATGGAGTCCTTTGGCCCCCGTGGGAGGGCGTGGGTTGAAAATAGGGTCAGAGGGACTGGACTTCATTATAAAGATCTTTGGCTGAAAAACCAAACGCCTCGCTCAGATTCTGGCAAAGCTCCTTCAGTTTTACGCCTGAGGTTTGGTTGCGGTGTTTGGCGATTAAGGCCAGTTCCTGCAGAGAAATTGAATTTTGGACTGCTTTTGGGGCTTGCTCAAAGCACATTGAAACGGTGAATTCTCCCTGGGACAAATCCTTCTGTTTAATGATCTCTATGGCAGTAGTGATAGGAGCTCTTATGTGTTCTTCAAATTTTTTGGAGATCTCTTTGCTCACACACACTTGAGGGAGACTAGTATCCTCCGTAAAGTAACGACAGATGACTTCTAGGCCAGAAAGTAGCCTCTTGGGGCTTTCCAAATAAACCACAACGCATGGGGCGATTAGTAACCAAGTCCCTAAGGAGGCTTGGATTTGAGAGGAGGATCTGGGTAAAAATCCCGCGAAGATCCACTTGTCCACTCGAAAACCAGATGAGGCCATAGCACACACCAAGCTAGAGGGTCCAGGAATATTCTGGATGGGGATTTGATTTTCATGGGCCCATTGCACCACCCATGCACCCGGATCGCTGATGCAAGGTGTGCCGGCATCAGACACTAGAGCGATTTTTTTGTTGAGTTTCCATTGGGCTACAACGGATTCTTTCTGTTGAGTTTCATTGTGTTGGTGATAACTCCAGAGCTCACCCTTTCTTTGAATTTGGAGCAAAGACAAAAGTTTGCCTGTTTGTCGGGTGTCTTCACAGAGTATGACATCTACGGAAGATAACACCTCCTTTGCCCGAGGAGACAGATCCGTCAGGGTGCCTATGGGGGTTCCAACAATGTAGAGCATAATGGTCTCCGACCCAAGGGGGTGACTTGTGGCGCATTCACCGTTGGCGTATAGCATTTATGGTGATCTTCCGCCAGTAGGAGTTCCTATGGATTTTAGCAGCAATCGCATTTGTCAGCTTTTGGGAATTTCACTTCCCATTATTCAAGGTGGGATGGTCTGGGTGAGTGGGTGGAAGTTAGCTAGTGCCGTGAGTTCGGCGGGAGGGCTGGGTTTGATAGGCGCCGGGAGCATGAAGCTGGATGTATTGGAGCATCATCTTCAAAAAGCCTTGAAAGCCAGCGATCGTCCCATCGGTATGAACGTGCCTCTCTTGTATTCCGAATCTTCTAAACAGATTGATTTGGCCTGGCAGCTGGGGGTTCGAATCTTTTTTATGTCGGCAGGCTCACCTAATTTGTACACTAAATCCCTCAAAGACCGGGGTGCCATAGTGGTTCATGTGACCGATTGCGTGGAAAGAGCTTTGAAATGCCAAAAAGCGGGAGTGGATGCGGTGGTATTGGAGGGTTTTGAAGCGGGTGGTCACAATGGTCGGGACGAACTCACCACTCTCACCTTAGCCCAAAAAGCGGCACAGGAGACTTTGGACCAAAAACTTCACATTCCTTACATCATGGCGGGCGGGGTGGGCTCCGGGGAAGCCATGTTTGCTTTGATGTCTTTGGGGGCGGAAGCGGTTCAAGTGGGCACTCGTTTTGCTGCGACGGTGGAAAGCTCTGCCCATCCCCTTTTTAAGGAAGCCATGGTAAAGAGTCCAGAAGCGGCCACGTTTCTTAGAATGAAGAAAACCGTTCCCGTGCGACTTTTAAACAGCCCCTTTTCCGAAAAACTGGCGGAGTTGGAGGCTTCGGGAGCGAGCTCTCAAATCCTTTTGGATTTTCTAGGGAAAGGGCGGGCTAAAAAAGGCATATTAGAGGGCGACCTAGAAGAGGGTGAGTTGGAGGTTGGACAAGTGGTCAACTTGGTGTCTAATGTTCAGACGGTGGCCCAAGTGATGCAGGAATTCCAAGAAGGATTTGGTCGAGCTCAAAAACGAAGCTTGGCTTGGCTCCAGCAATCTACTTAGAAATCACAAAAAAGGATTGACTTGGGGAAGGGTTCCTCTATAACAACCGCTCATTTTTGGTTAAGTACACCGGTTTTGGGACATCCCTCAGGAGGGCACTATGATGAATCGCAATATCCAAGAGGCCAGGAAAACCTATGGAATTGATGGCTGGGGAAATCATTTTTATGGCATCTCTAGCCGGGGCACCGTGGAGGTATACCCATTTGGTCATGACAAAGTCTCGGTTTGCTTATCCAAATTGGCTCATATGGCTCAAGAAAAAAAAATAGCCACGCCAGTCATTTTCCGGTTTCCTCAGATTTTGGAAAGTCAATTGGGGCGTCTGCATCAGGCCTTTACCGTGGCCATGGAAGAGGCCCATTATAAAGGTTCCATGCAGGCCGTATTTCCCTTTAAAGTGAATCAAAGAAAAGAGTTTATTGATGAGTTGGTGATGGCCGGAAAAAAACACCGGTACGGATTAGAAGCCGGGTCAAAGCCTGAGCTCATTGCCGCTCTAAGTTATGACATGCATCCTGATGCTCTCATGGTCTGTAATGGTTTTAAAGACAGCCAGTTTATTGAACTTGCTTTTGATGCCAAAAAAATGGGTAAAAATATTGTACTTGTTATAGAAGGAACTGATGAACTAGAATATATTTCCCAGTATGCAAAAAGTGTGGGTTTTTGCGTGGATATTGGTTTAAGGGCTAAACTTTACGCAAAGGGGTCTGGCTTGTGGGAAAAAAGTTCTGGTGCCGAAAGCAAGTTTGGTTTGTCTACTGTGGAAATGGCCGAAGCCCTGAGTATGTTAAAGGAAAGTGGCCTGGAAAAGCATCTTGTGATGCTTCATTATCACATTGGATCTCAGATCACAGAAATCAAGCGTGTTAAAAACGCCATGAAAGAAGCCGCCCGAGTTTATTCAAAAATCTGTAACCAAGGGTTTCAGCTTAGGTATCTAAACATTGGTGGCGGAATTGGAGTAGACTACGATGGAAGTAAAACCTCCTTCTATGCCAGCGCCAATTACACCCTTCAAGAGTTCGCCAATGATGTGGTGTACATCATTCGAGATGTTTGCGACGAGGAAAATTGCACCCCCCCCATTATAGTAAGCGAGAGCGGAAGAGCCGTAGCCGCCTATCATGCTGTTTTGGTCACGGACGTGCGTGAAGTGGAAAAGATGGGTGGAGACGTGGAAAGCATTCAAATGGGAATGGAAGACCATAGGGTTTTAAACGATCTTTTTAACGCGCTTAAGCAACTGAATGCTAAAAACTTTGTGGAGATTTACCATGATGCTGTGGAAGATCGGGAAGAGCTATTCACTTTGTTTAATTTAGGCTATTTAGAGTTAGATGAGCGTGCCAAAGCAGAGATCTTATATAATGAAATATGCACAAAATGTCTTAGTTATTATATGCAGAGTGGCTTACAATTAGAAGAATTTGATGAACTTTCCAAGAGCATGATTAGCAAGTATCTAGCAAATTTTTCTATTTTTCAGTCAATACCTGATTCCTGGAGCATTGAGCAACTCTTTCCCGTGATGCCCATTCAGCGACTAGATGAGAAATGCAATCGCACGGGGGTGATTATGGACATCACGTGTGACTCTGACGGTTGCCTGGATCACTTTGTGGATCAAAGGGATGTGAAACATGCACTGGAACTGCACATTCCCCATTCAGAAGAGCCCTACTATATCGGCTTTTTTTTAGTGGGTGCCTATCAGGAGGCCCTAGGAAACAATCACAACCTTTTTGGTGCGGTAAACGAAATGGTGGTGCGACTAAATGAAAACACGGGCGCCATAGAGTCTTTGGATGTCGTAAAGGGAGAGGATATTGGCGAGCTTCTGCGCATCATGAACTTTCAAGACGAACAAATTCTTAAGGGCTATGAGCTACAGCTCCAAAGACAAGTCAGCACGAGAGGACTAGCTCCCAGTGAGGCGGATCGAATTGTGAAAAAAGTAAAAGACTTATTTAATGCCTATCCTTATTTATTGGCTAAGAGTCGTCTGGAAATCGTTGGATAGCTGGCCAGTTTGCTAAATCCTCACCGGCACCCCTTGACAGTTGGGGAAGGGCACTTAAGTTGGCAAACAATGGTTTTTGGATTTCGTTACGGAGCGCACTCGGTGTGGGAAGTGGGGAGAGCCTTACTTGCTTTTCCATGGGCGCAGTGTTACGAATTCCAAAAGAATCCATGTATGTTTGCTTACCCTGTTTATTTTGGAGGTTTTAGATGAAAATTCGTCCTTTAGGTGATCGTGTTGTGGTGAAACGGATTGAAGAAGCTACCAAAACCGCTGGGGGAATTTTAATTCCTGATAATGCAAAAGAAAAGCCTGCTGAGGGAGCTGTTATTGCGGTTGGTTCTGGCAAGGTTTTAAACGATGGAACGGTTCGCACTCTAGACATTAAAGTAGGCGACCGCATTTTGTTTTCCAAATACTCTGGTACAGATATCAAGTTGTCTGGAGAAGATCACCTGATTTTGCGTGAAGAAGATATCTTAGGTGTATTGGGTTAATCCCTTACCCCCTTCTTTTCTTTCATTTCATTTTTATATTAGGAGTTTTTCATGAGCGCTAAGATTATTAACTTTGGCGAAGATGCACGTAAAAAGATTTTGGCTGGTGTAAACGTTCTAGCTGATGCTGTTAAGATCACCATGGGACCACGGGGCCGAAATGTGGCCATCGACAAAAGCTTTGGCTCTCCCAATGTTACCAAAGACGGTGTTACGGTAGCTAAGGAAATTGAACTTGATGACAAATTCGAAAACATGGGCGCCCAAATGGTTAAGGAAGTGGCTTCCAAAACCTCGGACGTTGCAGGGGATGGAACCACTACGGCTACTGTGTTGGCACAAGCCATTTACCGCGAAGGCGTTAAGTTGGTGGTGGCTGGTCACAACCCAATGGATCTCAAACGAGGGATTGATAAATCTGTTTTGGCAGTGGTGGCTGAACTTAAAAAAATGTCCCGTCCCACTTCTAACCGAACAGAAATTGCCCAAATTGGAACCATTTCTGCCAACTCCGACACCTACATTGGCAATATCATTGCAGATGCTATGGAAAAAGTAGGCAAAGAAGGCGTCATTCAAGTGGAAGACGCTAAAGGCATCGATACCACCTTGGAAGTTGTGGAAGGTATGCAGTTTGACAGGGGATATCTATCTAATTACTTCATTAATGATAGTGAAAAAATGGAAGTAAATTATGAAGATGCCTACGTTCTTCTGTTTGACAAAAAACTCTCCTCTCTAAAAGATCTCGTTCCCATTTTGGAAAAAGTGGTTCGTACGGGACGTCCTCTTCTGATCGTGGCGGAAGACATTGAAGGTGAAGCTTTAGCGGCATTGGTGCTCAACCGTTTGCGCGCCAATTTGAAGCTGGTGGCGGTTAAGGCTCCCGGATTTGGAGATCGCCGTAAGTCTATGATGGAAGACATTGCTGTTTTGACCGGCGGAACCGTGATTTCTGAAGAATTGGGAATGAAACTGGAGAACACAGAGCTAACTCACTTGGGTCAAGCTAAGCGCGTTCGCATTGACAAAGACAACACCACGATCATTGACGGTAAAGGCGTAAAAGCCACGATTGAGGCGCGAATTAAGCAAATTCAACGTCAAAAAGAAGATACCACATCGGATTACGATCGTGAAAAACTTCAAGAGCGCCTAGCTAAACTGGCTGGTGGTGTTGCTGTGATTCGAGTGGGAGCGGCAACAGAAACGGAAATGAAAGAGAAAAAAGCTCGCGTGGAAGACGCCTTGAACGCAACCCGGGCTGCTGTGGAGGAAGGAATTGTGCCTGGAGGCGGAATCGCATTGATTAGGGCTCAGAAAGTTCTAGCTGACCTTAAAAAGACCATTCCTGCGGTTGAAGCATTTGGAGTAGACATCATTAGCCGTTCATGTGAAGAGCCTTTGCGTCAAATTGTAAACAATGCTGGCCATGAGCCTTCTGTTGTTCTGCAAAAAGTTCGTGAAAATGGCTCAGTTACTTTTGGTTTCAACGCAAAAGAAGAGCGATTTGAAGATCTCGTTGCCGCTGGCATCATTGATCCCACTAAAGTGACTCGATCGGCACTTCAAAATGCCGCCTCTGTAGCCTCTTTGCTCCTCACAACGGAGTGCATGATTGCGGAATTGCCCAAGGAGGAAAAATCCCCAGGCGCCGGAGCTCCAGGCATGGGTGGTATGGGCGGAATGGGCGGAATGGGTGGCATGGGCGGCATGATGTAAATCAGGTCACCTATTGCGATTGAGGCTTAAGATGACACTTCTTAGCCAAAATCGGTTCCTTAATCGCCTTTTCTCAAGGTTCTACTCTCAGGAGTAGGACTTTTTTTTTATCCGTTTCAAATTCCTTAGGGGTGGTACCGATTGCGGAGGTGGAATTGAACTCAGTGCTAAGGACGTTGTTTCAATCTGGACCTTGGAAAATACTGTTATTACTGAGTTTGTTGCCGGCCATTGGCACAATGGGTTTTAGCCTCATCGAAAAGTGGACCATTTTCGATTCCCTTTATATGTCGGTGATTACCTTATCTACGGTTGGTTTTTTGGAAGTCCACCCTTTGAGTACGGCGGGTCGCATCTTTGTAATGCTTTATCTGGCCTTGGGGTTAAGCTCTTTTTTGTATGCGTTGGCACAGATGGGGGAGTGGATCGCCCAGGTAGGGTTTTCCCAATTGATCAAGCGCGCGGCTTTGCAAAGAAAGATAGAAAATATGAAAGGCCATTTTTTGATTTGTGGTTTTGGGAGAATGGGGCAGAGAATCTGTGAAGAGCTTGTGATCAAAAAGGAACTTTTTATTGTGATTGATAAGGATCCTTTGCGGTTGGAGGCGGCTAGGTCCAAGCAGTACATCACCTTTGAAGGTGATGCTACAGATGATCAGTGCCTAAAACAGTGCAAAGTAACAGATGCGAGAGGGCTTTGTGCCGTTTTGACAGCGGATGCGGATAATCTTTTGCTTGTGTTGTCCGCTAAATTACTATCGCCAAACTTACATATTGTTGCCCGTGCCGTGGAAGAGTCAAACGAGAGAAAATTGATCCAGGCAGGAGCTTCAAAAGTGGTGAGTTTATATCATACCAGCGCCTTAAAAGCCGTGGAAAATTTGGTAAACCCTAGCCTTTTGGATGTGGTTGAAATTGAATCGGGAAGTGGGCTTTCTTTAGAAATGGCGGAAATTAGGGTGGATTCCCAATCTAAATGGTTAGGAAAGACCGATAAAGACCTTCGGAGTATGCAAAACGGGATTTTGGTGGTGGGAGTTCTAAAAAAAAGCAATCAATTTAGCATGGGAATTCAAAGTCAACTCATACTAGAAATTGGAGACACGGTGATTCTGGCGGGGCATCAGAAGTCTATTATGGGCCAACTTCGGGAGGGGCTTGAGTCGGAATAAATAAAAGAAGCCTTGGTGGATGCCCGCTCTTGGCCTAAATCACATAACCTTTTTTCAGGATTCAATAGGAGATGAACGATGAGTCGCGACTTGCGTCAGTTTTTTTGGAAGTGGATTACTTTTGTTTGGGTTTTAAGTTGTTTAGGTCTCGGAATGGTTGCCTGTACCTCCTCGTCCACTCTCATTTCATCGAGTGATTACTCGATAAAACTTTTTTCTCCTTCCTACAGTAACGTGTATTTGCTGGAGCATTCTGGAAAACATTTGTTGGTGGATAGCGGGTTTTCCAAGGACTCTCAAAAATTAGAGGAGTTTTTGAAAGACAACCAAGTGACACAAGCCTCTCTCAAAGGGATCGTGCTCACTCATGGCCATGCAGACCACGCTGGGGGAGCCCATGGAATCCAAAAAAAATGGGGGACACCTATTTTGGCGGGTAAGGAGGACGAGGTTTTGTTTTCACAAGGTCGAAATGACAAGCTTTGCCCAGTAGGGTGGGTGGCTAGACGATTGGAATCGTCAGCTCAAGCGGAAACCTATGATCCTTACCGTCCTACCATTTGGGTCAATGTGGAACTGAACTTGGAGGATACACTAGGGTTTCCTGCACAAGTGATACCTATTCCCGGACATACCCCAGGAAGTCTATTTGTGGTTTTTGAACAGGGCCTTTTTGTGGGTGATTTGGTGCGAGGTGCCATGGTTGGAGGCGGGCCCGAGATTCATTTTTTCCAGTGTGATCTGTGGGGAAATAAAGAAAATATGTCAAAACTCATGAAGAGATTTGAAAAGTCGAATCATACGGTCTTTCCGGGGCACATGTCCCATTTTGGATTAGTGGAGATAAGTGGATTGCTAAATTAATTTTCTTTTTTGTGTAATTGTGCTAAGTTGGATTTGGATTTTTCATTGTCAGGATTCAAATTTAAGCTCTCTTGGAACGCTCTCTTAGCGTCCTCAAATTTGCCTTCTTTCTTTAGGGCTAGGCCAATATTGTAAAACACGACGCTTTTTAGCAAATTTGATTTTAGTCCTTGAATGGCTGTTTCATAGAGCTGGATGGCAGACTTGAAGTCTCCCGCTTTCACTTTGCTTACCCCAATGTTGTTAAAGTAACCAGCGGTTTCCTCTTCAGAAATGCCTTCCATCAAGATGTCTAAAGCTTGTGAGGTTTGGTTTTCTTCTATGTAGACTCCGGCTAGTCCTTTTAAGGCATCTGGGTCTTTGGCATCAACATTTAAAGCCTCTGAAAACATTCTTTTCGCTTTGCCCATGACACCTTTCGTAAAGTAGAGTTCTCCCATGTTAACCAGTCTTCCTACATTTTGTGGGCTGAGTTCATTGGCAGCTTCCAGAATTTCTAAGCCTTTATCTAAGTTTCCAATTTTGCAATGGCAACGGGCGCTTAAATTCATAGCTCTTACGTTATTTGGATCCTGTTTAAGCAGATCTTCACAGATTTTCATGGCTTCAGGCACCTGATTTTGGAGAAGTTTATAGCCACCATACTCCAGTGCCACCTGTGGATCATGACCAAAAGAACGGTAGGCGGATTCCAATGCATTTTGGTACTTTTCACTTCCGTCCGTGATACTTGTACCTCTGAGTCGCTTGAGCTGGCGAATGGCTATATCTTGTTGAATATCAATGGTTCCAAGCTGTTGCATTTCCTGAGGTAATGAGGTTGCTATGGTAGAAAGCTTCAGCGCTTTTCGAACGTTATAATCGCAACATTGTGCCACTAATATAACGGAAATTTCTTTGCTCACCACAAAACGGTGTAAAAAATCGTATTCTTTCATGCGGTGAATGCGACCCTGGAAAAACACATTTTGACTCTGTTGGAAGCTATCCCAGTCGTGAATTAAGGCAAAAGGCTTTTTGGAGGCGAGAATGGGAAAGCAGTCATTGAAATGAGAAACCAACTCTATGTCTATCTCAATTAACCTAAGGCACTTTCTGACAACGTTTCTAAAATTGATGTCGCTTGATAGGATAATAACTAGCTGTCCTTGTTTGATTATTCCATTTCCAGACGGGGGATTTTCGGACTCGTGCATATGGACTCCAGTGGATCTCTTGGTGTCTTGTAACCGTGCTTTTGAATTTGAAATTAGTTTACGTTTAAAGTTTACGGTCGTCTAGCCGATACACGCCTCGGTGAGGCAAATTAGATGTTAAGTTACTTTAAGAGTTTGTTACAATTGCTAAAGAGCCTATGGTTTCCGTTTGCCATTAAAGATATAATTATTGTTGGCTTATGGTTCATGCGCCCATTTACGGGGTCTGTTGCCTTGGGACAGGTCTCCGCAGGAAATTCCAAGTCGAATCCGGCGGGTGTGGGGCCATCACCTTCAAAATCCACCAAGACCGGTGGAAAAAAGGAAATTCCGGGATCCGCTGAATCAGAGCCTGTGTCTACTGAGTTGACGACACCATTGGGAATGGTAGCCCCAAAAAACGAAAAGGTTACAGAAGAGCTTGATGAAAAAGGAAATCGATTAAAGCTGAAAAATAGGAAGATTCAGAAAAAAGATGAAACCATTACGATAGAGGAAAAGGAAACGGAAGAAAGGGACCGTTTTACGGGCTTTACTCTCTTTTTGGGAATAGACAGTGGTTACCAATGGACATCACCTTCAGACCAGGCCTTGGAAACCAAAAAAACGGGGTACTACTTAGCAGGGAAAATTTTGGGGACGTTTTATCCAGGAAAGGTAGCTTTAGACCTGGGTGGTGGATGGATGTATAGTAGCCTTACAGGGAGCGAATACAATGGGTCAAAAACACCTCAAGGAGAAATAGAATTGGAAAAAGTAACCGTGATTAGTCAAGCAGGGTTGTTGGAAGCGGCCGCTCGCTTTAGATTGGGCAGTTATTTTCAAATGGGTTTTGCGCTTCAGGGTGGGTTGGGTACGGATCTGTCCTTTTCGGCTCAACCGAGTAAAAGTAGTGTTGCTCTTTTGGGGTCTCTCCAGCTGGCTGTGGCCAGCTCTAATGGTTCAAGTGATTTGAGATACATTGCACAGTTCACGTCTGACCTTAACATTCCAGACAGACAGGTGTTTTGGGCTCTCTTTGGATTCCAGTGGGGGGTTCCCATGACAAAACCAGATATTTTAACCACGGAACGAAATATTGACACTCAGCGCATTAAGCGAAGAACGAAGGTGGAAGAAAAACCCATTTGGGAGAAGACGGTCAAAGAGGTGGGTAAGTATGTATTAAATAATGCAGAAGTAAATTGGGAAACCCCAAACGGGTCCCAGCTCACCTTGGAATCACAAAGTTTTTTAATTGATTTGGGGACAGGTTTGGAAGTGACAAATGGCCTTTGGCAGGAAATCACAATTGAGGCTCATGTAAATCAGCAAAGTTCCCCAAAAAGGGCTTTGAAATTGTCACAGGATAGAGCAGCTGCGGTAAGAGATGCCTTAGTGACGGTTGGAATTCCGGCCGCTAAAATTAAAATCAAACCGATGGGTACGTCCGTGCCTAGGGTGGCGGGAGATGCTCAGGCGGTAAGTCCTCAAAATCAAAGAATTGAATTGGTGTTTGGTGGTGTTAGTGACTATCGGAAGCTAAATGAGACCATTAAAGAAAAGGTAACCAAAACCAAAACCCCGGAAACCTGCAATGAGAAAGAATGTAAGTGAATTACATTAATCTTGATAAACAAAAATATAGAATTCTACTCAGGGCTGTTATGTTGGGCCATTTTAGATTGATGTGGATTCTACTATTGAGTTTCGCGCCTAGTTCCAAAGCTTGGTCTCAGGCTCCCAAATCCAACGCCAAAGATCTTACCAAATCTCCAAAAAAGCCTGCCAAGGATGGTGTAAAAGAAGAAGAGAAAGAAGAGCTAAAAACGGATGAAAAAGGAGAAATTCCTGAAAAAAGGGAATCTTACCGCAATGAAAATGTGTCCGTGAGCACCAAGCCCAGTGGAACGGGTTTTAGCCTATATGGAGGGTTTGATCTAGGCTTTGCCACAACCACACCTAAAAATAGCGAGCTTGAGTCTCCTAAAAAAGGCTTCATTTATGGTGGAAAAATATTGGGTACGGTATTTACAAATGACATGGCAGGAGACCTTGGCATAGGTTATATGAGAAGTTCCTTGACGGGTGACAAAGATTACACTGAGAACAAAGACACGGCAGAGCTGACGGAGTTTGGTAACGTCACAGTGCTAACCAACGCAGCTTACGCGGAGTTTAGCCCTAGGGTTCGATTGGGCAATCACTTCCAATTGGGCCCGCTTGGACAGGTATTCTTTGGAACAGATGCCTCGTTTGGAGCGCAAGACCATGAAACTTCGTCCACGGCATTGGCGGGTGTCCAGCTCCTTTACAACACAGGTGATGATTTTCTGTTTCGTGCGGGAGTGCAGATTCTAACAGACATTAATATTTACGCTCGCCAACTTTATCTGGGACTCTTGACCATTCAGTTTGGTGTTCCTGTGGTGAAACAGAAAACCATTGTCAAAACAATAGAAGACGTCACCACTCGAGAACGGGAGAAAGTGAAGAAAATTATAAAGAATGTCAGAAAACAGCGTGTGGTAGAAGTGGTCAAAATCTTGTTTGATTCAGAGACGGTTCATTTTGTGACGAATAGCGCTCAATTGAGTGAAAAGAGTGCATCTTTTTTGGATTCCTTAGGCCGGTTTTTGGCTAACAACCCTGAAGAGTGGAAGTTTATTAGGGTAGAGGGGCATACCGACAAACGGGGTACGGTTGAGCACAATATGAAATTGTCTCAAGCTAGAGCAGAGTCTGTTCGGGCGGCGCTGATAAGTGCCGGAATTTCGGAAGACAAGATCGCGGCTAAAGGATTTGGTTTTCATCAACCTTTATCCAAAGAGGAAGACCCTGTTTCCTTAGCAAAAAATCGCAGGGTAGAAATGAATTTTGAAGGGGTGCGTAATACGGAGCTAATTGGGCAAACCATCAACTCGATCCGGGCACAATATAAATAAAACTCTTCAATTTAGCTCCATTGTCTTTTAAAAAACTGACTCCCTGACCAACTTTTTACTTTACTTTCCCCTTCCAAAACGGTATTAAACGGCTGAATGATTTTTTCACCCATGTCTTTTATACCAGGAGGAAGCATGTATTTAGGTAGTAGGTTAGCAAGAATCACCGCATTGTCTCTTGTACCGTCCCTTTTTTTTGCAGTAGCAACGGCGGCACCCAAGAGCCAGGCTGAAAGGAAAGCGGCTCAAGAGGTTTATCACAACACCGCCGATGAACCCCCAAGTATGGATCCCAACAAACAAGTGGATTCCTTAAGTGGTTTTTGGATCAACCATATTTGGGAAGGTCTGATGACCTATGACAAAACGGGTGCCACGGTTGCGGGTGCTGCCGAATCCTATTCTGTTAGTCCGGATGGGAAAAAATATACTTTTAAAATCCGTAAAAATTCCATGTGGCACGATGGCAAACCCGTAAGCGCCAAGGACTTTGAATTTGCCTTTAGACGACTTGTGGATCCAAAATTTGCCAGTGAATACTCCTTTATCGCGGAAACGGCGCAAATCGCCAATGCCACTGAAATCATAGCGGGCAAAAAGCCTACCACGGAATTGGGGGCCAAGGCCGTGGACGATAGCACTTTTGAAGTAACCTTAAATAATCCTGTAGCTTTCTTTCCTTCCTTAATGGCTTTCTCGGCGTTTTATCCCGTAAGGCAAGAAATTGTGGAAAAGCATGGAGATAAGTTTGCCACCAACGTGGAAAGCATTGTTGGAAATGGTCCATTTAAATTGGTTTCCTGGCAAAAAGAAACCAGCATGCGTGTGGAGAAAGCGGCTAATTATTGGAACGCCTCAACGATTAAGCTTAATGCCATAGAGGCTCCTGTAATTGTGAAGGATTCAGCGGCCGCCTACAATCTGTTTCGCACGGGCGGAATTGATGATGTGGGATTGGACACCGAGCGCTTAAAACAAGCGAACAAAGATAAGCTGCGTGTGAAAAGCTACCAAGATGGGTCCATGTGGTACCTGCAAATGAATACCGTAAAGGGTAAGATTTTTGAAAATAAAAAGCTGCGTCAGGCTTTGGTGGCAGGCCTAAATCGTGCGCAGTATGTCAATAAGATTTCTGCAATTCCCGGAGACAAAGCCTCCATTGGATTGGTACCAGATTATATGCCAGGATCTAAGCCTGGATCCACCTACCGCAAAGAGGCTCCTATCAGTATAAAAGATGCTGATTTAGCAACGGCCAAAAAATTAATAAAAGAGTACCTGGCTGAAACCAAACAAACCAAGGTCCCTAGTTTTTCGATTTTGAGTCAAGACAGCAGCACGGCTAAGCGGGATGCGGAGTATTTCCAGGCGAGTTTGTCTAAACTGTTTGATACGGAAGTGAAGATTGAAACGGTTCCTTTCAAAACAAGATTGCAAAGGGGGCGCGATAAGCAATTTGATATTGGCATCTATGGTTGGGGTCCTGATTATCAAGACGCTTTGACCTTTATGGACCTCTTTATGTCAAATAATAGTAACAATAACACTGGATTTGCAAACAAAGACTTTGACGATCTCATCTTGAAAGCTCAAAAGTCCAATGACTTGG
>JBIIVH010000135.1:0-2600 GCA_044339525.1 Silvanigrellaceae bacterium | reverse complement strand
TGGCTCTATTAAGTAAACGAACAGGCTTAGCATCTAGTTTGATTTTCAATTGGAATAAAGAAAAGTGGAAGACCCCTCTTCCGCCCGTACGGCTTCAGGTCGTAGAAGAGACCTTGCTTCCCCGTCACAATTCTTTTTGCAAAAATGAATTTCTCGTTGAGCTCTGTTTTCCCAGTGGTGTAGCCGTAAAAGGCGTTCCGTGGAATTTAAGTGTTCAAGAGTGGCTCAAGGAGTTGATATGATTTTGGATCACATTAAAGAAATATTTGTGGCTCAACATCGGGTGGACTTTAGAATGGGCTTATTTGGGCTTCGGGCAGAGATGAATAAAATGCAATTAGATCCCTATCAGGGAGATGGATGTATTTTTGTGCATCCTAATCACAGACAGATCCGAATCGTTGGCGCTTCCTCTTCGGGTTGCTTTATGGTGATCAAATTTTTTGAAGCGGGCGCCCTTAAACAAAGACTCCGATTTTTAGCAGACCCAAGCTTTGTGCAGATTACAAAATTAGAGCTTGTTATGCTTTTTGAAGGAGCCACTTTTTCCAAGACAGACAAAGTTCCGGACTGGGTCTCTAGCCTTTCTTCTAAAAATAACGTAACCCATGCAAGAGCAAAGGATGGGCACATATGGAACAGGAAGACCCCACACTCACAAAAGAATCCTTACTCGCCGCCAAGCAATGGCTAGAAGAGCAAAAAGAAAACATCCCAAAAGATGTGATTTTTTGCTTAGTGATGCTGATAGATAATATGCTTAAGGGTGAAGGAAGTGTCAAATCAGCAGCCAAAGGATTCCATGAGCTTTTGGTAAAATTTGGATTTAAACCATCTTCTGAAAAGCAAAAATCAAATCATGGCACAAAAACCCAAAGTGGAAAAGAAAAGTGCGCTCAATTAGCAAGGCAATGTAAATCTTTGCTGAGCAAACACACGAGAATGACACAAGAACTGGAAGATTCCATGAAACAAAACCTTACCATTCAATGCGATGAGCGTGATGATAGATCCATTAATGAAATTAATTTAATCCTGGAGCAACCAGAAGATCTTCAGGATGAAATTACGGAACAAAAAATGGAATCCATTCTAAATTTAGGCAGTGGAGCAGATGTTTCTTTAAGCAAGTCAGGAGAGCTGCTTTTTCCTGCAACCGCAACCATCACAGAATCAAAGAACGTGTCTTTTAATCTTGAAAAGGCTAAACTAGAGGCCATTTTTGGAAAGAATGTTAAGGGACTTGTTCGAGAAACCATTACCACCACTCGATATGATTTTACCCTCCAGACAGCCTGCATCAAAACCAGTTATGAAACGGCCCGGGATCCTAATTCTGGAAAGAGCATGAGTGCAGCGCCTGAAAACATGGGTCCAAAAGGATCTCAAATCACCTACAGGGCGTTGGTTAACTTAATGGTTTTAGCCATTGGGTTTCTAATGCCCACTCATCGGATTAGTCGCCTTTTGGGTGGAATTTCCATTTTTAATCGCACTAATATCTTGCGATACATGGGATTTTCCGCGGAAAAACTTCTTCCTGTATATTTGGAGTTGGGTAAACAACTGGCAAATGCAAAGTACATGGCTGCTGATGCCACTCCGACCCGGGTAAATGAAGTGAATCAAGCAATGGAAAAAAGAAATTTGTGGACTAAAAATCAGTGGATTGGACCTCCAGAACCCTTGCCCTGGGAATTGCAAACGCCTGAAGAGGAGGAGGATGAGTCTTTGATGGAACAAAAAACTCCACTTTGGAAAAGATTGGAGAAAGAACTTGGATTTGTTTTTGATTCCAAAAGGAAGAAAATCGGTTCCAACGTTCCTAAAATGCGCCATCAAACCATGGTCATTCATGGAAAAGCCGATCTCAATGATCCAAATTCCCATATTTTCTTTTTTAGATCTGCCCTTGGGGATGTGGGAAATGTTCTGGATAAATTGCTTCAAAAAAGATCGATTCAGGCCAATGAACTCTATCTCCAATGCGATCATTCCAGTGCGAATCATGTGAGCGATCCTGATATATTAAAACGTATTGACATCAAAATCGCAGGCTGTCTGGCCCATTCCCGCAGAAAATTCAAAAAACACGAATCCCAAGATCCCGAAACGGTGAACCAGATTTTAACCATGATGTTTCAGCTCTCCTATATTGAACAACGCCTGGATGAAGTAGGACGAAATCGAGAAAATGTCCGGGCCATGCGCCGAAGCTGGGGCGCTCAAGCCCTAGAGCTCATCTATTTTGCGGTAAAAAAAGCTCTCCTTTCTCCCAATTGGTCTGACCAAACTCCCCTAGGAAAAGCTGGTCTTCATTTTATAAAACACTTTAAAAAACTTACCCTTTATCTTGCTCACCCTGAACTAGACTCCACAAATAACTCTTGCGAACGCGCCCTTCGTCCTGAAAAACTAGCTCAAGGATCCAGTTACTTTAGAGACACTCTGGAAGGCCGAGCTCGCTTTGACATTCTTCGGACAATTTATCAAACCTGCGCTGCCATTGATCTTTCTTTTAGTCACTATCTCCTTCATATTTTTTTACAACCCAAACTGGACATCGAACGCCATCCCCAAAACTTCACTCCTCAAGCGGT
>JBIIVH010000028.1:0-50018 GCA_044339525.1 Silvanigrellaceae bacterium | reverse complement strand
GATGAGCTTCTAAACAAAACCTTTCAACACAAAGGATAGTTTATGGATATCATCTTTTCTCCTTTCTGGCTACGGTTACAATCTGGAATGTTTCCGATGTTTGAGGAAGCATTGGGAGAGGCTAATCAGAATCATTTTAGAGTTATTGCTGCCTTAGATTTTATCCGGCCCGAGAACTGGATTCACGATTTTTATCGCGGACCAGGTAGGCCAAAAATAGATCGAGAAAATTTCTTTCGTGCGTTTGTTGCAAAAAAGGTTTTAAATATCCCCACGACAAATGCACTCATTGATCGTATGAAGGTTGATATAGTCCTAAGAAGAATATGTGGCTTCATTTTTAAAAAAAAGCTGCCATGTGAGAGCTCTTTTTCTAATGCCTTTGCAGAATTTCCTGACTCTGCAATTTGTGAACAGATCCACTCAAATATTGTAGAAAAAATATCTTTGCGTTAAGCTGGTGTTTCATATTTCTCGTGATTCTACCGCAATATAGGCTAGGGAATCTGCTCCTCCTAAAAAGGAAATTCTCCCAAAAATTGCCAAAAAACGAGGTCGTCCAAAGAACGGTGAGGTCACTAAGGAACCCACTCGATTAGAGCAACAAAGAGGCCAGTCCGTGGAAGAAATGTTACATGGTCTTGCTGGAAATGCTGACTATGGTGCAAAAATAGATTCTCATGGCAACCTGCACACTTGGCTTGGGTACAAAATACATTTGGATGTGGCAGATGGAGGAATTCCTATCTCTTGTTGCCTTACCCCAGCATCTGTTCATGATAGTGGTGCTTCAAAACCATTGCATAAGATGACTTCTATGCGGGTTAACGCGCTGTATTGCTTAGCAGATAAAGCCTATGATTCGAGGGAAATTCGGGAGGACATTAGCTCTTATGGCCAGGTATCCATCATTCCAGAAAAAACACGCAGAAATGGTGACAAAAAAGAGTTAGAGTCGTTTGAAAAACGCCGATTCAAAGAAAGAACGACGGTAGAACGAGTGAACTCTAGTTTAAAAGAACGTTTTGGCGGATCCAACATCTTCGTAAAGGGACCAAAGAAAGTCATGTGCCATCTCATGTTTGGAATACTAGTGCTAACTAGTGAAGCATTGATGAGACTTGGCTGAGATTGAACAGTCTTCAAAAATTGAAAAAAATTAAATAAACACGGCGCAGCCGTGCTCAAAAAACGGTTTTTAGTCAATTCTAAAAATTTTGTCAGATCGAGGCGTGCAAGGCGAGTGCTGACGCAGTGGACTTCCTGTCCATGAGGAAGCCGAGACCGCAGCACAAGCCGCAGCCGGCCGCTTCGAGATGGCGGAATTTTTAAATTGGCTCATATGTTTTTTCCAAAAAAGTCTCACAAAGTTCGTTGGGTGGTGTTCTCTCTACTGGGGTTAGGGACTGTGTCCCTCACTCCACGGTTTTTGGATAGGGCCCACGGCGAGGACAATGCCTTTGTGAAGGATTATGCGAATCTTGCGTCGTTTTCCTATTCTCAAGCCTTACGTGATTTGCTGGATTTTCAAAGAGAGATGGGTCCTTTTTTGGCGTCTCCTTCGAGCTCAAGTCTCGATCTTTTGAAGCAAGCCTTTGTGAAAGCCCGGCTTTCTTATGGAGCTACGGAGGTGTTTCGGTTTTCGGAGGGCCCCATTGATAACAGCGTAGATGGGCCCGAAGGCCGAATGAACGCTTGGCCCATTGATGAATCTTACATCGATTACGTGGAATCGGATCCTTCCAGCGGCATTATCAATACCCCCTCCCGCTACCCCCAGATCACGGGTGAGCTACTCACTTCCCTAAATGAGCTAGGAGGTGAGCAGAACATCTCCACAGGCTTCCATGCCATCGAATTTTTGCTTTGGGGCCAGGACAGATTCGCTGATTCCGCGGGAAATCGAGAATGGAAAGATTTCACAACACTTTCGGGGGCGCGGCCCAATGGTATCCGAAGGGCAGAGTATCTAAGGGTGGTAACCCAACTGCTGGTTTCGGATCTCTCTAGCATTACGAAGGCTTGGGATCTTAGTCAGCCTGGGTCTTACGGAACGTCCTTTGTGTCCCTAGACCCCAAAGTCGCGCTTAAAAAGATCTTGGATGGATCGGGAACTCTCGCCTTTGGAGAGATGGCGGGTGAGAGAATGTTTGTCTCCATTGATGAGCAGGATCAGGAACATGAACACAGCTGCTTTAGCGATCTCACCCATTTAGATCATGAGGCCAATCTTGTAGGCATTCAAAATGTGCTCACCAACACCTATTCCCTTCCCAAGTTTAGACCCGCCCATGGGGAAAAGTGGACGATCGGTTGGGAAAAATTACACTTCAATTCTGGAAAAGGTTTGATTTCTCTCCTGGAAGAAACTCAGCCCTCACTGGCTCAAAAGTGGAAAAACTCTTTGATCCAAGCTGAAAAGACGGTGGGCTCTATTCCAGCTCCGTTTGATGTGTCCCTACTTGAAGGGAGCCAAGGTATCCAAAAGATTCGGGAGTCCATTGAAACATTAAGAACCCTGGGATTTGTGACCCAAGAGGCCGGCAGTCAATGGGGAGTAGAAGTTCAATTGGGGGTGGGAGATTGAACGCCTCGTTTAGGTTTGGAAAGGAGCTTAGGCTCCTGTTTTCTTTCCCCCTATTTTACGATGGTATCACGGAATGATAATGAAAAATCAATATAGAATTCTGAATGCTTTTAGTGTGGCTGGGGCGCTCTTTTTTCTAGGCAATCTTCACTCCTCGGAGACAGATTTGGTAAAATGGCCCCAATCAAAACGATGGGTCATGGGAGATGCCACCCACTCCATTCTGGGTATAAAGTCGTTTAACACCCCTGTGAAAAACTTGGTTCTCTCACCAAGAGTAGGTGCATTAGCCTCCCACGATCAGCTCTTTTCCAGCGGAAATAAAATCTTTGCGGAGCCTTGGGTGATGGCCGGGGGTTCGGTGCGCAGTCGTGATGGTCTAGGCCCCCTTCTGAATGCCAATTCCTGCGCCTCATGCCACGTTCAAGACGGCAGAGGTAAGCCCCCCACTCTGGAAGAAGGAAATGACGTTGTTACGTTGCTAGCGCGGCTCTCCTTGCCTGGAAAAGACGAGAACGGAATGGACATTCCGGAACCAAACTATGGGTTTCAACTTCAAGACAAGAGCATTCCTGGCGTGCCGCCCGAAGGGAAATTTAAGGTGCATTGGCAGAATTAAGTGTGCTTTTGCCTCTATTGTTTGTGATGCACTGCAGCAAAAAATCAAAAGCTAGGGTTCCGCAGTCGGAATTAAAACCCACGCCGCCGGCTAGGGTGCCACTAGAGGAACCAACCGCTCAACCCAAGTTGCCATGGTGCGAGACTTCTACCTCGGCACGTTCCGGCTCCTCACATTTATGTCAAGCTGCGGCTTTATTTTCTAAAGATTCCCGGAACCTTGTTTTTAATGATTTATCAATAACGGATATGATCTTTCTGAATGAATTTAAGCAAGCCACACGCGTTGTTTTGGTGGGAAATCAAATCAAAACCCTGGGAAATCAGATAGAGCTAGATAGCTTAGAAAGTTTAAATTTGTCTGAAAATCCCAGGCACGTTTATCCCAAAGGGGCCTCTGAAGAACGCACGCCCCAACGGTGTCCACTGGAAAATGCCCCTTCGGTGCTCATTCAGTTTTGTAAGGAAGGTTTGTGAGCTAGAGCTTGAGTGATTGGCAAGGAAATGAATAGGGGAATGGCTAAGCTTACCGCAATAGAACCAGATAGGGACACATCAAAATAGAGTCCCAAAACGTAGCCCCCCGTGACCCCAATGAGTCCAATCACACTTGTTGTGCACACAAAGGGCCAAAATCGTTTTGTCCAAAGCCGAGCCGATGATGCGGGAAGGGCAAAAAGACTTAAGGTAAGGACCGTGCCCATTACGTCCATGGCAGCTACCGCAGCAAAGCAAATACACCCCAGTAACACCCCTCTCATCCGTCCGGTGGGAGCGCCGGAAAGATGGGCTAGCACCGAACAAAACAACATTTTAGGAAGCTCTCGGGCAAAAACGGCAAAGGAGATTAGACAGATACTCAATGCACTTCCAGCCTTCCAGGCGGCAACGGGTCCAAGATCTTGGCTGTTCCATTCCATTCGTTCAAATCCCACGAAAGCCAGTTCGCCCAAGAGAACGGTGTGGGTGTCGATGTGAGAATTGCGGAGCATTCCATTGAGTAACCAAACCGCCACTGCAAAAAGAGCGGGGTAAACCAGTGCCGTGGCCGATGTTTTATAGAAAAGAAGTCTATTTTCCAGCATGGAACTTCCCTGCACCGCAGCAAAGGCCGCAAGGCAGGATCCCACTAAGTAGGCTCCAAGGGAGGATCCCAAGCCCAGTAAAAAGACGGATACAATTCCTAGGAGCACCGCATGGCTGATGGCCTCAATTTGCATGGTTTTTTTCATTAAAAAGAGGACGCTTCCCAAAAGCGAACAAGGTAAGGAACACAGACAAGCGACGAGAAGCACCTCTCCATCAAACCCATTAAGATTCATCTGGAATCTCCCTGGAGTGGTTTCGGAAGTCGCTTTGGGCGCCATTCGTTAAAAAAAAGAACGGAAATCAATAAGGTAAAAGTGGCCAATAAAACAATGGCTGGTCCGGTGGGTGGTCCAGAGGGCTGAGCCGACCAGGCCCCTCCCAAAACACAAAAAAGGGCACCATAGATCCCTGATGCGAGGCACATGGCCCCAAAGGAACGGCGAAAGTGATGCCTGGCTAAGACAGCTGGGGCCACACTCAAAGTGATGAGAAGCAAAATTCCGAGGGAACGCATGGCTAAAGCAATGGAAAGAAAGATAAAAAAATCCAATTTCTTCTTAAGAAGAGAAAAGGAAAGCGAGGAGGATGCATGGATGAGTGGCCAGTTGGGGTCTAATAACATGGCCCAAAGAGGTTTCCAAAAAAGCACTAAAAATATGCAAAATAACCCCAATAGGGACAGTCCAGCATAGATTTCTACTCGTAAAATGGTGGCAATGTTACCCAGAAAAAGTCTTTCCACCCGCAGGTGGCCAAATCCGGGAACATGGGAAAATAGAGAGACCAGCACCAGACCCAGTCCAAAAAAAAGACCTAAAACGCATGAAAATGCCGCATCAGGATGCAGGAATGGATGGGTGCTCAGTCGCTGAATGAGCTTCCAAGCCAGTCCAATGGACGCAAGCGCCCCCAGGGTCAGTGGGATGCCCCCTTGGAATTCTGGACCCAACCAAACCCAAGCCAGAGCCATACCTGGAATCGCAGAGTGGGCCAGCACATCGCCCATTAGAGTGAGTCTTCGGACCACGATAAACGACCCCGAAACCCCCAAAAGTGTTCCCAAAACCAGGGAACCCAGTGCCACTTGAGAATACGAGGGATCACTCAGAACATTCAAAATTTCCATCAAGGAGGCGAAGAGGGACGAAAAGTCCATGTTAGTTCCGTGGCGCGAGCGCGGGTTGGAAGGTTTGTTGCAGTAAGTCCTGTGACCAAATGCGGGACACCGGCCCACAGGCAAAAACACGTACATTTAAAAGCACCACAAAGTCAAAAAGGCGCGGCACACTCGTGACGTCGTGATGGACCACAAAGGCGGTGCGTCCTTGGTGAGCTAGATCACGCAGGTGTTGGGTGAGCAGGCGCTCGGTCTCAAAATCCACACCCGCAAAAGGTTCGTCTAGGAGATAAAGTTCGGGGTCTATCATCAATTCTCGGGCAAAAAAGGTCCGTTTTTTCTGCCCTCCGGAAAGTTCAGAAATGGGTCTATCCACCAGCGCTTCCATGCCCACCTTTTCTAAGGCCAACAAGATTCGCTCTCGGCGTTTCAAGCGTGACTGGCTTGATAGGCGAAAAAGGGGATGGACGTCATCTTTCATCCCCATAGCCACGACATCCCCAACCGTGGCGGGAAAGTCCCAGTCAATATCTGCGGATTGGGGCATGTAGGCCACTTTAGTGGCTTTAGGCGTGAACGGTTCCCCCCAAAGGCGGATCCTTCCCTGGGAGCCTTTTTGGAGGCCAAGAAGAGATCTGAGCAAGGTAGACTTTCCAGCTCCATTGGGCCCCACCAAGCCACACACGGTCCCTCGCGGAACTTCAATGGTCACTTGATCCAGAGCCGCCACTCCGGAAGGCAGCATCACGCTGACATTTTGAGCGCTAATGGCGCTTGAGGTCATTGGGAAGACCTAGCCAGTGCTTGAACCATAGTGGACACATTGGTGCGCACCATCCCCTCATAAGTGCCCGCAGGATGCCCAGCTGCCTCTGGTCCGTCTGCATAGAGCTTTCCCGCAATGGCCACCTTAACTCCTTTTTTCTGCGTTACTTCGATGACGGAAAGAGCCGAACGGGTGGGGGTGGTGGATTCCAAGAATAGGGCAGGAATGCGGTTCTTTGCCAGAAAGTCGCTCACTCGCTTGATGTCGGCCACGGAGGCCTCGCTTTCCGTGTTCATGCCTTGGATGTTTTCCACTTTGAAGCCGTAGCGTTTGGCAAAGTACTGAAAAGCATCGTGGATGGTGACCAATACCCGCGAGGTTTCCGGAATTTGTGCCAGACTTTTCGTGATCTCAGTGTCTAGCTTTTGCATGGCTTGGTCATATTTTTCGGCTTGGCTTAAAATTTGGGCTTTACTCTCAGCTCTAGCGGCTAAGAGAGTGTTTGTGATAGAGGTGACCGCTCGGCGCCATAGGGCCACATCATGCCAAAAGTGGGGATCAAAGTTTCCTTTTATATCGGGATCAGGCAGGAGGTCCTGCGGCGGAAGTGCCTGGGAGATAGCCACCACGGGCTTGGACTTGGAAAGTTCTTTTAAGACTCTTTCCATTTGAGCCTCCAGGTGAAGTCCTGAGTAAAAAATGAGGTCGGCCTTTTTGAGTGCCTCCACATCAGAAGCTGTGGCCACATAGGTATGCGGGTCTGTGCCCGGAGCAACAAGGGTCTTCACTTCCACCTCAGAGCCTCCTATCATCCCAACGGCTTCACTGATTTGTGGGGTGGAGGCCACAATGCGTAAGGGAGGCTTGGTCGACGAAAGAGCGGAAGCTGAATTCCCTAAAAGGGCGCAGGATAGGCTAAATCGGAGCAAAAAAGAGATTTTTAATTGAAAAAACATGGGGATAAGTCCTCATTCAATCGCCATCTTTATTGATAACAAATTATCATTATTACTGGTGAAGGAATTTGTCTAGGGGCAGAAAAAGGAAAGTGGTCTGTGGAAAAAAAGGGAGTTGGAAAAAAGAAAGGCCACCTTCGATAAGCACAAGGCAATGGGTCGCCGGTGGCTAAAGTGATATGACATTATCATTAAACCATCCTCCAGGTGGAATTCAACGGGGGAGTGTCTGCGAGTGTGGAATCCTTGGCGTTTTAAACGGAGCATCATTATCATTTTACTGTTGAAATCAGTTAGCTACAGAGGTATGGAGGGGATTGTTGACTCCATCGGAATTGAGAGTAAAAAAATGATTTCCAACCTCCAGAAAAAACTCAGACAAACAAATCAGTTGGTTACAATTAGAGGGGTTTTTGATTCGGCCACCAGACCTTTAAGTGTACCTGAGATCCATGGGGAAGCACAAAAATCTGCTGAAAATATTGGCATTGCTACCGTTTACCGCGCGGTGCAAAAGCTTCATGATGAGGGAGTCGTTCAGGTGGTTACCTTTCCCGGGGATGGCCAGCTTTATTATGAACGCCAGCATCGGCTCATTCACCATCATTTTTTATGCCGAGATTGCAACAGGGCCTACTGCTTAGGGGTGCTTCCACTCCATTGGGAGCAGCTTTTACCGGAAGGATTTGTGTTTGAAAGCCAAAATGTTTCCTTATCGGGCTTATGCGGTCAGTGTGCCAAAAGGCCCTAGCCCCACTTCCTTAAAGATCCATCCTCTTTTTTTATGATGTTCTTTTAATCAAATACACCGCCACACCGATGCCTTAAATTTATGCATTCTTTGCAGCCTCCTGGTCAGTGATTTTTGGCCAACCTGACACCAAATTTACCACCTCGAGTGGCTCCTTTGTGCCTATTCCAGAAAATCTTTAAAAAATCGGCAATTATTGTGCTTACTTGTCATAGAAATGAAATAAAATGGTCAATTTATGATCGATTGGTAAATATTTGTTCTTTTTTTATCTTTGTTTTTAAAGGGGATTGACTCACTGTTTTTAAACTTGTAGTCGGAACATTAAGAAATTGTGAATGGGAGTAGATGTAGAAATGAATCAAATTCTCAAAAAAACGAGTGGGATTGCTTTAGGTGTCTTGGTCATTTCGGTGGGGCTTTTTCTTAGAAATAACAAAATCATTTCGATGGTTTCTGACGATAAAGGTTCTAATATCAAAGGGAAATCCATCGTTAAATTTCAGCAAAAAGGGGATCATTTTTCAAGTTCCCTGCTGTCGAATCGCGATCGTTCGAATCCGGATCTGACGGATTTAGAGCTAAAAGAGTTTGTAAAAGACTTAGATAAAATATTTGGGTTTCTAGTGATTGGAGGTGTAAATGAAGAGGAAATAAACAGGCAGTTAAGTAAACTCAATGAACGAAGAGAAGCCGGTGTGCGCGCTATTCTTAAAATTCTTTCTTCGGCTCCAGCTTACGACTCCCAGGTTCGGGAGAGAATTTCCATGGTCGATTACCTTGTTTACCGAGCTCGATGGGATGAAGACACAAGAGCCCAAATTCTGCAGCTTGCAATCCGTGAAATCGACCCTTCCATATCTCCTAAGCTAAAGGGTGCCATGGTGGTAGAAAGGGCTGAAATCATTGGCAAGATTGCCGCTTTCGACTGGCATGCATCCAGCCAAGCCTTACAAAGTCTGGAATTGCCATCAGCTAGAAAGGTGGCCGCTGCGGAGTCTGTTTTTGCGTTAACGGACCAAGGCATTCCACTAGATGAGGCCCGAAAAATGGTTAAAGAAAAGATTCCAGAATATGCCATAGCGTCTCAAAACTAAGTTCGCATTAAAGTTCAAAATTGTTAGAAAGGGATTATTTTATCATGATTAAGGGTGTTTTTATTCTTGGTTTCGCCGTTTCAGGTACAGCATTAGGTCTAAAATCGCGATGTATTCAGGGTGAAGATTGGTTGCCATTTTGTTCTCTACCAGAGGCGCCCGGAACTCGATGCGCTGTTTTGTCTAACAGTACTGGCATGTTTGTTTGTTCTCCAGAAACGGATGGGTGCGCTGCGATTGGTGGATGTTTTGGAGATGTCCCTCCTGGATACTGGTATCCAACTGGCGAAAATGGTGTGGCATACAAATGCCGCTGTGGATGTGTGGCAGGATCTGAAACTCAATTTGAAACTTCTTTAGGTATACTGACGGGAAAAGATCTGTATGCCCGAAAAGAAGAAAGTGAGATACTTGTTTCTACAGTAGATTCCCTTGAAGCACCTTGGCTTAGATCTCCCAAAAAAATTAATACATTGATGTCTTCTAAAAGTGCCGAAAAATCCTTTAGAATAGATACCAAGTCTGGCCGCTTTGTGATTGCTAGCCCCGGCCACCCCGTATTGATTGCAGAGAAAGATGGTACACCCACCGTTATGAAAAAAGCCTCAGATATCGGGGTGGGAGATCAGGTATTAACAATCGATGGTGAAGTAGATGAAGTGATGCGAGTGGAGCAAATCGATTATAAAGAAGAGCTCATGAACTTTAATGTCGTCAGCGCCCGGTCAGCGGAGCATATTGTTCCGATGAATGGAGTTCTTTTGGGAGACTCCGCATGGCAAGAACGCCTCAACTCCCGTGATGCCCGCGTGCTCCTAAGGGCTGAAGTGGCCCGAGAATTCATCACAGAAGGGCAAAAATAATGAAAAAGTTGATGATTTGTGCTGTATTATGTTTTTTTAGTGCTTGCTCTGACAAAGGTAAATCCGACAAAAAGAAAGAAGAGGTAGTTCAAAAACAAACGGAACCTCAAAAGACGGATGAAACCAAAAAGGATGATGAAGAGAGATGCCAAATTCAAGTAGAACGCACCTGTTTCATTCCGGGTGAAAACGAATGTCTCGCTTATGAAATGAAAGAACACAAAGTTTGTGAGGAAGGAAAATAACTTTATGAACTGTTTAAAGTCTTTTTTTGTCGCCGGGTTGATTTCCACTGCCGCTTTTGGAAACGACCGACTAAATGATTTGTCTCATTTGACCACAAAGCAACTAAACGTTCATCTTAGAACGGATCATTCCATCATCACTGGCGGGCACCCAGAAATTTTGGCTACGTTTTTTTTGGACCATCCTTATACCAATACGCTTAATTGTGACATTCAGGTATCTGTGCCCGTTGTTTCGGAAGCCGGAAAAGAAAGAATCATTGAAATCTCCATGGCCAACAAATTGGTTTTTCCGACAGCAGCCTTTCCCGAAAAAAAGTTTATTTATGATGTTGATATCGGAAGCGCCCTTAGAAAAGGGGAAACGATAAAGGCAAATGTTTTATATGAACAGAAGGGTGCTGCCTTTTGTAAAGGTCTTGGACCGAAACATCGGCTACCGCCAATGACGTGTTTGACTTTATTTAAGAGTCACGATGAGATCTGTCGACTCATGAACGGTGGGGAAGATAAGATATATCCGTTGGTTCAAAATGGCCAATTCCTTGGCATTTGCAGTTGCGATTAGGAATGAGGGGAATTTTTATGATGTTTTTAAAATGGATTCCATTTTCACTTGTCTTTGGATCCTGTGGCATTTCCAAGTTATCTCACGTTAAAAATGTTCCAGGTGAAGACTCCTCTTTGGCGGTATTGCTGGGCCAAGGTCTAAACCCCATTGAAAATCGAGCTAAGGGTCACTGCGTGGAGTTGGGAGCCTTAGGGACTCAAAGTAGCAGCGCTACTGGGGATGTGTCTGAGTTTCGATTGCTTGAAATCACCAGCGAAGCCCAGTTAAGGGAATCTTTACAAGTATCGGCCTCCGCTTCCTTTTCCATGCTAACCGGCACGGCCATTGGAGGACGTGCGGCGTTTGCCCAAAGTGTGAGTAAAAGCAGTCAGTCTCGCTATTTGATGGTTCATACTCGAGTGGCCAATCAACTGGAATTGGCCAAGTCCTTTTCTTTTACCGAGCAAGCCAGACAGCTTTTAGCTTCCGGAAATCAAAAGGAATTTGCGCGCCATTGTGGGACAGAGTTTGTTTATGGACGAAGAACAGGAGGGGAGTTTTTTGGGATCTTCGAATTTGAATTTGCAAACTCTGAAGAAGAACGCAAGTTTTCCCTGGCCATTAGTGCTTCTGGTGTGGGTTGGAAGTCTTCAGGTGCTCTGAATCATGAGCTTTCTAAATTTAACATGAATGCTCGAACGCACGTTAAACTGTACCGACAAGGTGGATCTGGAGTCATGCCTGAAGTGGCTGGGCTGGAAGATTTTGCTAGGAAATTTCCCACACTCGTAAATGCAACAAGTGGCGGGGCTGTGACTCTTGAGCTCATCACAAAGGACTATGGAGGCGTTGAGCCTTTTGATGTGCGAGCAGATATCATGATTTTGGCACAACAACAATCCATTATGCAGCAACTGGCTCAAAATCGTGACCAGGCACTGGAAATGATTCGTGACATTAGGTATATTCAGAGAAACCCCAATCTTTATAATATCGACGGCCCCACACCACTTCCGGTAGGAGAGCGAAGCTTGAATTCTTATATCAACACTCAAAATCGCGCTGCCGTTAATTGTATGACGGATGTATTCAGTGGATGTAGCGTTCCTGAAGAGCCATTTCCCAGTGTTGTTCTCCCTACTCGTCGGGCCTATGATCAGGGCAAGTGTTTGACTGGTTGGGAATGGGACCCGAAAGAATCCAGCTGCTGTCAGAATCAGATATCTCGAGTGTGTTCCATCCCTTCCCCTGAGGGATGCATTGCTTGGGAATTAAAAGAAGAGAGGGCCTGCCAAAAGCCATAATGTTTTAGGTCACACGGTGGGTGTTGGCGTCTCTTGGAGCATTGTTTCTTGGCGTTGGCTCTCCTCCACGGTCATTTACTGTCTCTATTTGTTTATACGATCCGCCCATAAATCTTTTAAGAATATTTCGATGGGCAGAATGTCTATCCCTGTTTCAGTGGTTCTTGCATGCGATTCGTTGCAGACAATCATTTTCTTCATATTGGGAAACTCATCCGCAACCGCAAGGAGTCCTTTGTAATCTTGGGGGGTAACCTTGCCTGATCCTTTTACTTCAATCCCGATTAGACCGCCGTTCTTGTGCTGCAGGATAAAATCGACTTCTAATTTGCTGCCTGTACGCCAATAATGCAATGAGTAACCTGCATTATGCTAGCTATTCCATGCTGTTAATTCACAAAATACCAAATGTTCCAACACGCGCCCATAATCAGGAGTTCCAAACTTAATGTGCTCTCTGCCGAGTAATGAATTGGCTACCCCAATGTCAAAGAAATAGAATTTTGGAATGGTGACAGCCTTTCTATTCTTGGTTCCTGAAAAGGGTGGGAGCAATGTTCCCAGAAAAGTGTCTTCCAAAATCTGATAGTATTCGATAATGGTTCGATGAGGAACTTGCGCGTCTCTTGATACACTTGTGTAATTTACCTGCTCCCCATTTGTTGAGGCCGCTGTGGTTAAGAAACGAGCAAAAGATCCCACGGAGCGAGTCAAGGCTTCGGCCGCAATTTCTTCCCGCAAATACAAACCCACATAATGCTCTAATTCCTGAAATGGTTCCAATGAAGTAAGAATGCTAGGTAAACCACCCGTGCTTAAAAGAGAAGAATATTCTTTGGCAGAACATTCCCTATCCGTTTGAATCTCATGGGACGTGATTGGGTACAATCGGATAAGCTGAGCCCTCCCACCCAATAAATTCACCTCGACACGTTTCAGTTTTCTAGCACTGCTGCCAGTCAAAATGAAGCGCAACTCTTTATAAGTTTCGATGAGGTTGTGAACTTCGTCAAACAGTTCCGAAATTTTTGGATTTTATCGATGATAGCAATAGGTGTTCCTGCTTTTGTTAAATGCATTTCCACCAATTCTTGCAGAAACGAACTGGAATTTTGTAAGGGGAAATAGGTCTTCCCTTCAAGCAAATTGATATATAAAGCACTTGGAAATAAATTTCGAAGGAGTGTTGATTTACCGGTCTGTCGGGGGCCAAGGAATAGAATGCTACGCTTTTTCACTGTTTCTTCAATATTTACGGAACGTTGATACACTATGCACCACTCCTGCCTAAAAATAGCATGATTTGGCAAGTTGTCTGCCAATTAGAGAATAGCAGAGTCAGAGCCTATCACCAAGAGCACGATTTTTGTAGAAAAACATGCTTCTGACTGGAATTCCAGCCTTGGTGACCGTTAAAAGAAGAGAGGGCCTGCCAGAAGCCATGATGTTTTAGGGTACACGGTGGGAAGTGGGGGAAAAGCTCTACAGATCAATCACTTCATTGTTCTTTTTGATCATCTTTCCAGATTGTTTTTCTCCACTCACCACCTGCACATTTAATTTTTTAAGTTTTTTAAACACCCCTAAAAAACCAACTTTCATCTTGGAGCCCGCAACGGTGGCTGTGCATTGGCCTTCCCATGTCACTTTAACTTCGCTATGGACGGCTTCTTTTTTAGAGTGCTTCTCTTCTTTTTCTTCTTTAGATTCCACAACAAAGGGCTCTACTTTGCTGGGAGAGAGCTTGCAGCCTGCGCTGGCATCAAACTGGAAAAGGTCCGCCACTTGAGAGGTGAATTTGGCCACCTCCGTATCTCTTTTTTCTATATCTTTAGGGGTTTTGGCTTCATGCTCAAAGCCATAAATGCTTTCGGAAGGAGATTCAAACTGAGCAGTTACCTTTTGTCCTTCCACCACGAGAGAGAGTTGAGCCACACCGTGATCATGGGCCTTGTGACTTTTTCCCCCGGCCAGTGCCATGGAAGAGAGGAGCAGGGAGGGCATCACGACCCCTAAATGGGCACAAAATTGTTTAGTGTGATGATTAATTTCCATTTTTTTCATATCAATCTCCTTTAAATTGAGAACGTGACGTTACTTTGATTCACGGTGGATAATGTGTTTTTTGGTAAATTTGCAGTACTTTTTCAGTTCTATTTTTTTCTGCATGGTTTTTTTGTTTTTGGTGGTCATATAAACAGACCCTGTTGGTTTTCCATCCGGTCCAATGCCTACTAATTTTACCGTATCTCGCATGATGATCCTTTCTTAAACAAATGTTTGAAGCGATTGCACTATGTTCCTGCGTTTAACCTTTGCAAAAGAGCCAAGCATTCGGATCTCTCCGGGATATCTAAGCTGAGTTCTTGCATCAAGGTATCTGCTTTTTTCAACTTTTCAAGAGCCTTTTGAGGTCTTTCTAGTATCACATCCGTGATGGCCAAAGAAACCAATACAGGGGCGATGAGAGCAGAATCTCCCATTTCTATGCGAATTTCCAAAGCCTCTTGCAGACTTCCAATGGCAGATGGCAGCATTTGTAGGCTTAAGTAAACCCTTCCCAGGTGGTAAGCAAAAGTGCTTTGCCAAGGCACTTTTTTGTGTTCTTGAGCTGCTTTTTTTCCCTTTTCAAAAGCGGCCTTGGCCCTGTGAATGTCTTGGGTGGCCATGAGCTGGGTGGCGTAAACATAAAAGCATTCGCACAACATCCAAGACTCATCTCGGCACTCCAAATAATCTATAACTGACCTTAGGATGGGTAAGGTTCGGTGGGACTCTCCAACCTCGCTGTAAAACAGGGCGAGCTGGTAAAGTTCCATGCCTAAATGATTTTCATCCATCATTTGCAAGAAAAGTTCTTTGCTTGTGGAGGCTTTTTTCACCATTTCAGAAGAAGGGAGCAGGCGCTGAACGATCTCCTCTTGAATGGTAACAGCAGACCCAAAACGCTCTTCTTTGAGGAGTTTTTGAACTTCGAGACGAAGACCCGGCAGATCCCAATCCCTCAGTTCCATGGATTCCCGTAGCTGTGGTTCAGAAGGCTGAGAAGTGGGAGTGTGAAGTGATTCTACCTCTTGTGCTTGTGGTTCAAGGATGGTTTCATTGGAAAATGGAGTTTGGGTTTCCCAGGAAGGAAAAGGGTCTGGAAACGTAGCCCAAAAAAGTGCACCTAGCTGGAGCTCTTCTGGGGTAAGAAGACAAGCTTCTAAGGCCGCTTTGAGTTTGGCATGGTCCAGATTTCGTCCTATAAAAACAAGCTCCTGCCTCCTGTCACCCCAATTGGGGTCCCATTGCGCCAGGGACTCTTGAGTGATGGGGTCGTCTTTGTCCCAGTTGGATTCGTCTTGCACAGCGAGCCAAGTGCCAGCGGGCTGGAGTTTGCAGGAGGCGCCTGCTTGAGACCAATTACATGCAAAATCGCTGCGGGAAGCGAGCCACAAGTAACCCTTGGACCGCACAATGCCTTCTGCCAGCGCCAAGTCGATAAAGCGGGAAAAACGCTCGGGGTGCATGGGTGTGTGGCTTTTAAGAAGAAAGGAAGAAAACCCGTATTCCTGGGATTCAGAGAGCTCTTCTCCTCTCATCACCTTGAGCCAGCCTGCGGATTGGGATGCCTTTTCAAAGGAAAAATGATTGGTGTTTAAAAGCTCTTTCAGCGGGACGTTTGAATTTGTACAAGTGAGGATCTTCGCTGTAGGGTTTAGGGATTTGATCATTCCTTTGAGCTTCAGAAGCTCTTCTGGTTCCACGAGATCTGTTTTGTTTAAAAGGATCACATTGGCAAATTCCACCTGGTCAATGAGGAGATCGGCCAGGTTTCGATCGTCGTTTTCATCCAAGGTTTGTTTTCGATCTTGGAGGAGGTCTGCCTCCGAAACGTCGTTATAGAAATTTTTAGAATCCACCACGGTGACCAAATTGTCTAAGGTGGCTACCTGCGATAATGATTGGCCATTTTCATCAATGAAGGTGAAGGTCTCTGCCACAGGCAAAGGTTCGGAAATCCCAGTGCTTTCAATCACAAGATAATCAAATCGCTGCTCTTTGGCCAACTGGGCCACCTCCTTAAGGAGATCTTCTCGAAGGGTGCAGCAAATGCAACCATTGGTCATTTCCACCAGTTTTTCTTGGGTTCGAGAGAGGGAAGCCTCGCCTGCTTTTACGAGCTTAGAATCGATATTAATTTCACTCATATCATTCACAATGACAGCAACCTTTAAACCTTCACGATTGGTTAGAATGTGCTGAAGAAGTGTGGTTTTGCCAGCCCCTAAAAACCCGGACAGAACCGTGGTGGGTAGGGGCCTAAAGGCTCCGCTTTCTGCGATGGAAACGGAAGGGGTGTTTTGGCTTATGGCGTCTTTCAAAATGGTGTCCCTTTCTCAAAAACTGGACTAAATAAGCACTAATTTTAATCAAATTAGGCTAATTGACAATTTATATGATATTGAGATATCAGTAAAGTCGAGTTGGTAAAAATAAGCAAAAGGAGATTCTATATGAATCCTAAGAGGTTAGTTGGGTTGATGCAAGCGTCTTTATTGGCCATGGCGGGTGTTTCAGTCGCGGTTGGAGCATCGATAGTTAATGATAATAGAGCCTTGGCTGATGAGCTTTCTTTTGGCGGAGAGGCCGTATCGGGTTTGGGTGATGTGTCTCAACTGAAAGTGTCTCGATTGAGAGCTTCGGGACTAGGTGCATTTGTGTTCAATCAATCTTTGACTCAATCTGTGGGTGATAGCTCCAGCCACGCCTTATCATTTGCTCTATCGGATGGATCAAGCCTCGAATATGTGGTGTATGGAGATTCCAAACTCGAAAGTGGTCTTACCGTGCGATTTGAACGTCAAAACAAGTCACTATTGGTGCAATTGATTGGTCCTTCCGCTCTAGCCCAAACGGTAGATGTGTCTAAATCTTTTGAGTGGGTGGATGCCTCCCGAATCATTGACCTGCAGATGGATGTGCATAATGATGAGAGTCCAACTCACGTCTTGATTTGGGATGGGCTAGAAAGATCGTTCAACGAAGAGAATGCAAAGTTTAATTCGGAAGAAATGGAATTGCCGTCATTTGGTCAAAGTCCCGGTGCCTTTCGCGGTTTTGTGTTAAACAAAGCCACTGTTTTTAAGGCAGTGACAAGCGAACCTAAATTCAAGCACGAACACTAAAAGTGTCCTCTTTCTCTGATGGAGTGAGAGGCTTTTTCTTTCCAGTTTAAATTAAAAAGCGACAAAATGAAAGGAACCCTGGTGATGCAAACCGCGGTGATGCATGTGATTGGTTTTGGACGCCGGATGGTGCTGGGCTTGGCTTCCCTTGCTCTATTCTTCCATTTGGTTTCCTGTGGCAAGTCAAAAAAGTCAGATACCCCGCAGTTACCGGAGGGAGATTCGGTCCCTAGAACGGATCCGCTGTTGGTGGGAGATAAGAAGCCCGGTGCGGCGGATAAAACCTTTTTGGATTATTGCTTGGACCCCAATGCACCCTCTGCAAAGACGGTTAAGATTTTAGTGGAGGAAGTGGCGAATGCCTCCTCTTGTGAAGAGGCTCAAAAAAAGCTTTTTGCCATTCGAACTCTAAATCTAGACAATCGCCGCATGGATTCCCTAGAAGTGGTGAGTTCGCTTTGGAATTTAAGGGAATTGTCGGCGTCCGATAATCTCATTGAAGATATTTCACCACTTCAAAAATTACCACGTCTGACGAAGTTGGTGCTCTCACGAAATAAAATCTCTCGGGTGGAAGGTTTGGCAAGTCTAACAGACCTAAGAACATTAGATCTTTCTTCCAATCAAGTGGAAGATGTTTCAACGTTAAAAGAGCTGAGTCAACTGCGTTACCTTAATTTGTCTCGCAATCGAATTACGGATGTGACTTTTATTCAAAACCTGAGTTCTTTGGAAACCGTGGATCTAAAAGAAAATCGCCTATCTAGCTTGCCTGCCCTGCTATCACAGCCTTTTTTAAGATTTTTAGATCTGAGCGCCAATCGGCTCACAGAATTGAATTTCATGGGAAATCTCCAGACTCTAAAAGAGTTTTATGTGGATGAAAATCGTTTGAGCGATTTGAGCTCACTTTCGGGGATTGTGGAGCTAGAGAAGCTTTCGGTGGCCCAAAATCAAGTGTCTTTATCTACTCAAATTAAGTATCTAAAAGATCTTATTAATCTGAGGTATTTGGACCTTTCCATGAATCAAATGGGTAAGGATGAGCAACTTTCCCAATTGGGCGGATTAGTAAATTTACAGATGCTTGTACTATCGGGCAATAAAAGCCCTGATGGGGAAGATCCGGAGTGTCCTCTGGAAGAATTTGTATGTGTGTTCGATTAAAGGATTTTTATATACTGTAGTTTCATTGATGATAAAGCAGGTTTAGAGGGATATTTAAATATGAATAAAATTTTCTATTTGAAGTTTGTTACTTTATTTTGGCTTTTGGCGTTTTCTTTAAGTTCCTGTTCTGACAATACCAAATATGAGCCTGCTCCCCAATCAGAAACCAAATTAGCCGATGTAGAATTTGTTTATCTGGTGCCTGACACTTTGGTGGGGACCTCAGAGGGAGTTTCTGGAAGTGGAAAAATGGCTGCTAAACTTCCCCTAGGCGAAATTAAAGACAAAAAAAATCTAAAAATCAAAACCACTTTGCAGGATCAGGGTTCAGTCACTCTTTTTGCCTTTGCCAATCGGGAGCTAACCCAGGGGCTTTCCATCGAATTAAAGCGCGTGGGGAGCAAACTTACCGTAAAGCTTAAAAAAGGGGAAACGAGCACGGATATTTCTAAATCATTTGCGGCCATTGATGCGTCCAAAGAGGTTCATCTGCTTTTTGATGTGCACAACGACGAAGAGCCTGCCCATCTTCTGGCTTGGGCTGGAGAAACTCCCAGTCCCTCCGAAGATAATGCCCTTTACAATTCGGAAAAAGAAAGCGATGGGGCGGCTCCTGGAAATGGGGAAGGCACTTACTGGGGAGCTCAACTCTCCCAAGCCAAAGTGACTCTATTGGCACCGGCAGCTCCCCTCTTTTCGGAAGAGTGATCGATGCAACTCTTCCGAAAACTCACTTTACTTTCAACACCCACTTTTTTGATGGGGTTTTCCCTGGTAAGAGGCAATGCTCTGGGCGATTCCGGGACGGGACTCCAAACTAGTATCTCCGTGGATATGGTGGGAAAAACGTACCAAAAATCCTCGAAAGAGGAATCAACCCCGCCCACGGGACATCATTCCAAAGAAGCATCAAAGATTGGAGTGCGTGAGGCCGAAGTCACCTTTTATGCGCCGGTGGATCACCTCTTTTCGGGCACCCTCAGTTTAGCGGCCCACCCCGAAAAAGGAAGGGCTCTTTTTGAAATCCATGAGGCCACGATCGCGACTTCTAGGCTCCTCCCCCACACAAATCTCAAAGCCGGGCAGTTCTTTTTGGGCATTGGGCGACTCAACCGCACCCATCGTCACGACTGGCCCTTTGTGGAGGCCCCCAAGGTGCACCAAGAGTTTTTTGGCTCTGAAGGTGTACTGGATTCAGGAGCCGAGGTGACCATTGTGTCTCCCGTGGGAGTGCCTTTGGAGTGGACTTTGGGTGTTACCAATGGCTGGACCTTTGGGCATACCCACTCCGAAGGAAAGCCCCCGAAAAGTCCTACCACTTACACCCGACTGGCCTTGTTTCAGGAAGTGCCTTTCGATGGTGCTGTGCAAATCGCCGTCAACGCCTTGCGAAGAGAGGATTCAGCTGGTCAGAAGTCCACCTTTCTGGGTCTTGACGCCATTGGAAAGTGGAAAGACGGCAAGAGTGTAACCTTTCTCTGGCAGGCGGAAGTGTGGCAACGCAGCGTCCAGAATAAAACGACAAGCCCTCTGCGCTCGCTGGGCTTTTACAGCTATCAGCAAGTGCCCCTTTGGGACAATGTGGACCTAGGAGTATTGTATGATGGGTACACTGTTTTAAATCTAAATGACATTTCCGGACGAAAGATCAAAAATTTTGATCAAGGGATCTCTCCCAGCCTAAACTGGACGGCTTCGGAGTTTTCCAAATTTAGGTTGTCTTATCATCGTCAGTTTAGCAAGTATGACAAAAGTAATACTAAATTCAAGCAAAGATATGTGCAGCTTCAATCCACGTTTATTTTGGGTTCCCATCCAGCCCATGACTTTTAATCTTGAGGATTCTAATGATTAAATTGAGTGATTTTCGTTTGATAATATGGTGGTTAAGTATCTGTAATTTAAGTGGACTTTCCCAAATTTCTTTTGGGCAGAATGAAGAAAAACCCATTCGCGTGGTCACCACTCTTACCGATCTTTCCTGGGCCGCCCAAGAGATATTGGGACCTCTGGGCGTGGCGGAAAGCTTGCTTCAGGGTAAAGAAGATCCCCATTTTGTGGATGCCAGGCCGGACTACATTTTTAAAGTAACAAAAGCGGACTTAGTATGCTTTGTGGGCCTCGATTTGGAAGTGGGGTGGCTGCCCAAAGTTCTTTCCAAATCAGGTAATGCAAAGGTTCAGCCCGGAGGCCCCGGGCATTGTGACCTCTCCAAAAATGTCATTGCCCTAGAAAAGCCCACTTTACCTGTGGATCGCAGCATGGGAGATGTACACGCCTTTGGCAATCCCCACTACTGGCTTTCTCCCAGTGTTTTGGCACAATCTTTGTCACATTTTAAAAAGCAACTCACTCTCCTTTACCCCAAACATGCGGTTGAGTTTGAAAAACGTTACCAAGCTGTTTCCTTGAGTTTGCTGCAATTGGAAAAAAGACTCAAAGGCAAGATAGAAAAGGCCGTAAAAGAGGGTTTTAGTCCGAAGTTCTACGAATACCATAAAGACTTTTCCTACTGGGCGGCCTCCTATGGACTGGAATCATTGGGAAGTTTGGAAGAAAAACCGGGAGTACCCCCCAACGCGGGAAGATTGGCCACCGTGGCCCTGCAAGCAAAAAACTCAGGAGCAAAAGTGGTGCTAGCCACGATTCATGCCCCCCGCCGAGATTTGGCCAAATTTGAAGAGATGTCTGGCTTAAAGATGATAGTGGTGCCTGTTTCCATTCAGCCCCACCAGCCTGATTTTGATTCCTATCTCAAAATTCAAGAGAATTTAGTGGATAAGATTCTTGGTACTCTAAAACCCTAAGGAATTTTCAATCTTGGAACCGTTTTTAATCCTCCAAAATTTAGAGATAATTAGAAATACCGTTTCTTTATTTGAACCCCTATCCGCTGAGCTGCGCCCCATGCAGTGGGTTTGGGTACGTGGACCTAACGGCTCGGGAAAGTCGTCCTTGCTAAGCCTTTTAGCCCATAGAGATTTAGAACATAAAGGTAAGATTCATTCCTGTGGGTCGGTGTTTTATTTGCCCCAACTGCAAAGCCCTACCTTTTCCATTCCTCTGAGTTTAGAGGAGGTATCAAGACTAGGCCAAAAGGGAACACCAAAGGAGTTTGATTGGTTTCCCCGAGCTTTATGGCATAAAACATGGAATGACTCCAGCGGAGGCGAACGCATGAGGGCCTTGGTGGCCAAGGCTCTTCATTCCCAAGCCCAAGTGCTGTTGTTGGATGAAATCTTTAATCACATTGAGAAAGCTGCGATAGGTCCATTGATGCTCTCCATTCAAGAGTATCTGAGTGTAAATCACGCCGCGGCAATCCTTGTGACCCACGTGGAACCACCTTTACAAACCCCTGGATTAGAACTTTCCCAGTGGCAACTGATTCCACCGAAAGGAGCGCATTCTTAAAAATGGATCCTACTTATCTGAAGCTCTTTGGTCTTACGATTGTCTGTGGTACTTTAATGGCCGCGTTATTGGCATGGGTGGGTGCTCACCTGGTGGCGCGGGGACAAACCCTTCAGTCCATCTGCGTGTCTCAAGGAGCTCAGTGCGGGGTAAGTTTTGCTCTACTCGTGGCGGCCTGGAGGGAGCATGGTGAACTTCAAGCCGGGCAGGGTTTTTTGGGAAGCTTGGTGGGTTCTATCGCCATTGGGGTATTGGGCAGCAAAGCATCCGTAAAAGACCCCGCTACCAAATCGGGCCTATTGCTTAGTTTGTGGCTTGTGTTGATTTCTATAAATGCTCTTTTTGTGAGTGTCCACCCCGCAATGTCTTCTCACCAATCAAAAGCCTTTTCGGGGGATTTGGTGTCAATAACTGAAATTCAAGGATGGGTAGGAATCCTTTGGGCCATTTTAGGACTATCCCTGATTTGGCGTTATCAATCAGACTGGTTGAACATCACCTTTGAAAAAAGTGTCTTGAATAAAAAAATAAAAGATGGAAAATTAGAAGCCCTCATTTTTTTAGGTACTTTAGTTTTTTCCACATGGCTCATGGGATTTTTGTTTACCTCTGCCTGTCTTATCATTCCCACTTCGCTATCTTCTTTTATGAGTAATACAAATGCAAAACGTCATTTTTTAGTTTGTTTGGCAGGGAGTTTTTTGGCAGTGCCCATTGGCTTTATTCTATCCTTAAAATTTGGGCAGATACCAACCGTACCTGCCATTTTATTGAGTCTAGTGATCATTATCCCGATGCTTATGAAACTTTCGTCAAGTTTTTCTAGACTGCATCTATCAATTGTGCTTTTCCTTAAATTTTAGCCACTTAAACCAATGGTCACATTGGAGTTGCTTTTCGGAACAACCCTAGTTGGTGATTTATCTATTTATAACAGATGGTTAACGTTATAAAAGCGCAATTGAAGAGAGCCGTTTTCATGTACCTAACCATTGCAGAAGACTTAGTTACGAGTTGTAAAACAACGCTTTGATTTTGGGGCTGTATTCTTTAGACAAAAAGGCTAGATAACTTAACATTGATCCTAACACAACAGAGATTCCCAAGGCAGCAGGCTCAGGTGCCATGAATATGTGCACCAGGAATATGTTTAACACGACTGGTGCCAACACCACTAAAGCCAGTGGAACCAACCATCCCGAAATCAGTAGGAGTCCGCAAAGGATTTCCACGCCTTTTAGAAGATAAAGAAAGTACCCTGTGGCTAGCAATCCATTCATAAAATCAGCCATGGCTCCCTGGGGTGGGGGAGGAGTGACGAAAAAATAAGCAATTCCAGATCCTAAAAACACGAGTCCCAGTAAAATTCGAATCACTAAAGTCAACTTGCTCATCATGCGTTACCTTAATTGGTTCCAGAAAAAGCTTAAAAAGATTCTTTTTTTGGAGTTTGGTTTACCTATGAGTATACCGAATTAGTTTTGCACTTCAAATCCCGTCATCATTCCACTGGTTAGATGTTCTGCAATATGGCAATGAGCCATCCATTTTCCTGGATTAGAGGCTTCTAGGATCAGTTCCACGGTGTCACCTTGCCCCACCAACACGGTGTCCTTCCAAGCTCGATTTTTGACCTTCTTGCCATTTACTTGGTCTACAAAAAAACGCTGTCCGTGAAAATGGATAGGATGTTGCATGGGGTGGGTTCCTGATTTTGGATTCTTAATGGAAATGCGATAGCTTGCGCCTTTTTTTAGATTCCAATTCACATTCATATTTTCTTTTTTGCTTTGATCAATCATCATCCATGAAAGTGTAGAAGAATTACTTTTGGAATTTACACTCGACATGGTGTCTTCCCACTCCACTTTGGAAGGATGAGGTAACCAAGGCACGTCTCGGATTTTGGGAGTAGGAGCCACTGTGGAATGGAAGTGATGGCTATGGTCCATCGCATGATGATCCATGAGTGAAGATTCTTTGCCGTGTTTGTTGACTTGTTTTAGGTCTAGCGTAAGGGAGAGGGGCAGTTCCTTTTGACTTTGCTCTAATGCTCTTTTGAGTTCCCTAGTCACATCTTTATTTTTCCGAAGCTGTTTAAAATCTGCTTTAAAAATGGAAACTGATTTTTTTCCATTACTTTGAAATTCCATTAGGAGAGCGGATCCCATGGGAGTGGCATTCTCCAACTTCACCAGTCCCGATTTGGGAAACTTCACCTCAACGATGTATCGTTCTCCCGGAGCAATGGTTACGGCGTCCACGTGAATTTCGGTTTCCAGGCGGCTAAGATCCGATCCCACCAGCTTCATTTGAGCTCCCTTAAACTGGATGCGAAAGGTGCGGGTGTTTGCAGCATTTGTGATAAAGTAACGTACTACTTGGCCAGGTGTGAATGGGCCTTTGTGGGGTTCTTTTCCGTTAACAAGCATGGTGTCTCCAAAACGGCCCATCAAAGCATGACTGGCATGATGGATAGGGTAAGGTACAGGCGCTTTTGCCAGGACGTCGTCCAACATCAAGGTTTCTTCCCTTGTAACGGCATTCCAGTGGGTGTCCGTTTGGGGCTCCACCCAAAAGTTGCCCACGAGTCCCATGTCTTGCTGATAATCTTCCCGCAGATGGGGATGGTACCAAAAGAGGCCAGCGTCTGGAAATTGTAGCTCATACAAAAAGGACTCTCCTGGTTTCACGGCGGCTTGGGATGTGGGAACTTGCCCATCCATTTTCCAAGAATGGCGCAGACCGTGGGAGTGGATGGAGGTGTCCACGTCGGTGTCATTGGTAAAACGGATTTTCGCCGTTTTGCCTTGTTTTACCTTAAAAAGAGGCCCGGGAATGGAACCATTATAGGCAAATCGTTTAAAAATCTTGCCTGCAATGGCTTGTTTCACCATGGTGGCTTTGAGTTCAAACACCTCCACTTGAGTTAGATCCATCACTTGCGGTTCTGTTACTTCTTTATACCTAGAAAAATCACCTTGGAGTGGGTCGAATACCTCGAGGATAGAAGGACCACTAGGTTCAAGGGGCTTCTTATTGGGTTCATGGGAATGGCTCTGAGCATGGGATGTGGCGGATGACAAAATAAATTGTGCCATCCAAATGAGTGTTACTTTATTCACGGCTTGTTAATCCTCCTTTGGGGTTCCTTTTTCCCATTCTGACTCTTTACTGGTATACGAAAACCTTGGGCCGGGTGTGACAGAATGCGGGTCTGTCACAAAAAGAGACATGGATTCGTAGTTGTAGATGGGGGAAAAAATGCAGCCGGAAGAAACAGACGAAAACCTGCTCAAACAGTGGCTTATGGGTGACGCCGGTGCTTTTGAGCGGTTTTACCATCGCCATAGCGGAAAAGTCTTTGGATACGCCAGAAAGAAGGGCATCCCTCCCGACGAGCTTCCCGAATTGGTGCAAGAGGTCTTTTTGAAACTTCACCTTTATATCTCCCAGTTTGAGCCTGAAAAGAAAGCCTTACCTTGGTTTTTCACCATAGTGCATAATACTTGCCTCGATCGACTGAAAAAAGGAGGAAAGGCTAAACAACAGTGGTGCGCGGTTTCACTGGACACACTTTCAGAAAATAGGATTTTTGGGGAATCCATTCCTCCTACTGAGGAGCGAGGGACGGAGAGGGATTTGGGAACGGCCATGGGAAGCTTAAATTCAGATCAAAAAAAAGTAGTTCATTTAAGGCTAAACCAAGAAATGAGTTTTGAGGATATGGCCATGGCCACGGGTAAGAGCTCGGCATCCTTAAGGAAATCATACAGTAGAGCCATGCAGACTTTGCGAAATTGGTTTGCCCAGGAGAAAAAGTGATGAAAAAAAATAACCCCCCAGAAGACTATCAGCTGTTTTTGACCTCCCAAGAGGCACCTTTGAAAGATTTTAATTCACAAACTTTGGCCAAAATTAAGAACGATCTCGTAAAGTCTCCTTGGCGCCTGGCGGGTTGGTATTTGGGATTTTCTTTGCTTGGTTATCTGGTTTCGTTATTGGTTTGTGCCCAGAACTCCCTGGGTCTTTCAGGCTTTGCCCATGACATGGCTCAAGCGATTCATAGACTTCCCGATCCTTGGTGCCCCATGATTTGTGGAGCCGTATTTACAGCAGTGCCATTCGTGCTTACCACCGCGTTTTTAAATCGCTTTCAGCATCGTTACCTGATTTTTAAGATGTGGTGGTTTTTTGCGTTGATCCCATGCCTTGGAACCTTGTCTATGATTTGGCTTCCTGCCAATTTTCAACACCAAAGGCTGACTCAGCATATGCATGATTTGGCGCAAAGAAATCATGGGCTTTCCGAAACGGAATGGATGGTGGTTTGGGCATTGAGCGCCATTGTGTTTCCTTATCTGTGTGAATGGGTGGTGTGGGGTTTTGTGTCTCCCAAAAAAAGATCTCTACACAAGACAACGGAAGTTTAAGTTTTGATGAGGGTGATGATTTTGTTTCGAATCCATTCCGGATTCCCCACAAAATGGGCCGCATGGATCTCCAGGGCTGCTTTTGGCATGCCAAACACCACGCAAGACTCCTCGCTTTGCACCAGGGTGTAAAATCCTCTCATTTTCAGCTTAAGAAGTCCTGTGGCTCCATCCCTACCCATGCCTGTTAAGAGAGCGGCAACCACATTCAAATTTTCTTCAGAGGGGAGTCGAGCGGCGCTTTCAAAGAGGTGGTCCACCGCAGGGCGATGACCATGAAGGTGGGGCGAATCGCTCCTGTCCAGCATCAACCGATTGCTTTCCCATCTGACCCCGATGTGATAAGAGCTTTGGGCGATATAGAGTGTGTTGGGTAGCAGGGGGGAGTTTGACTCCATGTTAGACAATTGTAATTCAGATTCGTTACTTAAGCGCAATGCAAAGTCTACCATGATCGATCCACTCATGTGCTGAACCACCATTACTGGGGGGCAAGGTTTTGGGATCTTTTGGAGGACGGTACTTAGGGTTTCCGTTCCCCCTGTGCTGGCGCCCAAGAGGATGAGATGGGGTCTTTTGAGTGGAGGAGGCCTGAAGGTTTGACCGCATTGCACCAAGGCTCCTTTAAGCTGACCATCAAAAAAATTCTTTTTTGAAAAGACCCCCTGTGCCTGCCATTCTACCAGATCCACACTGGCGAGAGACTCGCCTTCTGGAACCAAAAGAAGGATATTTCCTTTATACCCAAGCTTTCGAAGTTGCTGGCAAAAACGCTCAGTGGATCCCGATTTTTTTAAAAAAGTGGAGCATAAAACCAATCCTATTGCTTTTGAGTTGTACAAATGTAATGCATTTTCTGGATTGTCTGAAACGAAAAATTGAAATTTAAGAATTTTACCTAAACCAAGTGCATGGGATTTTAATGATTCATCGTCCTCTAAAATCAGGACTTCGGGCAGCAAACTGACGGAGCCTGATTCCTCGCTTACGGCAACTTTTGATGGTGTAGAGCGGACCTGGCTTAAGCTTAAGGATTCTGTCTTTTGATAGATGGCAGGCTCTTTTTTTTGAAATTGAGGATGCCTTTGAAGATAGGTTTCCGATAATCCCAGGGCCAAAAAACCCTGTTTGCTTAAAAGTTGATGGATCGTGGAAAGGATTTTTTGGGATATGCAAAGATCATAATAGATAAGCATATTTCTGCAAAAAATAAAATCATATTTATTTTGCAGTTGTTCTGGTAACACCTCATTAATGTTTAAACACTTGAACTTAACCTTTGAGGTGAGGCGCATTGGAATCTGCACTTCTCCTTTTAAATTGAGGAAGTTTTTTGTGAAACTTTCCCTTGCTTTCTCCGGAAGGCTTTGAAGAGGAGGGGCATGGTACGTTCCCTTCTCCGCCAAGGCCAGGGATACGGAATCGATGTCCCATCCTTCCAGTTCAAAATTAAAATGAGGGTAGTTTAGTTGAACCAGTTCCAACAAACACGCCGCACTCCATACTTCCTCGCCCGTGGAGCACGCAATGCTTAAAAAGCGAAAGGGGACTGAGCTCTTTTTTTGGGCCCATTCAGATGCCGCCTGAAACATAGACTCCAGAGCCCTAGGCTCGCGAAACCAACTGGTGGTGTGGATGGTAACCGCCGATACAAAAAAAGCCAGCTCGCTTTCAAGGTCTTCCACGCGTTGGAGGTAGGCCGTGAGCGTGCGAGTCTGAAGGGTTTCCATGCGCTTTTGCACATTCTGGATGATGATGCTGTGGCGTGGCAAGCTCAACCGTGCGCCGGTGAGCTGTTGCGCCAAATCCAATATATACTCCTGATCGGTCTGGCTCAGTAGTGGCAACATAAAACCTTCTATGATGCCTTGGATTCAGGGGGATTTCCTGAATTCACTTCCGAGGACTTTGAGATGTGGGAGCGTTTTGCTTTCGCTAGGATTCGGGCTTTAAGGGAGGAGTCAGGAGCCGAAGCGGGGGTTCCTTCTGGCAAAGAAACGGTAGGTAAATGAGCATGAGTTTCACTGGGAACCGCCGGGAAATCCTGGGTTCTGTTTTCCGAGTCCAATGGCTCACCATTTACGAGCCAATCTAAGGCACTCTTGATGCGCTGCACTTGATGGGAATGCATTTTAGCCTGATGAGCTAAAATTTCCATTTGGCTACTTAGAGACTGATTGGCTTGGCAATTGGATTGAAGCGCATCCACAATGGATTTGTAGGTGTTTAACCCGCCTTTTTGTTCATTATTTAAGGAAACAATGGTCTGGAAATGAGCCTGAAGTTGGTGAACCAAGCTGGTCATACTATCAAAAGACTTTAAAGTGTCTTGGGAGATTTCCTTGCCTTTCTGAAAATTTTCTCTGGATTTTTCCAACACGGATTGCACCTCCTTCTGAGATGCCTCCAACAAGGAATTGATTTCCTGGGCAGCCTGTCCGCTTAAAGTGGCTAGGGACGACACCTCTCCTGCCACCACGGCAAATCCCTTACCATGGTGCCCAGCCCGTGCGGCTTCAATGGAGGCGTTTACACTGAGCAATTGGGTCTTGAATACGATGTCATTAATGGCTTGAGTTTTGGCGGAAATGTCTTGGATGATTCGGTCAAAGATTTCGAAATGGCGATAGGATTTTTCCATATTCATTAAGGAGTGCTTGAGGTTTTGGGCTTGTTCCGATGCCTCCTGGGACACTTGAAAGGTTTTATGAATCAGTTCAAAAGAGGCTTGGGTGGCCGCCACTACCTCCTGAATTTTGGATTCCAATCGAGAAACCACCAGTTCATTTTCTCGGGCGGTGAGGTCGTCTTTTTGGGATCTTTCTTTGGTTTCTTGGGCAGACTTTAAAAGAGAAGCCTTATTCTCTTGAATGTCTTTGGATGTGGTGCTTAGGGCGTCCAGAATCAGTCGGGAGGATTGGGTGATCTTTTTAAGCTGAACAAAGCTTAAGAAAAAGGTAAATGAAAGAAGGAGAAATCCTATGATAACAGCTGATTCAAAGGCTCCCTGTATTCTCTGGTTACGTTCCATTAACACGATGCTAAGATTCTGATAGGCCATTTTTTGGAAGGATTTTAAGGATTGAGTAAATTCCATCATTTCACTCACTAGGTTGGGATTAGACTCGGTGGGGCCAGGGGAAGCAATTAGCTTTTGCATGGCGGTTTTAAAGTTTTCCACTCCGGAAAGTAGTGATGTCATTACCTCTTTGGATGCTTTGGGGTGCCGTGCATAATCTTTAAGGGAATGGTTTACGTTACTTTCGATATTGGTGACGGCCTTTTGCAGGTCACTTTGTCCCGCTTTATAGAGTAAAGACTTTTCTTCCAGAGTCTTTCCTTCCAAGGTGGATATGCCCCAATGGAGAATGGCATTGGAAATCATTTTGGTGTCTTGCATCAAGGCGGCCACAAGATAATAGGAGTCTGCTTTTGGGTCTAAAATGAGTCCAGAAGCTTGGATGATGTGATCATAGGACCGGTTTAACTGCTCCATAAAAGCTTTGATCTCCGGTAATTGTTCTGCCGTTAGTGGAGAGGCGCTCAAAAATGCTTTTCCGGATTCTAAGATTCCCAATCCATTTTGGATTTCTAGAGGAATGGCTTCTTTGGATTGTATTTGAAAGCCCTCAATGCCTTTTTTGAGCTCTTGGATGCTTTTCTCCCAGGGAGCCAGGGGGGAAAAACCTGTCTCAGGGTTTGTTTGGATGGTTTTCAGTGAGATTGTGTTTTGGGCGTCCAATAAAGAATAAATGAGATCATTGCCTTTCCTCTCCCTATCTGCCAGCACCACATCCACCTTTACCTCACGGTAAAATAATGCCCCTAAATATATGATAGGAATGCAAAATAAGGAACAGATTAAGGTTAGTTTAACGGTAAGTGAATTCAATTTCATGGGCACTTCCTTTGATCTTGGCGTGTCACTGCATTTATGCCACTTGTTTTTCGATTTTTTGCGATAACATTCGAAGCTCTTCCTCTACAAGAATGAACTTCAAGTTTAACAGAGTAACTATTTTGTCTTGGCACTGTGTAACCCCTAGAATATAATTTTGCGGGAGAATGGTGGTGATGTTGGGCTGATTCTCAATTTCATTAGGCTCTCTTTTGATGATTTGCCCTAAACTATCCACCACCACAGCCATGTTGCCTTGATGGACTTCATAAAGAATTAACACAGGACGCTTGGACGGGATTTGTTGGGAGCGAAAATGAATTCGGAGATCGATCACGCCCGTGATTTGTCCTTTCAAATTGCAGACTCCTAAAAAGGAATCAATGGTGCCTGGGACGGGGGTGCAGTCCGGTTTTTCCACCACATCTTTTACTTCCCCTAGGGGACACCCAAAGGTTTCTGGCCCAACCGAAAAAAGCAAAAACTCTTTGCTGGAAGAGGCGGATTCGGTGTCTAATGTGGGTTCCATATCACCTCCTAAGATGCTCTCGCTAGAATGTCGTTGGCTAAATTGGGAATCTGCAAAATCAATGTGGCTTGACCATTGTTTAAAACGGTAAATCCGGCTAAATAAGATAAGTTGGCAAGTTGTCCTTCCAGCTTGGAAACAAAAATGGGTCGTTTACCGATGAGTTTTTGTGTGGAAATGGCCACCTTTTTTTGCCCACGTTTCACAATGAGTCCCACCTCGTTGGCATTCCCTTGGAGATGGGTGTTTAGCAGCCGACCAAGGGGCTCCATGGCGATAAATTCATCTCGCCAGTGCAACGTGTCTTGATGGTGGGACTGAATGTATTTAGAAAGATCCACGATTTCTTCCACGTCTTGTAGGGCGATAGCATAGAGCTGATGATTCTCCTGCACAATTATGGCATCAATGCTCCCCATGCTACTGGGGATGTAAATATCAAATGAAGTGCCTTGACCTGGAGTGCTCTCCACATCCACATACCCACCCAAATCATCCAGCGTCTTTCGCACCACGTCCATCCCAACGCCTCTGCCGGAAACATCCGTTACATTTTCTGCGGTGCTAAATCCTGGTTTAAAAATCAGATCAAAGATCTCTTTGGTGGAAAGCTGCGAATCCGCAGAAATCAAACCTTTTTCAATCGCCTTTTTTAAAATTCTTTGGGTGTTTAGACCCTGACCATCATCTTTAATGGTGATCACCACATGGGACGCGGTTTGACTCCCTTGCACCAGAATCGTGGCTTTGGCTGGTTTGGACGACTGGAGGCGCTTTTCGGGCATTTCAATGCCATGGTCCACGGCATTGCGTAGGATGTGCACGAGAGGATCTTTCATTTTATCAATGATGTTTTTGTCTAATTCTGTCTCCGCACCCACCTGGATGATTTCAATCTCTTTGTGTTGTTGTCGCGCCACATCAATAGCAACCCGCTCTAATCTTTGGAAAAGACTACTCAGGGGCTGAAGTCTGAGGCTCAAGACCTCTTGCTGCAACTCTTTTAGGAGTTTTTGAGTGAGTTCCAAGGCCTCTGACCCTTTGTGGCGGTGGGCCAGGTGTTCCTGCAACTGATCCGTCAGCTGGCTGTGCTGTATCGCCAAGGCACCTAACAGCCTCACCACGGAGTCTAGCTTGGTTAGACTTACTCTTATGGAATCTTCTTGTTTATGGTGCCCTGTTGCCCCTGCGGGATGGTGTAAAGCGGGTTCTACAGTAGCTGGGGCTGATTTAACTTCAGAAGGGGTGCTGGGTGCGGGAGGGGGGGCGTCTAAAAAGCATATGCCGTCGTCCCACTGAAAAGCACTGGGAGTGCTAGGAGAAGTAGGTCCTTCGTGATTCCTTTTAATTTGGTAAAGCTGAAGCTCGATTTCTTGGGTGTTTGGCACATATTCTGCGGATTCTCTTAACTCTTGAGTCCAGTCTTTTAACACGCTTTGACACTGGAGTAATAGCTGTGAAATATCTGCATTCCAGGGTATTTTTCCATGTTGTGCTAAACTAATACAGTCTTCTGCCAGATGTACAAACTTGGCATAGGCTTCAAGCCCCACGGATCGGGAAGAGCCTTTCAAATTGTGCGCGGCCCTGAAAAGGGCATTGAAATGGTCAGAAACGGTGTGTTTGTCCAGGTTCAAACAATTCTGCTCCCAGATTTCCAGTGTATCCGTGGCTTCATCTAAAAAGAGAGGAAGGAAATCTAAATCAATCACTGTGTCTTCTCCTGGGAAAGGGCACCGCGGGGGAGTATCGGTGTAGCCTTAAAAAGGATGAGGGGGCATTGTGTTCTTCTTCTCATAGAAACCAGAAAAATGAGGCACATGGAATAAAATCAGTCTTAAAAACGCCAGCGATTTGTCGCAACGGGATAAAATGGAATCCTAGACTGGTTTTTTTTTAGGTAAGGTAGAATCTGAATCTCGTTCCAAATTGAGGTAACTATGAAACACTGGATTGTGGGAATTTTGTTGACATTCAGTCAGGTGGCCATGGCCGTTGATTTGGCCAAAAGCGAAGCCGCCATGGAAAAATACGTAAAGTCGGGCAAGGAATTGTTGGCCAAAATCGTGGCTAAGAAAGTCACAGATAAGGAAGCTGATGAGGCGGTAAAAAACATGGTGGATGCCGCTGTTGTGTTGATTAAGGAGTACGCCGCCAAAGATCCTAAAGCCGAAAAATTAGTTTCTTATCTGATCAAAAGCCTTCCGGACCTCCAAAAAGCAAGCTTTGCCGACCTCCAAAAGGATTGGCATGACGCTGGAAAATTGACGGAAAAAGAAGTGGGTATTGACCTTAAAAAGCCTGAAAATGACAAATATTTGGATCCCAGTCATACCTTATTGCATCCCCTCATGACGCTACGAGCCGTAAAAGATAAAAAACTAAATGAAGCCAAAGAAGAGCTTACAGAAGGCTTAGAGCAAGTAAAACTCACCCTGAAAGAGCTCAAAAAATAATTTTGATTCGTCTGCTCGATTTAGTTTAGTTTTCAGGGAGTGTTTCCGATACCCGCAAGGCGGCGGGCTAGAGAGGGCATTCCATGAAAGCTAAGCTTTTTTTTGTTTCTGGTTGTACCATTTTTGTATCTTTTCTTCTGGGAGTTTTCATCTATTTCTCCCTAAATCTACTTGAAACTCGCATCCGAACTGAGGTGGGTTTATCGGAGCAACTTTCAGATTTCAGCACCAAAGTAGAGCACGACTTTTTACTGTTGGGTTCAGGAGTGTCCCAACTCTACGCCACCTCCAATTCCGTAGATGGGGATCCCATATTGAAACGCATTGATAACATCCTTGCAGACCTTCAAAAAAACTCCCAGCTGGTTCAAGATCCCAAGTTTGTGGGGTTAAGTGGAATGGATGTTCCCTATGAAGCCGCACTGGTGAACTCGTCTGCTGATTTTCAAAAAGGCGAGATTGCTAAGTTAACTCCTCAACAAGATATCAAAAACCTCTCTACCCTTATCACGCAATTTAAAGGAAGACTTACCACGGCCATTCAAGTGCGGCAGAAGCAGTGGGAGGATCTGGATGCCTTGAACTCAGACCGAAACGAATTGGCAAAACTCTTCAGAGAATCCACTTATCTAAATGCCAACAACAATAGTGACACCCAAAATTTAGGCAGGGCCGTAATAACCGTACTTTCCAGTCAATCCCTCAAAGACATTGCCTACGCAGGAAGAGCCATTTTTAACTCCGCCGCAGATAAACTAAAACCTATGTATATGGGAACCAAAAATGAAAGTCAGTGGCTCCAGCTTAATGAATTATTTCAAAAAACAAGAGGCACCGCCACCAGAGCCTTAGCCGCATCCGATGACTATGGACTTTTGATGGAAGAAACCCAAAAATTAGCTAAAGTGGCGGAACGCATTCGAGCCTATTCCAAACAGCAATTTGATCAGAAACTCCAGGCGGTGACCCAATCATCCACAGACTTGAAATACAAAAGTCTTGCAGGTCTTCTGAGTGTTTTAGGTGTTACTATCTTGGGGATTTTGGTACTCAAAAGAAGTCTATTTGAGTTAGGAGGATTTCAAACAAAACTGTCTCAGGTTGTATTACAAATGTCAGATGTTTCAAATCATATGAAAACGGTTTCTTCCCAGCTCTCTTCCAATGCCCACCAATCCGCCTCATCGGTGCAGGAATCCGTGAGTGCCTTGGCTGAAATGAGTTCCATGCTCACCGCCACGGCCTCTAACACGGAGGAAACGGCTCAGATCTGCGTGGGGGTGCAAGAAAAAGGAACCCAAGGGCTTCAAATCATGGAGGAGCTCTGTGGGGCGATGGATAGACTCGATCAAATGAGTTTAAAACTCAAAGAAATTTTGGATATCATAGACGCCGTAAGCGTAAAAACGGGTGTGATCAATGAAGTGGTGTTTAAAACCCAGCTTTTGAGTGTAAATGCTTCCATAGAAGCCGCCAGGGCAGGCCAGTATGGGAAGGGTTTTGCGGTTGTGGCCCAGGAGGTTTCCGAGCTTGCGAGTCTTTCGGGTAAAGCATCGGGTGACATTCGGCAGATGTTGGAGGATTCCAAGTTGAAAGTGGCTCAAATTGTGCGAGACACCTCCCAGGCGATCCAACAAGGATCGAATGTGTCCAGTTCTTCTGTGAGCACTTTCAAAGATATTTTAGGTTCGGTGGATGCCATTTCTCGAAAGGTGATTGAAATCAGCCAAGCCACCAGGGAGCAAGAGCTCGGGGTTCAGCAGACCATGGCGGCCGCAGAACAACTCAATGTTTCCACTTCAGACACCAACCAGGCTGCCCATCAAAGTGTCCAATTTGCAGAAAGTCTTCAGGATAGGGCTCAGGATCTCTTTGGTGTAAGCACTCAGTTTAAAAACTTGATTGGAGATGGACAGTTTTTAAAAGCATTGGAAAATCGGAGAAACTCAGCTGGCATATGGACAGCCGGAGACTTGGATTCCCTTAAAAAGAGTCTGGATTTTTCCAAACCCCTGGTGGGTGAAAAAGAGGAAATGGTGGAGTGGAGGAAGAGCGCTTAACTTCAATTCTAAAGGTCCTGAAGGATGGTCTCTATTCCAGCCTCCCAAGGGAGGATCTCGATTCCTTCGTCCGTTTTGCGTCCCACGGTTTCTTGGCAGAGCACAAGGCGTCTGGCTTGGGGAAAATCACCGCCTAGTCGGCGCAAGGCGGAAAGGTCGTCCACTACCACAGAGCGGCTAGACTTGATTTCCACCAAAAAAGCCACTTGTCCGGCCTGTTCGATGATGAGATCGATTTCAAGTCCATCGGCCGTTTTAAGGTAACTTAGGCGAAAGGACTTCTCTGCGTATTCCACTCTGCGGTGGATCTCCGTAATCAAAAAGGATTCAAACATTTCCCCGTAATATGAAGTCCTGGGAATGATCTTCACCTCCAGCATTTCGCTTAGAGCCCTTTGAATGCCGGTGTCGAAGAAATAGAATTTTGGAGATGCCTTTTGCCGTGCCCGAATACTTCGATGGAATGAATCCAGAAAGAACCCCACTAACGTCTCTTCCAGAATGGAAAAATACCTTTCTACACTCTTGGGATCAATGGCAGCATCTCGACCTATTTTGGCATAGTTTAGGGGTCGCCCATGGGACATAGCCGCTACGGGTAGGAACTTTCGAAAGGGTTCCATGTTTCGGATAAGCTGTTCAGATTGGATTTCTTCTTTAAGATAAGTGTTGGCGTAGCTGCGTAGGAATCGAGATTTATCTAGATCATTGTTTAGGGAAAGAACTTTGGGGAGGGTTCCATAGTGCAGAGCGTTCTCCAGGTGGAAATCGGGGCCTAACTCCTTTTGGCAAAGGGGGAAAAGATGAAAGGTAAAAGACCTACCTGCTAGTAGATTGGCGCGTCCGTGCTTCAGCTTTCTGGCGCTGGACCCAGTGAGCGCGAAATTCACTTTTTCCGTTTCAATCATGGAATGGGCCACATCCAGGAGTTTGGGGACTTTCTGAACTTCATCGATGACGATCCAAGGTTTGGGTTGGTGTTTCCATATCTCCCTTAAGCGGGAAGGTTCTATGGTGAGCTGGTTTTCCAGTTCTGGGGTGAGAAGGTCTACCCAAAGGCATTCCTGAGGGGAGAACTGCTGACGCAGGAGAGTGGATTTGCCTGTTCCTCGGGCACCAAATAAAAAAAAGCTATTAGATTTCGAAAGTTGAGTAAGTCGTGGGTACATGTGTCTGAAAAGCCCTCCAGATCCGACATTACATCCCTAACTTCTAAATTAAAAGGATTTGGACTTCCAATATCTGTCAATCAAAAAAGGCTTGGGTGCCGTTCAAATTGCTCCAACACAATCATCTCCGGATTTAAGCTCAACCTCACGGGGCAGGTGGCTGCGGTCTTTTTGAGGGCTTCAAACTGGGCTTGAGTGCAGGTGGTTTTTAAAATGTAATGCACTTGTATTTCTTTTATTTTCCTGGGGGCGGGCTGCATGATTTTTACGACCTTAAAATCGATAGAATCGAGAGGTATTTGGTGCTGTTGGGCGTAAAGACTCATGATGGTGGTGGCGCAAGCTCCTAGGGAAGTGGCCATGAGGTCGGTGGGGGAAAAACAAGAGCCGTCCCCTTGATTGTCTTTGGGAGGTGTGGTGGAGATGTGTGCGCCTGAGGCTAGATGGGTGAGGTGGATTTTATGACCTGAAGTGGTTTGACCATGTGCCATGGGGGTTTGGGTAAGGTTAGTCATGAGTTAGAATTCCTGCTATTTTTTGGCTGAGTTCTTTAAGTTTTAATTCTTCTTTACTGAATGAATTTCCTCCTTCAATGGTCACAGCAATGAGTAATGTGTCCCCATTTTCTAAGGGAACAATGCCTAGCTCATTGAGGGTATTGAAGCCAATGGGGGCTGGGATCCAGCCGGCCTTATGGGAGGCTTTGGCTTTAGAAAAAGGGCTTAACCTTTCCAGCAGCCATCCGCCGGTTCCTGATTTGGGAGCTCTTTTGGCCCATTCGATTAAAGCGGCTGTTTTTTCACTGCTTAGTCCTAAGGAGCCTTGATGAAGTTTTTTAAGAAATTTTAGTCCTCCAGAACTGGTGAAAAGGTTTCGTTTGACGGGGCAGGGCTTGCCCGTGCGGGGGGCGCCATATCCCCAAGTGCAGAGTTGCCACTCCTGAGCGCTAATTCCAAGTTTACGCGTATAATCGTTGACCTTGTCAATTCCTCCTGCAAAATCAATTAGTTTTCCAGCATCTGCATTGTCGCTGTTTCTAAAAACGGGGTCGGCGTAGCGTTCCAAGGCTTGAGGTGAGTTAAACTGCAGAGCGGCAGCGGCCCACAGCCATTTTGCGGAAGATGCGGAGTTGTGTTGGAGAGCGCTATTGAAATGGATCTCTAGAGCTCTTTTAGGAATGGATAAGGAAACACCTAATTTGGCACCCGTCTGATTGAGCTCAACTTGAGTTTCTTGAATGAGGCTTTTAAGTTGTGTGGTGGTGGAATTGGAAATTTTATCGCCCTCTTCAGGCAGGAAAGAGGATATTTCTTCGCTTCCATGGCTAAGCAAATCTTCTTGAGCAAAAGCGGACAACTCGGATGCACTCATAAAAATCACCACTGTGTAAAACAATTGTAATACTGTTACTAAACTCATCAAACGCTCCCTCATCATGTTTAGACTCCAGAATCTTTACTCTTCGTATCAGATTTTTCGAGCGGATCCAAGGTAAAGCATTTGTGTGCTTTTTCCTAGTCCGAGCTTGATTTTTGGAAAAAAGGATACCGGTTTGGTGCCACTAAAATTCAATTCATTAAATCCACATTCTTTCAAGAGACGACCCAAATTCTCTGGAGTGATAAATAGACTCCAGTCATGGGTATTTTTTGGGATTTGCTTTAAGATCTTCTCCATCAAAAAGACGCTGACCCATTTGGACAAAAAGGATTTGCTTATGGTGTCAAAGAGAAAATAACCCCCGGGTTTTAAAACGCGATAGATCTCTTGGATCGCTCTTTTTTTGTTCTCCAAGTGCTCGATGACATCCACACACACCACGTGGTCGAAGGACTCGTCTTTAAAGGGGAGGGAATAGGCACTTCCCACTTGATAATGGATGTTAAGTTGTTTGGATTGACCGTGCGTCGTGGCCACAGCCAGTAAATCTTCTGCGATGTCTATGCCCACCACCTGGGCTCCCCTTTGGCTAAGGGCCTCGGCCATAAATCCCCCGCCACAGCCCACATCCAGGGCGGTTAATTGGGTCCAATGAGGCACAAATTGGTCAAAAAACCGCAGGCGCACGGGCACTAGTTCATGTAAAAGGGCAAAGGGACCATTGGGATCCCACCAGATGGCCGCCATCTGATTGTATTGGGCCAAATCATTAGACACATTTTTCTCCCGATGAAGGATTGCATATTTCTAAAATACGAATAGCCTATCGCTTCTGTCCCAAAAAATCCAGTTAAGGCGATCTGCTTTTTCATTGGGGTAGAAGGGTCATGGGAGATGGTAAATAGGGGGAGTTAAATTGGAAATGACTGCCACGAACCAGGGAAGCCAGAGATTGGCTTCTTATTTTGTAAATGATGGAACTTTGGATGCTTGCCGAAAATGGATGCATGCCAGCTTGGAAATGGCCCTGGGATTTATCCAAAATCGAGAGGGTCATAAATTACACTCTGATATTTCATTGCCAGAATTGGAAAAACTTTTTTCATTTGAGTCCATTCCCAATGCCCCAAAGGATTTGGAATTGGTGTGGGAAGACGCTAAAAAAAGAGTGATTCAACACAGTGTGCATGTGGGCGCGGCAAAATACATTGGTCACATGACCGGGCCCATTCCTTTTTTTCTGTTGGGGGTTGAGCTCCTCATAGCCGCTTTGAATCAAAATGTGGTGAAAATTGAAACGGCATTATCGGCTTCCTTTGTGGAAGGACAGGTAATAGCCTGGCTCCACAAATTGTGCTTTGGTTTTGAAGACTCTTTTTATCAGTCACGCATTCACAAACCCCATGTGGCTCTCGGAAATATGACACAAGGTGGAACTCTGGGAAATCTGACGGCACTGGTGTGTGCCAGGAATCACACCTTCCCTGAGATAGAGCGAAAAGGAATGTTCCATTGTTTAAAGGAGCAGGGGTATCAAGGTGCGGTGGTGCTTGTCAGCAGAAGAGGGCATTATTCTGTCAAGAAATGCTGTGTTGTGATGGGTTTGGGTGATGAAAATGTGATAGAGATTCCCGTGGTGCCTTGGACGAATCAAATCGATCTAAATGTGCTCCAGGAGCAGATCTTAAGGTGCCAAGAAGCGAAGTTAAAAATCGTAGCCATTGTGGGGGTGGCTGGCAGCACGGAAACTGGGTCCATTGATGACCTAGAATCCCTTTCTCGCATCGCTCAAGCCCACGGAATTTGGTTGCATGTGGATGCGGCTTGGGGCGGAGCATTGCAGCTATCCCCCAGTGCGAAACCTCTTTTTGCTGGAATGGAGAAGGCCGATTCTGTGGTGTTGGATGGGCATAAATTATTCTATTTACCTCTATCACATGGTTGCGTTGTGTTTAAAAATCCTCGATCATTGGATTCCTTAAGGCACAACGCTCGGTACATCATCCGATCGGGGAGCGTGGATTTAGGTAGGACTTCCCTGGAAGGAAGCCGGCGTTTTGATTCACTTAAACTTTGGTTCTCCTTGCAGGTATTGGGCACTCAAGGTTTCGCGGAGATGTTGGAGTTGAATTTGGACCTTTGTCGTGCTTTTGTGGAACTCGTAGACCAATCCCGTTCTTTTGAATCCACCAGCGATAGACAAACAAACATTTTTACCTACCGATTTATTCCGCCTAGTCTAAAGGATCTCTTCTACCAAGAGGTACTCCTTTGCAAAGAAAACCAACCTGACTCCAGCTTGGAACTGGTTCAAAAACTGAATCAGTTTTTTAATGAAATCAACGTAGAAATACAAAAAAAACAAAGACTTGCCGGTAAGTCGTTTGTCTCTCGAACCTCACTGGAATCTTTTTTGCCTGGTCAGGAAACTGTCGTTTTACGTGTGGTTTTCATGAATCCCCTCACGAAACGGGAGCACCTGTCCGAGATCTTGGATGAGCAAATGGCAATTGGAGCTCAAAGATTTGCACAGCGGTGGCCGGTTTTTTTAGCGACGTTGAAAAAACCTTTATTGTTGATGCTCCGGTTAAAGTTGGCTCAGTAGTTTCCTGGATTTGATTGGTTATAGCAAAACGAGACACCATTGGCGCTTGCGCCTAAGGATGGCTTCTATAAACTGAATTCTGGGTTGATTGTACACGGACTGCCTTAGTGTTAGGAGGACCCATGGTAGAAAAGAAGCAATCGGTTAAGACTTTACCTTTGTTACCCCTTCGTGATTTGTTGGTGTTTCCTTTTACGGTTCGGCCGCTTTATGTGGGAAGAGAAAAAAGCATCAAAGCGCTAGACAGTGCCATGGCTAGAAATCGGGAAGTGTTTTTGGCGGCTCAAAAGGTGTCTAAAAGCAACGACCCCAATACGGATGAAATCTTCGAAACAGGTACCATTGTTCAGATCCTACAGATGCTCCGCATGCAGGATGGAAATGTTAAGGTGTTGGTGGAAGGGAAAAAAAGAGCAAAAATTGTGAGATTTTTGGACTCCCAAGAGTGTTATATGGTGGATGTTCAGGAGGTGGTGGAACCGGTGATCAATCCCTTGGATTGTGAAGCATTGGTTAGAATGGTTAAATCTACCTTTGATACCTATGTCAAACTAAACAAAAAAATCCAACCAGATATCGCTTTTCAGATCACGAGCATTGATAATGAAAGTCGATTATCAGACACGCTGGTAAACGTCTTAGAGACCATCAAACTAGCCGATAAGCAGCGCATTCTGGAAACCTTGGATCCCGCCAAACGCCTAGAAGAGATTTTTGGGATTTTGCAATCTGAAATCGATATTCTTAGGGTGGAGAAGAAGATACGCGCCCGAGTGAAACGTCAAATGGAGAAAACCCAGAAAGAATACTACCTTAATGAGCAGATGAACGCCATTCAAAAGGAACTGGGAAATTTCGACGATGCTCGAACGGAACTGGCTGAGCTAGAAAGCAGGCTAAAAGCCAAGAAGGTCTCAGAAGAAGCCCGTGAAAAAATGAAAAAGGAGATTCGAAAACTCCGTTCCATGACTCCCATGAGTGCGGAAGCTACGGTGCTACGCAACTATTTGGACACGGTGCTGTCCTTGCCTTGGGGTGAGGAAACTAAGGTGCTTCGGGATCCCGAGTTTTGTGAACAAGTTCTAAATGAAGATCACTATGGTCTAGAAAAAGTTAAAGAGCGTATTTTAGAATATCTTGCCATCACGAGTTTGAGCGAAAAAATCAAAGGGCCAATCCTTTGTTTAGTTGGACCTCCCGGTGTGGGGAAAACCTCTTTAGCGCGCAGCATTGCCCGGTCCACTGGCCGTAACTTTACTCGCATTGCTTTAGGTGGTGTGCGAGATGAAGCGGAAATTCGTGGACATCGTCGAACTTACATCGGAGCCATGCCTGGCAAGATTGTGGGTGCCATTAAAAAAGCCGGTTCTTCTAATCCGGTTATGCTCTTGGATGAAATTGATAAAATGAGTTCTGATTTTAGGGGAGACCCAGCCTCGGCGATGTTGGAGGTTTTGGATCCGGAGCAAAACTCCACTTTTAATGATCATTATCTGGATATTGATTATGATCTTTCAAAGGTATTGTTTGTGGCCACGGCCAATTCCCTGCATGGAATTCCCCGTCCCCTTTTGGATCGTATGGAGATCATCACTTTGGGTGGTTACACCGAACTTGAAAAAATCGCCATTGCCCGGCAGCATTTGATCCCTAAGTGCATCAAAGCCAACGGTCTAACCGGTGTGGAGTTTTCCTTTGAAGACTCTGGGGTGGAAGAATTGATCCGTTACTACACCCGGGAAGCAGGAGTGCGAAGTTTGGAGCGGGAAATTTCCAGTGTATGCCGCAAGGTGGCTAGAGAATTGGTGGTTCAAAAGTCGGCGCAATTGGGCACGTCCGTTGCGATTCCTTTGGTGCCAGAGGGTTCCACGGAAGATGTTTCCAACTTGGTTTCAGAACCACTCCAAGACTTCATTTCTTTGGCTGGCATGACGGCAGCGTCCATCACAGGCGGCTCCATTGAGAAATTTTTAGGACCACGCAAGTATTCTTTTGGTTCTAAAGGGAAGTTAGATGAAATTGGAGTTTGCCAGGGACTCGCCTACACGGAAGTGGGTGGAGATCTGCTTTTGGTAGAGGTTTCTGTGGTGCCTGGAAAAGGCAACTTAAAGATCACAGGAAAACTTGGGGATGTGATGCAAGAGTCTTGTCAGGCAGCGTTTAGTTACGTTAGGTCTCGGGCGGAATTCTTAGGATTGGAGAATGATTTTTACTCCAAAATTGATATCCATGTCCATTTCCCTGAAGGAGCCATTCCAAAGGATGGCCCAAGTGCAGGCATCACCATGGCTACGGCCTTAGTGAGCGCGCTTACTAAAAAACCTGTGAGCAGACACATCGCCATGACGGGTGAGATCACCCTCAGAGGAAGAGTGCTGCCCATTGGTGGGTTAAAGGAAAAACTTCTGTCGGCCCATAGAGGTGGCGTGGAAAAGGTTTTGATACCCATGGAAAATGAAAAAGATCTCTTTGATGTGCCTAAAAAAGTGCGCGATGAGATTCAAATCGTTCCCGTGGATCACATGGACTCGGTGTTGCTGCATGCCATTGCTTGGGAAAAAGACGATAACCTGCAAAATCGACTACAAAGTGCCCATACTTTGTTGGACATTCCCACTCCTGTTATCATATCAGACCCTTCTCTTCTCGTTCGTCACTAGAGTAGATTGGGTGACCCATGAAAAAATTCCGGCAATTGGATCTGAATCTTTTGCCGGTTTTGTGCGCCTTAAATAGGCATCATAACGTAACAACTGCTGCAAAAGAATTAAATCTGTCCCAGTCAGCCGTAAGTCATGCTCTCAATCGGCTTCGGGATCATTTTGAGGATCCGTTGTTTGTGAGGGTTCCTAAGGGTATGGTCCCTACACCTTTCTTCTTGGAGATCCAAGATCGACTTTCTCAGTTCCATTTTGCCTGGAAAAACCTGGATGTGGATAAATCGGCATTTCAGCCCGAGTTGGCCAAAGGACGGGTTACCGTGGCATCCACAGATTACTTTGAGTCTTGTTTTGGGAATGCCTTTTTGAAGGAGCTCAAGGCCGCTGCTCCAGGAATACAGCTCTCTTTAAGAGGGCTTCGGGGTGAGTTTCCCAAGCAGGAGCTCGAAAGTGGAGAGTATGACCTAGCCATTTCTGGTTACTTCAATAACGTACCACAGGGATTTTTTAAACAGATTCTTTTTAAAGATACGTTTTGTTCCATGATTCATAAAGATCACTCAAACGTGCTTAAAGATGGCATGTCCTTGGAAGCCTTCTATCAGATGAACCATGCTTTAGTTACTTTAACTGGAGATTTTAGGGATTTACTGAAATTTCAGAAGGATAATCAGAGCTATTTATGCCGGTATGTTTATGGAAGTCATTTTTTTACGAGCATCGCTTGGACGCTGGAAAAGACCGATGTCATCTTAACCGCGCCCAGGCGTTTGGTGGAAAAGTTTGGCACAAGGTTTGATTTTGTGCCCTTTGAGTGTCCCGTGCCTACCCCTGAACTTAAGGTTTTTATGGTGTGGCACGGTCAGAAGCATGAGGATCCCCTTCAAAAACTCGTGCGAGAGGTCATTCGGAAAGTTTGTAAGCTGTAATGGTGTTTTTATTCATATGTGGCACCAAAAGAACGTTTTTATCTTTTTGCAAACCAATGTCTGCCGCCCCTGAGCCCAAATTCAAGAGTACTTTCGCCTCTCCTTTTTTGGTGATAACACCCACATCGCCTTTGATAAAATCCGAGTATAAAAAGCCACCTTTGTAGACTTCAATCCCATCAATGTTACCTAATCCTTTGGTGATAAGGTTAGACGGTGCTTTGTCATTTTTAAAACTCACCACATTACCGGGTTCATTGGTGCTAAAATCATCTTTGATTCCAATTCCCCATTGGGCCACTACGAGTTTTTCATCCTTGAAGGTAAGTCCGTTGGGTCCTCTTAGGTTGGATTCGCCTTCCAAAAAGACTTTAGGAGCCGAAAATTCTTTGGATTTATAAGCCGTTTTATAAATTTTTTGATCAAACATGTCCGAAACAAACACGTTACCATCGTCGTCTACAGCCACGTCATTCAAAAATTTAGCTCCTGAAATGGGGAATTTATGAATGATCTTCCCATCCGAAAGGGAGGCGCCCAGCAAGGTGTCAATGTCGGCAATCCAGAGGACTCCGTGGGAAACCGCCAGTCCCTTGGGCGCATTCAAACCACTGATCCATTTGGGGGCCACCACTTTGCCGTCTTCATCCAGTTTGCTAATCCAGCCGTTTCCATCTTTAGCGGTGGCTTGGCCTGCCACGTTGGACACGTAAATGGAATCCGTCTTGGAATCAAAAAGAACGGATTCTGGGTTTTCAATCCCCTCCGTAACTTGCCATAGTTCTTTGGCTTCTAGGTCTTTCAGTCCGGCAACTTCTGCGGTGGAGCTTTTGGTGGCGCAAGAAACGAGGGCCATTTGAGCTAATGTGAAGCTGAGTAGTGAAATTTTCATATCCAATGCCTTTCTTTACCTAAGGTCGGACAGCGACCTTATGACGGCAATATCGCACAAAAGGGAGCACTCAGATAGCTCATTGTATTCACGAAGAGTATGAATTTCGTGCATGTGAACTTTGTAATCTTCCGTTTTGGTTGATTTCTCTAAGTTTTTCGCCTTTTTGAGTGGCCACACACACGGCAGAGATGAGCATGGATCTCATTCCGGCCTTTTCCAGTTCATGGAGTGCATCGATGGTGATGCCTCCCGGTGTGGTTACCTGTTCCCTAAGAATGGCCGGATGCATTCCCGATTGGCTTAAAAGTTGGGCTGCCCCTAAAACGGTCTGTGTGGCTAATTCTTGTGCCAATTTCCGAGGGAGTCCCATCTTAACTCCCCCATCGGACAGGGCTTCGATAAACATGTACACATAGGCAGGCCCTCCACCTGAAACCGCCGTCACCACATCCACAAAGGATTCCGGCACGTTCCAGACCTTGCCCAAATAACCAAACATGAGTTGGGTGGCTTCGAGTTGTTGGGGGTTAACCTTGTGATTAGGGCTTAGGGTGGTTGAGGCGTATCCTACTTTTGCGGCGATATTGGTCATGGCTCGCACGACGGCAAAGTCCGGCCCCCAGGCACATTCCAAGGCCTCCAAGGGGGTTCCCGCTAATATACTAACTAATAAAGGTTTTTGGGGGCTGTTTCCCAAAAATGGCCGCCAACAGGCCACGGCTTCCGCCAAATTTTGGGGTTTGAAAGCGAGCACTACTATGTCTGTGTCCTTAAACTCTGGAGGGGCTTGGTTCTGGAGTTGGGAGCTACTTAGATAGGGGAAAGAAACGTGTTCCCCCCAGGATTCATTCCACTCCTTGGGGCTGAATCGATCGCAGATGGTAATATCATACGTAAATCCGTTTAAATCTTTACATTGATTAAGGCTAAGTAGCTTAGAAAGAGCCTGACCCATATTTCCATACCCAATGAACCACAGCTTAGAATTCACAGCAGGTGTCTCCTTTTTAACCCAATACGCAATAAAGTGCGCTACTAGCATTGTAAGGGAAGGCGCCTTTGAAATACACTCTTGTGGCCGATTGGACCAGGAGAATGAAATGTTGAAAGTTCTATCGAGTTTATTATGGGTTGTCTTTTTGGGGTTTGTGACCCCGTACGTGGCGCTGGCTCAGCGGGGTGCGAGCTTTCATAACCACGAGGCTTCCGGTGCCACTTCCAGTGCCACATCAGGGTACAGTGGTATGTTTGACACTCAAATGCCGGGCAAGGGAATTTGGAATGTATCTTTGCCCAGTGGGTGGGTGGAGCGGGGGATCACGGAGGATCTCACTCTGGGGGTGAATTCTGTGGCAAGCACCCTGTTTGGGGTTTTGGGTGCTCAGGGAGCTTTTCTTAAAAGCAGATACCGGCTCTATGGAGACGGAGATTACTCCAGTGCTTTAACTCTGTACGGAGGGTATTTTTCCAGCGCCCAGGGAGGATCTCTTGGAGCAGGCCTCCTAGGTGCGGTTTCCAACCACAGTTTGTTTTTGAATCAGCGCAACGCCCTTTTGGTTAACTTTATGTATTACAATCTTTCCGGGCGCACGGGGCGTTCTGATAGTGTGGATAGCGCCGAAATTCACTTACAGCTTCTTGCTTTGGGGCTGGGATACAGCCTTCATTTTTCAAAATTTGTGGGAGAAGTCAATGTCCTATTGCCGCAGCTTACGTTGGAACTCAACAATGCGGGCTCTGAAAACAAACTGCAATTAGGAAATGTGACGGATCCTTCTGTCATGATCCGCGTGTTGGCCAACATCGCTTTGGGTAAGCGCTTTCTGCTCAGTCCCGGGCTCCTTTTGGTCAGTGGAGTGGGTCTATTGCCCCTTTTAGACTGTACACTTAAGTTTTAAATGATAAGGAACACATAAAATATGAAGCTAAGTTTAGCAAAAAGTGGTGTTTTTTGGGGGCTCTGGACGTTAGTGTCTTGTTCCAACATCAATACCGATGTTCCTGTGCCCCATGTGGCTAAGGTGGTGGATGTCAAAAGTGTGGAGAATTATACCAAAGTACTCTTTGAAACAGCGCCTCGTACTTTCAATACCGTGGAAAATTTTAATGCCTTAAAAGGAAAGTATTTTGGATTTAGCACGGGGGGATCCCTGAAAATTCAAAACATTGATGGCTCTTTGATTGTGCCCAATGGTTTTTCTGGGGGACAAACTCCCGAGATTCGTTATTTGAATCGAAATGGGGTGGCTTTAGCCAGAGATTATAACTCCTTTGTGCAGATGTCTTCTTTTTATCAGTTTGAAAAGATCTACCAAAATATGGAAAAAGTGGTGGGATTTAGCGCGGAGGAATTTTTTAGACAGTTTGGGTTTATTAGCATTTTGTTTGAACCCAAAATCACCTTAAAATCGGATACCACCACCACATCCCAAGTGGGCAAACTGAACGCGGCTTATGTGACGGGTCAGAAGCAGTTTGTGTTGTTTAAACGATCGGGGATAGAAGAGGTTCCCCTGGCCACCAATCCTCAGGTGTTGAGTCATGAGTTTGGTCACGCTCTTTTTGAGCATGTTTTTTACAGAAATCAGACCCAGACGTGCAAAGAACCCAGTTCCACCGATGAGTTGAATGCCAGACAGTCTAATTCACGATTTGAGGGAAGATTGGAAGCAGAATACGTGATGCGAGGCTTTAATGAGGGCTTTGCTGATTTCATCAGTTTTGGAAATGTGGGCAGCACCGATATTTTAAGAAGTAGTATAGATATTGGGTTACTAGCCGATCAGAGGAATTTTGGAGTCAAGCGCTTTGTTTTTCAAGAGCTTTCTGTTAGAGATAAAGACATTCTTAAAGAAATTTGTGGGGGAGAGTTTTACTGCATTGGAACTTTATTTGCCAAAAGCCTACTTTCCACGATGAAAGATCTAAATTATTCGCTTGATTCTTTGGAATCTAGAGGTGAATTTACCAAAAAATTAGTGAAAAGCCTCTTCAAAACAAAAGAAGCCATGCTTTCTTTGGGCTCAGATATTCTACCTCTTCCCAAAGATTTTGTGGCTAAATGTGAAGATGCGGAGCGTGGATCGGATGGATTGTATAAATCCACCGCCGTTTGGCAGTACCATGGACAGATGACGGGAGCCTTTTTACATGCCTTCGTTAAAAGTACAGATGATTCTAAAATGAAATCCAGTCTGTGTAAGTATTTTGATGAACATTTCGGATCTTTAGGCTTTCCGGAATCAGCGCGCAAAATTTGTGATCAAAACTAAGAGGACAAAATGCAAAACAGGTGGTTGAATTCACTTAGATCATTTGGCTTGATAAAATGGGGAATGATGGCCTTAGCGTGGTGCCTTATGGGTTACCATTTTTCCTCTGCACTAGGCTTAGATTTTGCCGTGGGTCCTTCCTTTTCGTGGGAAGTGAGAAAGGATTATGGAACCACCAAAAGAAACAACTTTATTCCAGAAATCGTGGGAAATGGTTACTGGGATGTGTCTGGAAACAGAAGCCAACCTGGTCCTTTTTTTCTTCGGAGCGCTTTAAGGCTTGGGTATTCTGGAATTCTTCAAGCCGATCAGCCCAAGCAGATTCGATTTGTGGAAACGGATTACCTGGGAAACGTGGAATTGGCGGCCCTATATGATTTTTATGTCATTCCGGTGGTGGGCTTTGGGGCGGGGCTCAAATATCGAACCATTCGCGCCAAATTTGGGGACAAGTTTGTAAGCGACTCTGGCCCCAGTTTGAATCACGACGAAACTCTGGGCTTTGGCTATATCATGTTTGGTTTGGGCATTCCCTATTTTAGGTCTGCGATGGTGATTGAGCCTTTCGTTCGGTATGAAATCACACAAAGTGACAAGCGCAGTGTGTTAAGGTTTGGTTTGGACTTCACTTTTGGAGATTAACCATGTGATGCTTTGATCCTAAGGCTAAAATAGTTAACAGTCGTGTTGTATCATTAATTTTGGAGAATGCGTTTGTGACTCAATCCTTTTTTCTGTTGATTATCATGATTTCCAGCCTTTTAAACTTAGAGTCCACCCGTGCCGATTCTTGTGTAAATCCTGAACCCAACACCTGCGACTACTATTCCCAGTGCTTGGAAAAATACCTTCCTTGTGGTGCCAAGGGCTATGCTTTGGGCTATGGTAAGCGGTATTGCCATCGCTTTTTGAGGGAAAACCGTTTTTCAGCACAAGGCGAAATCTGGAGAAATGCCACTTTAATTTGTTTGCAAAGGGAGCTAGCATTCAGAGATTGGGATTCAGATCCCCTCACCTGCCGGGAGATCAAAGACTTTGCGTTTGATTCTCACCCGGTGTGTTACACTCAACCCGGCGTTTCCGTTTGTGAATTGGATGTACCGGATCTTAAGCTTATTTTAAACACCATTGATGGTCCAGATTTTCTTTCATTACGGGGACTTAAACAGATGAAGGCGGTGGCTAGAATTTGTTTAAATCACCTCCAGCGCCATCCCAATTCCCGTTCAAACTTAGGGGACCCCAGCTTGGATGAAACCATAGAAGAAAGGATTCGGTTTTGGAGATCCAAATTATGAGTGAATAGAGAATACGGCCATCGATTTTCTGCTTATTTTGGCTGTTATCTTGTTGCGTTCCTTCCTTCATTTTCCAGTATCGGCGTGTTTATTGCCTTAAGGCAGTAAAATGGCTTTTAACCACGCTGGGCGCCATGCTGATGGCACCTTAAAATTGGAAAAACGGTCAAGTGTTTTTATCCTTTCAAGATCAGACCTTTGTGGGAAGTCAACCTTCTGGGATTGAGTTTGGCAGGGGTGAGGGCTACTACACGCCCAAAGGTTTTAAATAAGAAAACCTGCTATCTCGAATTCCAACTGTGAATTTAGCATAGCTAGTTCGACTGATTTTTAAATTAGCTCATTTAAAACCTTTTTTGCAACAAACGCACGAAAGAAAGTTTCTCGATCTATTTTTGGCCTACCTGGCCCGCGATAAAAATCGTGAATCCAGTTCTCGGGCCGGATAGAATCTAAGGCAGCAATAACTCTAAAATGATTCTGGTTTGTTGTGAACTCTTTTTGGAGCTCCTTTTCGGCCATCTGGAATGTCCGGTTTAGCAAGGTATCTTTGAATGGTCCGAATAGAAGTGCCCAATGATGCCGCCGCAAACTCCCTTGCCACGCCTTACTTTGCTAAGGCTTCAATACTGGCTATCAGCCTCTGCCTGTCGTCGAGGCTGGTGATTCGTCCCGGCTCTCCTCGAATAGCTCTAAAATTTTTTTTTGAGCATCAATGACAGCAGTGCTTTGTCGA
>JBIIVH010000027.1:0-50042 GCA_044339525.1 Silvanigrellaceae bacterium | reverse complement strand
TGCTTCCAAGTGGATGAATCGATTTGTAAATTGGTACAACGAAATACACCTTCACAGTGGGATAAAATTTGTCACCCCCAACGATCGTCATAGTGGCCAAGATGCTGAAATATTAAAGAAACGTCGTGCAACCTACGAAGCAGCTAAGGAGCTTCACCCTGAGCGCTGGAGCGGGAAGATTAGGAACTGGGACTTGGAAACGCGTATCGAATTAAATCCCAAAAAACGCGCGTAGCGCGTTGGTATTTTTGTCGTCCGAGTTCATCAGCGTGTTACGCTTGTGGTGAGGGTTTCTCCATCCCTAAAAGTCTTTCGGATCAGGATATTCAACTAGAAAAAACACCAAAAACAACCCGAAACCCAGATGCCTGAAATTAAAGTAACATTGGACAATCTTTTTGACAGGGAAACCTCTTCGTGTTAGTTTCCTTTTGTTTACGTCAGACATCTTTCCTGAAAGCTACCGCTTACGACCCCTTCCGAAACGGCGTGGGAAAGTCTAATCAAGCCAAGCAGGATTCACCTCGGTTGAATGAGCGCAATTTCGGTGGGTGGTTGGATGGAATTAAGGAGTGAATAGTCTACTTTCGTTTCGTCCATCCAAATGCCTGAGGCGCTATGGGCAATGGGCCACACCAGGGCATCATCCCATAAAATTTCGTTCATTTCGTGAGCTGTAAATTGCTTTTGACTCGTGAGGGAATGAAGCCTTCCGGTGGGGTCCGGCAGACGAATGCCTTGCTTAGATTGAATCATAAATCGCATGTCATCCTCTGGCTGTTCAATCAAGATGCCAGTGCCATTTACCGAGATGTCGTAGTCGTAGGTAGCAGCATGGGGGTCATGGTTTGTGGCTGCCATGGCCAATTCAAATGGAACATACTGAACCTCCATTCCAAGTTTAATTGCAGCTTGCGCCATTGCCTCCAGAGCGGTGGCCCTCCATCTCCACGGTTGCGAGAGTCTGCAAGGCGTATGATTTTTTTAGGATATGGGGTGGATTTTCGGGTAGGGAGCTGAAACTCCTTCACACCCGAAATGGCAAGTGGCAGGAAACTCAGGACGGGAGCAAATTTTAAAGCCTTGAGTTCTTCATAAAAGGCATTCCTAAAGTCTTTCCTAAATTCGATGTCACTAGTGATGATCTGAGAATTCGGCCAGCTTACGATGCGTAAATACTGAATTCTGTTTTTGGCTCCACCCGAAAACACCAAACTTTCCCTCAAAGGTGGTGTTAAACTGTCTCCCGCGTAAAGGTGCGCGTCTTTGTTGTTGCCCCAAACCAATCTCACGGTTTCGAATTTTTTGTTCGTGAATACATCCGGGGGGAAATCCGAGCGTAATTTCAGCTCAAGGTGTTCGTCTGTCCAGGAGAGGATTCGATACGGTCCGCTGGAAATCGCTTTCTTGGGATCGTTCCAGGCCCCAGTTTCGAGATTGTAGTCGTTTTTATGAACCACGGAATACAATCCAAACCCCAGTTTTTCTAGAAACTGCGTAGGAACATCAAGGCAACGAAATTCAACGGAGTCCATGGAGGTGGCAATGCCTGCAAAGTCGGCTCCCGGCGAATCAACTTCGTTGTACCCAGCCATATTCTCTAAAAGTCCTGACTTTGAATTGGCTTTTCGCATAAGAAAGGCCATCCGAGTTAAAGAACGCTTAACATCCACTGGCGTCAAGGGTGAGCCATCTTCAAAACGCAATCCTTCGCGTAGTTTGAACTTCCAAACCCGTTTATCTGAAGACACCGTCCAGCTCTTCGCCAATACACCCATGAACTCCCCTGCTCTGTACGGACTAACTAGGGTTCCTAGAACGGGTCTTTGGGTGATGTGATGAACAAATAAGTCATGGTCTACCGGGTCCATAGAAGTGGGCTTTGTAATCCATATCTTCACTGTACCTTCCTTTTTTTGCTGAAAAAATGTCAATGAGATTAATGCCAGAAAGGTTGAAGCGATGACAGCAAATGGCCAGTGTGGTCGCATCAGTCTCCGCCGTTGGTATCGTGAGCGGTTAAAGCCCCGGGATCCATTTTACCAGATTTGACGACGGGGTCCACTTTATCGGCTAACGTGCCACAGCCAACCAGAACCAGTATTCCAGCGAGGATTGAGAGTAGTGTTTTCATTGTTTGCGAGCGCTCGATCCCGTCATATAGAATATGGGAGGGGAATGGATTTCGTCAATGAGCGTTTGGATGGTATTGAGGAGGCTCGGCAAGCGCTGGATTTCGTCTATGAACACCGTCGCGGGATGGGAGCCCGCCAGAAGGTCCTCTAAGCGAATTGGTGTCGCAGTCAAATTGCATGGTAAAATGATTGTGATGTAAAGTAGCATGCTTAGACGGCGGCGTCAATGCCACCATCTATTTTGGAATAAATTTGGTCTAAGTGGCTCATTTTTAAGGGAAAGCACAATTGATGGAAGCCGTTTAAATCTTACGAAGCGCTATCGGAGTTTATCCATCCAAAGCAGAATTTGGTGATTGTATTCATGGTTGGAGCGAAACAAAGTGAGATCTCTAGCAACAAATCGGCTGATGCTTTCGTCAACGGATTGAGTCACCGCAAAAAAATGGTCGAGGTTTTGGATCACTTTGAACTGTGATTCGAGGGAACGATTAGGCACTCCTTGGCAGTTTCTGGCTGCGTGGTGTGGCGAAATCACCCAATCGAAACCTCCTCCAATACAGAAAATCTTCTGACCGCCTTTGAGTTTCTTTATTTCTAGAGCTATATCTATTTTCATGAGCTCTTTCCAAAAAATGAGGTTTTGGTCGTCTAAAGTTTGGTGATTTTTTTTAGGTAAGCAACGTGAATTTGGGCAATCTTCAAATTTAAATGAGTTGTTTTTGATATTGTTATAAGGTAACATGTATTCATTTACGGACGCCCTTGCCTTCTCAGGATTTGTGGGATTTAGAAACGTGGCTAATAGGACCTGTTGCTCCGTCATAAATTCTAGAGCGGTGCCGCTGGGGGTAGCGCTTAGTATCAATCCAGCGTTAGGCCGTTGTTGAGCCACCTTAATAGCAAATAACCCTCCTAAGCTGTGTCCCATTGACACTATTTTATCTTCCTTTACGATTCCTTTTGATGCGATAGAATCAAAAGCGTCAAGTGCATCTGATTCGTAATTGTTTAATGTCTGTTGGTCATGATCTCCTGCATCAGAGTTTAATCCTGTCCCTCTTTTGTCATATCGGAGGCTTGCAATTCCTTTAGTGGATGCTTCCTCTAAAAATTCGCGAACTGGGTTATAGGGTCTAGAGGAATCATCTAGGGAACCTCTGCCACTTCCCGATTGAAACAAAATAAGCAAATTTGGTTCAAATGTTTTTGGTCGGGTTAGAATACCCGTTAACGGTTTTAACCCGCGTTTATTTTCGATTTGTATTTCTGTTGAAATAGTTTCAGAGTTTTTTGCGTCATTAGACATATTAGGGGATGAGATACAGGAATTTAAAAACAAACTAATAGCAATTCTAAAAACTAAATTTCCCATGAATCCTCTTTATGAATAGAATCAAAACATTCATTACATTCTGAGTGAACCGATGTCTAGGGACCTGGGTTGTGGTTAGGATTTAGGGTAAAGGAGGGTGCGGCCATTGACCTGGAGACTCACATCCATTACCCTGGCCCATTTATGACTCAGTGTAAGGGTCATCTGTCCTCGTAAGAGGCTGATTGATGGGCGAGAGGAGTGTTCCATGAGCGATGTGATAAGTGTAAATCTTCCGGACGGTTCCCAGAGGACTTTACCCATAGGATCCACTGTTTTGGATTTGGCGAGCCAAATTGGTCCTGGATTGGCCAAAGGGGCCATTGCCGGCACCGTAAACGGCACCAACGTGGATTTGTATCACGTATTAAAAACGGGCGATCGCGTTTCCATCCTAACCGACAAAACCGAAGCCGGGCTAGAAATCATTCGACACTCCACAGCTCACTTGATGGCCATGGCGGTGCAACAGGTTTTCCCTGGCACGCAACTCACCATTGGCCCCGTGGTGGGAGAGCAATTTTACTATGACGTTAAGCCGCCTGAAGGTGTTAAAATCAGCGCCAATGACTTTGAAGCCATCGAAGCTAAAATGAAGGAAATTGCCAAAAAGAATTTAGATGTACGATTTAGAGTGGTGTCTAAATCCCAGGCCGTGTCTCATTTTTTAGGCCTCAAAGAATTTTTTAAAGCGGAAATTGTGGAAGATATCCCGGAAGGCGAAGATATCAAAATCTATGAAATGGGCGGTTGGGGAGACCTTTGCAGGGGTCCACACGTGGCCAACACCTCCAAGCTAAGTGCCTTTAAGCTCATGAGCATCGCCGGAGCCTATTGGCGAGCCAATAAAGACAACGCTCAGCTTACACGCATTTATGCCACGGCCTGGGCCAATCAAAAAGATCTGGATGGCTACCTACACATGCTGGAAGAGGCCAAAAAACGGGATCATGTGTTGCTGGGCAAACAGCTGGAGCTTTTCACCATTCTTCCCGATGTGGCCATGGGAGCCCCTTTCTTTTTGCCCAAAGGCGCCAAGCTTTTTACCTTACTCAAAAATTACATCTCTAAAAAAGTGGCTCAATTTGGATTCGAAGAAATTCATACCCCCCAAGTGATGAATGTGGATCTCTGGAAGCATTCGGGCCACTACGATAACTATCGTGAGAATATGTACTTTGTGAAAATTGATGAAACGGATTACGCCATCAAACCCATGAGCTGCCCGGCCCATGTAAAGGTGTTTAGTTCCAGTTTGCGCAGTTATCGGGAGCTTCCCATTCGTTTTGCGGAATTTGGGGTGGTGCACCGCCACGAACTATCTGGAACTTTACATGGTCTTACAAGAGTAAGACGGATTACCCAAGATGATGGTCATGTGTTTTGCACCATGGAGCAGGTTCAAGAGGAAATGTCCCGGGCATTGCAATTTGTGCAAGAAGCCTATGCCGATCTGGGGTTTACGGAGGTGCGTTTTTACCTATCCACCCGGCCTGAAAAACGAGTGGGAGAGGAAGCCCTTTGGGACAAGGCCGAAGCCGATCTGGAAATGGCCTTAAAAGGGCTAGGAATTGACTTTGTGTTAAACCCTGGTGACGGTGCCTTTTACGGACCAAAAATCGATATTAAAGTAAGGGATGCCATTGGCAGATGGCACCAATGTGCCACGATTCAGCTGGATTTTCAAACGGCCAAAAGGCTAGGCGCCTCTTATGTTTCCTCCCATAACACCCCCGAAGTGCCCGTGATGATCCATCGCGCGGTATTAGGCAGCGTGGAACGATTTATGGGGGTTTACATTGAACACTGTGCCGGGCATTTTCCCATTGGACTCGCTCCCGTGCAGGCCATGATCATTAGTGTGATGCCCGCCCATGAAGAGTATTGTTTGGAACTCAAAAAGAAGCTCTTAGCCTCAGGCATTCGGGCCGAATCGGATATTCGCAATGAAAAATTAGGTTATAAAATCCGAGAGGCACAACTGGTGAAAGTTCCTTATATGATCGTAATAGGTGACAAAGAATTAGAAGCTAAAACCGTTACCGCACGCCTAAGGGATGGAACGAATTTAGAACCCATGTCTTGTGAGGCGTTTGTGACTCGCCTAAAACAAGAAAGTGGTGTATTTTGGGGTCTGGACCACAATCAACTTTGAAAGGATACTACCTATGACTTACACTCGTCGTGCCTGCTATCGCTTAGGAATGGCCTGCGTTACTTTAATGTGGGCCCCCTTGGCCATGGCTCAGGCAAATGCCAAACCTGGCACCAAACCATCAACCTCTAATCCAAAAACGGAAGGAAAAAAAGTGGAAAAAAATCCTAATATCGTTCATGTGGCTGTTAAAACAAATAAGGGTGAGTTCAAACTGGAACTTTATAAAGACAAAGCCCCCAAAACCGTGGAAAACTTTGTGGGATACGTAAAAGATGGTTTTTACAGTAAGACCATTTTTCACCGTGTGATTCCAAAATTCATGGTCCAAGGCGGTGGATTTGAAGAGGGGATGAAAGAAAAGAAAACCAAAGCTCCCATTGAAAACGAAGCCAAAAATGGCTTGAAAAACGACCAATACACCATCGCTATGGCGCGGACCAACGATCCCAATTCCGCCACAGCGCAATTTTTCATTAATAACTCCACCAACGACTTTTTGAATTACACCCCCGGCAATCCTGGTTACGCCGTGTTTGGAAAGGTAACCGAAGGAACGGCCACCATCGACGCCATCTCAGGCGTAAAAACCAAAACCGTGGGCTTCCATGAAAACGTGCCCGTGGAGCCTGTGATCATCGAAAGCATGAAGGTGTTGGATTAATCGAATCTTACCCCAAAACCTCCGGAATTTTAGCGAGCCGATTTCCCGCCTCTTCTAGGGTCTCCTGAGTTTTGCAAAAGGCAAAACGCAGCCACCTCAGTTGGGTGGGAGGGGAAACGTAAAACACACTGGGGGGAATGGCTGCCACTCCCACGTTTGTGATGAGCCACTTCACAAACTCAATATCACCGGTTTCGGGCTGAAGGGAACGGTAGTTGGCCTGCACAAAGTAACTTCCTTCACAAGGGGCTGTTGTAAAACCAGCCTGGTGAAGCTTATCCACCAATAAATTTCTTTTTTCCAAGTAGGCATGCCTCTGAGAAAGGAGAAATCCTTTCACCCAATCGCTTTGCTCTAAGAGGAGCCCCAAAGCCTCCTGGATGTGGGGGTTGGTGCAAAAGACCGTGGCCTGATGCACTAACCTTAAGGCCTGTGTGAGCGGAGGAGGGGCAAACACCCATCCCACTTTAAATCCGGTAAATCCAAAGGACTTGGCTGCGGAACTGATGCGAAAGGTGCGCTCTTTCATTCCATCGATTTCGGCAAAGGTAACATGTTCATTGCCGTCATACACTAAATATTCATAAACTTCATCGCACATCACTAAAGCATCATGCTTTAACACAGCTTGAGCAAAGCGTTCGTATTCTCCCCTTGTGATCACCTTGCCTGTGGGGTTGTGGGGGGAATTGAGAATCATTAACTTAAAAGGCGTGGACGTGATGGCCGCAAACTCCTCCCAATCCAAGGCCCACTTTTCCCCCGCTTGCTGTCCTACAGGAGTATCCGGGGCGTGGAGTCGCACGGGCACCAGCTTTCCCCCGGCATTGGCAATGGCCTGGGCGTAACAATCAAAATAAGGTTCCAAGAGGAGCACACGATCGCCTGGATTCACCACGGCGTTGATCACGGCGTAGATTCCTTCTGTGGCTCCCGTGGTGACGGTGACTTCGGTGTCGGGATGGTAACAAATCTGATACTCCCTTTCACACCACTGGGACAATTGCTGCCTTAAATGGGACTCCCCGGCACTAGGGGCGTATTGATTGTGATTACGGGGCAAGCACTCTGCCACCAACTCCATAAACTTTCGGGGGCCGGGAAAATCGGGGAACCCCTGCGCTAAATTAATGGCTCTATTCTCATTCGATAACTTGGTCATCTCCGTAAACACGCTGGTTCCAAAGGGCAACCAACGCCCCGCCAGGGGCCTTTGGGCATGGGAAAAGGGATTTTGTGGCATGGAACTTCCTTCGATAGAGGCAGAAAAGAACCATGCTACTGGAAAAAGGGTCGGGTGGCCAGTGTGAATGGTTAAAGACGGTTTAGGGGCAACGGGACTCTAAGATGTCCCTTTTGAGCTTCGTTTCAAAGGCCTGAACCCATCGCTCTACAGAAACCTTTTGATTGGTGCGATCCACCTGAGCGGCGGTGAAAAGATCCACGATTTGCTGGTGGCTCAGTTGTTTCATTAGGTCTGCTAAAAAGGATCGAGCCTCCTCCGATACTTTCCAGGAACTGTGCCAAGAGGCATTGGGCACGGCTTGTACCTGCACTTCGCAACGCTTTAAGTTTTTCCAAGTGCTTAAGCGCTCCCATTTTTCCACTTCCAATTTGTTAACATGCAGGAGTTCTCCTTGGAATGGGGCCCAGCCGGCCCCGAAAGAGGAGCCCGCATCCTGCACCATAGCGAATGGTTGGGTGCAATGATTTTCCACTGGGTTTTTGTCCAAGCAAACCAGCCTTTGCTGAGTGGGTTGATTGTCCATATGATTCATAAAAGCCATTAAAATGGTAAGAGCTTCGCGGTGGACACGTTGTTCTTCTGGCTTTTCCATATTTTCAAACAATTCTTTCCAAGCCCATCCCCGCGCCTCTTCGCTCAGAATTTCATCGGCCTTGTACTTTACTTCAATCACAGCGGGATCAAACACCCGGTTGGCCAGGTCGTCCCAGGTTCCATCCTCCAATAGTTCTGTGCGAACCCACCCCATTCGTCGATCATTTCCGTCTAATATTCCCGTTTTTTGCCGCGCGTAGAGCCAAGGATCCGGAGGGCAATTTACACAAGTCACGCGTACGGGATAGATTTCATCGGCTCCAAAGCCCAGGGCCCACAAAAGACGCGTGGATAGCACCTCCCCATACACCTCATAATTAGGCTTACCTGGCTTTTGATGAATCACATTAGCATAAGGATCAAACTTAACTTTAAATGTTTTTTTCTTACCTGCTACGTCGAACTCGCATTCGAATTTTGGGGTTCTTCCTCCTGGTGGTTTTTTAGGGTCAGGCTCCACAAACACACACTGCACGTCCTGATGGGACTGATGAAACAGTTTATGGGTTGGGCCCTTTGACATATCGCGGGTGCTTACAGAGTCGCGGGCTTCAGCATTCCATACCTTTGCTTTAGAAAGGAAAGTCAGCCTGTCCATGGGCTCCACCTTAAGTTTACTCTCTATCTTGCTTTCCTTTGCCTCATTTCGGGTGCGGCAGGCTCCCATGACAAGGCTCAGAGCGATCCCTGAAAAGATGAAAAATTTTCGTCTTGCGTGGGGGTTGTTTGTCATTCAATGTTTCCTTATTTATTAGATTGACCCTCAAAACGGTTTTGTAGTGGTTTTACATGGATACCGCTCATTTAAAAATGTTTCCTTATAGAGGAAATGTCAATAAAATAGAGGAGACCGAATTTTTGTGTTTTCTACCACATGAAAACGCTTTAATTGATTATAATCAGTAATTTATGTCTCTTAAAAAACGCCATCCAAACAAAAATGCTATTGTTTTCAGCAGAAAACAATTGTCGGCGGAAGAGATTTCGCTTATTCAACTTGCATCACACGGTGTGTGTGAGGTTAACTCAAAAATGATTTAAAGGAGTTTGTGATATGTTATTAAAAACAGGTGTTTCCATTGTGACTTTGGCTTTGGTTTCCGTTACTTCTGCCTGCGGGAATTCCAAATCGAGCAAGAAAGTAGAGTCCCCCAAGGTTTCTGAAGAAGGAAATGGGACTCAAGTATCTCCTTCTAAAGACGAAGTCGGTACGAAAGATGAAACGGTTGGCGGTAGCGTCGGTAATCAGGGTGGTGCTCCTGTTGTGGAGGAAGACAAGCATTCCCTTGCCTATTGCGAAAAAGCATGGAAAAAACATAGGGATCAAAACCCTATAGGGTCGTTTTATAAGCTCAAAACGACAACTCGATTTAAGTCTAATAATCAAGAATCCGTATCCACCGTCAAAGTCACGGTCAAAAGTAATGAAGAGGAACAAATTTTCAACACCATTGCAACCGAGGCCACTTCAAGTGAATATCCTTATAAAAAGGTGGATTTTGTGGAAGGATGTATGAAGGCTGACGATGAGACAGAGCAAGAAAGAGGTACCGAAAAAGTGACTGTGCCAGCAGGAACATTCGACACCAAATGGGTTCTTTACATAATTAAGGACGCTGATGGAAAAGAAACCAAATCCAAATTCCATTTTGTAGAAGACAAATATGGATCAGAGCAGCTCGTAAAATCCATTACGGAAAATGAAATGATGCTTTCTACTTCAGAACTTGTTGAGTCTAATCGTCTTAAGTAAACAGTGATTTAACCCATTTACACACTAAAGTAACGTGCTTGAGGATGCACTGTAATGATGGCCGAAGTGGAAAGTTCGGGATGCATTTGATCACTCTCCGATAAATCCACGCCGATGCGCCTGGAATCTAAAAGTTCCAGGAGGGGTCCATTCATGGCCATATCAGGGCACGCCGGATAACCAAAACTGTATCGGCTGCCTTGGTAGCCTTGGCTAAAGAGCTGGCTCATGGTGGGGGCGTCCAGATGGGCTACCCCCAATTGAGCGCGCACCTTATGGTGAATGTATTCGGCACAAGCTTCCGTGATTTCCGTGAGAAGTCCGTGAATCAAATAATATTCCGCGAACTTTTGGTCTTGATAAAAGGAGTGGGAGAACTCCGAAGCTGCATATCCTAAAGTAACTAGCTGAACTCCCATCACGCTGTACCTTGAGCCTTCTGGCGGCACAAAAAAATCACTAATGCAAAGCTTTCTGCCGGACAGTTGGCGGGGAAAAGTGAGGCGACATGCCAGGTCTAAGTTCTCGTTCTCTCCGAAAGGAGGGTTATCTGGCTGGGAATTGGATTTAAAAATATCTAAGTGATCTCCATTTCCCATTACTTTAAAATAGCCGTAGATGGCTTTTGGTACAATGATTTTTTCTTCAATGAGTCTATTTTTCCAGTGGGAGAGCGCCGGATAAGCTTTGGTGTGTAACACTTCCTGGAACTCATCGGATGTTAAATTTCCTTGTTTAAACCCCCATCGACTTCGAATCAAGGCAAATTCATCCACATATTGCAAAACCTTTTCACAATCCAATTGTAACACCTGCGTGCCCCAAAAGGGAGGTGAATGACTCGGTTTGAATGGGTTCACCCAAGAGGAGTGTCCTTTTGGCGTAAGTGATACTTTACTCTCACCTCGCTTGATCACCTTTATTTTAGTGGGCGCAGAGGTGTCTTCTGGAACCCCTGAGGGTTCGGTACTGGACAGTGTTTTAGAAGCTGAATCGCTACACACCATGGCGCGGATGCGGTCCACGGGCAATGGCTCCTCTGGATGTGTTTCTTTGTGCTTGCAAATGGCCTCCATGAGCCTCAGTCCCTCAAACGCATCGCTGGCATAAAACACGGGCCCTACATAAGCTTCTTGGCATTCGGATTCCACAAAATGGCGAGTGAGGGCAGCGCCTCCCAAAATCACGGGAACCTGAAATCCCCGAGATTTCATGTATTCCAAATTTTCTTTCATGATCACGGTGGATTTCACCAGCAGCCCAGAGAGCCCAATGGCATCCACAGGAGTCTGCTGGTACTTTTCCAGAATGCTCTCAATGGGTTGTTTGATGCCTAAATTGATCACATCGTATCCATTATTGGAAAGAATGATCTCCACGAGATTTTTCCCAATGTCATGCACGTCACCTTTCACGGTGGCCAAAAGCATCTTGCCCTTGGCATAAGAGCCTGATTTTTCCAGCAAGGGCTCCAGGGCCTTGACGGCGGTCTTCATGGCTTCCGCGCTTTCCAGAACAAAAGGAAGTTGCATCTGCCCGGTTCCAAATTTTTCCCCCACCACCTTCATACCCGAGAGCAGATGATCGTTGATCACTGCCAACGGAGGGTATTTCTCCGCTGCCTTCAGGCACAGGGCTCCAATGTTTTTTTTGTCCCCACACACGATGGCGTTTACCAACTGTTCTTCCAACGTGCTTTGGGCGGATTTGGCGGAAGTGTCTTCCCTAAAACTTTGGTTGCCCGAAAACCTCTCTAAGATTTTTTTGAGCGGGTCATATTCGGGAGTCCGCCTATCAAAGATCAAGTCTTCAAAAATCTTTCGATCTTCTTCTGGAATTCGAAACATGGGAATGATTTTAGAGGCATTTAAGATGGCGCTGTCTAGACCATGTTCCACTGCCTGAGCGAGCATGACACTGTTTAACATTTGTCTTGCTGATGGGTTTAGACCAAAGCTCACATTGCTTAAGCCTAAGATGGTGAGTGATCCTGGGCATTCAACCTTGATTTGTTTGATCGCATGAAGAGTTTCTATGGCTGATTTTCGAAACTCCTCATCGCCACTTCCTAAGGTAAATGTAAGTGGATCAAAGAGAATTTCTCCTGGGTGCATTCCAAATTCCTGAACCGCAAGTGTGTAAATGCGCTTGGCTATGGCCACCTTATGTTCACAGGATTTAGCCATGCCTGATTCATCGATGGTGAGTGCCACTACGGCCGCACCGTATTCTTTACAAAGCCCCAACACCACTCTGGCTTTGGCTTCCCCATCCTCAAAATTAATGGAGTTCACCACGCACTTTCCAGGAGCCCTTTGAAGTGCCACTTCAATCACGGGTGCTTCTGTGGAGTCTATCATCAAAGGAATTTGAATTTGAGTGGCCAATAACTTAACAAATTGATCCATATCCTGAGTTTCGTTTCGCGACACATAGGCCACGCATACGTCTAAAATATGGGCCCCTTCTTTTTGCTGCTCCTTTGCAATTTCAACTAAACTTTCAAAATCATTGGAAGCTAAACACTCCCTAAATTTTTTAGACCCATTGGCGTTGGTGCGTTCCCCCACAAAAAGAGGTCGGGGTTCTAAGTTTAAAGGAATGGCTGAGTAAAGGCTGGAAACATAGGGTACTTCCCTGGATTTGGGTTTAGGAGGGGTGCGATCCTTCGCCCATTTGGAAAGCTCTTGGATGTGTTCAGGGGTGGTGCCACAACACCCACCCAAAACACCAATGTTAAAATCACTGGAGATCCCTTTTAGCTGCTTGGAAAAGTCCTCTGGCTGCAATGGATAAACCGTTTTTCCCCCTTGATTTAGGGGGAGCCCGGCGTTGGGCAAACAACTCACGCCAAAAGGGCTATGTTCGCTCAGATAGGCTAGGCTGGGCCTCATCTCTTGGGGACCCGTGGCACAGTTAAGCCCCACCACCTGCAGTGGAAAACCCTCCAAAGCGGCCAGAGCCGTTTGAATGTCCGTGCCCACCAGCATGCTTCCCGTGGTTTCGATGGTCACCTGGGCCCATAAGGGAACTTCTCTTTTATGCTCTCGCATGGCGTGTCTGGCTGCTCGAATGGCTAATTTCACTTGGGCAATGTCTTGGGCGGTTTCAATTAAGAGAACGTCTACGTTGCCTTCTAGTAAGCCCTTCATTTGAACGAGGTAACTTTGGTACATTTCCGCGTAAGTTATGTGTCCTAAAGTTAAGATTCTTGTGCCCGGACCCACACTTCCTATCACATATTTTGGTTCATCAAAGGAAAGGGCCACCTCTCGGGCGAGCTTTGCGGCGTGGACATTGAACTCAAAGGCCTTTTCTTTTAACCCAAATTCATGGAGTACAATTTCGTTACATCCAAAGGTGTTGGTTTCCACCGCATCGCTTCCTGCTTTAAAGTAACGCTCATGGATGGATTGAATCCATTGGGGCCGTGTGTAGTTCAGATTTTCCACACAACCATCCAATTGTGGTCCGCCGTAATCATCGGGAGTGGGCGAAAACGTAAAAATTTGGGAGCCCATGCCCCCATCCAATAAGATGACACGCTCTTGCATTAATTTTGTAATAGTCATGGATTCGTTTATGTTCCTATGTATTTGACCGCAATGGAGCCATTAATGGTTAACTGACAACCCAATCTTTGGCAGGCGCTAGCGCCCACATTTTTGAGAAAGTCAGCTTCTTCTGCGTTGGGAGGAGCGCAGGTGTCTAGCCCTTCCGTGATCTCCACCCGGCAGGTGCCACAGGTGCCATTTCGGCATCCAAAGGTAACATCTGCCCCTGATTCCTGCACCACATCCATAAAGGAAGACTGGAGAGGTGCCTCCACCAGCATGTCTTCCAACTCAAAATAGATGGTAACCGGTTCGGTCATCTGCCGCCTCCTGTTACGGCAAGGGCAATCTCTATGTTGCCAAAGGGTGCAGACACCTGAAAGCCTGCCACCCAGGATTTCACTTTTTCACAAAGTTCCAATGCGATCTGCGTGCCCACCTTTTTTTGATCGGCACTAGACGTGCATTTTTCTAATCTGGAAATGATCTGAGAAGGTACATACACTCCAGGTACTTCATTAGCCATAAAGAGTGCGTTTCTCAAGCTCATTAAGGGCCAAATTCCCGCAATGATAGGCACACCCAAGGGATTGGAAAACTCCAAAAATTGTTCCAAGCTTTGAGCATCAAATATGGGTTGAGTGATGGCCCATTGGGCTCCGGCCTGAACCTTATAAGCAAATCTTTTTTTCTCCCGGGGGAGATCATTGGACACAGGATTAGCTCCCACCCCAATGCTAAAAGAAGTGGAAGATCCAATGCTGGTGCCTCCCAAGTCAAATCCAGAATTGAGCCTGGAAAGCATATTCACAAGTCCAATGGCATCAATATCAAACACCGCTGTGGCATTGGGATAAGAACCCATTTTAGGGGGATCTCCCGTAACGGCCAACACATTTTTAAGACCCAAACTACTTGCACCTAATAGGTCGCTTTGCATCCCCAACAAATTCCGGTCCCGACAAACAAAGTGGAGCACAGTTTCAATTCCCACCTCCCGCTCCAAAATCAACGCGGTGGCCATGGCACTCATGCGGGCGCTGGCTCTAGGTCCATCAGGAATATTGATAGCGTCAATCCCGGCTTTTTTGCATGCGGATGCCCGTTCGATCAGTTGACTCGTATCCAACCCCTTGGGTGGTAACAACTCCACAGAGGTAACAAATTCTCCCCGGGCTAGCTTTTGACCCCAAAGGCTCATTTGTGGGTTGACCACAGGTTGGGCTTTAATGGAAGTGGATTCTTCAGAATGGATCTCATGGGAAAACGTAAACGCATGATGTTGTCGAAAGGCGGAACCCATGGCCTTAATATGACTAGGAAATGTGCCACTGCATCCCCCTAAAACTCGGACCCCTTGCTGAAGGGCGAGCCTGGCAAATTCTCCAAAATACTCGGGGGAGGCCATGTACAACGTTCGACCATCCACCACGCGGGGGGAGCCTGCGTTGGGTTTTGCCACGATGGGTTTGGTGGTGACTTCTGAAATCTGTTTAACGATTTCCAGCATTTTAGCGGGTCCATTGCCTCCATTTACCCCAATGACTTCCGCACCCCAAAGGTCTAATTTTTTAGCAAACCACTGGGCAGGAGTTCCATAAAGGGAATGACCATCGTCATCCGTTTCCATCATGGCGATGATAGGGTAATCGCCGCAGTCTTTGATGGCTAAAATGGCTTGCTGGATCTCATTGATATCTCCGAATGATTCCAATATAAAAAGATCCGTTCCCCCTTTAGCCAAGGCTTGAGCCTGCATGTAGAACATTTGTCTTGCTTCTTCGAAAGAAGTCGGGCCCCATGGTTCGATTCTCAGACCCAAAGGTCCCATGATTCCCGCCACCCAAGCTTTATCTTGGGCGATGGAAAGAGCCAATTGAGCTCCTCGGCGGTTGATTTCATGGGCCACGGATTCCAGACCGTATCCTTTGAGTTTGTTGGCATTGGCCGCCCAGGTGTTGGTGCCTATGATCTTAGCTCCCGCATTGATAAAGTGAGAATGAATTTCCTTTACCAATTCGGAGTTGATTAAGTTAGCCTCCTCAAACGATCGATTGATAAAAATCCCTTTTTCGTAAAGGGATGTGGCCATGGATCCATCCATGAGCATGGCTTCTTTTTTATCCAACCACGCTCGAAACGTTCGAATTCGTTCCGAAGAAGATGGACTTAAAAACCCAGCAGACGAAACACCAGGGGAGGCTAGAAAAGGACTAGAATGGCCATAACGAAGCCCGGACGCAGGAAACTCTCCTGTCCTCAAATCAGAATTTTGCACACTTCACCCACTCCATCAAAGGTTGGCACACAGTGGTAACCCACACAACTTTCGCACTCAGGCGGGTGCCAACACGGGTTTATAAAAAGGTTTGATTGAATATCCTATCACTATCCCTTTGCTGTTTCAAGCAGTCCCCAAAAAAGGAAGATTTTCAATAGGATTAAATTTTGGCAGATTGGCTTGATCCCACCATTAAACACCCAGGGATGGAGGCGTGGCTTCCACTTTTTTCAAAAAGGATTGAACGGATTGTGCAAATCGTTCCGGCTCATCATGCATGAGCCAATGTCCGCTTTGGGCAAATTCTTCCACCTGACCTAAAGGATGCTTTTGAACATTTTTGAGCCAGCGATCGTCATGAAATTGCATAAACTTCTTAATTCCCATACTGCCATAAGCGTAATAAATAGGAACATTGGGCAGTTTCTGGGGATTTTTTTTGCCGCTTAAGATTTGTTTCCACAGATCCACATAAGGGTAGTTTTGGAATGGGCTAGGAGCCTTTTTTAATTTCGGACCACTCACCTTGGGAGATTGGCTCAGTTTGGTGAGAGTTTGCAGCCAGACCAAAGTGGCCATGGTGCCTATTTTACCTAGTTTCTGTCCCACCAAGGGGATTTTCAAAGAAAGAAACGAAGCCGCCAAGCCTAACTGATAAAGAGGAGCCAGTGCGTAACCCAAAGGGTTTTTTTGTTGACCAATGGAGCCTCCCACATCTACCGTGAGGATGGATTTTACCTGTTGAGGAAAGGTTCTGGCATACAAATAGGAATAGATGGCTCCCCAATCGTGTCCGATGAGTGTAAAAGGGAGTGAGGCAGCGGGAAGCTGTGCCTCCAGGGTTTCTTTCAGCGCTGCGATCACTTCTTGGAGGGTTAACCCATGGGGTGCCGTGATTTGGGAACCCGAATTGGGAAAGTCTACTCTAATGCAATAATAATTCGCTTTTAGTTGATTCACCAACGCATCCCAAATGGTGTGGTCATCAGGCCAGCCGTGAAGCATCACCAAAACAGGGCCATTTTTGTTACCTTCTTTAAAGACCTCAAACAGTGGATTCATCTTTTTTACCTCAAGCCACAAATTTTACTCCTTGTACCACAATCAAAGCTTGGGTACCAGTGGAGATCCATCTTCTCCCAGCTTACTCAAAGCCTCTTGGAGAAAAAGGATCCCTTCCCTGAGGGCTTTACGGCGCCATCTGGGAGATTTTGGAAAAAAGGCATTGAGGACCTTAGCTTGAGAGGAAAGTAGTCTTTTTTGAGTGTCCGGGGAAGAATCCCTTTTGTGATGATTGTGGTTTTCCGCCAACAAGGCATAAAAAATAGAGATGGGAATAGAAGTTCCAAATTCGGCCGTGGTGCTTTGGTAGGGGTGTTTGGAAAATTGGTTTTGGCACCAGTCCAAAAAGCCTCCCGGTGTGGGATAAACTTGAGCCTCCCGACCCAATGCCTTGGCCAATGGACCCACCGGAGTCAAGCTCTGTAGCTTGGCCCAGGGACCAAAACCCGTGTGCAGATCGATGTGGAGGGTTCGTTGATGGGGTTTTACGAGATAGATCATGCATTCTTGAATGTGTTGCACCTGTTTAGTGAGTTGTTTTTCCCTATAAAAAACGAAATCGGCAAATCGCTCTTGACCTTGAGGGAGTGTCTGCACCAACGGATTTAAACCCTGTTGACGGATGAGCTGAAGGGCGGTTTGTATAAACCTTAATAAGTTAACAATTTTAGGCTGATGCGGCCCAAATTCCTGATAGAGTTTTTGCCATATCCCTTCAAAAGTGGGAGAGACTTCTGAAATCAATGCCGATGGAAAGGAACGGTTCAAATCGGCATTGGTGGGACCCCAACGTCGACATTGTGCCATTTGGTCTAGGTTTAATGCAAAAATAATCGTTAGTTTGGTTTGTTTCAAATCCGATTCCAGTAAACTTTTTAAAAATGCAGCACACAATAAGGTACCAAATCGACCCTCCACACCATGAAGTCCCGCACTGACGATCAAATGATTGTGACTTTGGGAGGGTCCTATTTCGGCAATGGGAATTCCCTGGCAAAGGGAAAACTCCGCCGAAAGAGGAAGTTCCTTCAAAATCTTTTGGACAGACGAAAGATAGTCTTGAGAGCTAAAATGCACCTGAGAAAGAAAGTCTTCCAGATGGGTCAAAGATTTGTCTGAATGGATCTTTTGTGACAAAATCATCTTACACTCTATATGGGTATGCGGGAAGTTTAGCAAAAAGGAAATTTTTTACAACTCACCCATTTTAGGCGTCTAGAAAGGATAGCATGGTTTGGGAATCCATTCAAATGGGTATCATTATAGGATTAGTGGGTGGCATTCCAGTGGGACCCATGGGTGCGCTTGCCTTACAGCAGGGGCTTGGGGCAAGGTGGAAGAGTGCCCTGGGAACAGGTCTGGGTGCCTCCTTTTGGATGTTTGGTTGGGCATATGCTTCGTTTTTGTTTTTGTCTCAGTTGGAAGATTTGAATCCCTTACTTTTGTCGGTCTTAAAAGCCATGGTAGGGGCGTTGTTTTTGGGCTTGTGTTACTCTGGCTTAAAGAAACTTTTTTTTGGATTGACGCCCCATTCCGGCGTTTCAACTGGGGAAACCCAATCTCAAGTTTCTTCCTCTTTTGGAAAATCATTTGGAAGTGCCTGGTTGATTGGGGCCATGAGACCCACCACCAGTTTGGTGATCCTGGGTGTGCATCAAAGTTTCTTTAAAGGCGAAGCGCCTTCCTCTGTGGTGGCGTTAAGTGTGAGCGCGGGCGCGGCCAACGCCCTATGGTTTTTGATCCTTTTGGCCTTTTCCTATCTCGCTTATTTCCGGATTTCTCCGGTGGGTTTAAAACGATTTCAGGCAGGGTTGCTCTGGGTGGTGGGAGCCTTTGGGGTATGGTTATTGGCGCAAGGAATCTGGGAAACCTGGAAATAAGCTTGAGATTTCCCTTCAGGATAAGTAAATCTAATTTGCCATTTTCAGACGATTGATGCGATCTTCGAGATCCGGGTGAGTGGAAAACAAAGACAAAAATCCACCTTTTTTACTGGATATTTTAAATGCTGCCAAACTGCCTCCCCCTTGAACATCGGCAAGCTCTTTATAGTTTTGCAGACGCTGCAATGCCGCGATCATCTTTGCCTTTCCGCCTAACTTAGCGGCTCCTGCATCAGCGCGGTATTCTCTCCACCGGGAAAACGCCGCCACCACCATGGTTCCAAATAGGCCAATCACGATTTCCAATGCCATGGTGACCAGCATTTGGGCAAGGGAATTTCCAGAGCCACTGCTTTCCCGATCGTCTCCCGATCGCGCTGAAAAAATAGCGAATGAAATCACGCGAGCCAAGAACATCACGAAGGCATTTACAACGCCTTGAATCAGAGTCATGGTGACCATATCTCCATTGGCGATGTGGGCCACTTCATGGGCCAAAACCCCTTCCACCTCATCCACATCCATTCGGTGGAGAAGACCCGTAGAAACCGCAACTAACGACCGATTCCGGGTGGGGCCTGTGGCAAAGGCATTCACTTCAGGGGAATCGTAAATCCCCACCTCTGGCATCTTGGAGATCCCGGCTTTACGAGCCAACTGATGCACCTTCTCCATCAAAAGCCTCTGCGACCCAGTGGCATTTTCAGGTTGTATCACCTGTACACCCATGGTCATTTTGGCCATCCATCGGGAAATGGCTAAAGAAATAAAGGAACCAGCCATACCCCACAACAAACAAAATACAATCAATGCCTGAATGTTGAGGCCATTGGGCGTAAGGTAACGGGTGTCAATCCCCAACAACGATACAATCATGGTGATGGTGACCATCACCGCTATATTCACCAAACCAAAGAAAAAGATTCGCTTAAAGAATGCCATATGATAACTCCTTAAAAGACCCAATTGATAAGATAACCACTTCTGCTAAAAGTCAAGGGAAAGACCTAATCCTTTGGGGTGTGGCACTTCCAGGTGGGCAGATCTTGCTTTCCAAGGATTTTCTAAGGTTATGAAATTTTTAAGAAAAAATGGGGTGTCCAAATCCAGCCAGGTGATCCAGCCTGTGCCATAGGCGAAATGGAGACTATGAGTCATGCCAATTTCCGACTCCATCATACCCCCAATCATGAGAGAAATTCCATTTAAATAGGACCATCGTGCCACCCGGATCATTTCTAAAAGCGATGACTTCATATGCTTTAAATTAATCATTCGAAGGGGGAAGCGAGATTTTAGGTTCTGAGCTTCCACCACAGATGTCACAGACTCATCCACACAAATGGGAGTTTTCCATTGGTGAGAAAGGGCTTCCAGGCCAGAAATGTCATTTTCTGGGAGAGGTTGCTCAAAAAAAAGTGGACTCCACCCAAAGTGATTTAATTTTTCCAGGAAATGTGTGGCAGAAGAGGCGCTAAATCCCTGATTTCCATCCAAAGAAAAGGGCACACCCCGCACATTGTTTTCCATAAAAAACTCAATGCGATCCAGGTCTTCACTTTGATTTCCTCCCACTTTTATTTTATAGTAGGGTACCTTTAGAGATTCACCCATTTCCATAAATTCACTCACCAAGCTAGGATCAATGAGTGGTAAGGTAACATCTGTTGGAAGCCCTAATACGGGATAGGACGGGCTTGGAGCCTTTTCCCAGACACTCCAGGCGCGGTAGGCTTCCCATAGTTTTGCACCAAAGCCTTTACAGAGTAAATCCATCAGTCCTTGTTGCAGGGCACTCACTGCCGTTACGGATCGAAGTTCGCGATGGATCCAATGTCGATCCAGATTTTGAAGAATAAAAAGGATATTTTTGCCTTTAAAATGATTTAAGAGGGACTCCATCTCTACGTGAGCCAAGGGAATGTCGTCCTTGGTGAGGTAGCCAAAAGGGGCACTTTCCCCTAGTCCAATGTTTCCTTTGGAGTCTGTTAATCGAATGATTATGGATTCATATTGAGGTTTTTCCTGTCCGGAAATGTGGAAGGAAAAATGGAGGGGTATTTTTTGAAAATGCAATTCAAATGATTCCAAATGGGAAACGTTGATGTTTTGGTTGGTGAGGGGTATTTCCTGATTGTGAATCAGTTGAGAGAGTATGTGCTGGAAAGTTGAGCCGCCCATTGTGTTACCTTTATTGGATGGATGATTTTTGAACCCGCAAGCTTTTGACTTTGTCCCGATCCCCTTTGGTGAACTAACGATAAGGAAACCTGACTTAAGGGCTGCATCCAGGCTAGACCCAGTGTGGCTCCGTTGAGATCCACATGGTCTGCTTGGGAAGTAAGGTTTTTGTTGATAGGGGGCCTGGTGTCCCGATTGGTAAACAATCCAAGTCTTATGGGAAAAGATTCATTGAGATAATACTCCGCTCCCAAAGAGTAATTGGTCACCTGATCTCTTGAGTAAATACCATAGGCAGCACCCTGGGTCAGAACCGCACCATGATGCACGACATCCATGCCCAGTAAAAATGTGTCGGAGGCAAAGTAAGTGAACCCGATTCGAAATTCCGTGGGACCTTGTTTAAAGAGGTCATTGCTCGTTAAATTACAGTCACGACACAGACCATAATCCGGCGATGTGGTGGCGCGCACCACTCCCCCTAAGATTCTCCCCTTTTTGGGGTCTGAGTCTTCCACATCGGATTGTTCTAAAACATCACCATTCTGAAAGTGAGTAAATGTGTTTGAATCTCTTCTGGCCACAATTTTTTCCTGAGCAAAAAAAAGAGCTCTCCCACTCAATCCAACAGAGAGTTTGTCAAAAAAAACGGCTTGAAAACCAACCCCAGGGCCTATGGCCAAGGCATTCACCTTAAAACGATAGCTGGTGGTGCTTGCTGCATAGAGCAGTCCTTTGGTTTTGGCTTGTGCGGTGAGTTGGTAATAATTGGTAGGTACCACTTGGGCCACATCCTGGTTTTCTTGCGACAAAACATCGATCTTTTGAAAATAAATCCCTCCTCCCATTCCAAATTGGGACGTCACAGCTTTGCCCAACGCAAGTCCGAAATTTAAGACTTTTGAAGAGGAGTTTACCACGCGGTGGAAATGGCCAATGTTGTTGTCTAGATTGTTGTAGGGAGGGGCACTGTTACTTAAGAGATCGTCTTGATCTCTGGTTTCGTAGTCCGAACTCCATACACCTCCCGCCACCACAATCCCGGAATACCCAAGTTTAAACTTTTTCAAGGCTCCCACAAAGGCGGGAATGAAGTCGGAACTGGATTCTTGATAGTCGGATTTGCCAATCACTCCCTGGTAGGTGTATTTATTCACAGAAAACGTATTTACACTGGCACTTAAGCTAGAAGAGGCCGCAAACCCTAAGCCACCGGGATTGTAAATCACACCACTGGAATCATCGGAAATGCCTGCGTAGGTGCCCCCCAAATTGGCGGCCCGATCTCCTGATAATATGTTGTTGTAGTGAAAGATATCAGCCCGAGAGGATTTGAAATACCCCATCCCGATTCCACATCCCAATCCGATAGTGATGAGCTTCATTTTTGTACCTTTTTACTTATTCAAAATCGTTTGTAACTTCTTGAACCTTTCACCGCCCAGTGCTCCCACTCCCAAAGGCACATCATTGGTCTTGAGATAAGGTAATATCAGACGAATGCGCTCCGTAGGGCTAGGGTGGGTCTTTGATAAAGAAGACTCGGAGGATGGCCCTTTTAAACTTTCAAGTAATTTTAAAAATTCGATCCCTGCTGAGGGTTGGTAGCCAGCGGTAATGATGGTTTCTATGGACTCCTGGTCTGCTTCAAATTCCATGGATTTGTCCAGTCCCTCCTTTAAAATCAAGCCTAGTCCCCCATCCACGGCCTGCAACACAGCGGCTCCTGCACCTCCCCCGGAAAGCTGCTGGCTAATGGCGTTTCCTAAACTGGATTGTTGTTTGGGTTGAAGCCGTTGTCTGGACTTGAGGGAGTCTGCGTTTAAAAAAGGATCCTTTTGGGACTGTAGCTTTTTGCCTCTGAGTGCACTCATGATGTGTTGTTTTCCCACATGGGAGATTTCATGGGACAAAACAAAAGCGAGTTGTGCCTCATTCTGTATGGATTTTAGTAGACCTTGGGTTACAAAGAGATAACCTCCTGGGCAGGCAAACGCGTTGACGGATGGATCGTTTAACACCTCAACCATGAATCGGCGTTGAACATAAGGGGTGCTGCTTTTGAGCACATAGGCTAGGGCATTAAGGTAACGTAAAAGTTGTGGTTTGGGCACAGACCCCTTAGCCGCCAACAGTTTTCCCGCCATATTGCGTCCGATTTCAATCTCCTCCGTCATGTTCTGAAGAGAAGTGGCATTTCCGTCCTGGGGGGTTGGAGCTGTATCGTTATCGGAAGATTGGCAGCCCAGACCACTCATTCCTAAAAAAAAAAGGGTTAAGAATTTTCCAGTAGATTTCATTTTTTCTTTGACTCTGAGGTTTCCTGATCTAGGCCAGACTGGATGGACTGAATTTCCGAAGCATCGGGTTGTTGTTCTTCCATGGTGCGCACCTTTTTATAATCGGGCTTAGCATCCACCGCGTCTTTCTGGGTTTTTCCTCCCTCCAATCCTCGCACTCCCATCACGGCGTTGCTTTTTCGAGTTCTAGAAGTGGCGTTACCATCTTCGGTGCTAGGCGCTGTGGCGTAAGGATCATGCTGTGATCCGGATGTGGAAATCTGCCGGGTCACCTGAATCCCGCTGATAAATCCTTCCTTGCCATCGGAAAGTTTAACCTTCCAAAACAATCCAGCTTTGGAGACGAGAGGTAATTTATCTCCCTGTTTTACTTTAAGGATCTCTTTTTTGGTTTTGGGGTCGTCTACCACGGAAGCTTCTTTGGTTTTTACGATAAGCTCATCGGCATGAAGGGTCTGGAACTTTGATACCCAAAAAAACAGAGCAACTGTTTGCTTTACCCATCTAAAAAACTTTATTTTCATGAGTCCAATCTCCTTATTTAGTGCCTTGTAATCGGTCCACACCAAAAGTTTCACTGCGTTCAATGGCGGATCGAAGTTTAAAATTAGGTGTGGACTTAAACAGATCCAAATAGAGGGCATCAATGGGCTCTATGCTATGGAAGATCAGATGACAGCATCTCTCTCCGGCCTTTCCGGTAACTATGGATTTTTCCAAATGCTTTGTGCTTTCCACTTGCACGGAATCCGTTGGGACTTTTAATTTAACGGCATTGTCGGCTGTTAAAGTAGAGGGAGCTCCTATTTTTCGATCGGATGTCGTCAGTTTAAGGGTAGTGCCCGTATCAAGCGCGTCGTTTATTTTTTGAGCCAATGAGATGATTTTTTCTTTCACTTTACTTTCTGCCTTGGTTACGTCCATTCGGGATAGAATCAACTTGGCTTCATCTAACTGGGAGTTTCGGGCAAAAGCAAGTGCCGCATTGTATTGAACTTTTAATTTGTTCTGGATGTCTTTTTTAGGAATGGCTTCGATGGTCCTCTGGTAAATCTCAAGGCCTCCCACAAAGTGCTGTTGGTGGATCATGGCCACAGCGGCACTGTTGAGATCGGAAATGATGCTGCCAATTCCGCCCATTTCAGACAATAGCTCCACTGTTTTTCCTCGATTGCCTTTTTGAATTTCCACTTTGGCTTCGGCCGCTTTTACGGAGGCGTTTTTGCTATCAATGGATTTGGCTTTATCTACGGTGTTTCCTGCGGCGTCTTTGTCGCCACACATGAGCTGGGCATCCGCCAGCTCGCAGAGCCGTTCTATGCTTTTGGGAGACATGGCCGAGGCCTTATCAAAACACTTGACGGCGTGATTAAATTCCTTGAGCTGAATGAAGATCTTTCCCAACAAAGCGATGCTTTTGCCCTGCTCAATCCCCCGCTGAATGGCATTCATACAAAGGGCTTTGGCCCCTTCAAAATCCTGAGCGTGAAACGCAAACAGAGCTTCGATGTATGCTAAAGTAGCTAAAGGAACAAGTTCATTGGTGCAAACGGAGTTAAAGAGTTCCTTGGCCCCTTCTAAGTCTTTTGCATGAATTAATGAAACAATTTTTCTTTCAATAGACCTTAATTCAGAGGGGTATTTTTCCTGCTGTAATACCTGGACGATGGTGCCCACGAGGGACTTTTCATCGAAGGGTTTTGATATCACCTGCGCCACTCCAATTTCAGAAAGAAGTGCGCCATCGGAGAGCTGCACAAGACTACTCACCACCACCACGGGGCATTTGGGTATGTTTTTGCTGGCTTGAAGTCTTTGCAGGAGCAATGGTCCAGCCAATTTGGGGATCTTCCACTCCATCAGAATGATTTCGAAGTCATTTTTTTCTTGTAGAAGCTCATGGGCGGCCTCTCCATCTTCGAGCATTTTGATTTCGCTGACACCGTATTTTTTAAAGGTATCAAAAAATTGAAGTTGCACTTGGGAATCAGGCTCAATGATGAGGCATTTTCGAACTCCCAGATCGGCGTAAATCTCTTCGTCGGGCAAATACGTTTTGGAAAGCGGCACCCAGTTTTCGTTTTCCAAAAGTTTGAGCTGCCCTAAACTTTGCTTGGCCTCCCGGGTCATGCCGTTCAAAAATTGGGCCTCCGTGAGCTGCACGAGGGCTGCACCCTTTTTAGGGTACTTCTGAAAGATCCCCTCCGCCAGCCTCAAGAGTGGCACTTTTTGACCCGATTTTTTTAATAAATCGTACAGGTAAATTGAAGAAACAATGGTTTCATTCCAGGAGTGTTCCTTTAATTTTTCAAAGAGTGTGGTGAGTTCTTGTTTGATACTATCTTTGGTGAAGTCTTTAGGATGGTGGCTCAAACACCCCAGTTCATAAGCTTTAGGGGCCACACAGAGCTCATCTGTGGAAAGCAGCAGACTCACACGTAACTGCTGAAATTTTGGAAATTGTGTAAAAATTTGAAGGAGATGAATGGCATTTACGGCGTCATTACTAAACAATGAAATGAGCAGCCATTGGGCGGTTTCCACCTCAAAATACCCCAGAGCGGCCTTGGCAGAATCCATGCTTTCGACGTTAGCAAAACCCAGACCTTTAATCACCTCTGAAATCACACTTCGGGAGGAGGAATTGGCTTCCACCACCACCACAGTGCCTTTTTTTGACTCAAAAAAGTTTTGCATGCAACCTCAGATGGTTGTCCGTTAACGATTGTAGACTTCAAAGTCAGATGGTTGTCCGTTAACGATTGTAGACTTCAAAGTCAGATGGTTGTCCGTTAACGATTGTAGACTTCAAAGTCTGATGGTTCCCACTTTACGACATCAAAAGTTTGCCTACAATCATCCCACTGAATTTTGACAGAGGTGTTTCAGGATGGAGCAAAATACTTTCGATTTTGTGGTGATTGGTTCGGGCTTTGGTGGTGCGGTTAGCGCCCTAAGGTTGGTGGAGAAAGGCTATCGGGTGCTGATTTTAGAAAAGGGCAAAAATTTTCAAGACGCGGATTTTCCCAAATCCAATTGGGATGTGAGAAGATATTTATGGGCCCCATGGCTAAGATGTTTTGGAATTCAAAAGCTCACCTTTTTTAAGGACGTGTTGGTGCTCAGTGGGGTGGGAGTGGGGGGAGGGAGTTTGGTATACGCCAATACCTTGATGAGACCACCCAAAGAGTCTTTTCAGGCCACGGAGTGGAGCCATTTGGGAGATTGGGAAAAAGACTTAGAACCTTTTTACACAGTGGCGGAAAAATATTTAGGAGCGGTTACCAATCCTGTTCTTACTCATGTGGATCAAAAAGTTAAGGAAACAGCCACGGCTCTGGGGTATGGGAATCGGTTCAAACCCACGCGAGTGGCGGTGTACTTTGGCGAGCCAGGCAAGCAAGTGCCCGATCCCTACTTTGGGGGAGAGGGGCCTGCTCGAACGGGTTGCATCCAATGTGGAGGGTGCATGGTGGGGTGTAGGCACAACGCCAAAAATTCCCTTCCCAAAAACTACCTTTATTTGGCGCGGAAAAAAGGAGCACTGATTCAGGCCACCTCACAAGTGGTGGGGATCTATCCCTTAGTACCAGGCTCTTTGACTCATGGCAAAGCCGGTCCTAGATTTCGACTTAAAGTGAAAAACTCCACTCAACCATTGGCTTCTCCTAAATACATCCAATGTCACAATGTGGTTTTGGCGGCAGGCGTTTTGGGCACCTTGCAACTTTTGTTTAAATGTCGGTCCCAACCCGATCAGCTTCCCCGGATTTCACAGCGATTGGGGAGGAACGTTCGGACCAATAGTGAAGTGTTTACTGGGTCCACAACTCTTTCCCAATTGGGTTGGCCCTGGAAAAGGAAACAGCAACCTTTACCCGCCTGCGAAGGCATCGCCATCAGCAGTATTGTGCACCCAGATGCCCACACTTCCATAGAACCCGTGAGGTACCCCAAGGGGTCCAATTTTATGCGATTGTTGTCTTCTAATTTAGTGGAGCATCCCCATGGAGGAATTAGGTCGTTGCTTCTGCTCAAATCCATTGTAACTAAACCGATTTTGGCGTTTCAGCTGTTTTGGAACAATCAGTGGTCGGAGAATTCGATTATTTTTTTAGTGATGCAAACGTTAGACAATCGGATTAAAATCGCCCCCAAAAAGAGGTGGTATTTGTTTGGCAAAAAGAGTCTATCTTCTGAGGTGGAACCCGGGAGTGATAAAGTGCCCAGTGAAATCCCTTCTGCCAATGCATTCACCCGAAAGTACAGCGAACTCACTCAAGGGGTCTCCCAGTGTGCTGTGTCCCAAACCACCATCAACATTCCCACCACCGCTCACGTATTGGGTGGATGTCCCATTGGCAAGGATGACCAAACAGGAGTGATAGACACCCATCATCGACTCATCGGTTACGAGGGGATTTATGTTTGCGACGGAAGCGCCATTCCCGCAAACTTGGGGGTAAACCCAAGTCTAACCATTGTGGCCATGACGGAAAGAGCGATGTCGCTCATCCCACCTAAGGAAAACTTGGTGTGTTGATGCCTATTTCATAACGATCCAAAGACCCACCATCACGATCACCAACGCAATGGATCCAAAAACCCATAGGAGTAGATCTTTCTTTTTTTGTTGAGCCTGTTGCATTTCTTTTTGTTTGAGCCATTCATTCATTTTTCTTTTCTCCTGCGAAAATCCAGTCTCGCTTGCTGTGGTGACTTATAGTAACTTTACCTTGGTGCTTAGCGAAATGCTTTTTCCAGTCTAACACAAAGTTTGGCCAGCTGGAGCATTGTAACAAGGGGGCTTTAAAATATTCATCTTCTAGCGAAGATCTTAAATAGTTCCAAATCATTTTGATTTTGGCAAAGGTTCCACGGGGGAATTCATGCGTGTCCAAATTTAAAGCTTTCCCCTCCCCTCGGAGGGACTGCCAAATTTCTTGCCAATCTCTTAAAGTGACCCTTATTTTAGCCGTAGGGGGAACTAGGGTTGCAAAGGGGTTATCTTTGGTAAGAGGATTTTCTTGAAAATAGGAGTTGAGTAATCCAAAGGTAAATAAACAATGGAGTAAGGTCTCAGGATTTTCTAAAGAGATAGGTATTGAATCTTTTAATTCTTTAAAAATCCAAGGGTTGCGTATAGCGCCGCGACCGATGATTATGCCGTCACAGACTCTCCAAAAATCTTTGTTACCTTCGTAAGTCTTAAAACTCAACACGTCTCCGGAACCCACCAATCGGGTACGGGGGTGGATGAGTTTACGGGCTTCTTGGAGATATTGCCAGCGGGAGAGCCCTTTGTACCTGCAATTTCGAGTGCGGGCGTGCAACGTGAGCCTTCCAATGGGAAGGGATGTCATCTGGGAAAGTAACGAGAAGATCTCCTGATCGTTTTCCCATCCCAGCCTCATTTTGATGGCCACTTTTTCCAGACCGATGGCGTGGGCAAGGTGTTCTACGGACCTCAAAAACACCTCCGGAGATTGCAAAAGTGCGCTACCGGCCCCATTTCCCACCACCGTAGGGGCTGGGCACCCACAATTGAGCTCCACCAGGGGAGCCGTGGTGGACAGGACCTTGGCCACTTCTGCTAAGCTGCCCATGGGAGGTCCCATGAGCTGGGGAACGCAGTAGTAGGGAACAGAGCCCGAACCGTACTGATTCCACAGGGCTTCTGGGTAAAAAGCGGGAGGGATTTTGTGCGCGGGAAAATCCTTTGTGATTCTTAAAAAAGGAGTGGTGAAATGACTGGGCCCACTGCAAAGCCAGAGCCAAATTCGAAAGCCAATATCTCCCACGCCTTCCATGGGGGCCACACCCACCCAGGGAACCATTTGGGAACATTGATTTATTTCCAGAGATTCCGACACACCGCTCCGCTGACTTTCCAACACAAAACGGGTATAATCTCTTTCAAAGTTTTTGACAACGCGAACCGCGGCGAGGTGCCCAAATGACCGCCCCATTTACCCTAAGTGACTCGATTGATTCCCAAATCACTCCTTCCCTTGAATCTTTTGGTTCGGTGGTGCCCGAGAAAATAGCTTTAACCGGGGCCAGTAAAACCCTCATGGGGCTCTTGATTCAAAAGATAACAGAGTGGCCCAATGTAAAGGAAATTCACGTTTTTGACCTCAGACCTCCCAAGGTTCCGTCTTCCAAGATTGTGTTCCATCGCACGGATTTGCTAAAAGATGGCGCGGATAGAGCCATGAGCCAGCTTTTACAAAAAAATGAGATAAAGCACTTTATTCACGGAGCCCTTTATTCGGGTCCGAGCAGGAAGGCTTTCTACCAAAAGGAAGTGGAAACCATTGGTACGTTTCATGTATTGAACGCGATTGCGGAAGCCCAGGTCACCCAGTTTTTGGTGCTTTCCGATACCTTTGTCTATGGAGCGGCTGAATCCAATCCTAATTTTTTAACCGAAAAATCTCCTTTAAGGGCCTCTTCTAGGTCACCTTTTTTCCGTGGACGTTTAGATGTGGAAAAGCAGGTTTCCGAATTTATGAAATACTACCCCACCATCAACACTTCCGTGTTGAGATTTTCTCCCACACTGGGGCCCAATTCCACGCAAGTTCGCGCCCACTACTTTTTAATGGGAGCCATTCCCAAAATTGTGGGCTACGATCCACTTCTTCAATTCATCCATGAGATGGACGCCACTCGAGCCATCACCAAAGCGCTCATTTCCCAAGCTAGAGGGGTTTTTAATATTGTAGGTGCGGGAGTTTTGCCCCTCACTACGGCCATTCATATGTCTGGAAAACTCGCAGTGCCTGTGCCAAGCCCACTCTGTTATGGGGTGTTTAAATCGGCATTTGCATTACAATTGTGGGACTTTGCCTCAGATTGGATTCCTTTTTTTAAATACATATGTGTGGCAGACGGAAGTAAGGCTAAAAAGGAAATGGACTTTGAGGCTAAATTTTCCAGTCGACAGGCGCTAAGAGCTTTTTTAGATTCTTACGCATTGAAACAGTCTGGATTCGTTTACCCGTCCGTGGCATTTGGAGAAGATGTAGTGATGATCAAAGACCAAAAGTTTGAAAGAATCTATTAGTTACAAACCTTTTTTAAAAGGGAGCCTATTTTGAAACTAAAATCACCCGTTCGCCATGCACCATTGCATTCCGATATCGGTCATTCTGATTTTACGCAAACCATTTTTAGGTTGCGAAAAACATTAATCGATCAGGTCCATCAGATGGAACAAGAATTAGACAAAAAGTTTAAGGAAAAATCCGAATACTTTGCTACCAAGGAAGATCTCAGATCCATTTTAGAGAGAGTTCACCACTTCAAAGTGGAAATGGAAAGTTTTTTCATTCGAATGGAAAATAGGTTGGTACACACCGGCGAGGCTTTAAAAGAAGCTGCACAACATATGCAAGACATCAAAAAAATTCAAGGGCAGAAGCACAATCGAAAAACGGAATTAGAAAGTCTATTTTCGGATCTCAATTTGTTTAACTTACGCCGTAAATATCATGAGCTTTCGTTAAAAGTGCGTAGTGAGGAAGTGGATGCCTTTGGGTATGACCCTATTTTTGATGAATTCCTTAGACCTCTCTTTGATTTTTTGTTTTTTAAATATTGGAGAGTATCCACTTTTGGAATGGATAAGGTGCCTGATAGCGGATCTTGTTTGTTTGTGGCAAACCATAGTGGTACCTTACCCTACGATGCAACCATGCTAAAATCAGCGTTATTTTATGATCATCCCAAAAGTAGGGAACTTCGATTCATGGTAGAAGATTTTTTGTATCACTTTCCCTTCTTGGGTGCGCTTATGAATCGGTTTGGCGGCGTGCGGGCATCCCAAGAAAATGCGGAACAGCTTCTGAGGCTTCAGATGCCTGTGGTTGTATTTCCAGAAGGGGTAAAAGGTTTGGGCAAACTTTACAAGGACCGGTATCAATTGGCACGATTTGGAAGAGGAGGGTTTATTAAACTGTGCATTCGGACCCAAACCAAACTCATTCCCACCGCTTTTGTAGGACCCGAAGAGATTCACCCCATGATGGCCAAAGACACGACTTTTGCCCATCTGGCGGGTATTCCATACATTCCGATTACCCCCACTTTCCCCTGGCTAGGGCCCATCGGATTGATTCCGTTACCTTCTAAATGGTCCATTCACATTTTGGATTGCTTGGACTTTTCCCAATATGATCCTGACCAAGAGCACGATCGCGTGTTGGTGGCTCATCTTAGTCACCAGGTGAGAGACCAAATTCAGGATTGCCTCAATCAGCAGATCAAAAATCGAGCCAGCGTTTGGTCTTAAAAAGCACGAACTGTGCGTTTTTCATTGTAAAGCTCCTTAGGAAAATTGACGGCTAAGTGAATGTGGTAGATGATTTGGCCATCGACGTGATGCAGACGGTCATTCGAACCGAACGCCTCGACGCCACGATTTACGAATTTGACCCCAAAATTCTCTCTGAATTCATAGAGTTTGCGCCTTTGCAATATTCCTTTCTGCTTGTTCACGAATGGTTGTGGGACTTAACTCAAGATGTTCAGATCATTCGTGATATCAATCGCTTTCTTCATTCTGAAGCCGCCCAAAAAATGAGTGAAAATCAATTCCGACTCTCTGTTTTACGTTTGGGATTGGATTTTAGAGTGAAAGAATTTTTAAATGATTGCCATAGAACCTTGGAGATTAGAGAGCAGATTGTGGAAGCAACAGGAATGGCGTGTGAAGACATTCGCCAATCCGATTTGTACAACAATCCCGTTACCAAGCAACGTGGTCCCACCGAAATCAAAATAACAGGAACTCCCTTATCAGATTTTAAGCTTGGAGATTTTTCGGGATTGACGTGGCTCAGTCGATTGACGCTAACCCATCTACAATTGCGCCATATTTATGAGTTCCAATTTGAAACGGCTCGGGAAATTGATTTTCTTAATTTGTCTCATAATTCCATTAGAAGCCTTGAATTCAATACGGACCCAGCATCTAAAAAACGCACCATTTTTAATGTGATTGATCTCTCCCACAATCTCATCACGGATGTGCCCGAACAAGTATGTGAATTGATTGGCACGGGCCAGTACACCACTTTTATAGTGAGCCATAACCCTCTAACAGAATCGGCCAAACTAAAAATCAAATCCCTTCCCTGCGCGCAATCGATTTTGTTTTGAACTCCGTGCTTAGCTTTCAGAAAGAATAGTTACTATCTTTTGAATTAGGTTTTTAAGCTGAATTTCAGCTTCGTTAAAGGATTTTCCGCCTTCAATGGAAATGGCAATGAGTAATGTTTCCCCCGTAGCCAAAGGAATGATGCCAAGCTCATTTAAGGTATTCCGGCCTGTGGGAGCGGGAATCCAGCCTGCTTTATGGGATGAAGAAAGCTTGGTATTAAAATCTAATCTTTCCAATAGCCAACCTCCCAAGCCCGACTTGGGAGCGAGCTTTCCCCAATCGATTAATGCTGTTATTTTTTGAGCTTCTAAATCTAGGTCACCTTGATGGAGTTTTTTTAAAAACTTCAATCCTCCCGCTGTGGTGAAGACATTTCTTTGGACCGTGCATTGGGTGCTGGTGCGAGGGCGCCCATAGTTCCAAAGGCACAGTTGCCATTCTTGAGGAGTGATTCCCAATTGGCGCATGAATGCATTGATTCGATCGATCCCGCCGCTATAATCAATTAACATTCCGGCATTCTCGTTGTCACTTTTACGGAACACTTCCTGGATATATTTTTCAAGGGAGGCTGGTGAATTGGTTTGCAACGCCGCCGCAGCCCACAACCACTTGGCAGATGATGCCGAGTTATGGGAAAGAGTGTTGTTAAAATGCAATTCCAAACTTCTGTCGGGAACGGAGAAAGACACTCCAATCTTGGCGCCATCTAATGATAGCTCTTTTTGTGCCTTCTCTATATTTGCCATTAGGGCGGCTGTAACTGGATTAAAAGACTCTTCTGCTTCGTTATCTAAAATTGGAGGAGACTTTTTTGAACTTTTGTTGTCTTCACTGATTTTAGGCGGGGATGTCTTACGTTTTTCAGGGCTTTGAACCACCTCTGGCGAAGGTTTGAAGGAGTCTCTCCCATCTGAATTTTTTTGAAAACAAGAGACGGTTGATACCAAAAAGGCAATAATCATCATTGGAAACCATGATATCCATTTAGGTAATAAATTCAAAATCATTTCGCTCCAAGTTGGGGGTTGAGTGGAATACACAAAGGTATTAAGCATTTTTAGTGCCAAAATCATTGGGGTTGTTAAAGGATGAAGAACGGTAAGATTCCAATTTTGGGAGTTTATTTTGGGGTTGAATCTCAAAAAAAAGGTTTAGGGACAAAATTATGGTCAAATCATGACCAAATGGATAGGTTTAAACCAAATTTAATTTATTTGTTACTCAAATTTATTAAATTCCAGCTGCAACAACTCAATCATGGATTTCACCAAGGGACGACACAGGTTATGCTTTCGACCCACTAAGCAAATGGGCCGACTCAGGGGCTGGACGGGGATGAAGTGCACGTGATTTCCCTGCAATCCGAGTGCCTTACAAATGCCCCACGGGGCCACCCCATGTCCAAATCCCGCTACCGCCATTTGAATCACCGCGGCAAAAGATTCCATTTCGCGAATCACTTCTAGCCCTAATGATTGGCACCTCCGAGAGATGGCGCTCCATGTGCCGGAGTGCCGTTCAATGCACAGGATAGGCAAACCAGAGAGGCTCTTTGGCAAAGGATTTAATCCACTTGGGATGATGACCAGGGGTTCTCGGTAAAGTTCCACGATTTCCAGCGACGGGTCTGGATGGGCGGAGCCTGCAATCAGCCCGAGTTGATATTTGCCATCCCCCACGCGGTCGATCACGGCGAGGCTGCGGTGCGTGTGTATCTCTAAAATGATTTCAGGTATTTTAAGGCTCACCTGCGCCAGGATTTTGGCACCAAAGGAGCCTAGGATGGACTCGGAAACCCCAATGGTGAGTCTGGTTTGGCTTGGCTGCTTTACCACGTGAATGGCGTCTCTCAACTCGGCTAGTATGGGGCTTAACCGGCTCAGTAACAATTGGGCGTAGGGAGTTAACTGAACATTTCTCCCCCTTTTTTCAATGAGGGCCTGACCCACCTCCTCTTCCAAACTCGCTATGCGTTTAGAAACAGCGGATTGGGACACCCGCAGTTTCGTGGCCGCTTTGAGCATGGTCCCCATGTGGGATAGGACCTCTAAAGTCTCGATATCATTAATCATATCTATATATTCCTACTTGGAATAGTTTCTATTCCTATGATTCTCTTTTTTCATATATTTGATTATGCGAAAAGTAAAGAATGAAGGGAGGATAAAATGGATTTTTCTTTTGTTTTGATATGGGTATTAGTTGGAGTGACATGCTCACTTTCTGGAGTGCTGGGCATGGGTGGTGGATTGCTTTTGATGGGCGCTTTAAGCTGGCTTTTTCCGGTGGGTCCAGCCATGGTGGTGCATGGTCTAGCCCAACTGGCGGCCAACGGATCTCGGACGATTTTGCATTTACCTCATGTGAGTTGGAAGATTTTGCCTGGGTATCTTATAGGGTCTTTAATGGCGGCAAGCTGTTTTGCATTTGTAAAACTTATACCTAGCAAAGCATTAGTATTTTTTGTGCTAGGATTGTTACCATTTATAGCCATTTATAGCCATTTATAGCCATTTATAGCCATTTATGGAAAAAGATTTTTTGTGTTGGATATCTTAAAGCCTTTACATCGTATAGGGTGTGGAGGACTTGTTACCTTTATTCAGTTGGCTTGTGGAGCTTCGGGTCCTGCTCTGGACATTTTTTATGTACATACGCAGATGAATCGCCATCAGGTGGTGGCCAGCAAAGCTCTCACTCTTTTCTCATTTGTTCAAAAGGGATGATCAGGCCAGACATGGTCTAAATTAAACACCTTGATTTGGTCTAGCTTTAGCCTATGAATTAAGTGATCCATTTCGTTTTGATATAAAGTAACGTGTTCCTCTTTGATTCCCACGGCGTCATTAAATACCCGACCATCGGTGCAGAGCAGAAGCTGGGCGCCGGGAGCATACATTTGCTTTATGCGGTTACATATTTGCTGAAGGAACTGAAGAGACAATTCCTCTCCTAGGTCAGGAGTGTGCCCCAGCACCTTGGCAAGATTAGGGGATTTGGCGGGAAACGCCGGAAGGATCAAAGTCAGAGGTTGATTCTGCTGCACAGACTGATGGATTTGCGCCAAATGCACAGCGGCACAACGTGGGAAAGTGGGAGGGGCAAACCGGTTGACTTGAATCGGTGCGCTTGAATTCAAGGAGAAGATTTAAAAGGCGATGGGCCAAGGGAGTCTCAGCCTTAGCCTGAGTGGGTTTGATGGGCCGAGATGGCAAATTTGGGCTAAAATGAAGGGGATCGACAGAGGATCCCAAACCGGAGGCGCTGGTAAAGGGCTGATTCATAAGAGGTCCCTTGGCTTTCATCCATCCCAACGGTGTAGGAGTGAATTGATGTGCCGACCCAGCTTAACGTTTTTGTGGTATTGACAAATACAGATGGAAACGATAAATACCATCGACTATGACGATGATACCCAATTTTTTAGATATGACTTATTTTTTAGAGGTCTGCGCCACAGGAAACATTTCCCGGGCTGCAGAACGCTTAGGGCTTGCCCAATCCAGTCTAAGTGCGTCGGTGCAAAGGCATCCGTGGGACTGTTTACATTACCTCATTTTTTACCAAAATTAGTTCAAAGTCATCCGGAATTAGAGATTAAATTAGTTCACGATTTATCAAGAAAAATCATGGAAAAAGTGATTGCATTCGAAATCGATTTTGGCATCGTGGTTAATCCCATTAGCCACCCTGATGTGGTGATTACAGAACTTGGGAGTGATGAAGTTACCTTTTGGACTTCACAGGCTGGGTCTATAAACCAATCCTCGTGCCTTACCCATGGAGTTCTAATCTGTGATCCAGAGCTTTCCCAGACTCAGTCTTTATTGGCGCAGTTACGTAAGCACCATAAGGGTTTTAAAAGAGTGGTGCAATCTAGCAGCTTGGAGGTGGTGGCTCAGCTGACGGCACAAGGTATGGGCATCGGAGTCCTTCCGGGCAGAGTGGCAAGTCAGGTGGCGGCACCGGGCTTAAAAAAATGGAGCAAAGAACTCCCCGTGGTAAAAGATAGAATTTGTTTAGTGTATCGGGCTGATGCCCAAAAATCCGTTGCTAGTAAGCATATCGTAAAGTCCATTAAATTAGCGTTCGCTTAAAAATTGACCGTCTTTTTCAGTGTTGCTAGTAGCAAATAAAGTTACTTTGAAGTACATGCAATTCTGAGAGGCGATTTGGCTGGTAAGTGAATTTTATTTAAATTTTATTCGAATGACATCATGATTAACGGAGACCATTTATGAATTTTCATGTTTTTTGATTTTGGGTTACCCAAGATCGAACGTTGCCATGTCACAATCCTCTGTGGAGGCGTCTAACAAACTGGCAGAAGAGCTCACTTGTTTGTTTCTGTTTTGGAAAGGTAAGCATAAGAATTCATGGGAATTGGGGGTTCGACAAGTAAGTCTATCATTTCAGTATTGATCTTCGATTTCCTTAAAACAGTCATAATATAGTTTTGATTGTTTTTAAAATACAATTCTTTTTCAATCCATTCTCTTGTCTGAATGACATATGGCAATTTCTTACTATCTCCGTTCTTTGAAAAAACGAGATCAAGATTGTCCTTCTCGTCACTGATATAGACTACGGAATGCACCAATTTTCCATCCAAATTAAAATAGGAAAGAATGTCTCCCGACTGGATTTTTTTGTGAAGGCTTTAAAGGCCGCATGAGATTACTCATTGCGTTCACTCGCAGATCCCACTCTCCAAAAGCGACGAGTGCTTTTTTATCATCATTATATGCGGCAAAAGCTGTTTCTTTAAATGTGGCGTCATTTGATACTAAATTAACAGTTTTCAAAAACAACTTGCCCAGATTATCGTTGGTATAGTCCAGATCTGTCTTGGTCTGCATACGTGAGGATTTACTTTCAAAAACTTTGCTTTTGTGTTTAAATAAACAAGAGTGTGTTAAGGACGAAATGCCCATAATTTTCAGATATAAAATGATAACTTTTGGTTTTTTCATACAAATAAACGTCTCCGCTAAAACATCTAAAAAATTGATAATACAATAATATAGCTCAGCTGAGGTTGGCAATCAAATGTAAAATCAAATCTAAAAAATAGTAAAATTTAAAAAAATCTAAATATTCTATATTTAATGGATGGTATTGGAGTGAAATTGAATTTCCTGTAGTACATTGACCCGGCAAAACGTTTCCTGTGACTTAACTGAGCCCGCACCCAACTTCTTCTTGTATAGTTGCATTGGACCCATTTAAAACCAATCTTTAGCAGCTTGCCAATGCTTCTTCGTTGGTGTACCTATGTTCAGATTCGATCTGACGAATTTAGGCGTTTATCAATTCCGAAAATGGGTGAGTTTTCAGGCTTAGGAGTCAAAGGATGAAATTTCATTTTTTTAGTTTTATTTTGATTTCCGTTTATTTAGAATCAAACAATGCCATGGCACAATCCGCTGTGGAGGCATCCAACAAACTGGCAGAAGAGTTCACCAAAGACTATTCCCAGTTGGTGCCTGAACTGGGGTCCTCTTTGGGATATCGGGAGTTTGATAGCAAAGCAGCGTGTATTGCTCTAAACCAGGAAGAGCGTGAATTGGAGAGACTTCGGAAGTGGGAAAATCAGATCACGGAAAGTCTTAAATTGGCTAAAGAACCGGATTTGATGGTGGATTATTTGATTTTACAAAAAATGCTAAAAAACTCGATCAGGGGACAAGAGCTTTCCCTTAAACACGGAGAAATTCCGGTGCCTAAAGTTTCCCAGGAGATCTATGAAAATCTTCAAATTTTAGTGAACGCCCAGAGTCCAGAAGAGCGGCGCAAGGCTTCTGTGGATCGCTTTAAAAGCTATGTAAACGGGACTTCAGATTGTAAACCCTTGGTGGAAATTCACCTGGAGAGAGCCCAACAGGCTCTAGCTAAAGCAGCTCAAACAGAGTCTTTGTTTCCCCTGAAACGTTCTATGGAGAAGTATTTGAAGGATGCTCCCCAGCTCACCTCCGGAGTGAAAGAGCTTTTGGAAAAAAGTGGAAGGTCGGATTGGCAGGACGAATTTAAGCGCTTTGAAGTTCAACTGGAAAAATATCATTCATTTTTGAAAGATAGCATCCTTCCAAAGGCTAGAACCAGTTATCAACTTCCTTTGGAACTTTATGAACATGCTTTAGTGGAAGCCGGTATAGAAGACAAAGCAGAAGAATTAATTAAAAAAGGGCTGGAAGACTATGATAAAGTCTATTTGGAATTTAGGAATTTATCTAATAAAATCGGCAAAAAGCTCAAGCTAAAATCCACGGACCCGAAATCCGTGATGGAGAGACTAAAAAAGGATAAAATCACTCAAGCCGAGGACGTAAAGAAACTCTATGCGAATGCAGATAAAATACTTGCAAAAATCATTCAAAAAAATCGTTTGGTCACACTTCCGGCTAAGCCATTAAAGATTAGACTTGCAGGGGATGCGGAAAGTGCTGCCTCTCCCGTGCCGCATTTGAATCCTCCTCCATTGGTTAACAACCAAGGTGAAAGACCTGAATTTGTGGTACCCACATCTTCTACTGGCAATCTTCCTTATGATGATTTTTCTTATAAAGCGGCGGCTTTAGTGCTGACCGCCCATGAAGGTAGGCCAGGGCACGATCTCCAGTTTAGCAGCATGTTGGATAATCAGGTGTCCATTGTTCGAGCTCGTTATGCTTTTAACAGTGTAAATGTGGAAGGTTGGGGGCTCTACGCCGAAGATTTGGTGTATCCTTATCTGCCACTGGAGTCCCAGATGGTGGCACTTCAAACGAGGCTGTGGCGCATTGCCAGGATGTTTTTAGAACCTCAAATTCAACTGGGGAAGATTCAGCCCGAAAGAGTCATACAACTGTTTACAGAGGAACTCGGGGTGTCTAGAGAAATGGCTCAACTGGAGCTGAATCGTTATACATTTGTTAAACCTGGTCAGGCGCCCACTTATTACTACGGGCTTTTAAAACTCAAGGGCGTGCGCGATGCTGCTATTCAGGCATTGGGGAAACGCTTTCAACTGAAGTGTTTTAATGACGCGGTTTTATCGGTAGGGCTGGTGCCTTTAGAAATGGTATCCAAGCGTCTTACCTCCCAACTGAGTTGCGCTAGCCCAAGGTAAATCACTGTAAGGATTGGGCTTTAACACCTCCTTTTTTTTCCGGCGCACCTCGTGTAACTTTTCGTTTGTGTGTGAGTTCATCAAAAAAGGTATTTTTTCATGCAAAACGAAATTTTAAAGATGGCTCTGGAGCTTCCCAGTAGCACTCAGTACTCAGATCTGGCTCAGTTAAAGGCGATTTTGGAGGAAGAGTGGTTAAAATTTGAGCGCTGTACTCAAGTTTCCCCCCAGGATCTCACAACGGATGCCGTGGAAGAGATCCGTATACGATTTTTAGGCCGAAAGTCTCCCCTCCAGGATTTTCTGAAGAGTCTGAAAAATTTAGAACCTTCAGGTCGGAAAGAGGCGGGAGCCATTATCAACGACCTTAAAAACAAGCTGGAAAAAACAAGCAAACCTTTTTTGGAAGCTTGTTTGGAATCTATCGAACAGCAACAGCTTTCCAGGGAGAAATTTGACCGCGATTTGGGGCCAATCAAACCCTTGAAAGGCTCTCGCCATCCCATCAATGTCGTTTTGCAGGAGCTCATCGCCCCTTTCAAACAATTGGGATTTCAGGTGATAGATGGTCCAGAATTAGAAAAAGACTTCTACAATTTTGAAGCTCTGAATATTCCTAAAGACCATTCTGCCCGAGAAATGCAAGACACCTTTTTTGTGGCCAGTGATTGGGTGTTGCGCACCCATACGTCTAGTGTGCAGGCCCACGCCATGAAGGAACGAAAACTTCCCTTAAAAGTGGTGTGTGCTGGCTTTGTTTATCGTAATGAATACGATTTGACCCATGTGCCCACGTTCCGTCAATTTGAGTGTTTGGTGGTGGATAAAGGCATTCATCTGGGCCACATGAGACACACCTTGGACATGTTTTTTAGAACGATTTTTGGGAGACCTGTGGAACTGCGATTGAGATCCAGTTTTTTCCCGTTTACGGAGCCTAGCTGCGAAATCGATGTTCAATGTCAAACCTGTCTAGGCAAAGGCTGTAGATCCTGTAAAGGTACGGGTTGGTTGGAAATGGGTGGGTGTGGATTGGTACATCCAAATGTATTGCAGATGTCAGGCATAGACCCAAATGAATATTCTGGATTTGCATTTGGGATGGGTGTAGACCGCATTACCATGAGTCGATTCGCCATTAGCGATCTGCGTTCCATGTATGAGGGCGATGTTCCTTTCTTAAATTCTTTCAACTTAAGATAAATTTCAGACAGATCGCATCAAACTTTGATTCATTGAGGAAATATATGAAAGTCAGCCTTCGATTACTGGCTCTATTTGTTGAACTACCTCGCACGCGTCCCGTGCTTTCCCACACTCCCGTGAATGCCAACGAGTTTAATTTGGCCGATATTGATTTGAACCTCATTTCTAAGTTGCTTACGAAGCAGGGATTTGAAGTTGAAGGTGTTACGTTACCAAATCCCCATCTGGATCAGGTGGTGTTGGGGAAAATTTTAAAAACAGAGAAACACCCGAACGCCTCAAAGCTGCAGGTATGTCAGGTTTTGTTTAATCATAAAGAGGTTAAACAAATTGTGTGTGGGGCATCTAATGCTAGGGAGAATATGTATGTGGCAGCTGCCTTGCCGGGTGCTCAACTTCCCACAGGGCTCACCATTAAATCTTCTTCCATCCGGGATGTTTCTTCTGATGGAATGTTGTGTTCAAGGGAAGAATTGGGGTTGCCCATTCAGCCTAGGGATGGCTCTGGAATTTGGGAAATGGAGCAAGACTATTTGGAATGGTTTGGAGCCTCTTACTTTGAGTCCAAATTGGGAATGCCAGTATTACCCAGTTTTTATGCTGACGATATTGTTTTGGAGTTAAACGTAACACCCAATCGCCCAGATATGTTGTGTCATCAAGGTGTGGCCCGCGAACTAGCAGCTGGACTTGCCGTGGAAAAGTCGCAGTTAAATGCGTTGAAAATTTGTTCCTTTGTTCATCCTCAAACACTTCCCCAACCCCACCACTCTATGGGCAAAAAGGATGAGCCAGCTTTAGGAAAAAGATGGGGTAGCGATGCCGTGTTAACGGAAGCTCAGATTCGCAATGCCTGCTTAGATGATAAGCCCATTTATTTTCCCAATTCCCATACTTTTAGAGCTTACACACAGTGTGAATCAGGAGCTTTTTTTGTGGGACTTGGAGACCTCAATCCGGTTTCGAGTCCTCCTTGGGTAAGACATGTGTATGACGCGCTTGGGCTAAATCCCATTCAAAGTGTGGTGGATGCCAGTAATCTCGTATTGGTTTGTTTTGGACAGCCGAGCCATGCTTTTGATTTGGAAAAATGTGGAGTTTCCTCCGAAAAGTCCTTGGTGATCCGAAGAGCTTTAGAAAAGGAAGGATTTTTGGGTTTAGATGGTAAAAATAGAGAGCTATTAGCGCAAGATGTGGTGGTGGCCAGCGAGTCTGGGCCTCAGGCGCTTTTGGGGGTCATCGGGGGAGAACATTCTAAGGTAACTGAATCAACAAGGTATGCCGTGGTTGAGTTTGCCTTTCCTAAGCCTGTGGAGGTGAGAAAATCCAGCCGCAGACATGGGCGAAAAACCGACTCTAGTTTTCAATTTGAGAAGGGTATTGATGCCAGTCAGCGATTGGCAGCGGCTCGGGAATTGGTGCACGCCATTAGCTATTTGAGTAAAAAAGAAGTGACCTTTTTAGGAGCCACCTGGACTCAAGCCCAGGGAGATTTCCCAGTCCAGACACTAGATCAAAACTTAGGCTACTCCCAGGCCGCTCTAGGAATTCCTTATCATTCCCATTCTCTTCTCCACCGGGTGGGTTCCCCTCTTGTGGATTTTGAGTCTCAACTCAGAATTTTGTCTTTTTTGGGATTTGGACTTCCGAAACCTCTGGAAGTTCCCGCTGGTGCCACAGATGCGCTGCTCATCTCCGTGCCCCATTGGCGCAAACTTGATTGCCAAGGAGCCCACGATCTGGTGGAAGAGGTGGTGAGAATGGTTGGAATAGACAAAATCCCCGCTGTTCCCATGGAAAGCGCCCATGTGGTGAGAGATGATGATTCCCACCTGGCGGCTCTGGAGCGTATCGCCCAATCGGCTGTGCATTTGGGATACACTCAAGTGGAAAGTTTTCATTTCATGAAAGAAGGGGATATTGGTAGACTCACTCAAAGTAACACAGAAAATAAACTGGGAGCGCCTGTAACCTTATTAAATCCAATCATTAAAGATGAGCCCACACTCCATACCTCTCTTTTGCCTGGGCTTCTGCGCAAAGTGGCTCGAAACTTAAGCCTAGGTGTAGAACAAGGACTACTCTTTGAGGTGGCTCGTACCTATCAGGATTTAGACTCCCAGGGCAATGGGGTGTTTCAGGAAAACCACTCGGATCTCTCTGGATTGTTTGAGTACCACCCCCAATACAGCCTCCACACCACAGCCGACTCCAGCCTGGGTCGGCCTGCTGAAACCCCAAGGTTGGCCGGGGTGGTTTTTGGTGTAGAGGAAACGAAACAATGGCACAATTCTGGGGCTCAACCATGGAATTTCCATTACGTTTGGGGCCAAGTGGATGAACTTATCCACTCTTTCTTAAAAAATGCATCTCTTACGTTTGTTACGTTAGATGCTAAGCACCCGCTCTGCCAAACCGTCCACCCCCAATGGCAAAATCACATTTGGGTGCATTCCGAGGATGGTTCCACATCTGCTCCCGTGGGCGTTGTGGCTCAGTTGCATCCTAAAGTGGGACGTTCCTTCGATTGCGAGACTAAGGTTCTGTTTTTTGAGTTAAATTTGGCAAGCCTTTGGGAGTTTAAGGATAAAACCACAGGAATTATCCGTTCCAAATCGTCCACTTCTGTTCCCTTACCATGTGTAAAACGTGACTTTGCTTTTTTGATTCCTGTTTCTTTAAATCCCGGAAGATTTGTTAAGGAACTCAGACCTCTTATGCAGGAAAATTTGGAGTCTCGAACGCCTAAAATGAAGCTCAAACTTCTGGAAGTTTTTGATATTTTTACCGGAAAAGGAGTGGCGGAAAATTGGCAGAGTGTTGCCATACGATTGGAACTCGAACCCCTTGAAAAAACTCTCACGGATGCCGATATCACTTCCATCGCACAGTACGTTGAAACCACCGTGCAGAGTCGATTTGGAGGGCAGCTGCGTTCATGACCCAAACCCCGGTGCTTCACTTTGTGGTGGGAGATATACACGGTTGTTATCGAGAGTTCTTGGAACTGGAAGATGACATTGCTGCCTACTGCGAGGCGTTGCAAAGTAAACCCTTTTTAATTAGCGTGGGAGATCTTATTGATAGAGGCCCCCATTCTAAAGAAGTGGTGCAATACTTCGCCAAAAAAGTGAAAGCTGGGGAAGCTGCGGCGGTGGCTGGAAATCATGAGGCGGTGCTGTTTGATCTCTTGGTGGAGTTTGCTCCCCATGTGCTCAATCGCGCCGGAATTCCCGTGGAAAAACACTTACCTCCTTTTGCCCAGGGCTTAAAAGCCATCCGAAAATTTGGAACTCCAGCGGACGATCCTGAGGCAAAAAACATAGATTATAAGGTTTTTTCGGAGCGTCTCCTGATTTCATGGCTACGGCAAGGGGGAATGGAAACCTTGAATTCCTTTGGATGTGATCAGGTGGATCCCAAAACCTGGGATCTGGATCCTGCTGCCGTGCGATTTATGCATGGCCTGCCCATGTTATGGGAAAACGGACGAATCATTGTGACCCACGCTTTGGCCTCTTTTAAAGATATGACATTTGCTCGGGAATGCATTGCAGGAGACCTGGATTATCCAAGGGACTGTGAGGAGTATTACACCCGCCTGGACGGAGTGTTATGGAGTCGCAAACAGCCGGAAATTCGCGTGGATCCCCTGCGCCTACACATTTCGGGCCATACCCCCAGCAACGAACCCATGTATAACAAAGCTTTGGCATCACTCATTGTGGACACAGGCTGCTGCTTTGGGAACATGCTCACCGCCTGGTGCGTAGAAAAAGAAGAGTTTTTGCAGGTTCGGGCTAGATAATCAAAAACAGCCTCTATTTATTTTTCTAATTCTGATGTTAAATGGCTAATTATATAAGCAATTTTAAAATTTAACCACTTTTTGACAACTCCCTCCAAGTTTTGTGTCACTTTGTTCCCTATACGAGTCTTTCTTAGCTCGTCACACTTTAATTTTGGTTTTGGAAAAAAAAGGGAGTCAAAAAACATGAAATCTATGTCATGGGTATTGGGATTTCGAGCATATTTATCTGGATTGGTTGTGGCAGGGATGGTAGTAACGGGAAAAGTGACTTGGCTGGTTTTAAAGGAACCACACAACTATCCTTTACTGCAACACAAATCTCCTTGCACCAAAATAAAATTGATGCATTCCTGTTGGAATCGGCAGAATGCCTGGAAAGTCATCTTCGGCGTCATCAAGATTTCTTTAAGAAGCACGGAATATCTGCCTATTATGGAGATCAATCTTCGTTCGCGAAAAAATCACAGCAACAAAAAATACGGGAGCTAAAATCTCTGGGGCTTTCCCCCAAGCTTTTGGACGAGATGACTTCTACAAGTTGTGTGGGCTTGGCAATGACCTGTTTAGGAAAAGGGTTTGAAAAAACGAATCAAAAAGATATCTGGGAGATTGTAAATTCATTCACAAAAAAGAATGATCTTGATGGTACTTCATTGCAACATGCATTGCAAAAATTAGGCTGGAAGACTTACTACTGGAATCCTCAAATATCAAAAAATGAGGTTTGGGATGCACAGGAGAAAGCAAACGACCCCAACAATAACAGACGATTTTGGGGGTATCATGCCTATCGATGGTCTACCGTCAATGGGCCAGGGCGAAACTATTATTCTAATGTAGTGGATAACTTTTCGTCCTTAGTGAATTTTGGTGTGCAGCCGCCTTTAGGTTTGAAAAAAGTTCCTTTTTTTATAGGCACCGCTCACACAGGCTATCATGTATTTCCTGGAAAATTTGGGGAAGTTATGGAGAGTCATAGCACTCGGGCCATTACCGACCCGCAAACAATGGAAAGTTCTCCTTTTAACCCCCTTCAAAATGGCGGTGGTCCCAGAGGAGCCTACCGAACGGGCTTAATGGCTATCCCTCCTGGGTACGATTTTTAAAAAATGATCTCACTGTTTTGAGTTTGCAAATGAATTGATTTGTGAGGGAAATGGGGTCCTTTTGGCAAAAAACTGACATCAGTTGTTTTCAATTCGCTGTCTAGAGATTAGAGTCTTTTGGGGTTCTGTTACTTAAACAAATCAAATTGTGGTCACATTTTTTGATGCAAACATCCAAAAAAGGGAGAATAAATGCTTGGCATTCAAAAATGGAAAGTTCATTCCCTCAAACTCGCTCTCTTATGGGGTGGGTTGGCCATTGCCTGTGTGAACCGCACTCAGTCAACCAAGGAAGAGGTCAGCCAAGTTGCGCCCACGGCACCAAAAGAATCAGAAACGCTGGCGTTAGATGTAAATGATGTTTCCTTTTTGTTTCCTCCTGCAAAAACGTTAAAAGATGTGAATTCACTTCTAAAACTATCAGACAAAACCTCTTCCAATGCAGAATTGTTTCCTAAATTTGTTTTTGATGCCCATATAAACGAAGCCACAGGTCCTAACATGGATATTCCTATTTTTGGGGGCGGGGCTAGTGCTCAAGTTTACGGAAGTTATCGAATATTTGGAGTGAGATTAGTTCCTTGTGCGGATTCCATTGCTTCCGGAAGCATCAATACTGAGCAAGACTACATCAATAAAAAATGTACCATACAACTTAGACTTGTGGCTCAGCCTTATGAAAATGAAAGCGACCCAGAAACCTTAGGCACCGATCCGGCCGATCATGCCATTCATCTGGTGTATAGTTTCCCCGGAAAACCCCAAAACGATTTGCTTAAGTCCATGATTAAAGACTTAAGCGAAATTAAGAAACTGGCAGCCAGTGAAGGAGGAGTGACCAACTTCGTTCCCTTAGGGGTTCATCCTGCCATAAAAAACACAGGCCTTGAGAGCTCTAAAACTTTAAAATCCATCAATCAATTTGTTCTAAAACACGCCGATGTGAAAACCATCTCCCATGTTGCCATGATGATCACAGAAGCCGCCACCAACACGGTTTGGCATTTTTTTATGTCGGAAATAGATGTTAATAATAAAAGCAAGCCCATCAAAAGAATTATTCCTTTGTTTGATAAATCAAATCATCAATCCCTTGATCAACAAATGCAATTAAACGATAAACAGTTTGCTCCCAAACTTAATTTACTCAATACCCTAAAATTTGTGAAGGGTTTTAACGACGGAACCGTTACAAATCTGCTGCCCCAAAAAGCGAAGGTGGAAAGCCTCATCAAACAAGATTTGCCTCTAGCCTACGAAATTTCCGATCCGTCTCGCACTCCCATCGCTCAAGTGGTAAACGGAGCTCTTGGGCTTAAAACAGATTGTTTTAGCTGTCATTTAGCCACTCCGGTGATCCGTGCCATTGCCGGAGCCAAGCAGGGGATTTCCCGGGGAGAAAAAGATTTTGCCCCAAGCCAAGAAGGCAAGCTTTTGGATGTTTTTGAATTGCCCACAGAAGGGAGAATCGAGCATGAACTTTCTGGTACTACACCTTTTTTAGTGGGGTCTAATCTAACCCAAGGGGTGGGTTACGCCTTTCGAAACTTTGGACTCTCTAATTTTCAAGGTAAGCAAATCATTACCATAAGTGAGTACGCGGTCCATGAAAGCGTGATGTCTGCCAATCTCATGAACGTTGTTTCCAAACTCGCCGGTCCTGCCATTTTAAAAGAGACCTGTAGGTTGGGTGGGGCCAATCGGCGCAAACTGGAGGAGTGCATTTATCAAGGGGGGGGAATGGCTTGTTATGCTAAGTTTGATTGTAGGTGAAAAACCATTTTTTCTCCTTAGGCCACCAACAACTCTCAAATTCCGCTTTGTGGATGGGAAGGGGAAGGTTTCGAACCACTTGCTCCACCAGAATCCTCAAGAGCATTGTCTTTAAGATCTCCTCTTTTCCTGAAAAGTATTTATATAGGGTGGCTTTGGAAGCTTGGTGACAGAGTGCAAATCATTCCACATACTCTTGATGAGTCCAGGAATCAGCTTCGCGCTTGATGTCGTTTGGCAAGATGCGGTATTGTCCAATCCGTTCAAAAATTGTTTTTTGTGAAAGCATCACAAGCTCATCCATGGCTTTTAATCCAACGATAATATATGGGGTTTCAATTTGCAGGTTGGACATAAAAAAACGCCCTTCAGATACAATGGAACTTTCCATCATGCTGCCTTCTCCGGTATCAAACCTGCAGCGTTCCTTTAAGTTCGTTGGCATGTTATAAATTGGGGGTTGATCCTCTAAAACTTTTCTGGCAATAGGTTCTGCTTCAACCTGTCTAGTGTAAGCTATAGCACATACTATTTTGATGTCCGTGGAAAAGTCCTGACCCTTTAAAGCAACTGCATTTTTAGGGTCATAAATTCCTTGATGGGAATCAAACCTTTTTTGAAAGCCCAGTTTTTTTAAGGATTCTATTTCGCCGGCCTCAAGGCCATCCAAAGGTCTAATGCTTTTTCTCAAATCCACATGCACCAAAATGTCTGTTTTTGAGTTTTGAGAGATAGAAAATTCGGATAAGATGTTTATCTCTTCTGTTTTTTCTGGCGTAAAATTTTCGGTTTCTCCAACGCGTTTATAGTCACGGCTCAAAAAAAGATTCTCCTCTGTCCCGTTGTTGAATGTTATTTTTGGTGGCGTTCCTGGATCGAGTAAAATGCCTAGTTCCTTGTAGTTGCCAGAGGGAATTTCCCAGTCCAAAAGTAACGACTTGCCATATCCCTGCTGGAGCTTTAAAAGGTCGATAGAAATCGGTTTTTCAAATGTGTGTGCTATAGGAGACAGATCCTCCTGACACTCCAATTCAGGGATTTTGGGGGAAGAATCTGTGTTGCTATTTGTTTTACAAATTTCTCTAAATTTATTAAAAAGTTTTGGAAATTTTCGAATAACCACACCAACGACTTTAATTGTAACAGACTTAGCGTCGTCCACAGGCGCATCAAAGATCACGATATTTAGCTTGCCATTGTTATTTGGCGAAACTCCTTTGCTTGATGTTGGATTACCTGCAACCACACTGCAGCCACACACAAAAATGAAGAGGACAAACCTAGACTGTATTTTTTCAAAAAAAATCACTTTTCTTATCCTTTTTTCATTGTTGTTTTTTTTTCATTTTAGCCAGAGGAAATAGTTGAAAATTTACCTGATATACACAGTCAGGATTAGGTGTGAGTTCTGACTTTGTCTGAATATAGTCTCGAAATTTTCGGATATCTTCGGCCAGCTCAGCAAAGTTACTTTCCTGAATGCAAAACGTGAGCCCTTGAATTTCTCTTTGCTCCCAAGGAATAAATTCGATGGATTGTTTTGCCAAATTTATCATCTGGTGATGAAATGAGATAATAGCCCCTCCGGGCACTGCATCCCCTAAAGTAAAATGTTGTTTGATGCGCTTGTACCTTAAACCCTCTTTACTCTCTATTTTTTCCACACAGTCGAGCTCAAGCAGCAGTTCTAGAGCTTCTTCGAGTTGGTTTTTTTTCAGGTCTGGTAGGAAAGTTTCTAGGAGCTCTTCCATAGACGCTCCCTGAGGGAACAAAGAAAAACTTTCAAAAACGGCGCTCGTAAACCAATTTTTAAAAAATCGCATTCCTTTTTGAGGAGTCTTAGTTTTTTTAACTCGGATATCGAGGGTTTTTTTTCGAATCACATCAATACGATTGACATCATGACTTCGGAGTTGTTCAGACAGAAGTAAAAAATAGTCTGTTTCTTGTGAGGTGAATCCCAATTTCTCACAAATTTGAACAGAACAATTTTGAGTCAGAGTTCTACTTTTTTGTAGGTATTGGGTAACGGTGTTGTTGTTTCCAAATCCAAGGTCAAATGAAAAATGTGTAAGGGTATAAATTTTGTTGAGTCGTTTGATTTCATTAAAATATTTTCGAAGGAAAATTAAAACGTCATCAAAATCAAAAATGGAAACCTTTATTTTTTGCTTCAAAAGTATTAAATCCATTGAGACGTTTTGCCTTAGTAATGAGTTCCTGCCGATCTTATCGGCTTTTTTTTGTCATTGTTTAGGAAATTAAGAGACTAAATTTGGTAGAAAAAATATAGTACGGCTATGGCTTTAAAAAAAAATTTGTAACAATATGAAGTTTTTTTGATCTAAATTACAGTATTTTTTTAATTGTTTTTAAAAAAATACATAAGTATCTATTATTATTGTATTCTATTTTTTCTAAAGTTACAGCTATTTTATCCGATGATAATATTGAGATTAGAATGGTCTTTTCTCAATTGTATAGATTTTTCTATAAAAAGGGTTTTGATAATGAGAATGAGTAGGCAGTATGTTTTTATTAACGGATGGTTAGGTTTGTTTCATTTAGGGGCGATGGCTTGCGGAACATTGTTAACGGGTCTTAGAAACCGCAGAATTACGAGTTTTTGTTTCCGCAGGTTTTGGAGAGGCAGCGGGTTTCGTTTTTTAGTTTGTAATATGACTGG
>JBIIVH010000129.1:0-2672 GCA_044339525.1 Silvanigrellaceae bacterium | reverse complement strand
TTTCTGGAAGAGATTTTGGGTCTGATTCTTCCCCACATTCATCCAACCAAGTGGTGGCTGGCTTTACGCTCCACCGACTGGATTTTTCATTCAGAGAATCCCACTTGGAATAAGCAAATTCCACTTTCGTGGGGGGAAAACGAGCCAACTTTAAGTAACCATGATTCTCCGGAAGGCTTTTGATCTCGTCTTCTGTTACCGATTCTTTTTTTCGTTGCCGCGTGGAAATAGAGACCCGTTCCGGGTGTTTGCCTTGGGCGGGAGTGACCGAAGACTCATACTCTTCCACCTCCGATTTGCCCAGCCTTTGTGAAAACTCCCGCGCCAAATGAGATTCATTGGCGGCAAATATCAACACATTTTGCAACCCCTGCAGGATGTTTTGAGTGGCATCTGGCCCATAGATCTGGGAAATTTGCGCCTGACTTTGAAATCCCAACACCAAACGCCCCGCGTACTTGTAACCCCTATCCAGAACCTTGGGCAAAGAAGGCAAAAGTCCTACGGTAGAAAGCTCGTCACACACCAACCATAAGGGAACAAGCTCTTTTTTTCCCATAGCCTCCCGCTCTAAAATGGCCGTGGAAGCCACGTCAAACCAAAGCCTGATGAGTGGTTTGGTCTGCTCCCAGTGGGAGTCCGTCGCCACCAAAAACACCCATTGGGTGGAAGAATCATCCAACACCCATTGCCGAATGGAAAAGGGTTTTTCCGCCACACCGGTTTGCTTTTCCCTAGCCCGAGCGTGATGATTGAGGTACTTTAAAAACTCAAAATTCATCAAAGAAGTGGCTATCACCCCTGAACTTTGACCACTGTCCCCCTGTCCCAAATAGCGGTGGGAGATTTCATTGTGAGCCTTCAACACCTCCTGCAAGGAGGAGGCGTCCAAGTTGGCCAACCGCCACAATTCCCGCAAAGGCTCTTGTGTTTTGCCTGATATTTTAAACAAGGATGTCAGGACAGCACGCCCGGTGGTTTGAAAGAATTTGGAAGGGGCATCCATACCATCACGCACCTCAACCAAAGCCCTTGCCATCTCCTCTTCGGAAATCCCTTCACTCCAGAAGTCCCACTTGCAGGCCCTGGTGTCCAATAAAGAGAGCAACACATCCTCTTTTTTTCCAAAGCGGGCGTAAAATTCCCCTCCAGGGTCCACAATCAATACCTTTTCACACAGGTGCATCTCACCGGAACGTCTAGAGGCCAGAAGCTGATTGATGGCGTTGGTTTTTCCCGTTTGCGAGGCCCCTCCAATGCCCAAATGAAGGCCAATGGTTTCTTGGCAAATGCGGATCTTTTGCTTTCCCATAACCACATCACTGGCCCGAAAGGTGTGGGGTCTGTCTGGACATCGGACGGCTGCTTGAATCAAACGACCAAGCTCTTTAGCACTCACCAACGCCTGCTCCCCGGGGCGCACCGGTTCCATCATCTGGGAACGTTTGGCCAAAGAATTTCCCATCCAAACCCACACCCAAACCCCCAGGGCGGCACTGCCCATGGCCGTCCAAACGTAAAGGGACTGTAGGCTCTGGGCCTCTTTGGAATCCACCCAAAACTCCGCCAAACGCCTCACATCCGAATCGCGGATTTTGGCCAGCCCAGCGGGTGTGTCCACCCTCTTTAGGGCGTACCAGTACAGCCACTGACTCGCCCAGGAGAGAAAGCCTTCTAGTTTTTGGCTGTAAGTTTTTTCCACCAAAACGGCTGTCACCCCCAGGGACACAAGCCCTCCCGCCAGAATGGCAGAGAGGGTTCCCACGGGCCCGCGTTTCATGTTTTTGAGCTCTCTGGTGTAGGACTGGATCACCCGGGTCATGGCCTGCTCCCGGGAAGAGGATGGGCCTTGGCATCTTGAAGATTAAGGATTCTGGCCCTTAAGATAGACTCTTGTTGGCGCACGAATTCGTTCACTTCAAAACGCACTTTTTCAGGCTCTGCAAATTCATCAATGACCGCATTGAGTCGGTACAGATTCGCCGCACTCTCCCTAAAAATCTCTTTCACGTAGGTCAAAAGGATCTCCAGTTGGGTTTGGAATTGTTCACCCAAGGCATGCAAATGGGTTTCCAATTGAGTGTTTTTTTGGATCACGACGGAGAGTTTTTCTTCCAAGGATTCCGTTTTCTGATGGGCTGTGATGAGGTCCTGAATCAATTTGGATTTGGATCGTTTGGAGTCTTGGGATGTCTTTTCAATCCATTCCATTTGAGACTTGGTTAGACCTAAATGAAGTGTGTGATGGGCTGGCATGACTAAGTGTCCTCTTTTTTTCATTTTGGGATGGGATTTTCCGGGAATCACCCATAACCACCCAAATTCATTTACTTAAAATCCACTTCCCCCACGCCAGGAATCACCCTTTGCCATTGGGGAAGCACCTTTTTTTTCCCAAGGTAGCACCCTTTTCTTTTGATGTATTGGTGACTTGCGGCCTACCCGGTGCTTCCTCCCAGAGCCACCCAGGGTGGCGTACTGTGTGCAAGCTCCAGTGGAGTGAAGGCCCCCCACCCCCATTGGGCCCAAAGAAAAAAAGGGAGGGGGCCAAAACGGAACGCCCGTAAAGGCAAGGACGCCCAAAGCCCGGATACGGCCCCCCTCCACAGGTCCCCAGGGGGCGGCCGCGCAGGGCCCAAAGGCGCCTAGCCTGAAGGGCCCGGAGTTCCCCC
>JBIIVH010000132.1:0-2727 GCA_044339525.1 Silvanigrellaceae bacterium | reverse complement strand
CACAGCCGGTGTGCGGGCGGGAACTTCGGGCTCAAGATCACGGGAAACCCCAGGCAGAGGATGGGACTCCCCCTCGCAATAGCTATTGGGGTAGAGCCCAGAGCGTCTGTCCAACTCGCATTGGGTGGGGGCTCGGGAGACACAACCCGCCAACAGGATTGGTGTTAGCAAAAACTTTAGAGACCATCTTCTTTTTTGATTCCATTGTGTGGTATAATGGTATACATGGTTTGGGGAAGCAAATGGGAGGAGATCAAGACGTCTTTGTTTTAATGGTCCTCCTCCCGCTGGCTGCCTAAAGAAGTCAGACACCGAGGACCTCTTATGAAAAAACCACATAATATTAAACCCACAAAACCTGGCACCATGTTGCAGGAAGAGTTCTTGATTCCCTTCCACATGACCCAGACCGCACTGGCTAAAAAGATGGGCTGCTCCCCACGGGTCATTAATGAAATTTGTCGGAACAAAAGAGGAATTTCTCCGATGATGGCCCTTAAATTGGCAAATGTTTTTAAGAATACTCCAGAGTTCTGGCTTAATATGCAAATGGCGAATGATCTTTGGGAGGCTTGGCTCAAGCTCAAAAAGGAACGAACATCCCTCTAAGCCATCAAAAAAACGATTAGGAAAAGGATTTCTGGAATGAAACTGCCAACTCCACGTGTCAAAAAACCCGCCCATCCTGGAGAAATTTTGGAGGAAGAATTTTTGAAGCCCATGAATTTGTCCAGAAGTAAACTGGCTCAGCAATCTGGAATCACGGCAACGACCATCCAAGAAATCTGCCGTGGGGAGCGAGGCATCACCGCTAAAACAGCCCTGAGATTGGGAGCTTTTTTTAAAACGGCCCCGGAAACCTGGTTGCAGCTTCAACTGAACTGGGATCTTTGGCAAGAATGGATTAAACTGCAAAAAAAAGTGAGCTAAATGATCTGTTGTTTGTTTCATACTTTTCAATCCTCCACTTGAATTCTAGGAACAGAAACCGAATCCAACATCACCACAAACACGTCTTGCCCCGATCCCACACCAATGGAAGGTAACAGCTCTTTGGCCTGTTCCAGGTACCACTGGGCCACCATGCCACCCCCATCTATGAGGGCGCTACCCGCCACAAAGGCGGCTTTACTTCCTGTGATGTTAGTGGCGGCAGCCGCTTTATCGGCTCCTAAAACAGAGGTGGTTTTTTGCACATCAGCAATGGCCTGACCGGCGTTTTTGGCAACGCTTGCCAGCACAGCGGCCAAGAGCACTTGGCTTTGTTTAGAAATATAGGTTCCAGTGGCTCCAAAGGTGTTGTCATTTCCTGCCACAAAACCCTTAGCTTCTCTCTTAAAATGCTCTCCATTTTCCCGGACGCACGAAAGGTTTTCCGTCTCCATGATCACCCGCTCCGTCGACAAATTGGCCCGGGCTTTGGCAATCATAAAACAGTGGGACAGATCGATCACAGAAGAATTAGGACCCGTGAAGGCATAGTCTAGCTGCAATAATACAGGATAAGGTTCCCGGGAGTTGGCCTCCACCCCAGACACCACCCTTGCCTTGACGTGGGATCCTGTGGGAAGAACCGTTAAGGTACCCCCTTCCTTCGTTGAAGAATCCTGGGACACCTTAAAAACCTGCAAAGGGGACCCTAGGGATCTTCCCCCCGTCCCCCCTCCCAGGGGTCTAAATCCTCCACCATACCGGCTTCCACTTGGTGGAAGGACAGACTTGCGTCTCGGGAGGCCTTTAGAGGCCTGAGAGGTGGATTTGTCTTCTTTTAAGGGGGTGAGTAAGGAAGTGGGCCCGGAGGAGTCTAGTGGCTCTAATTCTTTTTCTTCAGAAGGAGAGCTTGGGCCAGGCCCAGATGATGACGTAGATAGGTTTGAAATGGATGATTCTGTCGTGGTCCGGCCCGCCTCCAGGGCGCGGCGTTTTTCCCGAATCTCCCGCTCCACGGCATCGAGTTCCTGTTGGCGCTGGGAGGTGATTTGAAGGGCGGTGTCGTCGGGCTGGGTACGTTCCAGACGACGAGGAAGGTTAGGCATGGGTTCTTCGGCGGCCCCGGCTTGAAAGCACCCAAGTCCAACCCCACCTAAAAAAATCATCGCCACGTGTGTTCCTTTATTCATGGCAGCACCCCATTTTGCTTCTCTAGCTGTAGTTCATTTTGTATTTCATTTGTATTACTTTCTTTTACCCATGGAAACTCCAATTCCCGTTTTTTCTCCAAACCACCTAAGGAAGATCCTTGGGCGCTCCTGGTCACCACATAAAGTAACGTGGCGCATTGAGGTTTAAACAAAAGACCACATGGCTCTAAAGACAATCTCTCCGCATGAAACAAAGCTCCCGCAGACGTCCCCAAAGAAGACTGGCCGTTTTGAGGATCCAGGAGTTTGAGATGGGTGATGTCTAAACTCTGGGCTTCGGATGAGGTGTTTCGAATTTCTAACACCATCCCGGTGAGCCCCGAACCCGCCCACAGGCGTTGGAGCCTGGCGGAAAAACCCTCCAAACCTTTTAAGGGGATTTTTTTGTCTTTCATTTGCATGACATAGTCTAAAGAATCCCCACGAATCATAGCACCCATAAGATCCATCTCCGATTGTAAAAACTTGGGGTTTTTTAATTTTTTAGTCTCCGGAGGGTAAACCAGCTCGTAGTGCTTTTGGGCTCCTTCTGCCACCATCAAAACGCTTTTGATGGACTTACCGTTTCCCAGCACAAAGGTAACGG
>JBIIVH010000128.1:0-2727 GCA_044339525.1 Silvanigrellaceae bacterium | reverse complement strand
CTGAAAGTGAAAACCTATCCAAAAAGCTAAATAAAATCCTCCTCTACGGATACTGACTCTCCACTCGTTCTTTCCTAATCTAATGAGTTGTTTAAATAGTCTCAACAGGGCTGGATTTGGCGCTTACAGTTTACTAAAAATCAACTCCACCTTTCAGAGGCAAGAGCCTAAGTGGGTTTTAAAGGGTCTAGTCAGGCGAGTCAAGAGTTTTTTTGACCTAATTAGCGCCTGTACAATAAGTTTTGACTCAAGCTTTGTTAAGTGAGCGCCGATATAATGACCATTCTTTGATTTTATACAAAAAGGATGGATTTTCCATGAGCAAAATGCTTATACCAGCGTGGATGTGTCCTTTGCTTTACCTCTGGGGTTGCTCGGGGCCTAAATCGAAGCCTTGCGGATCGGAGACCGCGGCGGTGGCCTTTGCCAAAGACCTGGGAAAACCCAACCTAGATCTCCTTTCCAAATCCGGACAAGGCCCTCGTTTTTTTGCCAATGCCATCATCAGCTATCAAAACAGGCCGGACGGAGCCACTGGAAATCAAAATCTGAAAGGAATGTGCAGTGGTGTGGTGAGCTTCGAAAGTCCAAATGATCCTAAATCTGTTCGGATTTGGACGGGTGAGCATTGCATTGTATTGGGCCGAACCCAAGAAGCGAAAGTAAAACTCTTTTACAATGGCGGATATTTAGAATACCCTATCATGTTGCCAAAACTTCAAAAAGAAAGTCTATTTAGACAGAATAATGCCTCTACTGATCCAAAGCTAGTAACACTAGTTTCTCAAGGCGTGCAAGAATTGAATTCAGCAGGAAGAGGTTTTCGCGCCTGCCAAGAAGATTTTGGACGCAGTAAAAAAGAACGGACTGCGGGAGTGAGTCACATTTGTTACACGCCCCATGATTTGAGCACATTTGTGGGCTCCATAACGGGTACACCCAGTGAAAATCATCAAACGGTGTTAACTAGCCTGCACAAGATCTACTTTGAGAGTTCCGCTTCTTCCGTTAAGTCCACTGCTGCAGCCCTAGAAAGATTGATGGAAACGCGGAATCAAAGAAGAATAACAACACTTCTAAGACAGGTTTCACAATGTCAATCCAACAAAGAAGAATGTGATACACAGGGGGAAGCTATCCCCTACGCCGCCAAATCCTTCCCCGCCTTTCTAAAGCTCGCCCAAGAATACTACCCCAGTTACCTGGATGAAAAAATCTTACCAAAAACGGATTACTCCAACGTCACAAAGCTTATCAACCTAGAAAAATCCACTCAAGAAATGGAAACCTCCCAAACGTCCCAGATCTTTGAACGGCTGTTCGTAGATCCCCAGGCTCCCTTGGTCCTCTTTATGGCCACGCGATATTCGGGAGAAAAGTATTATCAAGGAGCCAAGATCCCCATTGGATTTAATGCCAGTGGAAATAAAGTACCAGGACTCGAAACTTTGGTGCAAAGCGTGCGGGTGGATAGGGCCAAGAATATTGTGGTGATCCTGGCTCAAAAAGGAAAGATATTAGACCATGAATTGGGAGATTCAGGAGCCATTTTGGGCACGGCCCCCAACACCATGGGCTTTGTGGCCATGATCACGGTGGATGGGGATCCCACCACCAACGTGGGAGAACTGCCCACCATCAACCCCACCCTGCCCACCTCCCCCCAACCCAAAACGCAGCCCGATTTGGGGCCCGTAGGTGAAAAGAAACCGGAAGTGGTGCGTGACGATGGGGGTGGCTACAACCGGGATGATTTCAAGCCCACCAAAGGTGTAGAGATGCCCGAAGACATGCGAGACACGGCTTCGCCTCGGTGGCCCCAAAACTCCTCCACGGAGCCGAAAAAGCATGATTCCACCGCCATTGAAAGTGGAAGGTTTTACAATCCCAACCAAACCCTACAAGCCTCCACCCAAGGCTCTTCCCAGGCTTCCCCTGATGAATCCAATCAGGTGTCTAGAGACTCCTGGCGCCAGCCATCGGGAGAGTCCGTTGCAGACGCCCGAGTCCAGTCCAACGAAACTTCTGGGAAGGGGAATTGCCGGTAATCGTTGGCCTCCTTTCATTCCACTTCGATCTGGTTAACAAAACGGTGGTTTTTCTTACCCGAGCGAAGAGGACGGGTTGGTCTGGATTTTCAGAGGCTTTCATGGTAAGAAAAGTTAGTAATAAAATCAAGGTAAAATTTCATCTTTCCAAGATGAGTTTGTTTACCATGGAGCCTCAAATGCTAGTTGGTTATTCCCGAGTCTCGACTTCTGAGCAGAATTCCACCCTCCAAGAGGACGCTCTTAAGCAGGTTGGTTGTGGCAAGCTGTTTCATGATACTGCCAGCGGTGCAACGGCAACTCGTCCAGGACTTGCCTCGGCCCTTGATTTCCTGCGCGAAAACGACGTACTTGTTGTCTGGCGGCTCGATAGGCTAGGGCGTTCTCTATCGGATTTGCTAGAAATCGTTGGCCAGCTTGAAAAACGGGGTATTGGTTTTAGGAGTATTACCGAATCCATCGATACGACGACCTCAGGAGGCAAGCTCGTTTTCCACGTTTTTGGAGCCATGGCGGAGTTTGAGAGAAACCTTATCCGGGAACGGACAAAGGCTGGCCTGAGTGCAGCACGCCAACGAGGCCGGCTGGGGGGACGGCCCAAAGCCCTCAGCGAACAAAAGGTCGCGCTAGCAAAACAGCTCTATAGCGAGAAAAGACATACAATAAGGGAAATCTGCGA
>JBIIVH010000026.1:0-51276 GCA_044339525.1 Silvanigrellaceae bacterium | reverse complement strand
AACCAGTCTCGAGGGATGCACAGCTTATTACGACGGACATTACCAATGGGCTCCGCCACTTCAAATTGAACCGCCTGCGCCCCTGGTGCGGCTAGGGACATTTTGATGACGGCCCCGGGGGGAACCCGCACTTTAGAAATGTGTGTGGGAACAAACGAGAGATTGTACTTAGCCGCCACCTCTGCGGCACTGAGTCCCACCACATCTTGCACCTGCACCAGCCAAGGTCTCAGGGCATTATGGGGGCCGTGCAATCGCAAAAATTCCATGGGCTCGGTGTTTACCATTTCAACCACTTTGGTGCCATCCGCATAGGGGGGTTCCCTTGTTTTTTTCATCAAATACTCCTTCTTTTAAAAAATACAGCCATTTGGGTAATACAGCAGGCCCAAACCAAAGAAAAGTTCCGTTGAGGGACAAATTGGCACACGAGAACCCCCGTTTGTAAAGAGAATGGCCGACTGATAGGATCTCCGTAATTAGAAAAAAGGAGTATAAGTTTTGGAGGAAAGACGGAGTACATTTTGCACCTGGCTTGGGGGATTAAAGGAATCAGCAGCGCACCCAGCTTGGAAAAATCCCTACCTACGCATATCCCTTTTGACAATTCTTTTTTTGCATATTGACACCATCGTTCTTCTTATGTCTAACTACCAATTACACGAGTTTTTAACCAAACAGATGGATCATGGAGTTCGTACTTTTAGATTTTCATCTTATATAGAAAAGTCCAATTGCGACAAGATTATCATCGCACTTGCTGTTCCTTTAATCTGGTTTTTCTTAAATTTAGTTACAAGTTGGATTGTTCTTGTCTATAATAAGTTACTTTCCTATATTGAAGCGAAAACATCAACGCAGTTTGCCATTGAAAATCTGCGAAAAAAGCTCCAAAATTCAAAAAATGAACACAAGGAAAGCGATTCTAAGCATGAAAAACAATTTCAAGAACTACTTAGTGCATTTAAAGTTTCTTATTTCGGATTGATTGATTTAAACTCCTATTTGATTCATAAGGATAAAGATTATTTTAAGGATTTTAGGAAATGGTTAATTGCAAATCAAGACAAACGATATAAACAAGATCTGATTCCTTTTTTTATAAACAAAGATTTGATGGATATTGCAGAAAAACACTCTGGAATGAAAGAGCTTGTAAACCAAGCTTTGAACGACATTCAAGATCCTGAAAGCGCTAAGGAAAGAGCTCGAGAGGAATTTGAAAATGAATTTGACAACCCCAACGAAGAGGATATGAAGCTAGAAGCGGGAAAACAAGCGTCACGCGAAAGCCATAGACTCTACACGCCTTCTAAAAACCCACCAAACAAGGAAAAGCCCTAAGCGAAGGACTTTTTTCTTTGTTTTATTAGAAGTTTAAAGTCCAATGCCAGACCATTTGGGCTTGGGTCTTTCTCCTGGAAAGAAGAATTCGATCCTCCTCCCCAACCCTCCCTCCCCCTAAGGTGCTGCCGCTCGGTTGCAAAAAATCGCCATCTGGGCCAATATGCTGGCGTTCCCTGTTGATATGGGTTTTTCTGAGTTATGTAGCGTTTGGTGTGTCCAAGTGCGTTTGTAGCTCCTTTGCTTTAGGTGTTCCATGAAACTTTCCACAGAGCAGTTAGAACGTCTTTCGGAACGGGTGTTTAGGGCACTAAAACAGTCTGGACACTTGGCTTTTGATACCTTGGTAGACGAAAAAGCGGAAGACAGAGTTTTGGATGTCATTATGTCTATGCTGCAGGATGATGCACGCATGGAAGATCGGCTCTCCCGTGAGGCCGAGAATTTAGTGAATCATCAGAGTCACATTGCCCGAGCGTCAGGTAGGTCCTCCGAGGAGCTCATTGCCGAAGTGAAGGCCCGATTGGCCAAAAGCAAGCGAGTCACCCTGGGTGATGGCCCAGAGCGTTCGGATAGTTTAGCCGAACGGGTGGTGGCGGCCCTTTGGAAAGTGGATTGTGTGGATTTTTACAGCGACGATCGCAAAGTTCAAAACTGCATTGCCCGTGCCATTTATCGGTTCCGCCATGAAGACGATCGCATTGTGGATGCCGTGGAAAAACTCGTGAGCAAACGAACCGATGAAGAACCCTATGGCTTAAATTGGTGTGGCGTTTTTGATCGAACCATGTTGGAAGTGAAGGCAAAATTAGCGGGTCACGCTTCAGGCCATGCCGCTCCCCGCGCCGAAGACAGCCCCAAAGGACCTATGGAATAAGTGGATCCCACCATGGAGCCAGAATCTCCCTCAACTCAGTCTTCCCCAACTCCACCCACTCCCTATGTTCATCTGCATGTGCATTCCGAATACTCTCTGCTAGACGGAAGCATCAAAATCAAAAAGCTCATCAAGGAGCTCAAAAAGCAGGGGGCCAAGGCCGCTGCCCTCACGGACCATGATTCCCTCCACGGGGTTTTGGAATTCTACTTGGGTTGCCAGGCGGAAGGCATTCAACCCATCTTGGGATATGAGGCCAATTTGCCTTTCTGGAACCCAGAAACCAACCCATTGGCACCTGGGATGCACGGGCATTTGGTGCTCCTGGCCCAAAACCAAGAGGGTTACCAAAATCTGCTTAAGATCTCATCTTATGCCAACACCACCGGGAAAATGGCCCAGCAAAAGGAGGTGTTTGAGTTACCTTGGTCCGTGCTGACGCAGCACTCTTCCGGCTTGATCTGCCTAACGGCATGTCAAAAGAGCGAATTTAATTTGCTCCTCGCTAGCGGGAAGCTTAGCTCTGCTTCGGATTTTTTGGAACACTTAAAAGGGATTTTCTCCCGTGAAAATGTCTATGTGGAGCTCATTGACAATCACCTTCCCGGGCAAAGAGAACTCATCACCTTGGGCGCACAGCTAGCCACCCAAGCGGGTTTGGAATGCGTGGCCACGGCGGACGTGCATTACCTTCACCCCAAAGACGTTCAAACCCATTTGTCTTTGTTGGCCATTAAGCACAAATTGCAAAGGCATGAGCTTCAAAAGGTGGAATCCCATTATTGGTTTCACCTAGCCACAGAAGCGGAAATGCAAGAGCGCTTTTCCTTATTCCCCAAGGCACTGGAAAATACATGGAAGATAGCGCAACGGTGTCAAGTTAAAATTGACACAAAAAGTGTATTTATGCCAGATTTTAGAGAGCGCCCCGATGAATCCGCGGACGATTGTTTGTTACGTTTGTCACGGGAAGGATTGGAGCTCAAGAAACCAACCATTTTGCTGCACGTGCCTAAAGAAACCTCCCCAGAGGCGGCCTGGAAGTCCTACCAAGAACGACTGGAATACGAGCTGGGCGTGATCATCAAAATGAAATTTTCCGGTTATTTTTTGATCGTACAAGACTTCATCAACTGGGCCCGAAAGCAAGACATTCCCGTGGGTCCGGGCCGAGGATCGGCCGCAGGGAGCTTGGTGACATATGCCTTAGGCATCACCAACATCGACCCCATCCGATTCAACTTGTTATTTGAGCGATTTTTAAACCCAGACCGAATTAGCATGCCCGATATTGATACGGATTTTTGCCAGGATAGACGTGGTGAAGTGATCCAGTATGTGTATCAAAAGTACGGCCAAGATAACGTGAGTCAGATTGTTACCTTTGGAAGGATGATGGCCCGAAATGCCATTAAAAATTTGGCTCGCATTCAAGGATGGTCTTTTTTTGAATCCAATGAATTTGCCAAATTGATCCCGGAAACGCCAGGAATCACCTTGGAACAAGCATTGAAAGAAGAGGAAAAGCTTGAAGAAAAACTGAAGGCCGATGAAAGATCCAGAGCACTTTGGCACGAAGCCGTGGAGATTGAGGGGACTCTAAACTCCTTAGGAGTGCATGCCGCAGGTGTGATCATCTCCGACGCGCCCCTAGACACCCGCTGCCCCATGATGGAGTCGGAAGGCCAACGGGTGACCCAACTGGAGCACAAATACGCGGAAAAAATTGGACTCATTAAGTTTGACTTTTTGGGTTTAAAAACCCTTACCGTGATCGAAACTTGCGTGCAGCACGTGCGAAAACGTTCCCATCCGACCTTTGAAATCGAAAGCATTGATCTCGAAGACCCAAAGGTGTATTCCCAGATTTCCACGGCCCATGTGACCGGCATTTTTCAGCTGGAAAGCGCCGGCATGAGAAAGCTCATTGCCGAACTTCAACCCACTTGCTTCACCGACATCATAGCCATTTTAGCGCTCTTTAGACCCGGCCCCTTGGGATCGGGAATGGTGGAAGATTTTGTGTTGAGAAAGCACGGTAAAAACCCCGTGGAGTATGCATTCCCTGAATTGGAGGAGATTTTACGAGACACCTATGGGGTGATTGTCTACCAGGAGCAGGTTCAAAAGATCGCAGCGGTGTTGGCGAGCTATAGTTTAGGAGAGGCCGACCTCCTGCGTCGTGCCATGGGTAAAAAAGATAAAGGGGAGATGGAGCGGCAGAAAGCACGCTTTGTGGAAGGAGCCACCAAAAACGGCCACGACCCCCAAAAGGCTGCAGATCTCTTTGACTTAATGGCAAAATTTGCCGAGTATGGGTTTAACAAAAGTCATACAGCGGCTTACGGGTGGGTCACCTATCAAACGGCCTACTTAAAATGTTACTTTCCCACGGAATTTATGGCCGCCTTACTCACTTGTGACATGGACAACACAGATAAAGTGGTGAGTTATTGGATGGATTGCAAGCGCATGGGAATGGAACTGTTAGGGCCAGACATCAATCAGAGTGATTATGCCTTTTCCATCCCCAAAGATCATTGCATCCGCTTTGGATTGGGTGCCGTGAAGGGCCTAGGGCGTGGAATTGTATTGGAAATGATTCAAAGTCGTGAAAAAGATGGCCCCTTTCACAGTGTACCTGAGTTTATGGTAAGAGTGGACTCCAGAAAACTTAATAAAAAAATCATTGATGTGCTTGTAATGAGCGGATGTTTTGACAGCATTAGCTCCAATCGAGCGGAGCTACTAGGTAACTTTGAAAATTGGTTAAAGTGCATCAACAAAGAAATGGAACGCAAGGACGGATTTAAAAAAGGCATCTTTGATTATGATGAAGAGGATGAACTCCCCCTCAAGAGTTCAGAGCCCATAAGGCTGCCGGGCCTAGAAAAATCCCCTCAAGGCAAAACCCCTAAAATCGCAAATGCCCATCTTGCCCTCAATCCCCTTTTGGTTCCAACCACCCTGGACTCCCCATTGGGCTGGGTGAAAAAGCATTTAAAGGGCATAAGCCTGAAAAAATGCACCCCTTGGGGTTTACTCGCCACTTTGGAGAAAGAAAAAGAGTGCCTAGGATTCTACTGTAGCACCCATCCTTCCAAGCTATTTGAAAATGATTTTAAGCAGTTTTCCGTGTGCCCCATCCATCAATTACCCGATCTGGTGGAGGCCGACGACGTCCCCTCCTTCAAACGAAAGGCTCAAAAGATAGTGGGGGTGGTGGTGGATGTCTTTGAAAAGAAAACCAAAGCGGGTGAAAAGTTTTGTGTTTTAAAAATTCAAGACAGCACTGGGGAGCTGGAAGTGACTGTTTTTCCCAAGCAGTTTTCGGCATTGGACTTCATGTTTTCACTGGGTGAATTAGGTTGGTTTGAGGTTCAACTGAAAAAAGGAATTGAATCCAAAACCGTTAGAAGTGTGTGTGTGGCGATGGGAAAATTGGAAGAAAAAAGAGCCATGCACATCAAAAGCTGGGACCTCTCCTTTGATGAATCCCTGATTCGGGACGAAGCCACCATGCAAAAGCTCCAGTCCACATTGAGATCTTTTGCTGGAAAGACCCCGGTATTGGCAAACATTGATTTCCCTTCCGAAAAATTGAAACTAAAAGGGATGTTGGGGATATCGGTGAGTTCTGAGGATCAGTTTTTAAAAAAAATGTCTGAAATCCACCCAGGAAAGCTTTTCATTGAACCTGTTTATTTAGCCGAATGGAAGATGCAAAATTCGCCTTGATGCCCCGCCTTTGAAATGTTACCTTAAAGAAAAACGGGAGCCAGTTTGAGCAAAAGTCGAGGTTTTTCCCTAATTAGAACCGTTGGTTCGGCTGCACTTCGGGCTGGAGGCGAAGCCATTCTCAAACGCACCGGGCTTTTAGACGAATCCCAAGCCAGCAAAGCCGCCACCCGACTCGTGGCGGGATTGGATGAACTCAAAGGCGCCGCCATGAAGGTGGGGCAAATGCTTTCCTTGGACAATAGTGTGTTGCCGGAAAACTGGAAAGAACCATTGAGACAGCTGCAAAGTCAATCCACACCCAAACCCTTTGCGGATATGCAAAAGGTGATGGATGCCAGTGCATTGGATTTCAAATGCTTAGATTGGATAGACCCCACCGCTGCTGCGGCGGCCAGCATCTCACAGGTGCACCGTGGTAAACTCCGAACCCCCCATGGTCAGCTCATTGATGTGGCCATCAAGATCCGTTACCCTAATTTGCAAGATCACGTGCGCGCGGACCTATTGAGCTTAGAGAAACTGTTTCGGATTATTCCGAGCAATCAAAATGAAAATGAACTTCAAAAAAACATTGATACCGTAAGAGAACTCTTTAAAAATGAACTCAACTTTTTAATCGAAAAAAACAATATAGAAATCCATTCTCAGCTCCTTCAAGCCTACCCAGAATTTCAATTGCCCCAAGTGGTGTCTGCACTGAGTTGTGAGGAGATTTTAACCACCCACTGGTTAAGCGGAACCAACATGGCCACATGGCTGGAGTCTACCACAAGGTCTGCGGAAGAAAGAAACCGACTTGGCCATCAGCTGGTAAAACTCACTTTTTTAGAGGTCTTTCGATTTTTTAGGATCCAAACCGACCCCAACCCCGCCAATTTTTTGGTGATGAGTGATGAAACTCTGGGGTTGTTGGATTTTGGTGCCGTGGTGGAAATACCCTCGTCCCATCGCAAACCGTACTTAGAATTGTTTAAAAATGTATTACAAAAGAAATACAATTCTGCTATGGAAGAGGCCTTGCAGTTGGGATTTGTAAAATCCACGGACTCAACGGCGGCGCGCCAAACCTTTTATGAGCTCATGCTTCAGGTGGTTGAGCCTCTTCAAAGGGATGTTTTTGACTGGGGTAATAACGATTATTCACAAAAAATCAAACAGTTATCCATGAAATTTGCCATGCAGACTAAACTTCGACCTCCCCCTGAGGCCTTTTTGTTTGCCAACCGTAGAATTTTAGGCACCCAACTCTTTTTGGAAAAGCTGAAGCCCACCGTGGGGGTTCGAGGGCTTTATGAGGAAATCCTAAATTCCTAGAGCGCCGTTCAAGTGAGCACAAGAACTCTAAATTTCGATAGTCCCTAGCCTCGTTACCTCTTCTGTTACCGCGAAGGTAACTGATTTTGACCCAGAAATGCCAGGACCAAAAAACTGGAATCGGTAGGATCCAGGTTGCAACAGATTGTAGATGAGCCCCGTGGAGCCTTTGGGTGTAAAGGTCTGAGCCGGAAGATCGGGGGCAAACGATTCATAAAGCCCGGATTCGTTACGTTTTTCGATGGTGTAATGGGAAACCTGGGATTGCCACCCTTCTCCCAATTGGGCTTGGACGGATTGTTGATGCACCCTTTGAAGCAAGGCGCGCCACCCTCCTTCCTGCCTTTTTACCGTAACATCTCTCCATTTGGCATAGTCGGGCTGAAAACCCAGTCCACTGCTGTTGATTTCAATTGTATACCCCAACACACCATAGGTTCTCCATTGCCAATCCAGGTCGGTGCCATCGGCTTCATAGATCACGTCGGGTGCGGCGCCCACTTTGTATTGTCCCACCTTGCCCTGATCATTGGGAAGCTGTTGATTCATGAATTGACCAATTTGGGCAAAGAGATCGGCCGATGGATTCTTTTCTTTTCGGCAGCCAAAAGGGTAGATGATGAGCTCGCTATAAGAGTGGTACGAGATGTCCACTACGGGTTTAAGCTCCGACACCAAACGCATGAGGGCTTGGGATTCTGGCTCACTTCCCGGGCTTGGGCCACGATAGGTATCAGAAAATTTCATGCCGCTGCTGCCATTGCAGTGGTTCCAAAAAGCCGGGTAGTTTCGGTTGAGATCCACTCCCACCACGCTGTCTTTTTCTTTCCAAGTGTTTTTGCGCCACATCCTGGTGCCGGCATGAACCCTGGCGTTTCCGTCTGGATTGAGTTGGGGCACAACAACAATACGGGTCTTTTCTAGCCATTCTCCCACTTTAGGATCCGTGTTTTGGGTGGTTAAAAGGGTCGTGGCCATATGAACCAACACTTCCGTGGTCATGAGTTCCCGAGCGTGGTGCATTCCATTAAAAAGAGCCACGGGCAGGAGAGGATCTTGGAGGTGATTGGAAATTTCGATGCCCCAGATGGTTCTGTTTTCATGGGTTTTCCCTGCCTCAAAGAGTCTGGTTTGGTTTGGGAATTGGGCGGCGAGGTCTTGAAGGGTCTGGGCCACCCCCGTGGGATCCAGATAGGAGCTGATGTTTTGAGGAAGGACGTTTTGGGGATCAAATTTCACTTCGGAGGAAAGTTGAAGTTTGGCAAAGGAATCCATTTGGTTTCTCTTTACCAAAACATCCAAGGTATGGGCTTGATGATTGATGCCCAAGATGTCGTAAGTGTTTTGTAAGGAATGAATTTGGGCTTCTTTTTCCATTTCATTTGATGATAAATGGACCGTATATAACGAATAGCTATTTTTAGGATAAATGGAAAAACCGGATAGTAGCAAAGTGCCAACAAAAGTAACAAAAACGTTACGGCGCGATCGCATTGACATGACGTATTCCTAATCTGTTGGGGTTGTAACGTTACTTTAACTCCCTTTAGCTGGTCAGTCAACCAGCCCAGAAACACCTCTTGATTTTTCACAAATCATCAATCTTTTCATAGATTTAAAAAATAAACTGAGCAAAATTTGACCAATTTGCTGTTTTCAGACCATTTTCACCAGTTGACCAACACAATTAGCTTGAGTTACCCTTTCTGGCCTGGGGGAAATGAGTTAACCCTCCAGAAAAAAGAGGGGGGAAGACACTTGCTACAGCCGAATGCGTTGAAAAACGAGATTCAAAAATTGTTGGGAGAACGCAAATTTCCCTCTTCCGCACCAGAAGCTGGTTTGAGGTGGGCCAAGGCCTACGAATCCTACGCCAGAGGCGCTAAAGACATCTGCCAAGGGTCCCTCATCAGTGCTCCAGGACTGGCGGCCCTCGTACCCATGATGCAGTCTTTATTGGCCACCCACCCTCCCAGTGGCTTGGTGTTTAATTTGCGTTTGGCCCAAGCCATTTTCACCTTTTGGACCGCCTGTGCTCTGTTTACTCCAGGTCCCGTGCTCCAGCCCTTACCCGGTTTGGTGCCCCTGCAGGTGGTTTCGTCCACCATCCTGGCTCCCGTGTTGGTGCCCACTTTAGTGGCGCAGCTCACCGGTGTGACACCCATTTTGTCCCAATCGTCCAAAGCCAATCACAGTCAAGCCGCCCAGAAGCTGGCCACGGCACTGCACACGGCCACAATGACGGTCACCACAATTGTGATTCAGCTAGCTCAGCCACCTGGCACCGTCCCCCCCGTTCCTGTTCCCTTACCACCCATGCCCATTCAATAACAACCTACTCATAAGAGGAGTATTCATGGCCCAATATTTGAGTCCCGGCGTCTATGTAGAAGAAGTGGATAGAGGTTCTAAACCCATTGAATCGGTGGGCACCAGCACCCCAGGTTTCGTGGGATTGTGTGACAAAGGACCCACCAACGTTCCCACCTTAATTTCCAACTGGAGCCAATACAAAAACACCTTTGGCGGTTTTGCCGATAGCCCTTATTTGGCTTGGGCCGTTTACGGATTCTTTCTAAACGGTGGTTCCAAGTGTTTTGTGGTGAATGCGGGTGTGCCTTCCAAAACATCATTTGGAACCAGAATGGAGCGCAAAAAAATAGACAAGCCGGGAGAGGATAGATCCACAGAAACGCCCGCCGCCGGGGAGTCTAGTCCATTGCCCACGTTAAGCATGGGTGGTTCTTCCTCCAACTCCGGAGAAGACATTTCCAAGCTCATTGGCGCTGATAATGGTCCTGGAAAACGAACAGGTCTTTATGCCCTTTTGGATGTGGAAGAGATCGCATTGGTGGCCGTGCCTGGTGTGAGCGATCCCCGCGTGCATGAAGAGCTTCTGGCCCACTGTGAAAATAAAAAGTACCGATTTGCCATCATGGACTCTCAAGAAGAGCTCAACACACGCTTGGATAAGCTTTACAGACCCCGAGACTCCCATTACGGAGCCACCTATTTCCCTTGGATTCAAGTTTACAATCCTGAAACTCAGGAAAACGTGTTTGTGCCGCCCAGTGGTCATTTGGCGGGACTCTATGCCCGGACAGATGGAGAAAGGGGAATTCACAAAGCACCTGCCAACGACATTTTAAGAGGAGCCATTGGCCTAAAATACTCCCTCACCTCCACGGAACAAGAATTGCTGAACCCACGGGGCATCAATGTCATTCGCAACATGGGCGACATGGGAATCCGAGTTTGGGGTGCGCGCACCATCAGCGGAAACGCCAGCTGGCGCTACATCAACGTTCGTCGTTTATTTATCATGGTGGAACACACCCTTCACCGGTCCACCCAATGGGCTGTGTTTGAGCCCAATGACGAGCGCCTCTGGAAAAAACTGGTTCGGGATATCAGCGCCTACCTGCTCCGTTTGAGAGCCACAGGTGCACTAGTAGGATCCACACCCCAGGAGTCCTTTTTCGTTAAATGCGATCACGAAACCAATCCCACGGAAGTGGTGGATGCCGGAATGGTGGTCATTGAAATTGGAATGGCACCTGTGAAACCCGCTGAATTTGTGATATTCCGTATTGGTCAAATGGCTGGTCAAGAAAAAAAATAATGCATTGAATAGATAGGGAGATTCTATGGCTGATAGAGTGGATTATTTAAGTTTTCATAATTTTCGAGTGGAAATTGAAGGTGTGGAATGGGGAAAATTTCGAGATGTGGATGGCATTGGAAGCTCCACTGAAGTGATCTCTTATCAAGACGGCGATGATTCCCAGATGAGAAAACGCCCCGGAAAAACGACGTTCAACAACTTGGTTTTGCGCCGAGGATTGCTCAACGATGACTCGTTCCTAAAATGGCGTCGTTCTGTGGAGCAAGGCAAAACCGAACGCAAGAGCGGTTCCATTGTGCTCTTAGCCGACGACATGAGCGAAGCCGTGCGTTACAATTTTTTCGAAGCTTGGCCCTGCCGATGGGAAGGACCTTCTTTGAAGGCAGGTTCCAAAGACGACAACGGTGTGGAAGTGATTGAGTTGTGCATTGAGCGTCTCGAAAAAGCTTAATCACACGGAACGAATAGAAAGAGGTTAGATCGTGGCACTACAGACAGAGTTTGAATTTACGTTACCCAGAGGATTTGTTGACAAAGAGGGAAACCTCCAACGCGTGGGCACCATGAGGCTCGCCAACGCCAAAGACGAAATCTTACCTCTTCAGGATCCGAGGGTTAAGCAGAACAAAGCCTACTTGATCATCATCCTTCTCTCTAGGGTGATCACCAAACTAGGAACGTTAAAGGACATCAATCCTTCCGTGATCGAAAATCTGTTTAGTGCAGACCTCACCTTTTTGCAGTCTTTCTACCGCAAGATCAATGAAGACACCAGTGACCAAGTTCAGATTTCATGCCCACACTGTGCTCAATCCTTTGAGTTAGCCGTGGGGGAGTTCTATCGGGCGGGATCTTAAGATATGATGTTGAAGAACTCTATGCCGAAATGACTTACATTGCTTATCATTTTCACTGGTCTATGGATGAGATCATGAATATGGAACACAGTCAGAGGCATCAGTGGATTCAGCAGGTCGCCGCCCTCAATCAACGTATCAACCGACAATTGCAGGGAACCTAAACCATGGCAATGCCAGGTATTTATGTAATTAATAAACAAGTTGTGCCTCAGCCACTCACCGAGATTTTCCAAGCGCCGGTGCGTTGCTTGTTTGTACTTTTTACCTCGGCCCCTAAGCAGGAACTCCTGACCGATGTGACCAGTGTGGCGCAGCTTCGGGAACGATCTGTCCTCCATTCCCTGTCGGTGGTGGTGATGGAATGCCTCCAAGGTTTTTTTTCCAATGGGGGGGAGTTTTGCGATGTGCTTTGGATCCCTGTGCCCCTCTTTCCCCACCTGCAAGGGCAATGGATCTTGGACCTTCCTTCGGCCATTGAAGGGGATGCCATGAGTCATCTTCCGGGCATAGCCTCCTTTGAAGGCCATCCCTTAGGGTGTCCCGATTACCTTGCCATTCCAGAGCTCGATAATCCCGATTTGGATCTGAGTCCATCTCTGAAAAGACAAATTCAACAAGGTGTCATAGAACTCTGCGAAAAACGTGGAGACATCACGCTGTTTTACCAATGTTATACATTACCTCCACCCCACACTTCCCAAGGCTCTCCATCTTCCCAGCTTAGAAAATCAAGGCACGCCTGTGGGCTGTTTCCCGGAGTGCTAACGGTGCAAAGTTTAAAACGATCCTCAGAAGCGGTAACCAGTGGAGTGGGACACGTTTTAGGGGCGTTGTGCAAGGTAACAAGGGAAACGGGAAATCTCGTGCATAGCCCTGCCAACCAACCCTTAAAAGAGATCATCGCCTTGGCCCCTGGCGTGCACCGATCCCACTGGGAACAGGCCCGCGAAAACCGATTGGCCCCCATTCGATTGTTTCGCCAAAGGGGGGTGAGGCTTTGGGGGGATGTGAACTTAGCCGGGGAACCCGAATCCGTGGCCCGGGGCCTGTACCGATTAAAACGCACCTTAAAATGGGGCTTGTTGCCCTATGTTTTTGAACCCAATTCCCCAGCCCTGCAGAGCCGCGTGGAGAGGGACATTAAAGCCTTTTTAGAACTTTTGTTTGAGCGGGGAGTGCTTAAAGGAAACTCTCCCAAAGAAAGTTTTGTGGTGCACTGCGATGCGGAACGCAACACCCCAGAGTCGGTTGCGGCGGGATTGTTGCAAGTGGAGGTGGGAGTGGCACTAGCCGAACCGTTAGAGTTTATTTTTCTGCACCTCATTCAAAATCAAGAGATGAGAACACGGGGGTAATGATTTGGCTTCAGAACGCAAACATTGGCGCCTTTCTGGGTCCTTTTTAGTGGAACTAGAAGGGCTGGTACAAGGGCAATTTTCCCAAGTGGAAGGCTTAGGCATCACCAGAGAAGTGGTGGGCTTATATGAAGGTGGCCTGAATCACACTCAGCATAAGCTCATTGGTAGGGCCACCCTAAAACCCATCATCCTGTCGGCAGGCGTGGTGAATGGTCCAGCCCTTTTGCAGTGGTATCAAGACTTTTTTAGCAATCAAAAGTGCACCCGAAAAAGCGGCAGCATTCTCATTTTGGAAGACTCCGGAGAAGAATCCTTTCGGATCAATTTCCGCGGGGCCTGGCCCGTGAGCTGGGACGCGGGAACCCTGGGAGGCTCTTCCGGTGGAGGACAGGGTCTCTGGGTGGAACGCATGGAACTGGCAGTGGAAGGGCTTGAAAAGGCATGACTTCAGAATCCTTTCTCGAAAAGTGGCAACATATGGAATCCTTTTCCCAAGAAATGTGGGAAAGGGGAAACCAATGGTGCCATTTACACGAGGCTATCGAAAAGCGATGGGAACGGCCCATGGGAGCCGAAAGCCACTGCGAGACCTTTTGTAAAGAGTGGGACGAGCAGCGCCAATACTTTCTAGACTTAGCCGTGCGCTCCGATCTCCATTCCTTTTTCTTAAAGTTTGAACCAGCTCAGTTTGCCAAATGGTCTTTTAAAGATACGGACTTTGAAGTCTATCTCACAAGCCATTTGCAGAGTTTGACCCAAACCAAATTCAAAAATCCCAGGGTGCGGGTCACCACTCCCACGCGGGAGTTTTGGATGGACATTCCCGAAATGGACAGCCCCAGCGGGATTTTCCCAGACATGCCACTGGGTCTAAAACGGGATTTTCCCCATGGGTTCCAATCCATTTTCCAACGGACTCCTGACCAAACTCCACGAGATCAAACGTCCCAAGATCGAAGGCCCAATGACCTAAAGCCCTATGATCCTGAGCCCCATCATCAAAAGCCCCTGATACATAAGCCTCTGATTCAAAAGGAACCAAAGGAGTTTTCCTCGGATTGGCCCTCATCCTGGTTGACTCCATTCCCCTCTTTTTTCACGGAAGGCAATCTACCCTCGTTTTCCGGTAGGCCCATATCCCTTCCCTTCCTTCCGAATTTGGGGGAGCATCCACCCCTAGGGAGCACAAGGCAAGGTAGCCCATGGGAAATGCCTCTAGGGTCAAAAACAGACCCCGCGCAAACCACCCCAACTCCCTCTGGGCACTCCCCCAGGGAACGGGCCACACCAACCACGTTGGGGTCCACAGCACCCCTTGGACCCCTTCGGGACGTGCCCGAAACAACAGTTTCCTTTCCTTTTCATTTAAATGTCAGCTCTGCCTTTGGGTTTGGCTCGTCCTTATGGGCTCAAGAACCCGAAAGGGCCCCTTTGAGGACGTCGGGAGAATGGGGGCCCAGACCAGATTTCAAGGCTAGACTCCCACTCTTGGAAGGCTTCATGGGGGGAAGTCAAGATTCACCCAGTCACACGGGGAACCTGCCTCAGGCTCCCGGGCTGGGAAGTTTCGCGGGCCTGAGCGGGGGAATGTTTTCGCTCCCGTGGCTGGGATCAACCTCATCTGCAGGCGTTTTCGATCCCGCCGCTCGTCAAAATCTGGGCGGTACCTTTTGGCAGGGCGTGCCAAATCAGGGCTCTCCCTGGCAAGGCACGCCATGGCAAAGCAACCCACTGCAAACCCCTCTGTGGAAAGGTTCCCAGGGGCAAAGCACTCCTTGGCAAAGCTCCCCTTGGCAAAGTTCCCCATGGCAAAGCTCCCCATGGCAAGGCTCCCCATGGCAAGGCAACGGGCTGGAGAGTCCTCATTCCCCTACCTCTCCCCAAAAAGCATCCGATTGGGCCGAGGCGCTTCTTAAGCCTAGGCATTTTAAACCTTGGATCCAATGGGGAAAAAACGAATCCCAACCCAACTCCCAAGGATGGTCATGGGGGCCAAAGCTTCCGACCTCTTCACCTAAAAAAGGCACCGCGCCCACGCCATTATCGGCTCAAATCAAAGAATTTATCGAAAGCCTGCGCCAGTTTGGGGAAGGAGACGGCGTTTGGGATATCCTGGACCCACAAAAACCCGAACCCGGTTCCCCCAAAGGGGGGAAACGAAGTGCCATTGATGTCTTTCTGAGCCTGATAAAGAAAGAAGAAGAAAAATCCAAAGAGAGTAAAGGCTCCTCCCCGTCCGCTCCAGGAGCCGACCGGCAGAATTCGGTGGGAGAGATGAGCGAGCTCATCAAAGCCGCCCTTGAACTCATGAAGTCTCCATCTGAGGGAGATGCCAAAGGGGATTCCAATCCCAACTCCCTAATGAACCAGGCCAAGGCCTGCATCGGAATGGCCGACAACGCCAACGAGTTTTTAAAATCATTGAGCATCCAAGGCGCCCTACTTTTAGACGCCGTGGTGCCCGTTCTCGAAGAATCGGCCGCCGCCTTTGAAGGAGCGAAAACCTTTTTAAATGAGAGCTCAGCGCTTTTTGCGCAAATTCGTACCGTTATGAACTGTGAAAATCTTAAATCACTCGAGCAAGATTTTGAAGGGGCCGCCAGGGGCATGGCCGAAACCATGGTGGAAAAGGGAACCGTGGCCCTAAAAGACTGGAGCAAAGGCCTGCTGGTGGAAGCCTCCAAACAAACCAAAGACACCATCGAGTCTTCCTTTATCATGGTTAAAGAGACCCTAAAAGAGGAAGCGAAAGAAGCTTTGGCACCCATTGTTAAGTTATTGGAGAGCTGGGGGATCACGCCTGAAAATCTCACCCCAGATAGCATCCGAGATGTGTTAAAGGAAAAGTTTGGGGGCTTGGCCCACGACCTGGCAAATTCCGCAGCAGATGGCGCCATAGAAGGCCTGGGGTCGGGCAGCAGAAAGTGGCTTGAACGGGCATCCCGGGCCACCAAAATGCTTCGTAAGGGCGATACCAAGGGACTGCAAGAAGCCGCCATTCAAGAGCTTAAAAAGGAGCTGGGCATTCAGAAAGTGGATGCTGATCCCGTTTCCCTGGACCTATTGGTGGAAAGGCTTATTTGGCGCGTGGAAGAGAGAATGCGACTAGATCAATTGGCTAAAGGTGCGGGAGGAGCATTAAGGTGGCATTAGAAAAGGCAAATATCATCAATTTAGACACCAACGAATCACTGGCCGTGATGTTTAACCCTCAGGAATACGCCATCGAAAAGCAGACGGGATGGGAAGGGGCCGCGGTGCACGGGCTAGACGCACCGGAATTGCAGTTCACCAGCGGCCAGGCCCAAACCCTTCGTCTAGAACTGGTGTTTGATACCTTCGAATCCGATACAGATGTAAGGCAATACACCCAAAAACTTCAGGATTTTACATTGGTGAACGCCGATCTTCACCGCCCACCCGTGGTGATGTTTAGTTGGGGTAAAACTCAGTTTCAAAGCGTTTTGGTGCACCTCAAACTGCGATTCACCCTTTTTAATCAACAAGGGATACCCTTGCGGGCCTTTGCCCAAATTGAACTCAGAGAATTTTCTCCTGCCAAACAGCAACACCAAAAAAAACCACGCAACAGCCCCGATCACACCAAAAAAAGAGTGGTGGTGGAAGGGGAAACCTTAGCTCAAATCAGCCAACAAGAATACGGAACACCCCATTCCTGGCGATTGATTGCCAAGCACAATTCCATTGCCGATCCCCTGGATCTCAAGGCGGGTCTGGTGCTTTTGGTGCCCCCCATTCACATCGAACTCTTTAAAACGGAGGCCAATCCCTCATGAGTAGTCTATCCAAACGCTCCTTTTTAGGAAGGGGGATCAGTTTGCCCAAGGTAGGAAGACCCAAATTTGAATTTGTAGAAGATGAAGCCTCCATTGAAGAGGCCATATATTACATTTGTAATACAGCTTTGGGAGAGCGGCCCATGCTTCCCAAGTTTGGCTCCAAATTGCCGGATTTTATCTTTGCACCCAACCACGTCACCAATTTGAGTTTGATGGAGTTTCATTTAGAAAATGACATCCTGATGTGGGAGCCAAGAATCATGCAAGTCAAAGTAAAGGTCTCCGAAAGACCCACTCCAGGTGCCTGTGAGGCCCATATCCGATATACGGTTCGGTCTTCCAATAGCGTCTTTAATCTTGTTTATCCTTTTTACGTACAAGGCAGTTAGCTATGACTTTACCTGCACCTAATTTAGACGATCGAAATTTTGAACAAATCTTTACGGATCTTGTGAGCTTAATCCCCAGATATTGCCCCCAATGGACGGATCACAATCCCAGCGATCCGGGCATCACACTCCTGGAGTTATTTGCTTGGTTAGCAGAAACGCTACAATACCGAATGAATCAGATACCCGAAAAAAATTATATGTCTTTTTTAAATCTGCTGGGGATCACATTAAAAGGCCCCGAACCCGCCCGCACGGTGGTGCGATTTACCACGGCACCCACCCTCACAAAACCTCTGGATATTCAGGCCCTTACCGCTGTATCGGCCCAAGACTCCGATGGGGCTCCCCTGCTCTTTGAAACCCTGGATCCCCTCACTCATTTTCCGGTGAGACTTGAATGCGTGGCAAGCGGGAGCAAAGGCTCACTAGCAGAAGGCACTTCCCTCATTGGAATCCCCTCCGGCTCCCCGGGGGACACCTCCCCCATGGGAGGCTTTCCTCTTTTTGAAGGGACCCTCAACGTACCTCGATTTGTTTACCCGGTGATGCCTGCCCTGCCGTTGTGTCAGCTCGGGGACATAGGCTTGGAGGTGCAATTCCAAAGCCATTTTAAAGATAAAGAATCCTCCGACACGTTGCGTCACTGCACCCTTTCCCACCGAGTTTCCTGGCAGGCTTGGAATGGCACGCATTGGTTTGAACTGCCCCATTCCCTAATTCCTGGCTCCAAAGACGGATGTCTTTTGCAACCTCCCCCCATGGCTTTTGAGTCTGAGGAAAACCCTCCCGAGGAAGAAGAGCTTGATGAAGGTGACACAAAGTCATGGCCAATAGGTAGTTTAAGATTTTATCCCCATTTTTTTGAGTCAGAGCAGCAAGACATTTGCATTACAGAGATGTCTTACTCCTTCTACACCAAAGGTTCCGGCACAATCCCTAGGGGACTCATTTCCAGTGTGAGCGCCCAACAAAGTTTTGTGATCGATCCCACCCGAATCTTTGCCCCATTTGGGGATCATCCCCTTTCCGATTCTTGTTTTTACGTTAACTTAGACGGTGCAAAAGTACCCGGTGCCATTCTCAAATTTGGATTTACACTAGCACCGTCCAACCTAAAAGATCCGCCCGGACCCACGCCTGATTTGAGTCTAGTTTGGGAGTATTGGGCAGGACGGGAATGGGCCATTTTGGGACGAAGCACCGTGGCTGGGGTGACAAGCCCATGGGGTTCGTTTCAGTTTTACGATTCCACCTGTTGCTTTTGCCGTGACGGGGAGATCCGCTTTGAAGTTCCCGAAAACCTAAGCATCATCGATGTGGATGGCAGCGAGAATCATTGGGTGCGCGGCCGGATTCAGCAAGGTCACTATGGCACCAGAGCCCAATGGGAACTGCAAGGTGAGGCCTGGAATGCCACCGCCGAACTTCCCCTTAGACCTCCCTACAGCATGGGATTTAGGCTTCACCTCCAATTTCCCTTCCGCCCCATCAAGTCCCTTCAGGTGGAAAGCGATTTTGAGCTTCGAGACGCCACCGAGGAATTTTCCCAATCCGGTGGACTTCAGCCCTTTCTTTCTCTTCAAGACACCGTTCCCACCCTCTGGCTGGGGCTCGATGGCATGCTATCGGCGGGCACGCTGCAGCTTTGGTTGGAGTTTGAACCTGAATCAGGGGATGGGGCTTGGCCCCTGGGCAATGCCTCACAAGGCCCCAATTCAGACACTCCAGTGCGTTTGTTTTCCTGGGAGGTGAGCACCCAAAATCAAGGGGAGTTTCTTCCCGTGGCCTTTGCCGATCACACCCTGGGCTTCTCCACTTCCGGGATCGTGGCACTAGAACTACCTGAAACAGTAGGAAAAAAAGTCACCTTGGGCAAAGATCTCTACTGGCTAAGAGCCAAGCTCCTTTCCGGGGGCTTTGACAGAGCTCCTAAATTAAAATCCGTGATTGTGAATGCCGTGGAAGTGCTGCAAGGGGAAACCTTTGTGGATGAAATCATTGGAAAATCTCAAGGCTTGCCCGACGAAACCTACACGCTAAAACACAAACCCGTGCTGGTCTCCCATGTGGAGATCGTGGTGCGAGAAGGCGTTCGGGAGATCCCTTATCAAGTGGTGCCCTCCTTTGCCTTAAGTGGTCCCCAAGATTGCCATGTGATGGTGGATGCCAATACCGGTGTGGTGCGATTTGGCGATGGTAGTCGAGGCAAAATCCCCCCAAAATCCAGGTCATTAGATGAGGCTACAGGCTTGATCGTGGCAAAATCCTACCGCAGCGGGGGCGGAAAGAAAGGCAATTTAAGTCCCAATTCCATCCAACAAGTCTTGCATCAACTGGAGTTTGTGGACGGAGTGGAACAGCCCATGGCAGCGGCAGGGGGGCAAGATCCCGAATCTTTGGAAGAAGCCAAAAAACGAGCCGCTTTACTACTCTCCCTAAAAGAAAGGGCCGTCACCGCCCACGATTTTGAGGAACTCACCCGCTCCTTTTCGCCTCAGGTGGGGGACGTGAAGTGTTTAAGTTCCCACACCACAGGAATGGTCACCCTTTGCGTGATCCCAAAATCAGGTTATAGCATCCACCCCAATCCCCAGATCCTCTCTCCCCATCTGCACTTGTTAAAGAGAGTTCACGACTATTTGTCCGACAAATGCTGCATCAATACCAGTCTGCAGGTCATTGGACCCAAATACAAAACCATCAAAGTGCTTCTCACACTTCGGTGTAAAATGGGACTCAGCGGGGCCGTTTTAAAAGACCAAATTTTGAGTTCCATCCGCAAATGGGTACACCCCCTCACGGGAGGCCCCAAAGGCACAGGGCTACCTCCGGGCACACGCTTACTCACCTCCCACGTGGCGTTGGTGTTGGAGGGGATGCCACAAATCATTGAAGTGCAACAGATTCTCTTTGAGGATGTGGCCACTAGGCGTCAGTGGCGAAGGGTAGAATGCGAGCCGTTTGAACTCCTTCATGTGGAATCCGTCCAAGTGCTTTGGAGTGAACGCCCCGTGCATTGGGAGGATAGTCCATGACCACTCCCACCCACGTCGATCCCATTTTGGTGCCCAAGCTTATCGGTAAAAACCTATCGCGGGCAAGGAATCTTTTGAAATCCTGCGGAGCAGGCCCTATCGAAGTGAAATTCGTAGACACGGGCAAACCCAAATTTGAAGTGATCAGCCAAAGCATCCCACCAGGGGAACCTCTGGAGAAAGGGTGTGCCTTTGGGATCACCGTTTCAGGGAGAAGTTTGTTACGATATCTTCCCGAGGTTTTTAGTGACCCCCACTATGCCGATCCTGAATTTATGGATGGTTACCTAGGCATTGTGGCCCATGACTTATTGGAGAAAGAACAACAAATCTCCAATAGCAATAAACTCTTTAATCCCCACGAGTCGCCGCAAGCTTGGCTTCCTTACCTAGCCAGCTGGGTGAACTTAGATCTCCAAAACCTGCCCTCAAGGCTACATCGCTCCTTTTTGCTCACGCACCGCCTGCACCACACCCACAAAGGCACCAAAGGTTGGTTTGAAAAAACCCTTTTGCTATTAACGGGACTTCAGGTGGAGATGGTGGAACGCCATTGGCCCTATGGTTTTTTTAGAGTGGGCTCCCCCTACCACAAAACCCATCGTCTCTTACCGCCCCTAGACCTCTGGCGAGCCATTTGCGTAAAAATTGATACCAAACAGACTCATTGGAAAAGAGAATGGCTGCCCTTTATTCACCAGTTTTTAGAACTGGAGAAACCCGCGCACCTCATTTACACCGTGGTGCTGTTCGAGGGCGCACCCAAAGCTCCTCCTCCTCCCCAAACCTCGCGCCGAGGGTTGAGGCTGGGGCGCACGGGAACCCAGCTCCAACATCAACTTGCCAATTCAGAAGAACTCAAAACGGTCTCCTCCACACCCCCAGAGCCCCCGGAGGCCACCCCTGAGCCCCCATCTCCACTAATCACTCATTTCAACAAGGAAGAAACGCCATGACTAACCCCACATCTGCCATAGCCACAAAGGTTCATTTTTTCGAGGGAATGTATGTTGTTGAGGATGACTTTTCCCTATTGCAAGAACATCATACTCAAGCGCGGCTTTTCCACTCCAAAGAGTCCCACGGATGTGGGGTTTTGGTGGATCATTTAATGGGACTAAGAGTGCAACCCCGCTCCCGGCATGAAATGGCTGTGGAGGTGTTGCCAGGGGCAGCTCTTTTGCCCTCGGGGCAAGAGGTGATCGTAGACAAGCCCGTGGTGGTGACCTTAGACACCTCGGGAATGAAAATTCCTGGGTTACTTTATCTTTATCTGAAAGCATTTGACGAACTTTCAGACTTTGTTCAATACGACGATAATCCCCAATTTAAAGGGCATAAAAGAGTGGTCACGAAGCATAAAATCGAAACCACCCCCGTGCAGCTGGACAGCCCCAATGCCCTTGAACTAGCCAGAATACTGATCACGGCCAATTTAAGAGAAATCTTGGCCTGTAGCGGATCCAAACCCCAGCCCGGTGAAATCGATCGAAGGTTTGTTCCCTTATTACCTCCCGTTGGAATCAAAAGCTCCATAGAAACCCATGTGGCTTATTGGGATTTGATGGAAGATTTTTTACAAGTGCTTTCCTCCATTGCCAAGTCCGTGGCCTCTCAAGCCGCCCGTGAAGCTCGGATCCATGTGCGCCAGCACCTGATGTATCGATACCACCACGGCTTTCATTCCGTGGGAGTGAATGCCTTCCTGACACAACTTCTCCTATTGTTTAAGGAGATGGGTCAAGAACTGCAAGTGTTGGATGCGGGAAAAGCCAAAAACCGAGATTTTAAAGAGTTTATCAGACACAATGAAGAATGTGCCACGCAGCTTCATAGCCAACCTCCCAGCATGAGCCACGTGGCTCTTTTGGTGGGTATTCTCCAGAAAGCCGTGAGGTCATTGGCCTCCGTTTATGAAGGGGCACCTTCGGAAGCGCCCGTTCTTTTTGATGTAAAGAATTTTTCCGACGAAGATTTGATGTTGTGGTCCCAAGATTTCGAATCCAAAATCTTTGTGGGAAATGCACCCTATCGTTTGGTGCAGCGGGTGAATCTCTTAGATCCGGATTCGGAAAAACAATATGGCGTGAGCGTGGAAGGGGCTGGCCCCGATGACACTTGGACGTCCAGACAACGCTTCACCTACCCCGATTCCACCGTGGTGATCGATGCCGGACGAGCCTACACCCGCGGCTTGTTAAAACTCCATTTAGTGGGATTGGCCCCCGGAAAAGACGTTTTACTCATCAAACGCATCGACTACTCCCGTGGAAACTGGCAAACAAAAGTTCGATTGTCGGATGTGGAACTTCCCTCCTGGGAGGTGATTGGTAGAGATCTGAAACACCGCTGGCGCAACACACTTTACCGAATCACGGGAAGCCAGGTGAGTGATTCCCAAATGACCTTTAGTGAAGAATTTTTAAAGGCCGAATTAGACGTAAACATCTTCCAACTTTGGGTGTTTCAGAGTGATTTGTAAGTTGGAAGGCACTGCCGTGCCTGATCCCCTTTTAATTCATGTCATGGCCACGCGAGAAATGAATCAAGTGGGAGAGGCGTTTGCCCGCTGGAAATTGAATGAAAAGGCACCTCTGCCTGAGGTGGGCCAAAAGGTGTCTTTAGAGCGCAGTTCTGAGGGAGGCCAAACGTTATGGCAAGGCGTGGTGGTGGCTTATGGGGTGGAAAACGACGATGAAGGTGGGCGGGTTTGGGTCAAAGCCCTTGAACCCACAGCCGTTTTATTGGATTGGTCCGTAAACCGTTTTTTCTCCAAAACCAAATTCGACCAAGTGATCACACAACTCCTTAAAGACAGCCAAATCAAACACAATGGGTTTCCCATCAAACACAAGGTAACACAATGGAATCTTTCAGAGTCGTGTTTGTTTCAGTGGATGGCCCGATGGAGTCATTTTTTAGGAGTGGGATTTCAATGGGATTCTTCCCAAGAGTCCTTATTTTTTGCAGACCTACACGAAAGCGCCTCTTCGGGTTCCAGCGGGAAATCAAAAGATTTGGGCATGGATGGATTTGAGTTGTATTGGAAGGAAAACTTGGCACATTATGTGGAACAAATCCAGCTCATGGGCTCAGACTCCGTGAGCTTAGAAAAGGGCAACACATCAAGCAAAATCGATACCAATGATTTTTATGGAAAGAAAAAACCACCTAAAGGCCCACAAGTAAAGTGGCATGGTTCCTTTCCCTTTGATCTCTCCCAGTATAAAGAGAGTTTAACCAGATGGCATCGCAGTGCCAATCGGGAAAGCCGCACGGTGTCTTGGAGCGCCTTTTTGGAGAAGAAGTCAGAAGTCACAAAATTACTTACCCCTCTAGAGGTGCATTATCCCAATGCGCATTTTGGAGGGTTAGTGTTGCCTTACAAAGTGAGTCATCGATTTGATGACACCGGATTTGAGCTAGAGCAAGTGGACGCTCATGTGCTGAAGTACCAAGAACATATTTTTAGAATGGGTTAAAACAAACACATGGATATAGGGCCTTCCGAGATCAAAAAACACCTCAAAGATGCGTGGAACACCGTCAAAGATCAAGCCCTCGCCAGTCGTTTTTTTTTGGTGATTGATGGCGTGCCCCTTGCTGGAAACTGGCTCATCAATCTGGATTTCATTGAGGTGGTGCTCCGGGCCAACGCTAGACATAGCTGCTTGATTCGCTTTTTTGGGCTTCCTCCTATCTTGGATAAGGCCATCCGAGTGGGGAGTACGTTAAAGTTACTCGCCAAACAGGGCAGTGAAAATGTACCTGTTTTGACCTTTGATGGGGTGGTTCAGGAACGAAACTATTCTTTTAGAGAAGGCATGCTCCCAGGCTTGGAATTAGTGGCCTTTGGGCCTGGGGGAGACCTTTTTAGTCAAAGTAAAAACAAATTGTATGATGGCACAAGCCCCATGAGCCTGCATTTGTCCCAAATGTTACTTTCCCATGGTTTTTTACCACTGGTGCGCGTGGATTCGAGTTGGGAGATGGTGCCCATGGCTCAAATGGAACAAAGCGATCACTCCTTTTTGAGTCAGCTCAGAGAGACTTATGACTGCGAGCATTTGTCTTTGTGGCCCTTCTACCATTTTGCCCCCGTTGTGCTGCAACCCCCTGCCCTCTTGAATCCAGAAATTCATTTTAAGGAATGGCGCACCATTCACCGTGCTGTGGCTCCCGGGAGCGAGACCAAAGGCGGCAACCTGGCCAATCGTTTGAACCCTCTGGCAAAAACCCCCTTGGGCTTTAGTTTGGGTGCTTTTAAAGTCACCCAAAAGGCACTAGACCCCACTCGCAAAGCCACCATGAGGGTGATCTTAAAATCAGATGCCCCCCATTTTGGCCCCTATTCCCGCGTCATGGTGACCTCCCGCCCCCTCACCCAAAGCTTTGTGGGGGTGTGTCGAGAGTGGGTGCAAACGTTTAGCCCCCACGGGGAACAAACCAGCGCTGTGTTGGAATTGGAATCCGTTTCAGGTCTTTTTAAAGGCATTCAGGTGTCCTATTCTGGCTCGAATAGTCTATTAAAACATGGGGTTAAACTCGTCTCGCAGATGCTGGGGGAAAAAGAAGATTCCTTCCAAGCCGGTTGGCAGACCCAGAAACAGTTGGATTCTCAGGATGATGCCACCAAAACAAAATCCGTCTTGAAGGGTTTGGGGCCTTGGTTTGAGAATGGCTAAAGGGAGCCATTTTTGAGGCGCAACGAATTGGTCACAATGAGAAAACTGGAAAGCCCCATCACCGCCCCTGCCAGGGCCGGGTTTAACCTTCCCGCGGCCGCCAGGGGGATGGCCAGCACATTAAAGCAAAAGGCCCAAAAGAGATTTTGTCGGATTTTTGAATAGGTTTTCTTTGCAATATCAATAGCCTGTATCACCAACAGGGGATTATCTTCCAGAAGCGTCATACCAGCCGAAAAGACCGCCGTGTCCGAACCCGAGGCAAAGGCTATGCTCAGGTCGGCCGCTGATAGGGCGGGCGAATCATTAACCCCATCTCCCACCATTGCAACAACCTGATGATGCTTTTGGAGATCTTGGATGGCCTGGAGTTTGCCGCTGGGCAACGCCTCACTTTGCACCGTATCCAATCCCAGCTTTTGAGCCATGGAAGAGGCAGCAAAAGGGTTGTCACCGGTGATCAAAAGAATTTTCAAATTCCTTCTTTTGAGCTCCGAAATGAGAGAGATGGACTGACTTTTGAGTCGATCTTCAAAACTCACCATTCCCAAAAGCGTGACGTCTTTAAAATGGAGATCCTTTTCCCAGGAGGTCAATGGGGATTGCGGAGTGACGGCCACCAAAAGAGAAAGTGAGGCGCCGCTCTGCCTGGCTTTGTCTACCATATGGGAAAAAGGAGTGGAGTGGAGCAACGCTGCGTCAAATCCCCCCTGGACCAAGGTTTTTAGATTCCCGAAGAAGTACCAAGTCGATTCTCCGAGCCCCAACACACCTCTTCCCGCCAGGTTCACCACTCTCATTCCAGAGGAATCTGAGTTCCCGGAATCAGAGTTCCTTTTCAGGTGGGGACGCTTTGACTCCAAATACACCTGAAGGGCTTTGCTGAGGGGATGGGAGCTCTGGGAGGATAAGGTGTAAAGAAGGGATTCATGCTCTGGGTTTGCAACCTGCAGAGAAGTCACTAGGGGCTTTCCCTCCGTTAAAGTCCCCGTTTTATCCAGTAGAACGTGGGTCAATCGATGGGCCATCTCCAGCACGGATGAGTCTCTGATCAAAATCCCATTCTTTGCCGCCTCTCCAATCCCCACCACAATGGCCGAAGGGGTCGCTAAGCCCAACGCGCAGGGGCACGCAATGACCAACACAGAAACCGCATTTAAAATGGCCTTGCCCACATCCCCATCCACCCCCCACCAAAAAGCGAAAGTGGCTAGGGCAATCACCATCACCACAGGCACAAACACGGCACAAATTCGGTCTACCAGTTTTTGAATCGGCGGCTTAGAAGCCTGGGCATGCTCCACCAAGGTCACGATTCGACCCATGGTAGACCCCTTGGCATCTGACGTGCATTGCGCCGTGATGGTTCCTTCTAAAATCAACGAGCCCGCGCAGATCTTATCACCGGGGCTTTTAGATACCGGAAGACTTTCCCCCGTCACCAGGGATTCGTTCACGGAAGAGTATCCACTGATCACCACACCATCTAAGGGAACGCGTTCCCCATTTTTCACCCGAAAACGAGAGGGGGGAAGGACGCTGCTCAATGGTTTGCTTTCCGTGCGCCCATCTTCCCAAACCACAGTGACCCTTTCGGGCACCAGAGATTGTAAGGCATTTAAGGCATCTCCCGTTTTTTGCCGGGCTTTCTGCTCCAACCACTTGCCCAAAAGCATAAAGGTGATCACCACCGACGACGTTTCAAAATAGTAGTGATGACTTGAAGCCGAAGAATTCATCCTGGCACCAGCTTGGTGCATTGGAACATCTCCCCAAAGATAATAAACACTCAGACCCCAGGCTGCCGTGGTTCCTAACGAAACCAACACATCCATATTGGGCGTGAGCGTTTTTAAGGATCGAACTGAGGAAATGTAAAATCGTTTCCCAAGGTAAAATTGAACGATGCTGGAAAGAAGAAGCTGAAGGGTGCCTCCCACGCCCAGAACGGGGAAAAACATTTGTGCCACAAGAGGAAGTGTTAAAAACAGGGAAAGGAGAAACTCTCTTTTGATTTCCGCAAGTTTCATCGCCTGGGATTCCCTAATGGGGTCTGCATCACTCTCCAAAGTACCTTGGCCATTTCTTGCTGGTCCATTACCAATCCCAGAAAGGGGGGTGGTTTTGTAACCATAATGGGTGATTTGAGCGGCAATCTCCGATTCCGAAACCACCTTCTCATCAAAAGCCAATTCCGCCTGATTCGCCAATAAGTTTACAGTGGCCTTCTTTACTCCATGAATGGAAAGAGCCTTCTTTTCCACTCTAGCCACACATGAGGCGCAAGAAAGGCCCTCCACTCGGAAGTTTGCCGTGCGAAGGGGGAGAGATGCCCCCGATTTTTCATTGTTCCCAGCCACGCCCATAAAGCCCTCCACCGGTTTTGGGATTCCTTCAGGGACATACACTCATTTCTATTTACGAGGAAGCCGTCTCCGCAGAACAGCTTCTTCTCACCAGTGAAGTGGCGTCCGTGGTGGGGCAGGACCACGGCTTTGTTACTGTGAGTTTGGTGCAACTGCCTTTTTTACCAAACGGAATGTCACTAAAAATGGGTCGATTTCGGGGTAAATTTGGACTAGATGCCCAGCTGGACTCTCCGGCTCATATTTTTCCCTCCCAGGCGCTGAGAAGCAATGGGTATGTCACAGACGTGGGTCTCAACGTAGACTACGCCTTTGGGGATTTTGAGTGGGTGGTGGAGGTTTTTAATGGGCCTGATTATAAAAATCAAAATGGTCAGAAACAGCCTGATTTGGTTTCCAAGCCTCCGATTCAAAGTCGATTCGTTTATCAGCCATCCAGTGCTGTTAAATTAGGATTATCCGCACTTTACGGTGAAACTTTTGACAATCAGGTGGATCCTTCCGCACTGGAGATGGGTTCCTTGGGAAGCCGCCGGGACACCAGTCGCACCTTGGTGCGTCAACGCATTGCTCTAGATGCCAGCACCAAAACCCCATGGGCCGAGCTCTACCTCGAAGGAATCTACGGCCGGGACAAAGGACGTCTGTCCCAGCCCACCCAAAAGTCGTTCACCGTGGCGAAAGGATTTTTGGGTCGCGTGGACGTTCCTCTGTTCCAAATCAACGAAGAAACACGCACAAAAGCGGCTTTTCAGTACGACACTTGGCAAGATGGAAGCTTTGATGGACGGGTCGCTTTTTTCTCCGCAGCCTTGTCCATTTTGAATGAGGAAGGTTGGACTTACCGCATGGGCTGAACTGCCAACGACCTAGCCTTTAAGAAGTCCAGACCCAGTTACGTTTCCCACGCCCCGTGGAGTGCAACCACCCAATTACTTGTTAGTTTTTAGGGAATTATCATTTGCTATAAAGAGGAATATGATGCGTTTTATTTTCAGAAATTCTATACCAGGGGTGTTTTTATGGCTCTTGAATTGCGGAAAATATCCCAATGGGCCACTACCCGAGCATCACGAAATCCCTCTGGGTTCCCAAACCACCGATGCCGAAAGATCAGGAAACGGATATGAGCCACTTTATCTAAAAGAGGGCTATAAAACCCTAGACGTGATATTTGAGGTTAAAGAAAAACAGGTAGACATTGGAAATGGGTACCAATACCGTGCCCTTACCTTTGATGGAAACTTTCCCGCAAAAACAATTTCCGTGGGCAAAAATACACTGGTGCGCATCCAGCTTAAAAACTCCCATAAATCACCCCACAGCCTTCACACCCACGTGATCAAGTATAAGCCTGAAAGCGATGGAACGCTTGCCTCTGCCACCATTCCAGGGCAAACACGTTACTACTTTTGGGAAGTTACCTTAGACACACCTTCGGGATTTTACCCGTTTCACGACCATGGCGGGGAAAGCTCCCTGAATCGAGGTCTCATGGGAACGGTAGAGGATTTGGAGGAAGGTTCAAAGAGCTTTCCGTTCGACCCGAAAGCACTAAGCTCAAACAGTTTGAAAAGGACTTTGAGCTGGTCTTTTCTAAAGGAGAATTGGCTGGGAATCTTTTTTTGGGAACAGGTGAAGACAAAAAAACTCAGCTCGTGGTGGTTTTCCTAGACGGCAAGTCGGAACGGGGAGACACAGAGTTTGGCGCTGCCATCAATAACAAAGGACGCGTGGCTAAGGTGATCGTTTTTTCAAGCCCTGAACCGGCTGCCAGCAAAGATTTTCTCTCTACCTTCATCGATAAAAATGCCTCTGAACTCCAAAAGATGAGGCAGGAAATGGCAGGTGATCCGTCTAAAAAATTCTTAACGGAACTCACGCTAAAGGCAGTGGGGCGCGTTTCTTCCAGTTTTAAGTGAAAGGACAAATGGAGATGTTTCCTAACTTGTTTAATTTAAAAAAAAGTGGTTTCATCAATTTCTTAAACCTCTCGCCAACCGTCGTGTTTACTATGTTCCTTTATCCTTCTGCCCTTGCTCTGCCCCAATATCAGAGGCTTGTGAGGCAAGAATATGGGTTCAAATTCCCTTGCTCCACGTGTCACTCTCAAGGGGGTTGATCCTCGCTTAGCATTTATGGTAAAGCCTTTGAACGAGCCGGCAAGAGCCGTTCAGCCATCCTTTCCATTGCAGCCCAAATTCCTAAAGGAGATTCATTTGACTTTGGTTCCAAGCTGAAAGCAAAGGCCAATCCCAATGATCCCAAAAGCACCCCCACCACGCCAGGTGATTGGGCCGGAAAAAGTGACATCCCTAGCGAAGACGATAAATACCCCGTGTTTTACTTTGGCGAAGTCAAAGGAAGAAAGACGTTTGTCATCCAATATGTTCGAGTGCCAAAATTAAAAAAGACCTTGGGTGTGGTGGTCAACATCCAAGGAGAGATTGTTGGCGTCTCCTTTGTGGGTTCCAATCCTTCCACCTTTCCTGAGCTCCTGAAATCAAACGTCTTGAGCCAAAAGCAGACTGGGATAGACACTCTATTGAAGTCGTCTGATGGAGAAAGCAGGGCTATTCTGGAAGGCATTTATAGGGGTATGAGCGCCATTGGACTTGTTTTTGGGGGGGTCAAAGTAACCATTAAAAGAGTTTGTTAACTTAATCCCAGGGTTGTCGGACTTCACTTTCCCGTGAAATTTGCGGCAATAAAGTTACCCGAAAAAGAAAAGGAACAAGGTTTCTTTCGTTTTGTGGCGCAATCGATTACGACTTCTTGCGTCGCTGGCGAGTTTCCATGAAAATGGCAAGTTCCCCCTTCCCCCGCAAAAGCCTGATCCAAAGAGGGAAACGGATTTGAAAAAAGGAATCCCAATGCCATTGAAGCAAAACAGAATTTAGATAAGTTAGAGATTGTCACGTCCGGAATCCTCCTGAATGTTTTCGATGGCCATATCTTCATGGATATGTTGATGTTCTTCCACTGGAAATCTGAAGTCGTTTGGATGGGAGTCATGCCAGTGTCCATGCAACTGCATGATCAGTAACAAAAGTCCAGTTAAAACCAAAGCGTAGTTGGAAACTCGGCTAAAAACCTCAAAAGTAGACCGCTTTCGCCAAGCGCTTAACAGACTCACCATCACAATTAACGCGGCCATTTGACCAAATTCCACGCCTACATTAAAGCTCAGAATCCTCCCCAACATAGACAAACCGTCGTTTCCCAAGGGAAGTTGTTGGAGCCTGGTGGAAAGCCCAAATCCATGAATCAGTCCAAAAACGAAAACCGCTCCGAGCAAATTGGGTGACTTCATGCCAAATTGCGATTGAAACCCTCCCATATTATCAAATCCCTTATACATTACACTTAAGGCAATAACAGCATCAATGAGAAAATAATTAATGGTGATCTTGAAAAAGGTAGCAAAAATGAGAGTGATGCAGTGCCCAACAGTGAAAACCGATACAAATTTTACGACCTCTTTACTGTTTTTCAGAAAGAAAACAACACCAAACAGAAACAACAAATGATCATATCCTGTAAGCATGTGGGAGGCCCCAAGGTAGACATACTGAAGATACCCCCATCTAGCATTTTTTGCTTTTCGGTCTCGGAAATTCCATGGGCAAAACCCAATAGGGGAAGGAGGCAAATGCCCACAACCATCAACCATGCATGGAACTTTGAAAAACAACGCTGAATCATCGAGTCCCCTAACCGAGGTGGGTCTGGAACATAGGTTTATCAAGTCTGCAGAGTTAATACCACTCAATAGGTTCTGAGCCAAAAGTGAAATGCACTCAACTTGACCAATTGGCCAGAAGATGTCCCTGCCAAACGATTGATTTTTCCCCCAAGTTGGGGTTGATCCTACCTCAAATCAAAGGGCGGGCCAAAAATGGCCTGTCCAAAAGTTGAGGAGAACCTTCTGATGCATCTTTCCTTTTCAAAATCCACTTTGGCTGCCGTGGCGTTAAGCATTGTTTCCCTAAACCCCTGGAGCCCCCTTCTAGCCCAAACCCCCAATGAGGAACCGAAAAAAAAGTGCGAACCTGAATCTATGGAGCCGGAATTGTTCCAGGTCTTTTTTAAAGCCAATAGCGATTTTTGCCATGATTTCGAATTTACTGATTTAGCGGAGGAGGTATCCGAGAAATATGCCAAGCAACTGCAAAGAAAAAAAAACAAAACCGCCTTAAAAAAGTCCTACCAAGCATGGCTTAAAAAGATGGCCGCCTGTGGCACGAAAGATTCCTGTTGGACAGAGCAGCTCCTACAAAGAGAACTCCAATTAAAGGGACCTAGTCCCACACGAAGACTGGGCAATTTGGTTTTTCATTGGGAGATTCACAGGAGGGCTTGGATTCCGGTGTTCACCCAGGGCGCTCCCGAAAAGGCCTTAAAAAAGATCAATCAGGCCGTGCGCCAGCGGGAAATTTCAAACGAAGACGATCCCACAAGCCGCCTACAATCCATCATTTTGGAGAGGAGACAAGGCTTTTTAGAAGTGACTTGGCCTGAACAATGTACAGAAGGGTGCTCTAGGGATCAGCTAACGATGGTGTTTGACTTGTCCACGGGAGAGCCCTTTGGTTTCGTAGCTGGGGAGGCCACTTCTCTGGAAATTCCCACCCAAAAAGCCTACAAACTCGCCCAAAAATACGATAAGGAAACAGTGGGGGCCAAAGACACAACGGGATGTTCCGAAGAACTCGCCCTGGAGTCTGGGCGCCTTACCGCCCGAGGACTCACCTATTACTTTGAAAAATCCCCAGGAGAAGACGCTCCAGGATGCGATTGGCGAGGGTTTGAAATCCCCGTCACCGCCTTAAAAAAATCCGTAAAGACCTCGGCTTGGAAAAAGATCCTGCGCGTGCAAAATTACTGTTCTGAAACGGGGCTTTGTACCCCCACCGAAAACATTGGTCCCCTGGAGATCCAATGGGATTCCACGCCGTCTAAAGGTTTCGATCCTAGCCTTTGGTTTCCCAAAATCACCAAAGTGAATCAAGGAGACTCTTTGGATGGGAAAGTATGGACCTCCCCCAATGAAAAACTGAAAGAAATCTTCCTCTCCAAAGCCTTAAAAGCATCCCACTTTCGAGTGGACAATGGTTACTTTGCCGCGGGCTGGGACGCGCAGGATGCGGCCTTTGGAGGATCTTTGGCCCTGGACCTTAAAACCGGAGAAGCACGCCCCACGGTCTATCTGGATGCCCCTAGCCTTAACGTTGCCATGATGGATGAAATCGCCCGATCCCCCGAGGGTGGAAAAGTGGACCGCATGAAGCTAGAAGACTCCAAAGAATGTGTTCCGGAAAATTGGGATGATCCTGTGGCGGCGGAACTGTTTCAGAAGTCCCGTTTGAATCGCCTAGAACTTTCCTTGGATGGGAAATGGGTGCGGGTGTTTTATTCCACAGACCAAGACAAAAAAGAGGGCATTTGTGGCACAGAAGGGCGATTGCCCCTTAAGGCTATTGAATCCCTCTTGTCACCAGCCTCGAAAAAAATCGTGGCCGAAACGGCTGCCCGCTGCCAATCCGAACCCACCTGCGAAAAACCCTTTATGGCTCCTTAGTTTGGATAACAGGGAGACGAGTTTTTTTGCAGAGACTCCTGGTTGAGTTCGATTTTGGGGTCAAAATAAACCACCTCCCGATTTTCCGTTGGCAAAAGATCTGAAAGCTGCCTTCTGGTGGCATTGGCGCCCCCCACCGCCACCAGGCGGCTCTGCCAAAACTGGGCCGCTGGAACCGTGTTACCCACAATGGGCAAAGAGGCGATGTCCCAATTGTAAGTCACCGTTCCCACGCGACCTCCCCTCTCCCGAAAAAGAGTTTCAAATTGCGAGCAGAAGGTCTTCTGAAAGGCCTTCCAGTCGGCCACATTTTTTTCTTTTTGCCCCGAGGCATTAAACACCTCTTTTATGACCTTTAAGGCAAAGGTGTCGGTGGTGGACGAATCAGGCTTTCCATAGAGATCCAAATTCAGAGAAACTTTTTTACCTTCTTTTTGGAATCGTTCATAGGTTTCCATGGCATGATAGGATAAAGTCCAGGCGGCCACACGGCGATCGGGCCATCCTCCCGCAATGGCCACAAACTTGCCCGCGGTTGATTTGAGCTGAAAGGATTGCCCCTCCCTAGGGTCAAAGTACCGTTGAAGTTCCAACGGACCTTCCATGGGCATGCCATGAAGTTCGTTCATCAAAAAGGGCTCTTGAATGCTCACATACATCGATCCTCGGCCCGTGGGAGTGGAAAAAATCACAAATCGCCCGGCCAGATCCTTCAGCTGGGTATCGCTGGAATTCAGATGGGCCCGATAGATTTTGGAGTTTAAAATCCTTTGGGCGGTGTTTTCATTGCAGATTACAAAAACCCTCAAGTCTTTGTAATCGGGCGCGGGATTGGTGGCCGGTTTATCATCAAAGTAACCCATGGTGGTGGTGCACACACCCGTGGGAAGGGGTTTTTCCAGCACCTCCACAATGGGATTGCCCTGAGATCCGGATTTTGGGGAAGTGTCCGAAAAGAGATTTAAAGCATTTCTATTCTTATAATCCCGGGAGGAGAATCCTTTGGACTCAAAGTGTTTGGTGTTCCAAACATCCACCCGTTTATCCACCAGATCGCTTTGCGCCGTGAGGAAATCTTCTTGGGTAGAGTGGGGTTTGGAAGCAACGTTCTTTAAATTCATGCTCAACCAATCGGAAATAAACTCCGGCTTATCCACTAAATTGGGTTGATTTAGCTTGGGCAGGAAGGAATTCAGCTTTGGCTCGCTGGAAAGTTTAACGTCCACAAAATCCTTGGTAACGGTGCGCCCGAAAAGTAGGGAAGTGGAAAAATCAATGAGCATGGCTTTAGGATTTACAGTGGACCCATTCCACCAATTCAACTTGGTCTGGCGACCTTCTAATTTTGACTTTAAAAAGGAACTGTTTTTGATGAGTTCTATGGTTTGTTCTATTCCTTTTTGAGGTAACTTTCCCACCACCTGCGTCATCAAAAGTACCCACTCTTTAAGATCCAAGTCTGCACCCAACGCAATGGTACGGATCGTTCTGGCCAAAACCCGCACTTCTGCGGGAGAATAGATTTTTTCCGTGCTCGCCCCAGCCACGAGGGCGCCATTGGACAGCACGGCACCCACCACATTGGCCACAATGCTGCCAGAGCTCCCCCCTGTGATGCAACCTAAATAAACGCCGGTATTTCCAGATTTTTCCGCTTGACCGGCCCGAATCATCCATAATTCGGAAACCCAGCCAAGAGTTGAAGCCCAATTTCCTCCGTTACCCTGTGGTGCCAAACACTGTATGAGGACCGACCCACCGCCTTGGGCTAAAATTTCGGAGGAAGGATCCTCCAGATGAGAATGCCGAGCCTTACAAGAAAGGGATGCCACTAAAGTGGATAAACACCCATAATAAAAAACATTTCTTTTGCTCTGTAACATAATCATGGCCTTTTTTGTTTATTTAGCCGCACAGGGGGCTTTGCTTTCTTTAAACACGGGGGGTACTTGGCAATGCTTCAAAATAAGCCCAGGCAAATCCCAGCCAGCAACCACCAATCCTGAAATCAAATGGGCGCTCATGTAACCCAGGGAATGATGGGTGTGGGCTCCGCCTAAGGCGCGTAAAAAATCATCCCATTTCATTTTATATAAATCTGAAACCACGTCTTGGAATATCTCTCCAAACTCAGACACTTTTTTTGCGTCTTTAGTATCTAACATGCATTTGATGTAGGACTGATTTATGGAGCTTGTGTAGGCCAACCACACGTTGATCCCATCCCCAAAATTTTCACAGGACGTATGGGCTTTTCTCGTGGTGGAGTGATTCACTATGGTGGTGATGCTTCCTTTATGGGGACGATCATTTTTATTTCGACTTTCCTTCATGCTTTTCACCGTTTTTTTTACATTTTGAATACCAACAGTAGTGATACCAAACTTGGCAAGAAGCATTCCCAGTCCATTTCTTGGCATTTCTTTGGGATAACTTGCAAACAAAAATCCGGGAGCCACCCAAAGTACTTCCCACATTGCTTTCATATGGTTAACTAAATCTCCCGCCTTTAGAATGGCCATGTCCGCCAGGTTTTTAGAGGCATTGGGATGCATTTGCTTCAAATGGGCATAGCGGGCTATAACTAGCTTTCCGATGGCAAACACAGTGATCCCAATGGCCGCTCCTATCGCCCAGGCTGGTAATGTCACAGTGCCTGTGGTCACTAAAACCAAGGTGGCCGCAGTGGCCCCTCCATCCAGGCTTAATGCCACTGCTTGGTTTGGGTTTTTCACAGAACTTATCGCTACACTCCTAAAAGAATCAAGTTCTTTAATAGAAGCCTGTTGCTCCGATGAATTTCCGTTAGTCCCTGAAGCCATAGGAGCATAGTATGTCGTTACCGTTACCTTTTCTGAGGAATGTTCGGGATCCTCAGAAGCAAAAGGAGCCGTTTCACTTTTGTTTTTCCAATTCAAATAAATTTGTTCTCCACTTGAGGAATCGCCACCTTTTGCTTGGACGCTTGAGGAGGTTGCAGCTGGTTTGCAGTGGCTTGTGCCAATAAAAAGACAGAGGACAACACATGCGGAAATGAATCGTTGATAAAAATGAAAACATGACTTCACAGAAAAAAAGCAAGACATGAGGTTTCCTTCTTCGTTTTTTACCTTAATAAAGAATACAAAGCGGAAAAAAAAATTCAACATTGTCTGCGTTCAAGAAGAGTATTGGATTAAGGCAATCGTCAATTTTTTTGGGAATTGGGCAAAATCGGAAGAAGGATCAAAAAGGCCTCTCTACAATTAAAAAAACGACTAAAAAAAACTAATAGGGTTTGCAAAGCTGACTCAAACTGGCTTTTGAAACGTCTAAAAGATAACTCGCTTGGCCTCTAAAGATCTCTTTTTCTCCATCTAAAACCTTTACTGGACCATGCCAAAATGGAATCTGAGAGTCTAAAGTGTTGTAATAAAGCTCAATTAAAAGCGACTTACCTGGGAATTGTTGGGTGATTAAGGGATTTACTTCCGGTTGCTCACCACCATTGTTAAAAAACTCGCTATCTTTCACACTTAGCTGCTTCTGGAACCTTAGCTTTTGTTTGGAAGGATCAAAACTTAAAGTAACACCTTGACTTGCTGATTGATCCGTGCAAGTCAACTGGTTACCTTGGTCTAGATTTTGGATGCAGGCTTCTGCAAATGTTTCCTTTCCAAAGAGAAATCGAAATCGTAGGTGGCTTTCTTCGGGTTGAACCTCCACGGAAAATTCCTTGATCAATGAAATCGTGACTTCAGGATTGCGAGAAATCTGTAACTTTTGTTCGCTCAAACTTTTAGATTTTAGGGCCACCGGACCTTGGCTAATTAGGCTTTTAGCCGAATCTGTATCACAGTATTCCTGTTTGGTGGATTGGTATTTTTCCGAAAGTCCTTTACTCATTTCCATCCATTTATCCGTTTCATTGGGTGTAAAGGCAGGCCCTGGAACGTATCCAGGCTGGTCAGAGATGGATTTGGTGCTGAACTCACGCCACTGAGTCAAATAGGCCAACGAAAAGTATTGATTACTGGCATTAAGTCCCATGGTATTGATGTTTGGGTTTTCCGCCAGTTCGATTCCATGAAAACTCTTAAGCTGGGCCAAAACAGGTGCAATGGTGGTTTTATAAACCAATAAACTGTTTTCGTCCAAGCCATCCATGGCCAAAAGGGATTTTGACCGAGGCGTTGGATTCCATGTTCCCTCTGAAAGCACCACTTCAAAAGCATTGATGTATTCGCTGGGAAAAGCGTTTAAGATGGTTCCACTATTTTTAAATCGATTCAGGCCTGTAAGCCTCAGTTGATATTCACTGATGTCCTCACAGACAGAAGTCTTACAATTGTTGGTGCCTGTGATGGTCTCACACTTTTTAGCACTCTGGATCCAATTAAACCGCTGTTTCAGGGAAGTATCGCTGCAGGACTCATTGTCCTGGGCAAAAAATTTCCTCAGTCTTCCTTCCGATCCCCAAGTGGCCAATTGTGCCATTTCGCTCGTATTACTTACGGCTTGAGCATCAGCGTCTGTGCGAAGTTCAAGGGAGGGTTGGGAAAAGATCCATCCTCTCTTAGCGAAGTCCGTTTTTAACACCCCTGCGTTCCAGAGGCATTCAAAGTAATTCTGACCCTTGGGATTGCCCTGGCAGAGGCCTTCTGTGGAACCATATTCAAAGTAACCTTGTTCTTTATAAATCTCCTCACAGAGCATCCCGGGGCTGGGGCGTTTTGTAAACTCTCCTTTCACAGCCAAATCTGAAGTGACAAAATTAAACAGTTTTGCATCACAATAACGAACGTATTGGCCTTTAAATTTTTCATATAAAAGAGCTGTAGTTTCATTGGCCAACAATGGCTTCACTTGATTCATTACCCATCCACCGGCAATGATTTTGTCTGCTTCATAGGTTTGAGATCTTAAATTCTGAATTTTTGACTCGATACTGGTTATCTCTTCTTTTAGAGGGACGAGTTGATTTTTTAGACCCAATTCCACCGTTTTGCTCAGCTCAACAATGGTCTGATTGTATGCCTTCGTTGTGGTCAATAAGGAATTAAGACCATCTCTAGAAATATTTGGGCTCCAAACCACCAATGCTCCGGAAAAAGCCCTAGACTCAGAAGCAGAAGTCACTGGATTCAACCCAAAAACATCAGAACTTACAAAATTTGGCAAATCTAGGGACCCCGTTGCGGGAGGAGCTGTGCGGACTTTTTTGGTGCAACCAAGTCCAGCAACGGTCAGAACCGTTAAGGAAAAAAGTGGAATATTAATTGATTTCATTGATGATATCCTTTAAAAAAACAAACTAAAATCCCACTGTACAAAGTGGGAAACCGCAGTGTTTTTGCTTTTGATTTGATATTTGTAAGCCAGTTTTGTCTCCAGAGGAGCGGGAAAACTTTTATTTTTATACTGCTCTATGGTGTTGTAACCCACATCGGCCTCCACGTGGTGGGACTGTTCCGTTGTGTTTTTTTCTAGAAGGCTTGAACTCTCCCCAGCAAAATAAATGTCCTTAAACTTATGATTAAATACATAGCCAAGTCCCATGCCCACATCAGAGGTGATTTGAAAGGAAGAACCCAGCCCTGCATCCACTTTATCACCCAATTTATAGGTAACACTTTTTAATGGAACCTCAATTTTTTCATCTTCAGTTGCGGCGCGCACTTTTTTTCTGCCTGGCATTTGGTAAGTGTACTTAGCATATTGTGATAAAGAAACAACAGATCCAATAGGTTGTTCCGTTACGATGCCCGCCAGCAGGTCCCATTGTCCATCGCCAAATCCTTTATCCAAAAGGTGGTTGGGATCATCCTTTTTGCCTGTGGGTGCCACCACTGCGCTCATGCTGGCCAGTTTAAAGGAATCCTCATTCAATAACCTCGACTTAGCCACGAGCTGTGTGTCTCCCAGGCCGGAATCCTTCCAACGTCCCACAGGTTTATAACCATTATCCACCAACTTCTGCTGAAACCTACCTACTGCGTTGTTTATTTTTTCTCCAGCCTCTCTGGCCCCAGCCACATTGTTATTGGTGGGATCGGAAAGCCTTTGAAGAAACCTTTCACCCGTGGCATTGGGCACAAATCCCATCTTAGCGTCAATTTCCATGCTGTAATAAGGCACCGCCAGGGCTAAGGTGGTGTTTTCTGTGATCCCCCAAGCACCAATCACAACGGTGACGTTTGCCTTGCCCTTCACATCGGCCGTAAACTCTCCCACCTTTTCAGCTTTATCAAAAGATTCATTTAAAAGAAATCCAGCCGTGAGCTCCCTTTTTTGAAGGTCTTTTTCTGATTTTAAAATATCGTTAAATTTCAGAGGGTTCAAGAGAGGATTTTCCAATTCCAAAGCCTTACCTTGGCCATTGGTTTTTTGAGAGAAAGAGGTGGAAAGCGTTCGAATGTTTGCCTTTCGCACTCCTTTGGGCAAAACCTTAGTGTCTTCAAATCCCAAAGCAACGGGCATCAGGGGAGAAGCCAATGTTCCCGCCACTCCCAAACGAATCAGAAAAAAATATGTCCAATGAGATCTGGACCGCCATAGATGTTTCATAAAAATAACTCCTTTTTAGCCCGAGAGGTTCCACCAAAATTCCTTCTCAAAAGGAAACTTCTGATTACAGCAAAAGGCGGCCTAAAGCCGCCTTCCCCATCAGAAAACCTCGGTTTTCAGATTTTCAAATTATTGTTGAAGCTTAGCAAGTAATGTCACCAAAACAGCCCGATGCACTCTGGTTTCTGGGTTTCGATCGGGAGCGTAGTCTCCTGAATCAATGCGTGCAATGGCGGTATTGAGCAAGGAAATCGCCTCTGCTTTTTTGCCCAAGGCTTCTAAGATTTCAGCTCGAAATTCGTAGACATTGAAGAAATAGTCTCCCGTGGCCGTGGCAGGATCTGCAGCTCCACCATAAGCAGCGGCCGATACGGCTGCATCACTGTAAGCAAAAGCTTTTTGTTTATCACCGGAAGGGCCGAAGGGATTGATGGCAGGCAGACGCAAGAATACAGCGCTGAGCACTCGATCAAAACCTCCCCCTTCATAAGTGGAATCCAACGCTTTACCGGCAGTCAAAACCTCAACCAATTCCTTTGAGCGATTCAAAGACACCAAAACTCCATTGGCACGGCCCCAAGAAGCCATACAAGTGCCTTTCCAGTAATAGTAGGCAGGGGTGGCAGGAACCACGCCGGGTTTGATGGATTCCACTCTCTCCATGCATTTTCCAAAAATCGTTTTTTGGCTCTCAATATCTGTGACCACAAGGCCCTGATAGTAATCCAAGCGAGAGGCGGACTCCACAGCGTAAACCTTTTCATCGTTGGTAAGGCTGCCGGACTGCAGCGCCAACTCATATTCCGCTCGGGCTTGATTCAAGGAGGCAAGATCTTCTCTTTTTTGATAGAGCGCATCCGCTTTAGAAAAATCATAAGCAAGGGCTGATGCAGAAAAGGCCGTGGCAACGAAAACGATAGATGCGCGCAGCGTGTTTAGACTCATGGTAAGTGGCTCCTCTATATAGATGAATCTTTACAAAAAAGAGAACGACCATTAACTTATTGTTATTAATCAGCTCTCTTCGCTCCACTGATAACACACCCATTTTCAGAAAACAAGTTTATCAGACTCAGGACCACCTCTTTCCAAAAAGCCTAATCTTCGATTTCCTGCTGTAGCGCACCTTCATCCAAGATATGAAATAGACTTCCCTGCACATCTAAAATGCCCTGACTTCTAAATTCAGCCAGAGTTCTCGAAACGGTTTCTGGAGTGACGTCGGAGAGTTCGGCGATGTCTCGGCGGCTCAATGGGGGTTCAAAGCTGAGTTTTTGTTCATCGGAGAAAAGTTGATGCAATTCCATAATCACGCCCGCGATACGCGCTCTGGCAGTGCGATACAAATCATGTTCAATACGCCTTTCCAGACGAGCGATTTCCAAACAAAATATTTTCATAAACTGAACAGAAATGCTGGGATACCTTTGAATGAGATCAATAATGGCTTTATTTTCAATGGAAAAAACTTCACTTTCTCTCAAAGCCACTACCGTTCTTGAATATTTAAATTCACCAAAGAGCTCCCGAATTCCCACGATTTGACCGGGTCTTAAAATCCGGAGCAGCACGCTATCCCCATCCGATGTTTCACGACTAATTTTTAAGCAACCATTAGCCACAGCGTAAATGCTTTTGGGAGTGTCCCCTGAAATAAATAGGTTCTGCCCCTTTCTAACACGGAGCAAGGAGGCCGCATCGGCTAATCGTTCGATCTCTTTCTCATCCAAACTTGGAAATAATCGACGCAAAGTGTAGGTACCTTTGGATTTTATGGATTCTTTTTTCATATCCCCTCCAGCCCATTTCCCAGATCTCAAAGGAATCATACAGGTCTGTTTCAAAGGAGCAAAGTTGGAGCCTAAAAAAAAGGGTGGAAAAGTCTAACGCACTCGATTTTGAAAAAGCGATGCTAAGTCCTGGTCAATGGCTTGCCGAAGTCTATCCGTGCCAGGATTGGGCTGAGTGGCACTTCCGTTGGCAATGACCGCAAAACTAGCCCATTGTCCATCGGAAAGCCGAACATAGCCCGCCAAGCCCACCGCATCTCGGGGTTCTGTGAGGGTTCCTGTTTTTGCCCGCAATCTCGTACCCAGTTGTTGAGTGCTTGGAGTGTTAAAGCGCTTTCGAAGGGTGCTATCGGTACCTGGGGCAGGTAGGGCCGCCAAAAATGCGGGAAAAGTCTGGGGCTGATGATACATATAACGTAATAATGCATTTGCCTCGCTGGCGCTGACACGATTTTGAGGGGTAAGCCCACTCCCCGAATGTAAGACAAGTTTATTAGCGTAGTTTTGAGGAGTATCGTTTTCATTGGCTTTAGAAAAGGCTTTGTCGTCTGTAAAAACAGAGTTACCTATCGGTGAATAGTCACCTTTGTTTACATTTTCCGAAACTTTACTTAAAAAACTTTCTAAAATCTTGGTCCCCTTTTTGAGTTCAAGCCCTCTTGTGTTTTCATCTACCGCAGGTAAAGAAATGGTAAGCATATCGGCTATGAAGTTGTTGCTCATTTGCATGAGCCCTTTGAGATGGTAATCCAGAGGAAATCCTTCCACCTGACTTAAGGGTTTGAGCTGGCTAAAATCGGGTGGAGTGGTTTCTTTAACATATTTGCCACCAAATTTCACGCCGGCTTCCTGCAGAAAGGCCCGATAAACCTCTGCGGCATATTGATCTGCATCTGAAATGCTTTTATAAGACCGAATAGGAAAAGAATCGGCCGGTACCTGACCCGACACCGTGATGCGCTCCGTTTGTGCTGTTTTCAGTCTTGAAACCTGCAATGCTGATTTGCCCAGAGCAGTGGTTTTCACCTCACCCGACACCACCAAATAGGGTAACTTGAAGGGTTCTAAAGAGATGTGGGCTGGAGCTCCCACAAACGAGCCAGGTCCGGCCACCACCGCCATCACGCTATAGTTAACAGCCGCCGCAGAGAGAGGTGAATCATAGGCATGGGTGCTGTAATTTTTGCCAGCAGCCCGATTCTCGTCTAAAGGAACAGGAGCAAATCGAGAAGTGTTTATTTTAAATATTCCCGTGACTTTTGTAATGCCCATTCTAGCCACATCGGACGCCAAAAACCAGATTTTTTCATTGGTCAATCCGGGATCTCCACTGCCATCCAAAACCAGATCTCCATGAATGGTGGGCCCTTTTCTGGTGCCAGAATAGTAAAGCTTTGTGTTGATGGCATGATCGGCCCCCCATTTTTCTAGAGCGGCCGCTCCGATCACAAGCTTCGTGACGCTTGCGGGTATCAGACGCTGTTGACCCTCGTAACTTCCCAAGTCTTCCCCCGTTCCTAAGTGGGTCACTTCCGCCGAAAAAAGCACCCCTTGCTTTTCCAGCTCCCTAAGCTTCGTCCAATGCCCCTGAGCCGCCAGACTCGTGTCTTGCGCCACCCGCTTTAAGGAGGATTTTGCCAGAGCAAAAGAGGACATCAGAAAAGGCAAAAACAGCAATTTTTGGGGTATTAAAAACATCTTTTTTCCTTATGGGTCAAATTCGAGTGGTTCTTTTGGAAGTTTATCCACAGAATGTAAAAAGCACAATTGTCAGAGGCCGGAATCAGAGTTTTTGGACGGCTTGAGCCAATTTTTCCTTAGAATTTTCCCCGTTTGCCTCTCCTATCTTCTGATTGACCTGCTGAATGGATTTTGCCAGTGGTCCAGAGTCCTGTCCCTGGATGGCCACAGCTTGGGATAGGTCAGAAGAGATTTTTTGAAGCAGCTCTAACGCTTGTTCTGGAGTGAGGTTTTGCAAAATAGAAGGGTTGGAAGCGAGGTACTTAAGCCTCATAAGAGGTAACAATGTCAAAAGTAACGAGGATTGTAACTTCATGTTGGAGGTGAGGGAGATGCTGGGAATCTTGGACATCTCTTCCACGGCATTTTCCATTTTTTCGATGCTTAGGAGGCTCGCTTCTGGTAAAAACGCAGTCAAAAAAGAGCTTCCCGCAGCCTGTCCTGAAGTCTGCCCTGAAGACTGAGTAGGAGAGCTCGCGGCTTTTTGAATGATTTGAAGGATGCTAATCCCTGCCTGGGCGGCAAAGCTTGCGGCCAGAAGAGAACGTGCCGAGTAAAGATCGGGCTGGGATTCGAGTAGTGTCTCCAAAGTACGCTGGGCACCTTCGTAGTCTCCCGACTCCATTTGCCGTTGAGCCGTTTCCTGGGAATCGGAAGGCGCCACTTTGTCGTAGGCATTTTTGCTGCACCCAGGCAACAAAAAGAGTCCCATTATCCAGAATCTGATTAAAAATTTGTTACCTTTAAAATTCTGTTGCCAAGGTAACATAATAAACCTCTCTTGGGTTATTACCAACCCGTTTTCCAAATTCTCTTGTATATCTTCCAAATTCCAATCTAAACAATACAAGATTTAAAACCACCCCAAAAGTGGGCCAACCTTGATAAAGTCCTACGCCTAGCCCAATTCGGGAGAAAAACAGCATTTTACAACCCGTGTATGTCTTTTTGGTCCAGTGTTCTTTATAAACATTTGTAAAGTCTCGGTAATCAACGGAACAATGCAAGGCATTAGAAGAATCATGGACGATGACCCCTACCCCAAGATGAAAGCTCTGACGCCAAGGCGTTACGTTACCTTTGAACTGAGTGTTGCCCAAATCCGTGCCCATGATGGCAAATCTTCCATCCAAATGCCGAGTCCGGTATTGCACTGTAGCACCAGCGTCCACCCCTAATCCATACCCCTTTTGAAGCCCCTGCTGTATCACCGTTTGAAGATTCACCGTTCCTGCCTGAAGATCTCCCACACCCAGAGACTGCAAGAATTCCCCATTTCCCAAGCCTTTCACATTGGCACCCACCGCAAGCCAATCGGCCCATTGCCCTGCAGCGGCCACCACAACCCCACCCACTGCGCTGGCTCTGGCTCTCAGCTCGGGCACCCCTTCACTTCCAAATTTTCGCCCTTCAAAATCGGCCCGAGAGGCCTGAAACGCCATAAAACCTAAGTTGGATAGAATCACCCCCAAGGAAGTGTCCAAACCTAAATGAATGGGTGTGCTAAAGGATTTGTTCACAAGGGCAGCGGATTCTTCCGAGGTCATGGATCGACCACGGTTTTTGATCTGTGACCTTATCACCCCTACCGCTGCAGAACCCACATGCACACTTTGTCTTAAAAACACCCAGCGGAAAACCCCGGGTCCAAATGCCATCAAACTGGGATTGGCCAGAAGAACCCCTTCTTGCGTGGCGCGGGTAAGAACCGCCCCTCCCGCAGAAAAGTCAAATGTATTCAGATAGGCAGGTTGATGGGTTTTTAGGGGCTCCAATTGGGTTTGAGCCGTGCCTCTCCCATAAATCCCCAATACCCACATAAGACAGCTTATTTTAATGAGATACCATGGACTCACTTTAGATCTCCTAAACCCCACACCCTCATTTTTGGGGATCCCATGGGAAGCGAGCCTTGCGGTACCCACTCGCTTAGGTTACAACAAGCTTCATTTTGCCTTCTAGGCAGGGATTGTTTTAAAGAAGGAAATTCAACATGCGTAGTCCAAATTGCTCTGTGCTGAGCTATCACACCCTCCACCCTTTGATCCCTGATTCCGTATTTTTAGCTTGCGGCGCCCGTGTGATTGGCGATGTGGAATTAGGGGAAAATGTAAGTGTTTGGTTTAACGCGGTGGTGCGTGGAGATGTGAGTAAGGTAACAGTTGGCGCCCGCACCAACATTCAAGATGGAGCCGTCTTGCATGGACTCTATCACAGATTCAGCGTCACCGTTGGGTCTGACGTGAGTGTAGGACACCTCGCGATGATCCATGGATGCATCGTGGAAGACAAATGTCTGATTGGCATGCATGCCACCGTGCTGGATGGCGCCGTGGTGGGGGCGGGGAGCGTCGTCGGAGCGGGAGCCTTAGTCCCTCCTGGACTCAAAATCCCCGAACGGAGTTTGGTGGTGGGGGTGCCCGGCAAAGTGGTGCGAAGGCTGGAGGATTCTGAGATCGAGTCGTTTTTCAACACCACCCAACGTTATATGGAATACACAAAGGGCTACCCATTTTAAAGGAAATTCCCAAATGCACCACCTTTCCCATTCCCGCCTGGGGGTATTGAAAATTTTAAGCCGACTCAGTCTTTTTTCCGATGCGGTGTGCATCAAGCGTATGAGTTCCGCCGAATTTGGCTTCACCCAAGTGGCCCTGGCCATAGCCCTCGGTAAAACCTTGGCTTTTTCAGACAAAATATTTTGTGACCTCATAGAATTGTGTTTATTTAATGAAATTCCAAAGGTTTATTTAGGAGACCCCAGCTACTACCTCCGCACCCGCCACGAAGAGGCTTTCCTCATGTATCAAGGGGTGCAAGAACGAGTATGGGCCGAAATGGAACTTTCCTTTAGGTTGAGTGTCACACGAGATCCCTCCCTTCATATTCTCCAAGAGCTATTGGAGGCTTTCAGCGCCCAGCTATTTATCGAAAAAGAGTGTCGATTAGGGAACCAATATTTTGCTTCAGAATTGTCTAACAATAGTTTTACAATCCTAAGTTCCAAGCTCGCTTCGGGCTCCTCCATTTCTCAAAAGACGTTAGCCAATGGGGAAGAATCTGCCATTTGGGACCGACAAAAAGTGTTAGCAGCCCTTCAGCAACTCAGACAAGAAAGTTTAGACGCATTAGATGAAGGTGGCCTTGGCGGGTACGCCAGTACCTATCTAGGCATGGTGGAAAAATTAAGGGAACACTTTAGGTATAAGGGTTGGTGTTATGTGTTTCCAGAAAGCGTTGCAGAACACACTTATCAGGTCCTTTTTTTAGTGTTTGTGATTTCCAATTCATTGGCGCTGCCCCCAAATGAACGCCGGGATTTGTACACCCAAGCCGCGCTCCACGACCTTCCCGAAGGGTATGCCTCCGATGTGATTTACCCCATCAAAATTCGCGAGAAAGACTTGGGCGCCTTGCATCAAAGGGTGGAACAAGACATCTTAGAGCAAGTGGCAACGAAGTGGGGCATTTCCTTGGAATGCTCCGGGCAACTCAAAGACTGGGTAGATATATGCGACCGATTTTGTGGCAGAATTTATGGAGAACGGGAAACTAAGGCTGGAAACGCTCATTTTATAGGCATGGAAAAAAGTTACTTTCGCACCCGAGATCGCTTTCAATCCCAACACCATGGCGTGATAAACATTTTGGAAGAGTTATGGCAAGAGCTTTTGCTCTCTCAAAAACCTTCTGAAAACTCTCCTGATTCCTGAGCCATTTGCCAAGGGTCGGAAAGTTCGGTATAAGGACATTCATCCCTAAGGTGCTGTGGCGGAGCGGCTACGCAACTGATTGCAAATCAGTTTCACATCGGTTCAAATCCGATCGGCACCTCCAAAAGTCGTTTTAACTCCCTTTTTCTGCTTCATTATAAAATAAAAAAGAGCGGCGGGTACCAGCCCCAGGAATAGCGCCCATAGGGCTCCCGTAGAATTTGCGGTGAATCCCGCCAAAAGAGACATGGTGGTCATCACCAAAAGCTGCAATTGATACACTCTGGCCGACGCACCTGCTATTTCTAAAGAATGAAAGGCACTTTGCAGAGAATAGGATCCCACCACAAACACGACATTACTGGAAACATGGGCGCACACCACCAGCAACCCACACACCCAAGGGTTTTCCATCACCCCCGCTAGGGCGTAAAGCGCCACAAAAAGCAAGGATCCCGCCCAAAACACCCCTCCCTTTTCCCCTAACCTTCCCAGAGCACGGGTGGGAACCAGCCAAGGGCCAATCATTTGACCTAATGATCGCGCCAGAAGAAAGATCACGGCGGGAGTAAACGCCAGATCAAACATCCCAACAGAACTTCCAAACCGGGAGGCTAAAACCGGCAAAAGAGCCATGGCAGGCGTGGCAATGAGAGAAAGCATAGGGAGCATAAAAAAGGCCAAACGTTTTTGAGGTTCAAGTGTACTCAGAGAAAAGGAGGGTTTTCCAACCATTTCAGGAGTTGACTTTTCTGGGGACATTCGATGAAAACAACCCACACAAGAAATCAAAATGAACATTCCCGCCAATAAATAGGAAACAAAATCTAGGGTAAGGTAGCTTAATGAACCCACCCGATCGTAAAGTAACGAACCCAAACCCACCCCCAACACCACATTTACGGAAAACAAAGCGGAGTCCAGCTTGACCATCAATCCCATTTCATTGGAAGAAAAGGTGCGTTTCAAAATGGACTGGGAAATGGGAAAGATGAACCCGGCCAGAGCAGCGCCTATGAATTCCGCACTTAAAATCATCCACTTGGATTGCACTTGGAGTCCATAAATCGGCAGCATTAACGAAGCTGCACCCAAAATTTGAGCGCCAATCAACAAAACACCCCAATTGAAACGGCGGGACAAACGCTCCGAAAGCCCACTCGCAAAAAGACCTGGCAAGATGGTTAGGGCATAGGCCAAGGAAAATTCCACTGAACTTGCGCCCATTTTTGATAAGGCACCAAAAACAGCCACCTGAGTGAGGCCTGAGCCAATACTACTCAACAACAAACCAAACACCAAAATAAAGTAACGTCGATGCAGCTGGAATAGACTAAAAAGATTTGATTTCACACTAAAAACCTTTCCCGGCGTGGAATTTTGTATGGAAGTGATTTGCCCTTTGGGCAATCCAGCCAACCGTACAACCCCGCCCTGAAGAATGCAAAGGACATTTTTTGTGTCCCCATGAAGGGCTTTAGCCACCCAGCCAACCCCCATCTCGTTGTGGCTAAGCTGTAGACAAAGAAATAGACCAAGGCGGAAGTTTTTAATGAAAAAAGCCACTTTTTTTATGGAATCAATCAATTGAGTGCTGGGAATTTTTTTCTCAGGTCGCGGATTTTTTGTCCGATTCAAGACTTTGATGATCAAGCTGACTTGGTCTCATCTTCGGATTGGAAAAGAAATGAAAAACAATTTAAAAAACTCATGTATTTTAGGCTCCCTTAAATTTGCAACTCTGCCTGGAATGAGAAGACTTACTATTCTTTGCTCTTTTGGAGTATTAGGCGCCTGCGGTGGCAATCTCGCTAGCTCGACACACACCGAAACCAAGACTTCACTAACATCTGGTGGAATTGAAGAGGAAACCCGTGAAGACGAGGCCAAATTGAAGGAATTAGAAGTCGATTTGTTTGGATTAGAGGAACAGTCATGCCAAAAAAATCAAGTCAAAGTATGTTTGGATTATAAAGGAGGGGACGCCTGTTACGCAAAATATGGTTGTGAAAAAAGCGATCTAAAAGACTCGATCTCCGGTGACCTGGATTTAAACGGCGTTACATTTGGGAATTGGTATAAAGACAACTATTCAAAAGTAGCGGCAGAAACAAAAAAAATTCATCAAGGAGCTTTTGGTTGTGCCGCAACGGCTTCCACCGCATTAAAGCTCTATGGATATTCCATCATTCAAAAAAAGGTAACAAATGAGATTGAGTCGCAGTTGATCAAAAAAGGATGGACTGCAATTAAAGATATGAAAAAACTAAAAAAAGGAGACGTAGTGTTTACAGACAAAGCCACTTCAAATATTCCTGGCACTTACTCCCATGTTTATGTTTTTCAATACTATGAGGGAAATGGATTCGCCAGAATCACGGACAACAACGGTAATCTCATCTTACGAAACATTGGCACAGGGCAAAGATCCAAAAGCGTTATCGCCTATCGTAAGTGAGCGTAGAACTTTAACTTTCCGGATTCTGTAATTCTTCTTGATGAAAATACTTTGATTTTGTAGTAGCCTCTTCCATTCCGCATGGAGTTCTATTGCAATATTACCTATTTTTATCGCGTGTTTTTCTTCGCCATTTTCATTCCTTAACAGGCACAAGATAAGCTGTTCTAAGGATTGGAAACTCTTTCCCTAAGTTGGATTTGTTGTCAGGCTGTGCGGTGTACACGCGCACCGTATAGAGAGGTTGATTTTCCCCATTGGTGCTAAAATCCAATCCGTTGGTCACGAAGGCAAGTGTAAAAAGAGCCATTTCCGTCTCTGGATAGGTGCCTAGGGCTATGGTACCCAAGGGTTTTCGGTAAAGCAAAGAGGATTCAGGGGGCTGCCATAAAAACTCTAACATGAGGAAGTGCTCATTGGATTTCTCCACATTGAAATTTTTTATTTTTACTTTATTTCTGCTTAGATCGTCCCACAGCTTTATCCAGTTGTGATAGCCACTCACGATTTTTCGGCGCGAATTGATTTCACCCACAAACACGTGTTCAAAGGCACTAGAGGCTCCCTGAAAGGCCGTGGTAAACCACAAGTATCTCACAAATTCTTTGTATTTTTCAGGATTTGAAAGCTCAACCTGATATGAACTAGCCTCTCTTTTGCCCTGGAGCCATTTCCTTACCATCTCCATTTCGGTTGTATTGACCACAGAATCCAAAAAGGAATCGATGGCGACTTTCTTTTCTGTGGGTTGGGTTTCTTTTAGATTGTCCTCTGCCTTAAAATGACTAAAGAGCGCCCTGACTTTTTTGATGGTCTCCGCCTCCAATAAATTTTCATCCAAAGCACAAAAGGGATTCTCCGATGGTTTTACGTTTCGGTTCAACGTAAATCCCCCAGGGCTAGCCTCACACGACTCCCCATTTTCAGCCCATTTAACTCTGACCCCTGTTTTTTTTAGACTGAGCTGGTATAAGCAACTCGCAAATTTGGTTTTATCCTCCCATTGGGCACATTGCTCCAGGGAGGCTGGCATAGCCTCCTGGGAAGCCGACTTCACAGCAGCCTCAAGTCCCTGGCTTTGCCGCGTTTTGCAATGGTTTTGAATCCCGAATAAACTGATAGACCACATCAACTTGTATAATATCTTCCACTTCATACCTAGATCTTCTCCTTTTTTTTGGGATCGCACGGCAATTGTGGTCTATGAGCCTGGTTTCGTCAAACATCTAGGGATTAGGACAGAGAGCAAATCCATTGAAAGGAGAGTAAGGCCAAGATCCTATTTCCTAAACCCATACTCCCTGGATGTGGCCACCTTTTGATAACCAATGGCTTCGTAGATCTTATTTGAGGTGGGATTGAGGGCGTCCGTGTAAAGAGTGCAGAATTTTTTTTCCTTTAAATAATATTGACTCACAGACGCCACCAATTGACTGGCATAACCATGCTTTCTTTGATGTTGTGGTGTATATACAAATCCAATCGAAATTCCTTCAAGGGTGGGCCTGGCACCGCAGGTCAACGTCACTGGAATTCCTTCTAGATTAAGCCACAAAAAAGCCATTCCACTGGAAACCTTAGTTCGGGCGGCTTCCCGGCACTGCTCGAGAGTCATAAGCTGCTCTGGGCTGGCTTCTTTGTAAAAATGGAGCATAAAATCCGCCACCACGTCCAGATGTTCCTTCTGAGCCAAAATCATTTGCCCGGGAGCTGGATGGGGCAGGATCACCTCTGTGCATTCGAAAATGAATTGGGACACGGAAAGAACGGACTTTCTGCCCATTTTTTGAGAATAATAATAGGAAAAGCATTCGGAAGTGTGGGACGGACCCACCACAAAAGAGGAAGTGATGCCTTTATCCTTCAAATCATTCACCAAATCAAAAACGTTGGGTTCTGGCATTCGACTCACAATAAATCCCTTTTCAGAGCAAATGCAAAGTCCGTTTAATTGGGAATTTAAGTAAGTTCCCCAATAACGAAACTGGGATGTATTAGGCAAGCCATCCCGAGCGGCGCTGGCCAAGCCCAATAGCAAACTGTACTCGGAA
>JBIIVH010000077.1:0-12074 GCA_044339525.1 Silvanigrellaceae bacterium | reverse complement strand
GCGCTCTTCGCTGCACTCTTCGAGCAAATGGTGTGTGTTCCTGTTGGGAATAGACCGGGTCGTAGTGAACCCAGAGCAGTAAAAAGAAGGCCAAAACCATTTCCGAGGTTGCACAGCAAAAGAAGTGACTGGCACACATAGCGAAGTCCTTAATCTAGTGCCATTGACCTTTACTTCCATGAGAGCAAAGTGTGCCACGTATTCTCTAGAGACAATCAAAAAAAACGTCCATTTTTTCATAGCACTAACCTGTACATCAGAATCCCTTCCCTGAATTCCCAGAGAATGCTAACTTATGGTCACTTCCGCTTTTGGAAGACTCGTGTGAAACCCTGTACGTTCACATGGATTTAAAAGGAGATTTTTATGAAAACTTTAATGATTGGTTTAGCTCTAGTGTCTTCTGCCTTTTCCCTTTCTTCCGCATTTGCATCGGATGCCTCTCAGGTAACGGCCTGCCACGGCAATGAACCTTTTTGGGGTTTAGAACTCAAACCTTCCAAAATCGTTTTCACCAAAGATGTGGTGGCAGATTCCTCCACGCTCACCATCGCCCGACCTGCTTTTGCCGCTTCCGCAGAAGGCAGAAGTTCTGAGTATTTGGCCATGTACCAAGGTAAAGTAAAAGAACAACCAGGTCGATATTTAAATGTGATCATTGAAAAAAAGGAATGTTCTGATACGATGTCTGATGAAACCTATCCTTTTTCCGTGCTCGTGCTGTCTGGCAATACCCTTTGGAGTGGTTGCTGCCGCGCTGGCAAGTGATCCCTTGTTACTTTTTTTCCTTCAGTCCGTAAATTCTTGCAACTTGGTTAAGCAAACTGGTTGAAAAAGAGAACCTGTGTTACCCTATCCCCAAACACACTTTTTTCAAGTTGGATGGGGAGGGAACCATGAACGTTACTGTAATTCCTAAGTCTAGGTTTGGTTTAGTCAAATTGGGCATTTTAACCTCTTTTTTTGGGGGTTCATTTCAGCTAAGTTTGGCCAATGATCAAACCTTTTTAGATTCCATTTCGGCCAACCCCACCAGCCTTTTCCCCCTCACCAACACGGATGGGGAGAGCTCAGGGGTGACCAATCTTCTTTTTGAATCCTTGCTGGATCGTCATTGGGACACCTATCAATGGATCCCATCCCTAGCCAAAGAGTGGAAGGTTTCCCCTGATGGCAAAGAATTCACTTTCAAACTGGATAGCAATGCTAAATTTTGGGACGGATCTAAAGTAACGGCCGATGATGTCAAATTTTCTTACGATGTCATTTTTATGGATGGAGTAGAATCGGCCAGCCTGAAACCCTATTACGACCAAATCGAAAAAGTAGAAGTGATTTCACCCGAGGAGATCAAATTTAGAGTCAAAGAGGTCTACTATAAAAACTTTGATGTGGTGGCCAGCCTTACCATTTTCAAGAAGTCCCACTACATGGACCTCTATCAAAAAGACAAAACTTTGGCCAAAGCAGAATCCACCAAAACCCCCATGGGAACCGGCCAATGGAAGATTGAAAAGTGGGATGAAAGCCAACAAATCACCATGCGAAGAGACGATAAGTATTGGAACAAAAAATGGGAAGAAAAAGAGGGTAGATGGAACTATGACAGACTTATTTTTAAAATCATCCCCGAACCCAGCCTGGAATTGGAACACCTCAAAAAAGGCAACTTAACGTATATGGGGCTAAACCCAAAGCAATGGGCATCCCAGACCGATGGAGCCGAATTCAAAACCAAAATCAAAAAGGTTCAAACGGTGATGAAAACCGCCGTGGGCTACAATTTTGTGGGTTGGAACCTGAAACACCCCATTCTATCCAATAAAGACGTGCGCTGGGCGCTGGCTCATTTGGTAAATCTCCCTTTGTGGACCAAAAACTTTGACTATAACCTCACGGAGCCCACCGTGGGTCCCATGAGTGTAAAAAGCGAGCAGCATGACCCTTCCGTCACGAGCCCCAAATTTGATCTCAAAGAGGCCAGAAAACGCCTGAAAGCAGCAGGATGGGTAAAGCCCGATAAGGATGGCATCTTGATCAAAGATGGAAAGCGGTTTGAAATCACGATCATCTACCCCACTCAGTCCAAGGAAACCGCCGAACCCAAACTCACTCAATACAAAAATGAGTGTGCTAAAGTGGGCATCCAAATCAATCTGAAGGCCGTGGAATGGACCAGTTTCACCAAACTCTTAGACGATAGAAATTTTGACGCCGTTACCTTAGGATGGTCTAGAGCCATCGATCCGGATGTGAAACAAATTTGGCATTCTGCCAGCATCGCCGATAAAGGCAGTAATTTTGTGAATTACGCCAATCCTGAAGTGGATAAACTCATCGATGAGCACCGCAAAACCATGGATGCCAAACAACGCACCGATCTGGCCCGAAAGATTCAAAAAATGATCGTGGAAGATCAGCCCTATGCATTTCTTTCCGAACGTAAATTCACACTCTATGCCCACCAATCCACCGTAAAAAAAGAAAGAGATTCTTTCCCCTATTCCATTGGCACCAGCTTTTGGAAATTACAAGCCCCTTAAGAGATGCCTATTCAATCCATGGATTTCAAAGGACGGATATGACCATAGGGACCTACATTCTTCGCCGATTATTGCTTATTTTACCCACTTTTCTGGGCATCACCTTACTCAGTTTTGTGGTGATTCAAATGGCCCCTGGAGGACCCATCGAAAGTTTTGTGGCCAAAATTAAGTTTTCACAAGGTGCGGGAGATTCTGGCAAAGTGAGTGGATCGGGTGAAACCACGGAGAAAAAATCAGAGGTCACGGCGCAGGTGGTGGAAGAACTAAAGAAAAAGTACGGTTTTGATAAGCCACTCTGGAAGCGATACGTGATGTGGTTGGGTAACATTGTGACTTTAGAATTTGGTTACTCTCACACCTTTGGTAGACCCGTGGTGGACCTCATTGCCAGTAAATTTCCGGTGTCGGTGCGTTTTGGAGTATCTAGTCTTCTGATCACTTATATCGTATGTATCCCGCTTGGCATTTTTAAAGCTCTTCGCAATGGTTATTTGTTTGATAAGGTGTCCAGCTTTGTCATCTTTCTTTTGTATAGCATTTTTCCCTTTATGCTCGCCATTATTCTCATCAAGGTATTTAGTGTGCATTTGGAATGGCTGCCCATGGGAGGAATCAAAACGTTGGACAGCGATTCCTGGCCTTGGCAGAAGCAACTTTGGGACCAGGGCAAACACATGGTCCTTCCCCTCATCTGTTTTGTGGTGAATGATTTTGCGGTATTAACGGTGCTGATGAAAAACTCCCTTTTGGAGGAGGTGGCTAAAGATTATGTGCGCACTGCCCGGGCCAAAGGGGTTTCGGAGTGGAATGTGATCGCCAAACATATCTTAAGAAACGCCTTGATACCCATTGCCACAGGAATCGGGGGAGTGATTGCTGTGTTATTTACCTCCAACTTACTCATTGAACGCATCTTTAACCTTGATGGGTTTGGTAAGCTTTTTTACGATGCCGCCTTACAAAGAGATTATCCCGTACTCATGGCGCAAGTCGTGTTTGTTACCATATTAGGACTAGTGGGTCAGCTCATCAGCGATGTGATTTATGTACTCATCGATCCCAGAATTGATTTTGGTGGTAACTAATGGCGCAAGGTTTTTACGCTCAAAAATTTTCTAGGGCTTTTGAAGGAAAAACGGCACTGGTGAGTGCACTGTGTTTGGTGATCCTTTTTACAGCGAGTTTGTTCTCCGAATGGATCACGAATAACAAGCCGGTGTTTTGTGTGGTGGGAGATCGCATCTTATTTCCTGCCTACTTTGACTACAATTTGGAAGATTTGGGGGAAGAAGGGGCAGGGGTGGTAGACTTTAAAGAATACAAAGACAAAATGAAGTTTGCCTACTGGCCTCCGCTGGTTTGGGGGCCACTGGAAAACGATGTGGAGCTAGAAAAATTCCCATCTGAGCCTAGCAAATCCCATATTTTTGGGGTAGATGTAGCGGGAAGGGATGTGTTTGCCAGACTTTTATATGGCACTCGAATTTCTTTCTTCTTTGCCTTGGCGGTATGGCTGATCACGTTCGTGGTGGGCACCCTTGTGGGGTTGTTGCAGGGTTTTGCCGGTGGCAATGTGGATATGTTGGGGCAAAGATTGGTGGAGATCTTCGCTTCTACGCCTCAATTTTACCTGTTGTTACTTTTAATAACCATATTAAGTCCTAATCTACCTATCCTCATTTTGCTTTCCAGTTTTTTTGGGTGGGTGTCCATCAGTCAGTACATGAGAGGAGAAGCCTTACGCAATCGCAATTTGACGTTTGTGGAAGCCGCTCGGGCCATGGGGGCCAAGCCTTTGAGACTCTTAACGGTTCACATCCTGCCCAATAGCTTAGTGCCCTTAATCACCTTCTCTCCCTTTGCCATTGTGGGCGCCATTTTTGGTTTGAGTGCGCTGGATTTTTTGGGTTTTGGGGTTCCCGCTCCCACGCCCAGTTGGGGAGAACTTTTAGACCAAGCCAGAAGTAATTTTCAAGAAGCTTGGTGGCTTGCGGCGTTTCCTTCCCTTTTTGTGTTTTTAACGGTGGTTTGGTTTAACTTTGTGGGAGAGGCCATTCGAGACGCTTTTGATCCCAGAAAGTAGCCTAAGGTAAATTTTTGTGTTACCTCTTCGATTGGATTCTAACGTGAGGTTAGATTTCCAAGAGGAGAATTTCGTTATGAAGAGAACTGTGTTTACTTGTCTTTCTGTGTTTGCCTGCACGGCCATCAGCGCTACCGCCATGGCCCAAATCGGTCCAGTGCCCACCCCCAGGGGCTTTCAATGCAGTTACGACTTATTCACCAGTCGAGGTGGCTATAAGGACCTAGTGCGAACCTTTGTAAATTTCGGTGTTACCGCACAGGCTGCCTGCCAAGACTCGCGGCTGGAATGTGAATATTCTATAGATCCCCGAGACCAAAACCAATGGTGTGAATTTGCTGGAGTCACGGGAGGAGGCTACCCTCCCCCTCCTCCTCCTAGCCACGGCGTTCAAACCGTACGCTGCGACAGCGAATATGGCCGTTACAACACCTGTGCTGTCACCAGCAAATGGGGCGAGCAGTACTATTATGGTCGTCTTGTTAGACAATTGTCTAACACCAGATGCCAAGAAGATGTTAACTATGGATTTTTCTTAAATACAGTCTGGGTAGACAGAGGATGCCGCGGCGTGTTTGAAATGTACTCTTACTGAATCCGTCCTTCTAGGGCGGTTAAATTGGCTCCCGTGATTTTCACGGGAACACTTTGGCCCACCCAGGTAGAATCCGCATAAACCTTTACCAGTCTGCCCTCCTGAGTCCGGCCGTAGCAGGTGCCCACTTCTTTAGAATTCGGATACTGCAACAAGACGTCCCGGAGGGTTCCCACTTCCAGTTCATTTTGCCGCAGTGTTTCATCCCTTTGAAGAGCCAAAAGGGCTTGAAGCCTTCGATCCTTTTCTTCTTCTGGAATTTGATCCTTAAATCTCAAGGCGGCCGTGTTGGGTCTGGGAGAGTATTTAAAGGCAAAAATAAAGGCGTATTGCATTTGTTTTACCAATTCCATGGTTTCTTCAAACTCTTGTTCCGTTTCACCTGGAAAGCCCACGATGATGTCGGTGCTAAAGGCCAGGTTGGGTCTCACCTTTCGAATCCAGCCCACCCGCTCCAAATACATCTCCCGAGTGTACTGGCGATTCATGCGCTCTAAAATACGATTAGACCCTGCTTGCACGGGCAAATGAAAGGAGTTGGCAAGGCTAGGCAAATCGGCAAAGGCCTGGGCCAGGCTGGGGGTAAAATCATGGGGATTGGAGGTGGTGAAGCGAATGCGCTGCAGTCCAGGCACCTTAGCCACCTCATAAAGGAGCTCCGCAAAAGGGAGATGACTTGGAATGCTATATTTTTCCTGATTTTGATTGATTTCCAGCAAATCCAAACCATAGGAATTGACGTTCTGCCCTAGAAGAGTGATTTCTTTTGCCCCCCGTTCCACCTGAAACTGGACCTCTTCCAAGATCTCTCCCAAAGGCCGACTCTTTTCCCGACCCCGGGTGTGGGGCACCACACAAAACGTGCAGAAATTGTTGCAGCCCTTAATGATGTTCACATATCGGCTCACCTGATCTTTAGCATCCCTCACCCAAGGCTCCACCTGATCAATGGGAATGGAGTAGGGTAATTTATTAAATTTGGCATCCACCACGGCCGTACTGGAATGTTGAAAATCCATTCCCTCTTTGAGGCGCTTGGACGAGATTTGACCCAAAAGTTGGGGCAGAGTTTCGATTTGGTCCGGGCCAAACACCAAATCCAAAAAGGGGACTTCCTTAGACAAAGATTTGGATTCCGCCTGGGCCACACAACCACTCACGGCCAGGGTGAGTCCCGGATTTTTGGCCTTCAGAGGGGCTAGCTCTCCTAGCCTGCTCACCACTTTATGTTTGGCTTTTTCCCGAATGTGACACGTATTTAATATGATGAGATCGGCTTCCTGAGCAAATTCCGTAACGGTATAATTTTCCTTTTTGAGAAGGGCCATCATGCGCTCGGAGTCTGCCACATTCATCTGGCAACCCCAGGTTTGAATGTTAACCTTTTTGGCGGGCGGCAGCGGTAAATCCATCATAACACATACATCCTTTTGTAAGACAAACCTTTTTTAGAAGCTCAAACCTAAGTTGTTTGAAGTTTTATTTTTTTCGTTTTTGCTGTTTTTCTTCTTTTTTGCGCTTCCGGAGTCGATTCAGTTCGGCCATTTCTGCCGTGGAAAGAGTCGATTTGCCTCCCCCAAAGCCTCCCATGCCGGGCATCCCCCCACCCCCAAAAAGTGCACTCATATCAGGCATTCCAGGCATCCCTGGCATTCCGCCCAATCCCCCTAGGCCACCCATGCCGCCCATCTGTTTCATCATTTTTGCCGCATTGGCAAGCTGATTTAAGCCTCCCAATCCCGGGATTTTACCTAACAACCCACCCCCGCCGCCTCCCAATCCGCCGGAAAACATCTGCATCATTTGGCGCATTTTTAGAAATTGATCCAGGAGATCTTTCACTTCCTTTTCCGAACGACCACTCCCTTTGGCAATCCGAGCGATGCGACTGCGGTAGCCCGAAGACTTATGGGTCAGGGAATCGGGGTGGGCTCTTTCATAGCGGGTCATGGACTGCACAATGGCCCCCATGCGAATGAAATCTTTGTCGTTTACCTTTTCCAAATCCTGGGAGGAGATCTGGCCAGCCATGGGCGTTTTGGCAATGAGATCTTTGATGGGCCCCATTTTTTGGATGCTTTGCATCATGCCTAAAAAGTCTGAAAAATCAAAGTGTCCTTCCATAAGCCTACCGGCTTGTTTCATGGCGGCTTCTTCATCAATGACTTTATTAAAGTCCTGCATGAGGCCCACGATATCGCCCATGCCTAAGATGCGAGAGGCCATCCCCTCGGGGCGGAATCGTTCCAGTTTGTCTAAGCCTTCCCCCATACCCACAAAAAGGATGGGTTTTTTCACCACTTTATGGACGCTTAAAGCCACACCGCCCCGGGCGTCTCCATCTAGCTTGGTCACCAATACACCTGTTAGACCCAGGCGAGAATCAAAGGCCGACGCCGTGCGTACGGCATCTTGGCCGATCATGGCATCGATCACCAAAACAATGTTCTGGGGCTTAAGAACAAATTTAATGTTGTCCAGCTCTTCCATCAAAGTGGAGTCAATGGCCAGACGCCCGGCCGTGTCTACGATCACCAAATCGCGCCATTCTTTTCGGGCCATTTCCAGACCATTTCGGGCGATGGTGACGGCGTCATTGGTGTCTTCGGTGTAAAAGGGAATGTCTAGCCTTTGGGCCAGCGTTTTGAGCTGATCCCGGGCGGCGGGGCGATACACATCGGCGGCCACCAGGAGGGGACGCATCTTTTCTTCATCCCGGAAGTATTTGGCAAGTTTACCCGCGTGGGTTGTCTTCCCTGCGCCCTGCAGGCCCACCAGGAGGATCACTGTTGGGCCTTTATCGTTTTTTACAATTTCAGGCTCAGACTGGCCCAAGCAGGCCAAGAGTTCTTCATGGCAGGCTTCCACAAAGTGATCTCCCGCAGACACCTTCTGGCCCGTGGATTTGGACTTCGTGACCACCACCTGACCCAAGGATTTTTCCCGGACGGAGTTCAGGAATTCCTTCACCACCCCCAAATCCACATCAGCATCCAGCAACGACCTTCTCACCAGTTCCAAGGAGGGGGCAATGGATTCATCCGTCAGCCGGGACTGGCCTTTTAACTTTAGTGTAGCGTCTTTAAAACCTTGGGACAAAATATCAAACATGGGGCAACCTCACCGATGACACTTTCCATCACAAATAAAGGCTGGTATATAGGGAGGTAAAGCTTTGGTCAACGAGGATTCTCAAGATTTCAAAGTCTCTATCAAATCGTACTCTTTTACCTGGGTCAGGATTCACTGGAATTTAGAGTATATGGGCCAAAAACTCAAATCTCCCAAGTTTCGGCATTCTTGGCTATCTTGCAAACATATCCCCTTGCCCCCGTATGTTTTTAAAAAGAGATGTAGGCTCTTTAGACGCCCAGAAGGGCCTGATTTAACCTCAAGAGGGCAGGGAACACCTTTGTGCATGATGAGATAGTCCACCTCAGCCGTCGCTCCTCGTTCGGCGCGCGCACGATATGAATCACATGTGCCTGTTCTAAAAGTAGAACCGATTGCTTGGTTCGTTTGATAGCATCACCATGTCCAAGCACAGTATAATAAACGACACTCTGCCAACCGGAACAGAGACGCGATTGAGTGTAAAATCCAGCAAGCTGCCGGCGGAGATGACATGCAATTCGGGCATTTCCTCGTAAAAATATCGTAATGCGGTGATGGCCTCTGGACACTCCTGAATTTCATCAAAAAACACTAAAGTTCGGCCTGCTTTGATTTCTTGTCCTAAAAGAACCTCACACAGGGGCAAAAGAGTCTTAGGGGAAAGTTCTGCAGCCTCCTGAAATAGAAGGCGCAGTCGAGGATTTCGTTCAAAGTTTATCTCGCACAAGGACAGTTGAGCAGAATGGGCAAGAGATTATCATAGCTAATGATGACTTACAAGGGCAGAAAATCAAAGATAAAGATTTTTGGTGTGTACTTCCTGGCAAGTACAGCCACCGTGGCCCTTTAGGGGAAAAGGAGATCACTTTATCTTAACTTTATTCTGTGCCAATTCTGCTTTGATTTCAGCTGGCACCACAAGGAACACTTCGTAGCCACCATTTCCTGGGTCTAAATCGTCTAACTCGGGGAGTATGCGTTGAGCTTCCACGGCCACTTTATTTTTATTGTATTTAACCATAAGCCATGGGGTTTTTTCCCACTCTCTTTCAAAGCCCAGACTTGCAAAATTAGGAGGAAGGGCATAGTCATTCACCTTGCCTAAGCCAAATCCCAGGTTGCGATTGCGCTGATCAACGGAGAGATTTCTAAGCCAATTATTGTGCCAAGCGTAGTACACCACTTGCATTTCTCCCGATTCGGACTTTGATACCACCTTTGCATCACCAATCATTCCCACATGCTCATCGGGCCCGCCGGCCAAACAATTACGGCCCTTGGTGCAGCCACTTAAGATGGTGCCCGTGGGAATAAGTCCTGTGTTTTTAAGCTGAGATCCGGCTGGTAAATTCGCATTAAGTTGATTGAGTTTTGCCACAATCTTAGCATTCGTATCACCCACAAATTTGACTTCATAGGATCCGTTTCTCCTAAAATCTGCCATGAGATTCCCAACTCCTGTATCGGAGTATTTTGATCCAAACACCTCTTCATACACTTCTGTTACGTTTGTTGCGCACATGGTTTTTTGGGCAAAAACCTGCTTATTGGGTGACTTCAATTGAATTTTTTTCCAACCTAAAGCATACTTAAAAATCTTGGTGCCAGTGGGTGTTGTGGCCATAAAATCCAGGTTTGCCAACTCTGCATCCGCGGCAGGGGTGATTTTGGCATTCACTCGGCCCACTCCCTGAGTTTCTGATTCTTGGGAGTGGGAAGGGGCTTCACCACAAGACGTGATGAGTGACAGACAGATTCCCATTAGGGGCAAACAAGTGAGTAGTGATTTCATAGTTTTCTCCGACCTTTTTGTGTTTTAATTAGCTCATTAAGATTCTTAAATCTTAGGCTAAACGTAAACTAACACAAGAAACGAAGGTCGTCGTGTAATACTTGAGAGCACTTTAAGTGTTTATAAAATAAAATAAATTGGGCTGAATTGGGAATTCCAAGCATGCCAAATCTTAGGGTTCTAGCCTCAATTGGAAGCTATTGATGATTTGCTTAAGGGTAACCACTCCATTTTCATAATGAATCAGGGTGGTGGAACCATCCTCAAAGGAAAGGTGCACAAATCCCGTACAAGAAAACTCTACCGGTGTGTTTCGAAAGGATTTGGGTTGATGCACATTAGGAGCCATCAAGCGCCAAGTGCACTTACCATCAGCGGTTTTGGTGCGCACAAAAAAATCCCCCCCTGACTCCCACCGGGGAGTGGCCACCCAGGCATCTTCGGGTAGCCTCACGGCAACGGGAGAGACCGGCGCTGATTGACCCCATTTTCCCAAGAAATTCAATTTTTTAAACTGAACTTCATAAACGGAATCAAAGGAAATCAACAATTGATTTAAGGTACCCCTAAATCCCATTAGGCTTTTGGTGTCTAGGAGCTTTACCTTAGCATTTCCCGAAATTTCATACGTGTATAATTTTAACTCCGCTCCCTGCAAAGATAAGGCCCTAAACCCCCTTGAGGTGGAGGCTTTTCCATCTCCAATCCCCGCAACCACCTTCGCCACTGGCGCCGAAAACTCCGTGAATTCAAAGGTTTCCTGTGAGTCTTTCCACACCAAAACTCCCGCTTCAAACACTAGACTATCAAAGGACACATGGAGCAGATTTCCCAATTTTACTCCAGAACCATAAGGCTTATGAAAGTCAATCCAAGGCTCAAAGGCGGTTTTGCCCAGATGGGCCAAAGGGGATTTGGAAACGGAAATCCCAGAATTTTGAACCAGATAAGCCCTGTCTTTCTTAAAATCTAATATGATTCCGGCCTTAGAGTATTGAAGTAAGATTCGGGATCCATTGGCGCTTTTAACGTCCTTTAGAGTTCCTAGCCCCAAGCTATCTTCCAAGTCTCTGATGTCCCACAGATTCCAGAGCTTTTGGGAGGTGGCATCCAAAATGGCCAATTTCTGGCTCGCCACCACCACAAAGGATTGATTGGGAAATCCAAAGGAGGAGCTCGGCGTCTTGTTTTGGATGCGGTGCATTAAGGCCCAGGAAGGCACTCTTACCACGCAGGTCATCTCCTTGGGACAGGCATTGGAGTAGGACGTGAGCTCCAATTTAAAGGATTCATTCTCTAAAACTTCTTTGGCTTTCTCTTTTGGCAGCAACCCTTCGGAATTGAAGTCAAAAACAGTGACTTTGTTCTCGTTTGCCACACCCAGCTTCACCGCCTTCCCACTGGAAAAAACAGCCGACATCTGGGCTCCAGAAAGCAGCGAACTATAAGACATTTCTAAAAAAAAAGGATCGCGCTGATAGAGAGCCACATCTCCCTGAATGGAAAACGCCGCGAACCCTTTGGAGCTAGCCCCTTGAAACTCAGACACATCGGAGTTCAAGGTCAATTGCCCCAAAAATTGCAACTCAGAACCCGCCCCAAGCCTGGCCAAACTCCCCTGAATGGGGAACTGGGATTCCTGAATTTGAAAAGGCTGCGCCATCTCTTTAGACTGGGCCAAAGCAACAGAGCCCAGCTCAGGGGAAATGTCGTTTACGGTTTGTGCCCCAAGCAGAAAGATCAAAGCCCACCCAAAAGCGTTCCAAAGTGGGGGGCGTCCCCGGTTGGATTGGTCTAGCGTTATCAGATTCATGGTACTTTTCCCCCAAATCCAACGTCCCTTAAGGGCATTGGAAGTTAATTTTTCCACCGGTTGTCCCCGCGCTCAACACCAGATTTTGCATGTAGTTTCCAGAGTCCTGACTATCAATCGTAATAGAGCCT
>JBIIVH010000025.1:0-52301 GCA_044339525.1 Silvanigrellaceae bacterium | reverse complement strand
GTAGGCCAATGGGCGAGAGACTGAATGCGACTCCATCCTGTTAAGATCACACCACTTACGGATATACTCATTCCTAGGATCCAGATTTTTTTGGAATAATTTATCTGGGAATAGCGCCACATTATGATAATAAAACCCACAAGCAAGAAGGCGTTGGCGGTATGACCACTAGGAAAACTGCCGCTTCCAGATATTTCTCCCCATGGTTTTAAGTGTCCCCAATCGGACCAAGCGGAAAATAAATTTTTGTTTTCTGAAACCAAATAAGGTCTGGCTCTTCCAATGATTTTTTTGGGAACATGGACGCCAAGAGTGGCAACGGTAAGACAATAAAAAAGAAGAATTTTTAGCCAAATGGGAATAGGTTGATGTTTTGCTTTAAAATAAATTCCGTAAACCAAGCTGATAATTGCCAAAAATGTGGGGATATCCGTAAAACCAATCCACCCCCCTTCAAAAACAGACTGATTAAAAAAAGTTAACACCTCAGGTGATAGAAAGCGATGGGGCATGACTCCCGATTTCAACCAAGACTCATCTAGGGGGCTAAGGAGTTGAAGCAGTAAAACAGCGCTAACTATGGCAACCCAATGATAAAAAGAGGGCAGCGCCTTTTTAGTGTCAGTGATCAAATTTTTTGTGTAAATGGGAGTTTGGAATTGTGGTGTCATGTGTACTTATCTAAAATGTGAGGCTCAGAGGATTCCAAAACCACCTCCTGGCATACACGACACTTTAAAGAAACAAAAATAGGCCGTGTGGTGACCCCCACCATTGTCACCCAAAACCATCCCCAAAGGGAATATTTACAGTGGGCGCTCACCATGTGATGATCAGGGCCATGGCCACACTTACAGCGGCTCTGGTGGGCATGTTGGCCGGCTTTGGAAGAATTCTGTGGATCAATTAGGTTTTGGACCATTTTTCAAGTTCCCTACAGTTAAGTTGAAGCACCTGTTTTAGACAGGTAAAACGTCGCTGAGAATTTTGATTTTTAATCGCCTTCTTTACAGCCCACTCTTCGCCTACCACCACCGCTACCTTGGAAGCTCGTGTGAGTGCCGTATAAAAGAGATTTCGATCGAGCATGGAATAAAAGGCGCTAAACATGGGCAACACACAGAGTTTAAACTCAGACCCTTGTGATTTGTGGATGGTCATGGCGTAACACAATTGTAAGTCATCTAAATCTTCTTCTTCTAAGGTAACTGTTTTATCATCAAACTGGATCACCACATCCGTGCCATCATCCTTTTTGATTATGGATTTACAAAATCCTAAGTCGCCATTGTAAACATCTTTTTCATAGTTGTTTTTAGTTTGGATCACTTTGTCACCCTCCCTTAAAACTAAAGGAGGCTGATCCCCAAACCCTGGCTTTAATTCCCACTCTTTTTTATTGGGGTGTGCGGGGTTTAGAGTCTCTTGAAGAAGCCGATTAATGGTTTCCCCACCGGCAAAACTTCGGCGCATGGGCACCAAAATTTGGCAGTCCCGTAGAGGATCCAAACCATAAATCTTCGGCACGGTGTGGGTCATAAACTGGGAAAGTGTATTGGCAAATTCATCGGATTTAACACTAAGTAGAGCCAGAGAAGCTGGTTTGGCAAACTCCGGAGAAAAATACTTTTCACTAAATTGCATGGGTTGACCTTGAATCACTTCCCGTGCCGCAATGGGAATGGGGCTTTCATGGCTTTGCCTAAAAATCTGAGTGAGCCTGGCCACCGGCACCAAATTTGATTCCAAAAGATCGTTCAAAACGAACCCTGGTCCAACGCTAGGAAGCTGATCTTTATCCCCCACCAAAATCAATCGACGCTGATTTCCTAAGGCCTGTAGTAAGGTGTGAAACAAATCTAAGGAAATCATGCTCGCTTCATCCACAATCACCACATCCACCCCTTCCAAGGGATCCTCTGTGGCGTTTAATGCCAAATTTTCCTCCGGGGGTGTGTCTTCCGCTGGGGCTGAATTTTGGGAGCGGAAGCTATTGCCTATGCGAAGGAGTTTGTGCATGGTAAAAGCCTGAACACCTATGGAAAAGGTCATACGCTTTGCCGCAAGCCCCGTGGGCGCACACAAGGCAATTTTTCTTTTTAAATGAGATAAGGCATGATAGATGGCTTTCAGGGTAAATGTTTTGCCACACCCTGGGCCACCCGTTAAAATCATAAGCCGAGACTTTACCGCCAACTCAACGGCTAATGCTTGTTCTTTAGAAAGTTTTTCCCAAGGAAATCCAGGAAACTGTTTGGCAAGAGAAACACCCTGAGCATCTGGCGTGTGGATTCTATCCAGTGCCTGACTTCCAATTTTATTTTGAATATAAACCAATGAGGCACAGATGGATGCCACCTGGGATTCATATTTATAGTACTCTGGAACGTAAAAATAAACACTTTGACCTGGTTTGAGGCTCGTTTCAGATTGGCTTAGATCTCTAATGACAAAAGTTTCAGAGTTGTTTTCTTTATTTTTTTTATAGATTTGTCTAAGTGCCTGTAGTAAAAATGAGTCTTCAAAGGGATGGGTGCTGTTGTGATTGAGCACCTGCTTGGATTTGGCAATGAGCTCATCCCTGGGCAAGCACACATGCCCTTCGTCGCAGGCACACACCAACGCATAAATAAAAGCCGCCTCCAATCGAAAGGAACTTGTGGGATCGATGCCAAGTTTGATGGCCACCTGATCTGCTTTTAAAAAGCCCACGTTTCTAAAGTCTGTGATGAGCCGGTAAGGGTTTTCCTTAAGTAAAAAAATGGCCTGGTCGCCATATTTTTGAAAGATTTTTTGGGCGAATTTGTGGCTAATTTCATGTTCGTGTAAAAAAACCATAATCTGACGAAAAGACTCATCACCCGTGAGTAATAATATGATCTCTTGAGCAACCTTTTTTTTGCCTTTAAAAAACTCTTCAATTTTGTGGCTTTCTTCCTTACAAATGGCGGTCAGATCTTCCAGTTTTTGAACTTGAAGAGATTTGAGTAGTTTTTGTGCAGTGGCCTCCCCCACTCCCTTAACGTTGTTGGCTAAGAAGGGGACGATTCCCCCCAAGCTGCTGGGGCGCACGGGCTCGCAGTAGCCAATGGCAAAGGTTTTCCCATACTTGGGGGTGTCCTGCCACTCACCAAATAATTTGTACTTTTGAGTGGCCGTTTTCTTTCCTAGATGCCCCACATTGCCCGTGGCCCGAAATCGTCTGGCAGACTGGGAATCAATAAATTCCGCTACTGCGTAGAGGGAATCGGAACTTAAAAAAATGAGTTTTGAAAAGATGGCATTGATCTCTATTGACAAGAATGAGCCTCAAATTAAAAAAGGTCATGGCCAGTGGCTGGAGACACTCCACCACTTGATTTGCTTTTGTCTCAGGAAATAGCGACTGTGTCCAGAGTGGGCGCCCACGGAACCTGATTCTGGGCGAAGCTTGCAAATTCTTTTCACTTGTGTAAAAAGGTGGGCATGTGATTTCGGGGATTAGCGCAGTGGTAGCGCATCTGCTTTGGGAGCAGAGGGTCGTGAGTTCGAATCCCACATCCCCGACCACCTTCTGAAAGTCCCAGCAGTTACCACAGTATCAGTTGAATAAGTCAATCATAATCAAAACTTTGTGAGATTCGTGGTCACAGTTACTCGTTTCGAGATGTCATTGTAAATCACGCGAAATAACCCCAGTTGCAGACCTTTGTAGGACCCGTACGTAAGACCCAGGCTCGGGGACATACGAACCCGATGACAGTGCTCACGGCTGGTCACCAAAGAACGCTCACGCTAAACGAACCTAACGAGAAATAGTGAGCTGACGTGCAGATTTGTGTAAAGCTCACAAACTCAATTCTTTAAGGGGAAGAATCTCATCACACTGTGTGTGCTTTCTCGGTTGGCTCCAATTAGAACCACCAGTTCTGAGTGAAAAAGGGCAAATGCTTATCCTGATGTCACCCCGCTATCGCTAAAATCCCCATTCGACTTTCTTGGCTCGAATCTCATCGCAGGTGAGGTCAAACTCGGGCTTATCTATCTGTCGATTGATGGAGCTGCCTGAAACGAGATAGCCTCTGGCCTTCGAAACCCCTGAGGACGGGTAACAGCGCACATATGCATCACTCCGTATGCTGTTTAGAAACGTTGTGCGTAGATTATTGTAGCCTTCGTCCGAGGCATTTCCGGAGTAAGCTTCGGCCCAGTTGGTTCCATCTGTTGTAGTATCGACAGCGTATTTGATTTCATAAATTTTCGCTGACTTTTTACAGGCTATTGTCATGACCGCTAGAGACAAGATCAGGCGGGAAGAGACTATGAGCTTCACTTTGGCCTCCACGGGATTGGTTAAGGTTTAAAAAAAGGACTATACGCCCCTTTTTCGCTAGTATACAACGCTCACAATAGACGCCAAAGGAATTTGCCCTAGACAATCGCCGGTGTTGCTTTGGGGGAGTCGGGTTATTGACGGCAACCAGTCACGCGGTAGAAGCATATTTATTGGAACTCCCCAAAAAAAACGTAAATAACTTTGCTGAAATCACATTGGTGTCGAATCGTTCGAGTGGAACACCAGCAAGTATTTACAAAGTTCCTCGAACTATCGCATTCTCACGGGCTCAACGAAAGTTGCGCCGGGTAGCGGTGCCGGTTAGTTGCATGCGAGCAATGGCACAAAAGCTAGTTCAGGAGCGAAAAACAGGCAGAAGAAGGCGTCTTCACGCCGCCTTCCTGATGGGTGAGACGTTGCTGCTACCCTCGCCGGAGGCAGGTAAGGCGGCTGCACGCGTGCGGTTGATGACCTTATTGGCGGCGTTGGCCCCCAAAGCCATGAGGGCACCTAGGGCAAGGGTTTGTAGCGCGAAGACCGCAAAGAATTTGAGTTGGGTTTTTCACTGTGAATCGGACTGTTCATACGACATAAAACTTCTCCTCTGAAAAAGTGTGAAAAAAGTGGCTCCTGCAAATTCTTTTCACTTGTGTAAAATGGTGGGCATGTGATTTCGGGGATTGGCGCAGTGGTAGCGCATCTGCTTTGGGAGCAGAGGGTCATGAGTTCGAATCCCACATCTCTGACCATTTTATCCTTTAAGTTCAATGGGTTGAGTCTTCGACCCTCTCCAAGATTCAAAACCTCCTTGTAAAATGTGCAACCTTCCCGGATTCGGCTGGTGTTGATCTTGACAGGTGTCTGCGGCTATTTTAGATGGAAGCCCTAGGTTCGATGATCTCGACCTCGATGCATAACAAAGAAGCCCGGCCTTGGGTTCTAAAAAGGGGATCCTTAGTTGGATTTCTGACCAAAATAAAACCCAATAACCCCTGACAGCAAAGTTAATAGCGGTGTGAAAAATAATTGACTAAGCAATTTAGCCTCCTCGATTTTCTCTCTATAAAGGAAGCAAACTCCACAAAAAAGAACTAAGAAGAAGGTGACTCATAAACTGATGGTCACCCACCACCGTAATCTGTCTTGATGAGTAGGTTTTGTTGTGTCAACTTCACTAAACTGATCAGGCGATTGATTTTCGTAATTGAGTTCGTTCATCTCAGAATAAGTTCTCGAATCTTTCCATTCTTGTCTTCCACTTGGATGTGGTTACCTTTTTCTTTTTCTTCCCAAACAAATTTTTCTAAAGCGATTGAACGGTTGATAATATTTGTCACCGTTGTCCCTTGTTTTACTGCCAAGGCTTGCACGGCGGCTGCAGCCTCTGGAGTCAAGTTCACGGTCAGTTTTACAACTTCTTTCATTTAAATTCTCCAAAGGTCATACGGCATTTTAACATATAACATACGTATCGGATATGGTCAATAGAACTTGAAGGTGTCATGCAGACAAAATAGGTCATTTATCTTCCAACTTAGAAATTCGGTTTTCGTGTTCACTCAGCTTTTCCATTGCGGCTTTAGATCTGAGAGGAGCTGAATAGAAGTTGAGTTTTATCAGTGGGATGGATTTGGGCGCTTGACGGAAAAGTGGTATTGGAGTGGGGGGAAGAAGCGGGGCGAGATGATCAGGACCCCAACAAAGCCAAATCATCAAAGAGCCATGTGGTACCGCCCAATCGACCAGGTGTGGAACCAAAGGAGCTGTAGAATATCCTTTTAAAACATGGGTATAACCCAAAAAACGCAAAATGGAGGAAGGCCGAATGAAAACTCACAAATTTGTCACTTGCGTTTTTTTCAGTCTCCCACTAATTCAAACACCGAAGGGAAAATATTTAACAGATACTTTCTCTAGAACTACCAATATCATACAGGGAATTTTATGAAAACATTCGTTTTTGCATTGGCTTCGTTTGTGGTGTGTCCCGCTTTTGCGTTGGCTCCTGCTGGAAAAGTGACTCAAATTGATATGTATGTTGACTGTGATTCAGGCCATTGCGACCTTTTGGAGTGCTCTGCCACCCAATTTTCAACCTCAAAAGACCAGCTGAATCAAAAAGCGGGAAAGCTGATTTCCAGCTCTTACGCGACTTGTGAACCTTGGGATTACCTTGTGGGCGGCATTGGTGGAGATGTTCAAATTTTAATCTCTAAATCTGAAGCAGGACAATGCATTGAAAAGGTAAAATCATTTGATAAAACAACAAACTGGACAGTGACTTCTACGAATTCTTTTTGTAACTAACTAGTAAATAAGAAGTTATTCCACGCCAAGCCATTGTTTAATTTCGGCCTGCATACCTATTTTTACCTGCTGACCTAGCGCAACAAAAGTAGCTTTGGCGGAGTTAATCTGCTCTTCACTAAAATATTCTCTTTTCCAGTTGAGTTCCCATATCCTAGGTAGTGGTCTAGCGTAGGAACTTGTTGCCGAATAGGCTACAACGAGCTGGGGAAGGCTACCGGATTTTAGCTCAAATCCAAATTGAATGAGAGCCGTAACTAAATCTTTATGATTTCCATCATTGAAATGGTCCTGAGGAGAAGATATGGCCAAATCATATGCACTAAAATGGGTGACACCAAAACAAGTGCCAGATACCAGCTGGGCTTTGCTATTAAAATCTGGGGAGGACTGATGAAAAGCATTCAGCACTTTTAAACCTTTGTTGGACAGCATGGCAATGTGCAAAGGACTTACTTTGAAGGTGGCTTCAGGACAAAATGGCAACACTCCAAGAACATCAATCGTAAGGCTTGGATTTTTTAAGGCCATTTCAAGGAAGCTTTCTGGGAGGCTGCGTTGAATAAAAGCCACTCCTCGTTTAACCAAAATCTCCAAAATATCCGTCCAACCTTTTGATTGCGCGGCTTCAAAAAAATCAGCAATGCAAGGGGAGAGAGGCTTTAGATTGGTAGACCTGGCAACTGCTTTAGCGGCCTTATTCAAGCCCCTAGATGCGATATAATTTGCCCCGCAAACATTGGAACCGGTTGGACCCGTAACCGTAAAGTAGAAATTGGCGCCTGATTGCACAAGTAAAGTAGCCTTGTCGTCAAGTCCAGCATTTATGCTTTGTAGTAAGATGCTGGATTGGTAGCTGTCGTTGCTGGACTGATTTGGGTTAAGCCCTTCGCCCAGAAGCCAAGACAAAGCAGGAGCTGAAATTTGAGTTAAAATGCCTGAAACAGTGTAATTTTGAGGAACCCAACCTTGTTTTTTAAAATACTCCAGTCTTTTTAGATTTCCTGAAATTAAAGCATGTTCAATGGTCATGTCTTCTGCAATTTCTTCTAAGTGAATAAGGTTTTCTTTAGACTGATCTATTTTAAGGGAACATAAAGCTGTAAATTCCTTATTGCACAGACTTTCAGGCGTTCCATCTTCCTTTATGCCTCCCAAAAAAATTTTTTGTTGGCCCACTTTGAAAAACAGTTTTGTTCCCTCAGACTCTAAAAATAGGAGTCGATTAAGTCTCTTTAAACCCGGTGAACAAGTGGGGCTATGCCAAATGGCAACGCCACCCACACGACTTAGAACATTTCCTGATTCCTCCATATGGTAGGATGGACCCCAACAAAGTGACAGGGAGTCATCGGAACGGGGAACCTCCGTGGGCACCTGGGCGGCCTGACTTATCAATGCCTGTTTGTCACTTGGCACCACATGGGCCGCTAAAACTGAACCCACTTCTCTGAGCTCCTTCATTCCCAAATCTGTTTTAGCTCCAAAATCATTGGAAAATAGGAGTCCGGTGGTCTCTGTGACCCAAGATTTTTCTTCCAGACCCGCATAGATGATTTCGTGGGTGATTAGAGCCACCTTGTGGGATTCTTCTACGGTAGAAAAGTCCTTGCAAAAACGAATCCAGCGCCCTTCGCGATAGGCAATTTGGATTTTATTGGGAATGGGAGAACGATCGTCGTGAACATTTAAACAGCCAATAGAATCTAAAGAAACATAGGTGTAATCCTGTATTTTTTCGATGAGTGCATCCACAGATAACGGAACACCCAGGGGAGCTAGGGAAGATTTAAAGTGGGATAACTTTGCTTCTACCAACTGGATGGTGGAAGTTGGAACAATGGGAGCTAAAGCCTTTGCCAGCAGTTCGGACTGTTGGGGATTCCATTTTGCACTTCTGGACTAGACTTCATTTCGGCCTTGGAGCCTAGGTCGGATTTTGGGTTTTCATCCCTCACGCTAGTCGATTTAGTTCCACAGGACATCAAAGAGGTGCTTAAAAAGGGAACGGTAAAAAAGAGAGTGCGTTTAGCAAACAAGCAGATAGAACTCATTTTGAAACCTCACGGGATAATGGAAAAAATTGAATGGATAAAGTATAGATTTGATTGCGTTTCCCGCACTCAAAAAGGTCGCTCATTTTTCTAAGAAATTGTGAAATCTGCTCGCGAACCTCTTCTATGCGATCAGGATCAAAGGCGAATGTTAGGGAGGAAAAATCTCGTTTCTGCACGGGAGTGGAATAAAGGCTCTCCGTTGCCTTACCGAGAATTTGTCTGTGATGTTCCTTTATGGCGGCAGAAGGAACATTTACTGTGGTGGTAAGATGAGTGGGTGTGGATTTAGCCTTTAAATAAACTTCTTGATGTGAAATTTCATTAAATTCTTGGCTAATTATACCTATTTTAACTAAATTATTCATAATAGTTTGACACAAATTTGTGGGAATATCGAGCAGATGTGCGCATTCTGATAGGTTAATCGAGTGATGGGTGGTTTCTAGAATTTCAAGAATGGCATAGTTTTCCCATCCTGAAATTCGATCAAACATGGCTTCTTCCATTTCTATGGGGATGTTACTTTGCAGAAGAGCTGCGTTTTCTGTGAGTTTTGCCGTTGCCCATTTTCTCTTGGAGGGGGACCTTCCGTGTTTTGCAACAGCGAGCAACTGAAAATGGTGTGTTTCCTCGTTATTTAACTTTAATTTATTAGCAATTTTGAGAGCTTTTTGTGGAGAAATTCCTTTTCTGTGGGCCAGCAGATCGCTTAACTGGGAGGGGGTCATTTCGAGTTTTCGAGCAAAACTTCTTAAACTCACCAAGGGATTCCGGCGTTGCATCTGTTTAAATTCGTCAGCAATCCAGTCTCTGCAGTCGGTTTAGCGAAAGGGGTGATTCAAAGGGGTTTCTCCTGCTTAAGTTCAGCTTTGGCCTAGATGTCTCGGACTTTTTGGCAGATCGAAAGGCAAAGATCAATAGCACAAAGAACATATTGTTCTCTGAATCTTGGACCCAGGAGAACGGGGCCTCAAAGTGGTCTATTTTTTTCCAGGGGTCTTGTGGGAGAGGTGCTCATCGGCTATGTTTCTCCGGATTTTCTTCAGGTTTTTTTTGTTCGTTTTAATTTAGAAATGAAGCATCTTTTTTATACTTTAAAGATTGGAGGAAACTTGAATCCATTCACGGGAAGAAGTAATTGGCATCAAAATTGGGCAACTCATTGGCTGGGAGTCACTTTTCTTTTGATCTTAAGTTGTATAGTTGAAATATGGCTTTTGAGTCGTTTTAATCTGGGCTCCACCGCCTTTGCCACCCCCACAAAATCTGCTGAAGTCATCACGCGAAGAGGCGGAGAAAAAGGGGGCAAGGGGCTTCAAAAACCCAAAATCAGTCTAGTGTCACCGGAAGAAGGTTGGATGACGGCCCGGATGTTGGAAGTGAAGGGTAGCTGTTCCGATACAACCGTGGATCCGGTGCGAATCAACATTAACGGCTTGAGATATTATGCCCGCACTCAAAATGGTCAATTTGCCAAGACATTCCCGGCTGCCCGGGGCAAAAATAATGTGGTGGTGGAGTGTGGAAATAAAGGGGGATTGGCGGTTGAAAAGCGCACGGTGGAAGCAAACATCCCCCCAACCGCTTTAAAGGTGGTTTTGACTAGTGATACGGATGGGGTCTATACAGATCTTCATGTTTACGAACCAGATGGCGCTCACGTGTATTGGAATTCCACCCTTTCTCCCTCAGGAGGGCTTTTTTTTCTCAATTCCCAGGGAGGCTCTTCGGATGAAGCGGGATATGGTCCTTACCTCTATGTTCACCCTGCCCCCAAGCCGGGGGTTTATAAGATCGTTGCCAACTACTGGCCTGGAGGGAGTCGGCAACACACCTTAGCCACTTTAGACGTGGTCTTAGATGAAGGTTTGCCCACAGAACAAAGAAAAAAAATTAGAAAACCTTTGGCTACGGGCGGAGAATCTAAAGAATTGGCCTACATTTGGGTTCGGGGCAATAAGGAAACACCTGAAATTTTGATACCAGGTCAGGATAGTCTAGAAAGGTTGCCTAAGGAAACGCCCAAACCTACCCCCACTCAACACACGGGAAGTCTAGGCGGGTCAATGGATTCGAATGAGGCTGAAGACTCTATGAGTGGATTTTTGTCACCTTTTGACGAAGCCAATTTTAGACGGGCTGTGGCCTCCTTGGCGTTGCAGCAAAGTCAGAAGATTTCTCCGGCATGGGATCCCAATCAGCGGGATTGTTCTGGACTGATCCGCTTCGCTTACAGAGAAGCCATTCGGGAAAGGAGTCCGGAACAACGGGCTCATTTGTTCTTGCCAAAGTCACTCTCTTTTCCTTCTCTTACTCGCCGTGTGCAAAATCTCCTTCCTGCCTATCCCCGAATCTGGTTGGTGGGCACATCTCCACCACGTTTTTCCCACTTTGCTGATGCGGACACCCTTATTAGTCACAATTTTAGATTAAAGGGCTTTCAGGCTGAGGATTCTAAAGAAGGAGATATTCTTGTATTTAATCAGTTGGCAAAAATGGACAGCCCTCATCATTTAATGTTGATTGCTAATGGAATCAATCACAAAAAACTAGCCGTTTATCACAACGGAGCCAGTGGCGCAGAGGGCAAAATACGCGTTGTTTCTTTAGAGTCCCTTTTGAGTGGCCGTGTTCCCGAGTGGTTGCCTTCTTCCGTTAATCCAAATTTTGTAGGAGTTTTTCAGTGGAATCGAATCAAAATGCCATCCAAAATCATCGCAAGAAAGTAGTAAGATGGAGTCTGGCAGGCGTTACCTTGGTGTTGATTGGGGGATTGTCTTTTTATTTATATAGTCAGGGTGGGTTAGGAATCTTACTTTTTAAGTTTCGACAATTAAGTCAGGATGTTCCGGTGGTACAGCTCGACGTGGAAGAATGGAATTCGGAAGGAGAGAAAATTCCCACTTCTCCCTATGCCCGTGCCAAATGGCAGACACACCCTAGCTGCAGACCCCATGCCACCCTAGGAGATCGCGTCCCTGACGCACCCTCAAAGCAAACCAATCCTCCAGCGGATTCCTCCCAATCGAAGCCAGATTGCTCTGTTCCCTTTCAGTTGCTGAACGTGGTGAGTCACCCTGTGGGGGCTTCACTTTACGTTAAAGAGGGAAAGGAGATGCTAGGTTGGTTTGAAAACAACCCTGATTTTGAAAAATTTTCTCAAACTGAGGTTTTTAAAGGTCTTTTTGGTTCCGTGCTGGATACCTTGAAAATCAAAGCGGAAGACTTACTTTTGGATAATTTCAAGGGAGAGTTGTATAAATCACTCATGGTTAACATAGTTGAAAAAGGTGAATTGGCCTTCCATTATGACGTGTTTCATGGGAAAAAGGGCGTGGTGCTTTCCTTTCGAGCCGACAAAGCCCGCGTGGCATCTGGGGCTCTCTTTAGTTTGGCTCCCATGCTGGCCTCGGCAGGATATCATATCAAAGCCCTGGATCAGCAGATCTATGAGGTTTTATTGGGTAGTCAACGGCTATTTGTTACCTATAGAAGTGCTGATAAAAGACTTTACCTGGCTTATGGGCTTCCAGCTTTGGTGAGTGTGATGGAAAAAAATAGCCTCCAAATTCCTGAAAAAACCTCCGGCACTCTTGTGGGCACCCTTCGTTTTCACTCCTGGCTAAGTAAAGAACTGCTCCAGATGATCTCCGGGAAGGAAGAATGGAGTGCCTATTTTAGCTATCAATTGTCTGGGAGTGAGATGCGTCCTAAGGAGTTTATAGTTGAGTCCATTCCTAGTTTTGGTCAACTCACAGAAAAAATGGGCAATAAAGTACCCGGATCGATTCCATCGGACGTCTTTTCCGCAGTGGCGGTGAGTTTTCCCATTCCTAAAAATCTTTCGGCTCGTGGTTTGCTAGCACTAGCCAGCTCACACAAAGTGCTTTCCTTGCAAAAGGAACATGCTGTAAATCCCCAAGAGGGAGGACTGGCAGTGGTTTGGGATCTTAACGGGCAGAAGAAGAACTGGATAACGGAAGTGGGGTTAATCCTATCGGCTGGGTCCGAGGGGGAGTATTCTCCCATTCAAAGTATTGCTTATGATCAAAGCTCAGTAAGTTATTGCAAAAAAAATAATGTGTTTTTAATCTCAAGGTCTGATGATTTGCTCAGGCGTATGGTTGACACCTGTAATCAGCGAAGTCCCTCCATTTTAGATTGGAAAGGACTGAACATCGAATCAGATTTAGTGAATCGACAAAGTTTGGTGTTTGCAAATCCGGCTGTTTTTTTTAAAGAAACATTTTTAGCAGGCACTGGGCCTATAGGCGAATGGGCGGATAAAAAGGAAGCCATGTCGAAAATGGCACAGGACGCTGAATCTACCTTTCGCAGTCTATCTATTTTAGGTTTTTCAGGAAATTCTAATGCAGATACCATTTATATGTCAGGGTTTGTTGGTAAAAATACCTATTAGGAAAAACAATATGAACCGTGGAATTTTCATACTGATGTTGCCTTTCATTCAAAAAAAATTCAGTCTTTTTTTGATTTTACTGAGTACGGCTGTTTCTCCCTATGCTTTGGCCTCCGCCGACTTTTATTTGACGGTAGAGAGGAGTTTTGGGACCCACGAGAGTTCCGAGTTGGTAGTGGATTTTGTGAAGAAGAATGAGCCCATGAAGTTAAGGGTTTTAAAACCCAAAAATTTGGAGTCATTCCTGGCAGGACAGCTGGCTTTAAGTCGAAGCTACGAGGAGCCCGCAGCAAAGCTAAATCCAGGTCATTACATTTGGAAAGGGGTGAATAAAATTCAGTCCCCATTTGAGCCGTTGAGACAACTTCTTTCGGTGGATTTTAGACAAGGGATGGGTGAAAAATTCCAGAAACCCACCCGAAACACAGGCACCAGTGCCATTGCAAGTGTACCGGCGTCCTTTTTTGTGTCACCCCCAAAAGGGTTTACAGTGGTCCGAGAAACCTTTCTGGATCTACAAATCACTAAAAATAAAGACAATCAATATGTCCCTGGCGGTGACGACGATTATTATTATGGATATGGATCGTTTAATCAAAAGGTGGTAAAAATTGAGAAATTGCCAGCCGGGCTCTATCTACTTCAAGCCGTTCAGGGAACATCGGAAGCTCAGGCCATTTTACAAATTTCAGACTTTGCCGCTCAGGTGAAGCAGTCTAATCGGGAAATTCTCCTAAGACTTATCGACCGAAAATTGGCCCCCGTGGAAGGCGCTTCACTGGAGATTCAGAATTCTAAGGGAAAATGGGAAACCGCGAAGGGAGTTACCGATGCTTACGGGGAGCTTTTAGTGACAGCGGGTAAATCTGATTTTGAATCAAAATTGGTGATGCGGGCTGTAAAGGGAGAGCAGTATGTTTTTATTGACACAGAGTTTTTGTCCGTATCGGCCAATTCTTCTTCTGTATTTATTCTAACCGATAGACCCATTTTTAAACCTGGCGAGGCTTTTTCCTACAAGGGTTTCATTCGAAGTTATGATGGTGCGAAGTTAGAATTGCCCTTTAAAAGAAATTTAGTGTCTAGCGGGTCGGCGGTGAAAACCATGTTTCGTTCTGTGAACGAAAACACCGATATGGGTATGAGTTCCAGTAAAGTTAATGCCTTTGGGTCTTTTTCTGGGTCTTTTCAGGTTCCTGAGGAAGCGAGTCCGGGGCTCTACCAAGTGAGTGCTGCCGTTGATTCCAGAATTTTCAAAGGCGAATTAAGGGTAAAAGATTACGTAAAACCCACATTTTATTTGACGATGGAAAATGAAGAAGGACTCCTTCGTCCCGGACAAAAATTCACTGTTTCTTTAACCGCCACGCAATATTCTGGTGGACCTGCCAATGGCGCTGGTGTGGAAGCCTATGTTTATCGGAAAAAATATGAAGCACCCAAGTGGGTGGAGGAGGCTGGGGGAGGATTGTCCACTGGCTTGGGTTATTCCGGAGAAAGTGCCCAGGCATCCACCTACAATCAACCCCAAAAACTGTTTAGCACTCTGGATGAACGCTTAGCTTCCACCGCCACATCCAAAAGTTCGGAAGATACCGGAGAAGAATCAGAATCAAAACCTAAGGATGATTTTTGGGAATCCGCACAAAAATTTGATAGCAATGGTAAAGCTACCCTTTCGTTCACCTTGCCCATGAGCGCGCCTGGAGATACCAATGAGGAGTGGGTGTATAGTTTAGTGATTAAAGCTAGAGACCGACAAGGAGCCATGGCGGTCCTTACCAAAAATTTTTACGTTACTCTTTCCCCAGTGGTGTCCAGCGTTCAGTTTGCAGGAACTCTTTTTGATGCCAACCGCGATGATTTGCTTGCCTTGGTGCAAACCCAATTGTCGCAGGGTGGGCAGGCTGCGGAAACAAAAGGTACCTTAGTTCTGCATCTTGAGGATAATTCGGGATCGCGGTCCCATTTTAAAGATTTGGATTTTGTCACAGATTCTGAAGGCAAGGCAAAGGTAGCAATTCCAAAAATTGGAAAAGGGGGAAGACTTTACGGTGTTGTGACCTTAAATTCCTATGGAGATCTTAAAATTCCAACCACGTATCAGTCTGCAGAATCTTCGGTGATTGTGGCTTCAGATGGGGGAAAGCCTGTTGTCAAAAACTCTAACTTAGAGCTGATTCCAGAAAAAAATATTTTGCAACCAAATGAAAAGGGGAGAGTTTTTGTTCTGCTTCCCGAAAATTGGGGGGAAAAGGAATCTGGCTTACTTTGGCAAACCATTGCTGGTGCTCAGATCCACTCCCACCTGGCTCAAAAGGTGGAAGGGAGATCGCTTTGGTTGGAGGTTCCAGCACTGCCTAGTTATGGTACTGGCTTTTATTTCACCATCACGGTTCCCATGCCAGGAGGAAAGTTTGCAGAACAAACTGTAAATTTCAAGATTTTAGATGTAAATAAAGTACTAGCCATCAATATTAATCCACAAAAAAGCATAGCTGAGCCTCTCAAGCCGCTTCATATTTCGTTTTTGGTGACTGACCATGACAAAAAACCTGCTCCCAATACGGAGCTCACCGTTTCCATTGTGGATAGAGCTGTATATGCCGTGCAAGGAGAAATTAGGCCTAGGATATTTGATTTCTTTTATCCTTTACCACGGTTAAATGTAATGTCATTTTACTCCGATGAACTTCAGGGTTATGGCTACTCCGAGGAAATACGAAAGCCGAATTTTTCCCTTGAGGCTATAAAAAGCAGTTCTCAGCTGCAAAAAAGTGAGTATCGTGATACCGCAGGTTTCTTTCCAAGTGTTGTCACTAATTCCTCTGGGGTAGCTAATATCACGGTAGACATGCCTGCAAATATAACCGAGTGGCTCATCACTGCCATAGCGCTTAATGCCGACGGACAGCTAGGAGAATCCACCCATATCATAAGGACCGCAACCGATGTTACTTTAACTCCCGCCTTGGCTTCGTTTATGAGGGAGGGTGATGAATTGAACACCTCTGTTTCGGTTCAGAATCTTTCGCCCAAAGTGGCAAAAGTGTCTCTGGAAGTTCTAGGTCAGAATGGAGTGGATGCAAAAATGGCGAGCAAATTAGAGCTTCCGCCTAAACAGTCTGAGTTGCTTCCCGTCCAATTGCTGGCCAAGTCCATGGAGGGTATGGGAACCGTGTTGATTAAAGGGAGCGTGGCTTCCTTGAGTTTAGGGGGCGGGGGCGAGTTTTCCATTCCCTTGTACCCCGCTGGCTTAATGGATGAAATCCACTCTGAGCGGGCCCCTTTTGGCGAAAATAAGTTGGTGACCCTCTTGCCTTCCAGCGCAAAGGTAACGGAAGTGGAGGTGTCAGCGCACTACGGATTGCTAGGCGCCGCTCTTAGGGCCTCCCAGTTTCTGGTAACTTATCCCTATGGCTGCACCGAGCAGCTCATTCACTCCACGGTTCCTAATCTGGCGTTGCTGGAATTGATGAGGCAAGCCAAGATCCCTGATTCAGAGTTAGGGTCACTTGGTCCTTCTCTTCAGAGGGCTAGAGCGAACGCATCCTTGGGGATTAAAAAACTACTCGCCCATCAAACGGAATCGGGTGGATTCGTCATGTGGAAGGGAGATTCTAAACCCTCTCTGCCCATCACTTTGATCGCTCTTTCCGGACTCAAAATGGCAGCGGATTTGGGGGTAGAAGGAGCTCAAAAAGCATACTCACAAGGCGCTTCCTGGGTAAAATATTCTGAGGTGAATACGGGTTTGGTTTCTTCAGGTAGTTACGTTTCTGATTACGAAAATAGTATGATTCAATTTTATTTGGGTGCTTTGGAATTGGGAGACTCTAAGGAGATTTCAAAATGGGTTACAAATGTGGCTGCCAACGATAAATCGTCGTTACTTTCCTTAGCAAAGGCTTTAGACGTCTTATCCCATTGGAAAAAGCAACCTCAACAGGCCGCTGCGTTGGGCGCTCTTTCCCAGGAACTTCAGACAATTAAAAATCGGTTAACAACGGGACTTTCACAGTTTAGCTCAGAGCAACACAACCAGGAAGTGAAGGCTACATTGGTGGGCCAGTCGCAAGGATCGGTGTTCGGGTTTGGTGCGGCATCGTCCCACGTGCTTGCTAGTGCGCTGGGGGCTCTTCGTCGCCAGGGGGAATTGGATCCTGAGCTGTTGAACTCAGTGAAGCACAAAATTTTAAACGAATTTAAAGGAGGGTATTGGCGATCCACCTTTGATACCGCTGAGATCATCTTGAGTACGAATGAAATCTTGGCAGATGAAGCGCGAGCCCTTAAGAAAATGGAAAAGTCAAAACAATCTCCCTCCCTCCTTTTTGATGGCGGCGAAAAAATAGGGGATCTTAAGCCTATTTTAGGAGGATTTTCGGGAGTATTTAAAATAACAGACCAAAAAGTTTCTAAGCTAGAAAAACTGGAACTCAGTGGATTTCCTCAAAATGCCATTGCCAAAGCCAGCTTTCAAGCGTTTATTCCCGACAAAGAGGTGAAAGAAAAAGATTCAGGCTTTCAGATGGAAAGAAAATTTATCATACTGTCCAATGGGTCCAAACAGGAAACAACATCATTAGATAAATTAAAAGTGGGTGATGTGGTGATAAGTATTGTGAAATTTAGCAGAACGAGCCAATTTCAAGAGGGGGCCATTCCCAGTTCATTTTTAATCATTGATGATTCTATTCCCTCACTGGCGGAAGGGGTTGAAGAGGATACCTCCTACCTGGCGGATGCTGGCTTAACTCAGAAAAACGCCAACTGGCAGGAGTTAAAGCCCAAATCGGTGCTTCGTTACCCTCAAAAAACCTCCATGGTGTTTGAGTCTTCCCTCGTTGGATTAAAAGCCGTGGGAGAGGTTACCTCTGTTTGGAGAGTGAAATACAAAGGTAAGTCATCACTGCCCGCTGCGCAAGCCGTGGATATGTATGACAGTTCCATAAGAGGCAACACCATAAGTCATAGTGTTGTAGCAGAGTAAAAATGCTGGTTTCTTCTATTCTTTCTAAGCTACTTTTTTTTGGGGATCTGGCTACACAGCCGGATCTGCATCAGGATGCCTTAACGTTTCTGACCTCAATGCAGGAACGAGGGTATTCTCTTCCCAAAGACAATGAAGTGTTAAAAATCAGGCGGGCTCCCTTGCCTAAGGGTAGGGCGGGGCTGTGGACCCCACCTAACCAAATCTTTCTTTCCCAGGATATTAAAAACCCATCACACTTGGCTGTCTTTCTTCGCCATGAGTTGGTCCATGCACTGGTTTTTAAAAATTGTCGAATGCCACTTTGGGCGCAAGAAGCCGTGGCCATGAATGAAAGTGGAGAGCTCCTTGATTTGCCGGATGAACCTTTGGATTTAAATGCTTTAATGCAGCTTAAAAAGGCCAGTCAAAATGAGTTTCCCCCTGGGGACTTAGCTCGTAAGGCTCTTGGTACTTTAATCAAACACCAAGGGTGGCCCAAGGAAAAATGCAAGATCTCAAAATCGATTCAGCAGGTTTTGGGGGAAGGAAAGGCCGAAAATTCGGTTTCTTGGAGAGTCATCCATCTTACTAGTGGAAGGGCACTGCAACATTCAGGAGCTCAAAATCAAAAACTATTTCCCGGATCTTTGCTCAAAGTGCCTCTGGCCGCTTCCCTTAAACTCCAGCCATCCACTTTGGAGTCCGGGTCCACTAGCACAAAAAACACAGTTACAGTGCAAAATATTGGCTATGCTTTAGCTAAAAGTGACGGCGATTTTTTTCTTAAAAATATGGATAAATTAGATAGAAATTTACTGAGATCTATTTTAGGGAAAGATTCAGATGTCTATTCGTCTAAAACCTTGACGGGATTGAGAGTACAGGAAGAAAGTGTTAAGTATACATTAGAAGAATTAACGAGTATATTAAGAAAGTCATTTTTAATTGCGGACAGGACTCGGTTTTTACCATTGGCTCTAAATGGAACATTAGATCAATCCACTCTTCAAAAAGCATCTAAAAAAGTAACAGAGTTATTATCCAAACACAGTGTTTTGGTAAAAACAGGCACCACTCGTAATTCGGACTCATTGCCCCTAACAGGAACCGCCCTGTTGGTTTGGCCGGCTCGAGATCCCCAATATTTAGCTGTGATAAAGCAAGATGGAGTTGCTGGATTTGAAGCCGTGGAAAAAAATGCCAGTCTTTTTCAGGAGTGGTTTGATCACTATTCAGACTGGAATCAAAGCAACATTTTGGTAAAAATAAATCATAAGATGCCTGGAAATGCATTTGAAAAAACTTCCAATTGCCAAACCTTTTTCCCTCATTTTCCAGGAGCCACTGCCCCCCTTGCGAACGATTGTGGGGAGTTTATACTTAAAAGTTTACTGAAAAATTCCAAGTCACTTAGAGAAGTAAACGGAATACTCAGTGCAAAAAACTCTGACTTGCTTTTACATACCGATATCTTTTCCTACATTGATGGGGTGATGGAAGCGGAGGCTGGGGGTGAATTAACGGGAGAAGCTAGGAGAGCGTTACAGGCCATAGTGGCCTATAATGGTATGTTTGGAAGTCCTACACACTCCCATGCCAATCCAAAGCGTTCAAACCTAAAAAATAAGGAACTCAAAATTCCTTTGTGCAGCTCTACCCAATGCATGGTCTTTAGAGGCAATGGAAAAAAGGATTTAATCTCAGATCTTGCCGGACAAAAACAGGTTGCAAAACTTGTAACGTTAATCAAGCCTTGGGCTAATTCCTACGGAAATTGGATTCCCTTTTCATTGGGGGGCAAAACGCCCTGGGCCAAACGTATGGCTAAAGAACAGCTCCATTTTTTGGTAAAGGAAGCGCTTGTTTTGGCCATCGTGAGGGAGCGAAAGAAACAGGGAGAGGTTTTGATTCATTTGGAGTACCCTGGTGGAAGAGAAACCTTATCGTGTGAAGTGTTTAGAAACCGTCTCAAGCTGTATTCCTGCCCAGAGAGCATTCACGAAGAGTCGGGAGGTCAGGCTTGGATTTTTTCAGGGACTGGAGAAGGGCATGGATTGGGGTTTCAGCTGGTCTGGGCCCAGCAATTGTCAAACGAGGGGCACTCGGCGGAAGTGATTCTGAGACACACCTTAGATCCGAAAGTCTCTGATGAAAAGGAGGCTTTGGTTAAAAAAAATGCACCAAGGTTTAAAACTTTTTAAAAAATGGAAAAACTTCTATCAAAAATAGAACTACAACGGCGATTTCTAAGATGAGTGCTCGACGCGTGTCCACATCGGACTTTAAGACTCTCGACACTTCGATCAAGTTGTTTAGTTTGGTATCAATGCTTCCTTGCCAGTCTTTAATTCTAAACTTTTCAACTGCAGCTCTATATATTTTTGCGTAATAAAAATCACCAACCACCTTGATGCTGTTTTCCACCTTTTCCACCGTCTGTGAAATTTCGATATACAAACTGCTGGCTTCGTTGGCCACCTTAGAATATTGAGAAGAAAAAATTCTGGGTCCAAATTGCTTGGTGGCATTGTACAGACTAGCCAATTTACGGTCTAAGAGATCGTCAAAGTATCGAAGTTCTGTGAGTTGTGTGAGGGCAAACTCTAATACATCGGCGATGTCTTGAGAATCGTCTTCGCTACAAACAAAACCGCAGTTCCATTCGATGGCGGCGAGGTCATCTGGACCATACTGAAATATCGTAGCTAAAAAGGAGTGTTTCATTTGTTCGCTCAGTTTACTGGGTTCTTGTAACATTACAAGATGCATGACCGATTCGTTTTGAATGAGGCTTTTAATATGCTCTGCATGATAGAAGCCAGGATCATAAATAAACAAGATATAGTCTTCACATTGGTTCCATAAACATTTTAGGATCTCTGCTTTAGGCTTGATGTTCTCTAATAGTTTAATGGCTAAACCGGCACAAGTGTCATGTATTGCAGGATCACTGTCTAGGAAGGCAGAAAAGAGAACGGCATCTCTCCAGGGCACACCCGCCTCCACGTTAATTTGCAAGCAAACCGATACGGCTCCAAAGGAAAAAACCTTTGCAAAAGCATTTATTTCATAGGTTTTATTATTAAAAACCTGTTTCCAGGAATCCACCCCTACGAGAAGAGGCATATGGGACATCACTAGATTGCGGGACACGCGTTTGAATTCAAACGACCTAGAAAGGCCTGTTTGGGTGAGTTTGTCTTTGAGCGTTTCCAGATCAATCTCAAAGGAAACATCAAAAACTCGGTAACAGAATATGGAGCCTTTAAAAAACTCAATTTCGGACATGGACTTTTTCCAAATTTAAAGAAACCTATAATCGAGTTTGTTTCAAATTCAGTAAAAGTCAAGTCTGATTTTAATCACTAAGGAGGGGTCACTTTTCGGTGGCTTTGATGAAATTCATGCGTTCCTTTTCGCCAACGATGTAATTTTTTATGATTTGATAAAATTTTTGCACCTGTTTATTCGAAGTTACCCCGGCTGATTTACAATAACGAATTTCTTGGATGATGGCATCTAAGCTCCAGTAGATGTCCACGGGCATATACACTTCAAATTCCGTCACTTCCCTATCCGGGGGAGAGGGATCTAGTCTAATTTCAGGGACTTGGCTAAGTACCACATATCTGAGCATCATAGGTCAATATGCCTCCATTGACAGGGCGCAGACAAATGAGAGAATCAGTTTGGCCAATTTCTGTTATGATCGTCTTTTACTCGTTTCGACCGTTTTAGGAGGAACATGAGCACAGAACTCATCTTGACCCAGGGTGGATTAAAAAAAATCGCTCTCAGCGGGTTTAGTCCAATGGCTCTAAAGCTATTTTGTTACCTATTGGATTCCTTGGCTCAGGATGTGTCTGATGTTGTCACCAATCTGGCAGACCTAGGTGCACAGTTTGGGGTGGCGGAAAAGGATGTTCAGGCCGCGCTTGATGAATTGGCAAATGCGCATGTTTTGCAACTCATTAAAAAAAACCAAAATGTTTATTTACTAAAGCTTGTTCCAAAGCTTGAGCTTTGGAATTTACCCCTAAACTCTAACGGGGATCGTAAAAACGCAAATCGATTGGGCAGTGCCGAAAACTTGAGTTTGTTTTCCCCAAAAACAGGTTTACCAGGTCAGGAGCCCATCCAATTTCCCATGGAACTTAAGGGAAATCATCCGTTAAGGGCTCTTTCAGGAGGCAGAAATCTGGAAGATCCGTCCGATGTGGAGTTCAAGCAACAAGAACTTTCCACGAGTTTGGTGGAGAAATTTAAAACCATTAGTCGGTATAAGTTGATTGACCTTGAAAAAGAGTTGGCTTTTTCTAAAATGCTTTTAGAAGATCAGCCCATAGAAAAGGTTATCGAACTTTTGGACGCGTTTGGGGAGGATCTTAAAAGTCTAGGCCTACTTGTGGGTGGATGGCAGCATTATGAAGATCTTTTAAAAAAACGTAAAAAAGATGTCCAACAGCTACTGGATTATCGCAAGAGACAGGAACAAGCTAATGCTCGTTTGAGAGAATCCGTGCAGCTGGAAATCAAAAAGTGGGAGAATTCCAAAAAGTCCCTTTCGGCGGATGAGTCCTTCTTGCTTCAGATTTTGTTGCATCATGAGCAACCCAGACGGCAGTTTTTTTGGGCTCTTCAAGCAAAAAATAGGTACCCTCAGCTCTGGGATTTTTTCCAACAGAACTCTATTCTGGCCCAATCGGAAAAAAACCACAAATAAACACCTCTTTAAAATGAGTTTCTTTATGGCAAAAAGACCTCCCAGTGTTAAATTGAATCCATTAATAGGGCTTAAAGAAACCGGAATTGCCTCAAATGAGTCGGAATTTGTAAAAGTATCGATTAAGGGCATGCAAGATGCACAGGAAAGTTCAACAACGCCGACTCCCGCCACACTCCCACCTAAGGGAACCAAATTTACCGGACAAATCGAAAAAAAAGGAAGGGGACAAAGTCCCGTTGCGGTGATCCGCTGTGCCAACCCTGAGGTAGGTAAAACACAGTTATCTCTGGTTCTTAAGGAACTTAAAGTTTCGTTGGCTTGCGGGGGAACTTTAGAAGATCTCAAAATCGTGATACAGTGTCCCGACCATGATCGGGTTTCTAAACAGTTGCAAAAGTACGGTTTCACTTATACACCCTCTGGAGGTTAACTTGAAAAATGCAGTTTCTTTGTTCGCAGCATCAGTCGTTTCTAGTTTGTCACTAAATGCAGTGAGCTTGGCTCAAGAAGCCAAATACGTCATTGATGCCTCCCACTCCAAAGTGGGATTTGAAGTTTCCCACTTGGTGATCAGCACAGTAGAGGGACAGTTTGACAAAGTAGAAGGTGAGTTTACTTTTGACCCTTCTGATTTCACCAAAACCAGTTTAATGGCCACAGCTGAAACAAAATCTGTAAACACAGCCAATAAAAAACGAGATGATCATTTGCGCGCGGATGATTTTTTTGATGCGAAAAAATTTCCTAAAATCACTTTTAAGTCCAAAAAAGCCGAAAAAACAGGTGAAAAGACTTTTAAGTTAACTGGCGATTTTACAATGAAAGACGTAACAAAAGAAGTCGTTTTTGATGTAACTTATAAAGGCACTGTAAAAGGATTCCAGGGTCCTGTGGTTGCTTTTGTGGGAGAAACCACCATTAATCGCCAGGACTTTAATGTCAAATTCCAAAAAGCGGTGGAAGCTGGTCCTGTGGTTGGGGACGAAGTAAAAATTAAGATTCTGGCAGAAGGAATGGAAGCCAAAGCTAAAAAATAGATTTAAGACTAGAAAGTATTTCTATGGGGCTTTGGTTGGCATTCTTATTTTGGGGGATAGCGATAGTCGGTGGATTACTTTATTTACCTATCCTATCCAGATGCCTTTCTTCTTCCAGCCCCTCTCCGGATTCCGATTCCACTCAACCCCTTTCCTGGGCCTTGTCTTTTCCCATGGCACAGATCGTTTTTCTGTTTCTTTTTTCCAGTTTGGGGCGACTGGGAGCAAGCCATGAATTCATTTTGAGCTTTTTTTTATTGGTTACCGGTGGAGTTTGTGGTTATTGTCTAAAAGGGACTCCTTTGGTATCGTTTTTTAAAAATTGGAAAACTCAACTTTTGATTCCAATGGTTTGGTTTACTGGGTTATTTGTTCTGCTTCTCTTAATCAGGGCGCGGGTTCCTGCGATTGAATACAATCCAGGAGCCATGGGAGGAGAGAAGTTATTTAATTTGGCCCTTCTTCAGAGCTTTAAAACAAATACGGGCTATCCGCCCGAATTTTTGTGGTTTTCTTCCGAGCCAACTCAGTATTATCTTCTGCCAAAAGCCTTGCCAGGAATGGTGATCTATTTTGTGGATCTTTGGTTTCCCGGAGCGCTTTCGGCCCAGTGGATTTTTCACATTGCGGATGTTTTTTTTGTGGCATCTGGCATCTTGGCACTGTTTGGGGGTGCCTGGTTGTTTCTATCTCACTTGAAGATCTCTCCTCGAGTGTGGCTGTCTCTATGGGTGAGCCTGATTCCCTTGGCCCATTTTCCCTTTCGCGCCTTAGCGCATGCTGTGCGTGGTGGGGAGCAGTTTTGGAATCTTTCCCGAATCGTAGACAATACGGTAAATGAATATCCATTTTGGAATTTTGTGTGGGGCGATTTTCACGCCCATTCCAGCGTGATTGCATTTAATATTTTCTTTGTTTCTTTGTTTGTTTGGCATTCTCAGTTGTTAATTAAAAACTCAAAATTATCGATTTTATTAGGGGTTACGGCGTCTGTAATACTTATGTCACACACGTTTAGTGTGCTTACGGTAGGCGCCGTGGTAGGGGGAATATCTGCCTATTTTTTCTTTCGGTCACCAAAGGATTGGAAAGTTCAAAGCTTAACTCCCACGGCCTGCATGGTGGTGGTGGCTGTAGTAGCATCTCTTCCAGAATGGCTTACTCGCCAGTCTCCCCATGTAAAATACTACCGTGTGCCTCCCCATCTTTCCACGAGCGTTGCCCAATTTGGAAATTTGTATTTTTCTTCAGTAGTGATTTTATTTTTTTTGGTGATGTTTTTATTGGGAAAGGTTTTATATAAAGGAATTTCCTGGAATAGAGAAGGTTTTGGGAAACAGGTATCGATTTGGTTTGCGGCAGTTCCCTGGTGGATAGGCGGATACCGGACCGTTGGGTTGGTCATTTGGGTTGGTTGTAGTCTTTTTTACTTGGTGGAACTTTTTTTAAAACCAAAATCCTCCGAGAATTCCTTATTAGATGAGGGTCTTATTCATCGTTGCCGCTCCTTCATTTTGGGTATGGGGATGGTTTTGATTCTACCTGAAATTTTGGCCATGAATTTCGATATGGGTGAAGCTTACATGAGATACAACACCCTTTTTCGATTTCTATTTGATTCTCTTTATTTTTTCCCCTTGCTGATGATGGCTTTGTTGGGGGTATTGTGGCCTCTATTAAAAAGTAACAAAGCCAGAAGATTTCTAGGAGTGGGACTGGCATCATCGGTATGTATCAGCTTGTGGGTTCAGTTTCATTCAATGACTTTGAGAGAGGGTACCTTTAAGTGGGAAGTACCTAATGGATTTGCTTTTTTAGGGAACAGAGATCCTCTGGATTGGGAGCTCCTACTCCAGGTGGAAAAACTGAGTTCTTCAGATGTTTTGGGGGAGCTTTGTGGGTTGCATGGGGAAGAGGGAGCCTATACCCAGCGGGGAAGGCTGTCGGCATACGCAGGTAAAAAAAGTTTGTGTGGTTGGATAGGCCACGCTGGTCAGTTTCACATCACCAAAACGAGATTCCCTGATGCAGGTAAGGGGGGGTATCAAATTTTGCTTCAACGGGCCCAAGCTTTAGACACGGTTTATAGGGTGGCTTCCGATAGTAATTCCACTGGAACCGATCAAACCCGGCTTGCCTTTATAACATTAAAAGAACAGGGCATGACGCACCTCGCTTTGGGTGAGGTGGAGCGAAAAAAGTACCCTAGCCTTACCCCACAATCCATGAAGACTCGCTTTCCCAACGATTTGACACCCATTTGGATCCACCCATCTCAGGGCGCGGCCCTTTTTAAGTTTGAAGCTCAGAATTCTGATCGGTAAATCGAATTAAGATTTTTTTAAGTAGTAGATTTTGGTCTTTCTTAGAAATTCCCGTAAAGACAGGTATGGCTTCATTTAGATTACTTGACATCACTCCTTGCATATAAATCCAAAGAAACAAAAAATTCAACCCGAGCTCTGGAGTTTCGCGAAACACTCCCTTACGTTTTGTCTTTGTAAAAAGAATAAATTGGGAACAAAAGTTGAGAAAGTATTTGGCGCTCAGATAGAGCTCTGATCTAGGACCTAATTCACTAAAATTGATACGAAGCATGGTGGCTGTTAAGGTTTTATTTTTATTGCTGAAATTCACTAGGCTATCGTAAAGTATTTCCGAAAATTCGCAAAGACTACAGGGAGATTTTCCCAACCTTTGTTTCAATTCTTCTAAAAGAGATTTAAATCCATCAGCTGCTAGCGCCGAAAGTAAATGGGATTTACTTTTAAAATGTTTGTAGGCTGCACCTGGGGACACACCCGCAAGCTTTGCGATATCTCTCATACCAAACTGCACGGAGCCCTGATCCAACATCAGTTTTGCGGCGCACTGTTTAAGCGCTTCTTTGAGATTTCCGTGGTGATAAGTTCCTTCTAGTTTTGAAATAGGCAATTCGAAAGACCCTGGTTTGCTCTGGTCCATACATTCCTCATTCTTTTGTTGTTTTGCTGACCACGAAATATTTAGTTTTCTATGAAATTACCTAAGCGGAATGAGATCCTTCCGTCAAGCGGGAATCTTTTGGGGAATCGTGTTCCTTCGGACAACCGATGGGCCTTCTTGTTCATTTGCATAGAGAAATACAAACAAAAGTTAGTACTCCATTAGAGTACGGTTTTCGCTTTGACCTCGGGTTACTTGGGCACACCCGGGGGTAAAACCTTTTTAGTTTGGATGGGTCTTCCTAAACATTTTGCATTTACGTACGTTACTTCTGCTCCAAACAAAATGATCAACATGCAGACATAGATCCAGATCATAAACAAAATGATGCTCCCGCCTCCTCCAAAAAAGCCAACGATTCGATTGTTTGTAAGTAATCTAATGACAAAAACCTTACTGACCCAGAGCAATAAACAGGCCGTGCCAGAGCCAGTGAGCACATCTTTCCATGTGATCTTTGCGTGTGCAATGAATTTGAACATGATAGATAGCAAGACCCAGATAAAGACAAACAAAAAAATGTCTCTTAAAAGGGAATCTAAAATACGGATAGAGGGATGGTTTACCGACAGCCATTGCTTAATTTCCAAGACATAAAATTTAATACTGATGTGTAGAGACAAAAGTCCTGCAAAGATCACAAGTGCGAAAAAACCCTTGGATCTAGAGAAAAAAGATTCAGTGAAAGAGTTCTGGAAATCTCGGATTCGCCAGACGAAATGAAAGGCGCTTTGCATTTCCAAGTAGACCGAGGTGAGTCCAAAAAACATGACTAAGATCAAAATGATAGCTGAAGTAAAACTATGGCTGTAAGAGTTAAAATTTCGAATGGTGTCTTGTACAAAACCTGCGGTTTCATTCCCCATGATTCCACTTAGGTTGGTGAATATTTCTTGGCTTGCAATGGAATCACCAAAAAACATTCCCGATATGGTTAAAAACAACAAAAAAAAGGGCAGAAGAGAGAAAAGGGAGAAATAGGAAAGTGCAGCCGCTAGCCGAGAAACTCGGTCCGTTTTCCACCGCAGGTACGAGTATTTTAGAATTAATGAAAACGAAGGCTCAAAACTCATTTTTACTTTCTTTAAAACAATCCCAGTGCTTAATACTCTCGGTTTAATATGGGTTGGATATCCTTAGCTTCAAATATAAAAAAGCTTTCCCACTTTAACCATCTAAAAAAAATCTCAGGTGGAATGAAAAGTAACATAGACTGAATGGTTTTTAATTGAGATGGGTAAAACTTAAGGAGTCTGCTTTTCAAAACGGAAACCTTTTCTGAATATTTAATCGTATTTAAATTTTTTGCTCTAAATTCCGAGAGTTTGGTTGGAAAAAAGAGGCTTAAGGGAAACGGGAGAGAGGTGAGGATAAGCTGGTTGGGAGTGTAGTTAATGTATTTGAGGGCCTTAGCGCTGATTTGAAAAGCCGCTTTGTGATCGGATTGACCATTTAACCCACTTGGCTCCATCACCAGAACGCCATCTGGGCCAAAGGAAGATATTTTTTGAGCCAGTAAGGGCACGGCAGTTTCCAACTGGGATTGTAGCTTAGAATCAGCCAAATCTAAAAAAAGAGTGCTTTCTGCGCCTATGAATTGTAGTGCATTGGTGGATTCTCTTTTTCTGCATTCCATGATGGAACTTTCTTTACACATGGCTAAATTGGATTGGGGGTTGGCGGTTCCGTCTGAGAGCACCACGACGTGGACCTGAGTACCTCGTTTGGCCAGGTGCTGAATCATGGCGGCGCTGGAAATCTCATCATCGGAGTGTGCCAGAATCACCAGAAGTTTTTTGATGTTCGGAAGACTTTCATCTGGCTTTGGATTGGTCTGAAAATTAGGGGAAATCAAGAGTCCAAAACACAGAAACGCCAATAAGGTAACAAAAAAAACCAAGATATTTTTTCTCATAAGATGTACTCAAAGCCTCATATTCAGATTCAGTTTAATCCGCTAAAAATAACGTCAATTTTGATTGTAATATCAAATGCCACTTCCAACATTGTCTTTTCTTTTCGAAGATCAAATAGGTCTGTGTCCGTTAATTCAACATTTTCAGTGAAAAGTAGGAGCGAGTATTTTGAATCTTTGTCCTTTTGAAGCTTTATTTTTTTAACTTTGGAAGAGTGCATGCGATCTAAACTCACGCAAAGTCTTAAAATACTTGATAATTTAAGCAAAATTTCTTGGGTAATTTCTGTCAGAGAATAAAAATGCATGGGATTTCTGGGGGGAACTTTTTTTCGATGAAGTCTAATAATGGTGGCAATGTATGCGATTTCAGTGTAATTGAATCCACTAATATTGGAATGAGACACAAGATATTCACTGTGTTTATGATAGCCTTGCAGGGATACCAGTTTTCCTGTTTCATGTAAAAGGGCTGCCGCCCTAAGAAACTCCTTATAACTTGCCTCACAATTAAAAAGGGGTGCTAACTCATCAAACAATTGGAGGGAGAGTCTCATGACATGCCAAGCATAAAGCTCATCCACTTGGTACTTTTGACACAGCCCAATCACCGATTTAAACCGAACATCCGATAGGTTGCCTTTTTTCCAGCGACTTTCACGGTTTAAACTATCAAGCACCATGCCTTCTCTTAATCCAGAGAGGGAAATTTGCCACTCCTGAATTTTGGCTGCTTTAGTAAAAAGCTTTAAGATGGCTGTGCCTGCAATGATGATTTCAGACCTTTTTAAATCAATGGCACCTCCAAAGGTTTTGTCGTCTTGTGGGCTTAAGGCCAGAAGAGCGTCGAAAACCATATCGATCTCTGCTGAGGTAATGGAATTGGGTCTGGAGGGGGGTAAATTCATTTTTTTCTGAAGGGCAGTTGCGATCTGTTTCACGGATTTTATGGTACCGCTGGTGCCATAAGCTGCTTGAAACCCTGATTCTTCCATTTCTTTTTGGAGTGGCTCCAGTCTGCTTTCGATATAGAGCTTTAGGACCTCAATATCTTTTTTGAATGTGGCTGACCCATGAATGAAATGTTTGGTGAGCCTAACGGCTCCAAGCTTCAAGGATGTGCTGAATATCTCCTTTAATTCCGATCCTATGTAAATTTCAGTAGAACCTCCTCCGATGTCGAGCACTAGGGTGGGAGTGGAACATGGGGAATGGTAATTGACCCCCAAAAACACGAGTCTTGCTTCTTCTTTTCCAGAAATGATTTCAAGATTTAGTCCTGTTCTTAAGTAAACAAATCGGCATACATCTTGGCTATTTTTGGCCTCCCTTAAGGCATGTGTGGCACACACTCGAATGGGTGCTTGATATTTTTGAGCTAAGGTTTTGACCCGTTCTAAAAATTTGCAAAGGGCTATCTGGGCATCCAAGGTGAGATTTCCATCGGAGTCCATCTGTGATTCTAATCGGAGGGATTCTTTGATATAGTCTTGGCCGTTAAAGGACTCGTCCCCAAAAATTTTGGCCACTAAGGCCCGAACGCTATTAGAACCTATGTCTACACAAATCAGATGTTGATTTTTCTTTGCTAACTCATTCATGATTTTTGGCTTTCGACTCATGGGCTTTGTCGGAGTGACCACTCAGAACAATGATCTCAAGAGATCGCACTGCATCATCATAGGCTACGGTCTTTAGACCTTCTTTTCTAGCGATTTCTATAAATTTTTCTTGGCAGCGCAGCTTGGTGGGTTCATCTAGCCCTAGAAGTTTATAGGTGCCATCCGGAAGCATGAGGTGACTTTTACAATTATCTCTTAGATAGATTTCTAAAATAGAAATGAGTCTGATCTGAATGTTTCGGTTTTCCACGGGCCATAGCACCTCAATGCGTTTGTCCATATTCCTTTGCATTAGATCGGCACTGCCTAGGTAGAAGAGCGGGTTTCCCCCGTGTTTAAAGTAATAAATGCGACTGTGTTCTAAAAAGCGATCAATGATGCTAATCACCCTAATGTTTTCGGATATTCCTGGGATGCCAGGTCTAAGTACGCATACCCCCCGCACAATCAGGTCGATTTTGACGCCTTTTTGGCTTGCTTTATACAAAGCCTGCACAATCTTTAAGTCTGTTAATGAGTTCATTTTAAGTATGAGATGACCAGGATTATCAGGTTTGTGAAGTCTTTTTTCCTGATCGATGAGTCCAATCATAAACTGCCTGAGGCCAAAAGGGGCGACTTTTATTTTTTCAAAAGAAGGAGTTCTTTCTTTTATGGTTCCAGAGATTGATTTTACGATATTAAAACCAGTGAGCAGATTAAAGAGACTGGCAATGTCGTTGCAAATGCCTTCTTGGGAAGTGATAATGCCGATATCAGTGTACAATTTTGCGGTGGAGCTATTGTAATTTCCTGTGGATAAGTGAACATATTTCCTTAAAACCCCATGTTCCCTTCTCACCACCAGCAAACACTTTCCGTGTGTTTTTAAACCCACAAAACCAAACACCACATGAACTCCGGCCCGCTCTAATCGACGAGCCCAAACGATATTGTTCCGTTCGTCAAATCTGGCTTTTAACTCAACCACTGCGGTTACTTGTTTTCCATTTTCGGCGGCACGAACCAAACTCTCTATAATCGGAGAGTCTCCACCTGTGCGGTACAAAGTCATTTTGATGGCTAAAACATTGGGGTCCATGGCTGCTTCGTTTAAAAAGCGGAGCACACAAACAAAGCTGTCGTAAGGGTGATGAAGAAAAATGTCTTCTTCCCTTATGGAATCAAATACATTTTTCACTAAAATTCTTGGCACAAGTCTTGGATTGAAAGGCAAGTCCCTAAGGTCAGAGGGCCAGTCCATAGAAAGCAAAAAAGAGTAGTCCCGGGGATTGATGGTACCTTGAATCTCATAGACATCCGTTGGATCCAGCTCCAAAGCGGTTCGCAGGCGTTGTTTTAGAGGTTCGGGAGTGCTGGCCTCAATTTCGAGTCTTACTACAATTTTTTGTTCTCGATCTTTTAATTCAAGCTCAATGCTTTTCATTAGATCTTTTACTTCAGTTTCTAATAGCTGATAGTCTAAATTTCTAGTGACTCTGAAAACATAGGCTCCAGAAATCTTATTCCACGGAAAAAGCCTATCCAAAAATTGTTTGATGAGATCGTCGATTAAAACATATCGTCGTTTACGACCTCGTCCTTCCACAGGTAAAAAACGTGGCAGTTTTGAAGGAATTTCCACAAAAGCAAGAAGGGGAACACCTGTTTCTTCATGTTCCTCAAACGTAACGGCGAGATAACAGCTCAGATTTGCCAGGTAGGGAAACGGATGAGCGGGATCAATGGCCAAGGGAGTTAAGACTGGAAAAATTTGGGCTTCAAAGTAGGATTCCAGCTTTTCACTTTCTGCCTTGCTGAGGTTGTCAAAGGGGACAAAAAAAACGCCCTGTTTTTCAACTTGAGGCAAAATGGAGCCAAAAAACGCAAAATTCACTCTTTTTAAAATTTGCCTGACTTTTAGTGCCACCTCATCAAGTGTGTCTTCCAACTCCTCTTCATCCAGCTCCGTGTTTTTGCGGCTGCCTTCCCGCTCCAGTAGACGAATCAGGCTCGACACCCGAACCATAAAAAATTCATCCAGATTGGAATGAAAAATGGAGATAAATTTGACTCGTTCCAGCAAGGGAGTGTTCGTATTTTCAGCCTCACCCAAAACGCGCTCATTAAAAGCGAGCCAAGCAATCTCACGATTTAAAAAGAGTTCATCCTCTTCAAACGGTCCATTGCGTTCCACACCTTGCAGAATGGCGGAGGGGGGTGGAGACGGGTTTTTTTCCAGTTCTTGTGTAAGGTCTTTTTTACGTCTCATAAAAGTTTCCATTCATCTGTTGTGAATTGTTGCAGGTTGCCCAAAGACTGTCTAGATTCCCGATGGTGGATTTTTTTCCATGCAGTCAAAAGGCTATAGCGATTTTTTCGCTCTCCCCTTTTTACTGAGGGAATTTAGATTTGCTTTGGTGAAAACTCAAGGAACCTACTGTGAAAATTCGGGAAACACGTCATTTTAGTTGCAACTTTGGTAAACAATGGTAAACCGTTCTTTCTTGAATGGATAAGGACACTCAATGAAAAACCACCCAGAAGTCCCAGAATCTAAGGGGGACCTTAATCGACCCGCCAGCATTCCCTCGCCCTGGGGAATGTTAAAATTGCAGGTTATGGATCTGGGTGATGGAAAAGAGCATTTGGCCGTGCAGGTGGGGGATTGGCAACGGCAGGATCATCCTGTGGTCCGAATTCACTCAGAGTGTTTGACCGGGGATGTGTTTGGTTCCTTTCGGTGCGATTGCCAAGAGCAACTCCATAGTGCACTCCATTATATGATGGCGCACGGAGGTGGAGTTTTGATTTATTTGAGGCAAGAGGGCAGGGGCATCGGATTGCAAGAAAAATTGAAGGCTTATCTGCTCCAGGAGGAGGGCTTAGACACCATCCAAGCCAATGAAAAGTTAGGGCATTTATCTGATTTAAGAGACTTTGGATTGGGCTCACAGATTTTAAAGAAATTGGGAGTGGATTCGGTGCGTTTGATTTCCAATAATCTGGAAAAGAAACAATCCTTGGAACAAAACCAGATCAAAGTGGTGGAATTGATTCAGCTTCCCATCACAATCCGACCCGAAAATGAACGCTATCTAAACACCAAAATCCATAAAATGGGTCATAGAATAAGGCTTGCAGGAAATATAACACCAAGAAAATCTTAAAGAATTAGAAAGTGGTTGATCTTCCGCCAGGATTCTCAGGATTCGTATTCCATCCACCAGGGTTTTGCCCAGGACTTTGCCCGGGGTCTGGAACAGGATTTTGACCAGGGTTTTGCCCAGGGTTTTGTCCAGGGTTTTGTCCAGGGTTTTGTCCAGGGTTTTGTCCAGGGTTTTGTCCAGGGTTTTGTCCGGGGTTTTGTCCAGGATTCTGGCCTGGGACTTGGCCAGGGTTGCTTGGATAGATCACTTGGCCCCCACCACCCGCGCATTTGGGATCCACTCTTTGAAGACATTGTTGGTATTTCTGTTCCGCCGCGGCACCTTTGCTATTCACTCCTGACAACGTTCGGCAGGATCGTTCCACATCTTGACAGGAAACGGCGCTAGATCCTTGAACGGGTTTGCCGATCCAAATCAATAACTTTCCTCCACCTTCGCCGCTATAACCACCGTCATCTTGGTGTGGATTTTTTTGAGTATTTTGGCCAGGCACAAGTTTGTCAACACCTGCCTTGACGCCAAAACAAGCTCCATTAACGGGATAGATGATCACAAGATTAGGCTCGTTGCCGGTGGGCCGACTTTGACCCACTTGGGTGCCCTCAACATAATAAGAAATAATGCCATTACTGTTTTTAAAGTAAGGAGCTTGCCAAACTTTGGTGGGAGCACCATTGGCTCCTAAAGCATAAACATCTGGGTTTTGAGAATCTTCAAAGGCGATTTTGTAGCCGTTAGTAGGCACAGGATCCATTGGATTGCGCTGAAGCATGGTAGCAGGCACGGAAAAAGGAGGGGGAGCAGATTCGGAGGTCTGGAAAAGACCTGCATGGCCTCCAAAAGTAGAGGTGCCTCGAACGACTTTACGAATCACCGTTTGTACCACGGCTCCAGAAGAAAATCTTGCAAATGAGGCATCTTCCAGTTGTTGAGGAACGTTTGTGCAGTTGGAGGTGTCCGATCCCCCTCCGCCTGGAGGAAATTTTCCTCCCCCATATCCTGCTGTGTCTGAGTTGGTTCCAATTAATTTACACCCTTCGAGGGTGGAAAACACCAGACTTAGACTAACTAAGGACATCAAAGACTTACTTGCCCGTGCGACCAAGCCGGAATTTTGGTTTACCACAACGCCTCGCATAGAACTCCCCTTAAGAATGTCCCTAATGGGACAAAGACACCTTTCATTTCGGTGGGCAGTTCCAAAAACTTTAACGGTGACTTAAAAGTCAAAAAAATCATTTCCTTTGTTATCGATGATTACAAACGCGGGAAAATTTTCCACTTCAATTTTCCAAACCGCCTCCATTCCAAGCTCTTTGTAGTCTAAAACCTCTACTTTTTTGATGCACTCCTTCCCAAGCCGAGCGGCAGGCCCCCCAATGGATCCAAGGTAAAACCCGCCATATTTTTGGCACGCCTTTTTTACGTTTGAGGAGCGGTTGCCCTTTCCTAACATCACCATGGAGCCCCCTTCCTTCTGAAAGGCATCTACATAGGGGTCCATACGTTCACTGGTGGTGGGTCCAAAGGAACCAGAGGCGTGACCCGAAGGGGTCTTGGCGGGTCCTGCGTAGTAAACCGGATGGTTTTTAAAGTAGTCGGGTAGGCCCATTCCTTTTTCTAATCTTTCAAACAGTTTGGCATGGGCAATGTCCCGAGCTACGATCATGGTTCCCGTGAGCATCACTCGCGTCGAAACCGTGCAGGCGTTTAGGGATTCTAAAATCTTTTCCATGGGTTGGTTTAAATCTAAACTCAGCTGGTTTCTTTCGGAGGACGGCACCTCCACCCAATACTTTTGAGGGTTATGTTCGAGTTCTTCTAAAAATACGCCATCGGCAGTGATCTTGGCTTTGATTTGCCGGTCCGCGGCGCAGCTCACCCCTATCCCGATGGGGCAGCTGGCTCCGTGCCTAGGGAGTCGAATCACCCTAACATCATGAACGAAGTATTTTCCTCCAAACTGTGCACCAATTTTGGTCTCTCTTGCCCATTTTTCCACTTGGGACTCCATCTCAAGATCCCGAAAGGCTCTTCCGGTAAGGCTTCCCGTGGTGGGTAGCGAGTCATAGTATCCACAGCTCGCCAGTTTTACGGTTTTTAGGTTCATTTCCGCGGATGTGCCGCCAATTACGATGGCCAAGTGATAGGGTGGGCAGGCAGCAGTGCCCAATTTTACGATGGATTCCCGGATAAACTCTTCCATGGATTTGGGATTCAAAACCGATTTTGTTTTTTGATAAAGGTAACTTTTGTTGGCGGATCCTCCGCCTTTTGCAATGAACAAAAATTCGTAAATAGAGCCTTTGGTGGCGTAAATTTCAATCTGGGCGGGAAGATTCGTGCCGGTGTTTTTTTCCTCGTACATACTCGTAGGTGCCAATTGGGAGTACCTTAGATTTAACTCTTTAAAGGCTCTACTGATTCCTAAGGAAAAAGCCTCTTCATCATCGCCGTCCGTGAGGGTTCCTTCTCCTTTTTTGGCCATCACGAGTGCGGTTCCCGTGTCTTGGCAACTGGGAAACTCCCCTTGCGCTGCAATGACGGCATTTTTGAGTAGTTCTTGGGCCACAAACACATCGTTAGGCGAACTCTGGGGATCTAATAAGATGGTCTGGAGTTTTTGCAGGTGAGCGGGACGCAAAAAGTGGGAGATTTCTGCAAATGCCTTAAAAGCCAAATCTTGAAGGGTTTGGGTAGGTACACGCCAAAGGGTCTTTTCTCCCACGGAAATGGCAGTAGGAGCTGGGAGATCTAACTTAGTATAGTTTGTTTTATCGGTGGAGAGTTGAAAAATGGGTTCGTAGATTGAGTTCACGCCTGGTTCCTTTCCTAAGTTCGCATCCAGATCTCTCTACCAAAAAAGATGGATTCTGGCCAAGGTGTCATTGGTATACCTAAAAACCATTCCAAAGCAGAAAAATTTTCCCCAGCCTTTTTGACGAATCCCTAAACAGCAAACCTTTGGGAGCGTGTAGAATGGACCGGTGGGAACGTTCTGAGCCCAAAAGAACACACCTGGCTCATGCATCGCAAACACGGAGTTTTTTTATGACTTCCATTGGTTCCATTTCGGTTCCTGAAATTAATGAAAATATTAATGTTTTAAAGGGTGTTTTTCAATTTGACCCCAAAGACGTTAAAACCAATATGATGCGTCGAGCGGAACGTAGCCTTGCTCTTTTGGAGTCCTTTTTTAATTCAGGGATGATAAAAGTGGGGCAGGAATGGGTTCGAACCCAAAAAGCGCAAGAGGTTTTGGCTCATAAAATCAATATTTATAATAATTTAGAGGAAAAAATCCAAGAGCACTCCCAGCAACTTTCCCATCTTGAGGAATTGCATCGAGGTTGGGAAAAGGCTTCTCCACAAAAAAAGCAAAAAATTCTGGAATTCTCTAAAAGATGTGAGGGGTTTCAGGATAATCAAATGCATATTGTGGATGCTCATGTTTTGGTGAAATGGGAGCGTTATCAGAATCTTAAAGTATTGGAGCAGCTGTTTTTAAAGAAGAAACATCTTTTAGATTCCCTTTATTACTACTCCAATCGGGAAAAATATGAAGAGAACTTAATCAAGGCAAAGGAAAAAATTCAAAGTGCAGAACGGCGATTGGCCAGTGTTTCCAGGGGATTTTTATTCGCTCTTATCTGCTGCTTTTTGGTGATAACGCTTCCCCTTTGTTTGCCTATGACCTATAGTTTGTGGAAACGCAAAAAAGAAATTTCTTTTCAGCTGAGCGATTTGATGGAGCAGAAAAGGCGAGATCAAAAGAGGCTTGAATTGGCGGATGAAGGGGTGATTGCATTAGAGGAAATGCAAAAATTAGCTGGGACTCAAGTGGATGTCACTCAGGCTGAAAATCTTCTGAGGGAGGCGGAAGAGATTTCTTCAGAAATAGGCTTCTTCAAAGAAGCAGGCAATGAAACTATCTTTATTTTGTCCCAATGTGATTCCATTCGCGAGGAACTTAGAGAGCTGATTGGTGAACCTCCCCGATCGGATTTGGATCTGATCGCTTGGACCGTTGTGAGAACGGATGAAATCCAAAAGTTGGAAAAAAAGGTGGAATTTGAGAGATCTCGCATTCATTACCTTAAAGTGAAGCAGTCAGAAGGCGTTAAAAACAGAAAACCAGAAGAGTTGGAAAGCTCGCTTTTGGATCTTATAGAATCGTTAAATCAGGCTCCCTTAAAAGATGTTTCCCCTTTTTGCACTCAGTTGGGTCTGACCTTTTGCTCGGAGTTGTGTGAACTGATCAAAGACGTGAGAGGAATATTGAGTTTGGTAAGTTATGGCTATAGAGTAGATGGGCAAGTCTGGCAGGCATGTGAAGTTAGGCTTGGACTCAAAGAAGCTGAGCTATCCTTGTCTGAATTTAATGTGAAAGACACCCAGACTTTAGAAGCTCCAATTGGTGAGTCTTTGTCTATTGCCTTCGAAACGGAGGTATTTGATCAACAGCATTAAGGGAAAAAAACATGTGTAAAGAATTTTTGTATTTCACTTTATCGACCCTGTGTGTTTTGTCATTGAGTCATTCTAGTGCATTAGCGGTTTCTGACCAAGCCAAAGTAACGGTTTTTTATGATTCTCAGTCTATGGTTACGGAAGGATTTTATGGAATGGACCCCAAATCCAATAAACCGGGGCTTGAGGTTGAGGTGCTGGCCCGACAATCTGCGGTGCAGTTTTTGCAAAATGCTTTAGAAACAAAGTGTGCAGGCTCATTGTTCAAGCTGAAAACCAACTGGCAATCGGCTGTAAAATCGGTTCGAAGTGAGGTTTTTGGAAATGGTGTGTTTAAGATTGTTTTAGTGAGTTACTTTAAAGATGTTTTTCAAAATTATCAGGAATTGAAATCAAAATCGTCCATTAAAAATAAATCACTGTTTCTGAGTATGGGTCCAGTTGATTTTAATAAGACACAATGTGGACTTCTGAATTATACCGGTTCTAGTGGAGAATCATCCGTCTCTGTGTTGCCTATGATTGCCAAGTCCAACGGTAGTCAAACGGTGTTAGCGGTTCAAGTGGACCGGGACGGCAAATTGAGAACGAGCAAGTCTGAAGAAACGAAATTATTAGAAGAGATGTTTATAGAATCAAAAGATAAATTTACGGTCGTTCCTGTTGTTGTGCCTTAACCTCCAACTTTGTAGGGGTGATAGAATTGATTTTCACCTGGAAAAAGAGCATTGCTCACACAAAAAAAGGGATGGTTTTGACTTCCATATGGGGGCTTATGTTTGGAGTCCCGGTTTATGCCCAGGATTCGTCCGTGGCAAAAAGGCTCCCCCATTCTCAATTCCCATTCTTAAAGCAGCAAGCTCCCAGCACGCGGGAGCAAAGGTCACAGATTGTAATGGAATTACTGCTCCAAGACATTCAGGAGCAGGTGAGTCCGTTGATAAGACCTGAACAAAGCTCGTCTTTTTTGGCTTGGGTGAAGAAACACCTCCATCGCAGATTTGTGGTTTTGGTTCCAAGTTACACGGTAACCCAAGATGGTCCAGGCTTTATTTCCATTCAATATTTGTTTGCCCATAAAATATTCTGGGATGATCTGGAAAAAGCAGGGTATCAAAAGATCAAAAATTCACCTGCTACTTCAATATCCACAAGTTTAAACGAAGAGATTTCTGTTGTAACCATTATGGTAAACCAACAGGACCGAAAAATTTACATGCTTCCAGAACCTCCTACCCAGGCGCTACTTTCAACGGATAGCTGGGCCCTATTGGGTGGAAAATACTTCTCTGGAAAATCCATTCAAGAAGGACTCATCAATCAAAGTCAGTTGCCTTTGGATCAAAAGCTGGGTCATCTGAGTTCTATGATTATAGGAAAATTGCCAAAAAATAGCAAATTAAAATGGTCTGTTGACATATCGTCTCGCTTGGCAACTTTGTTGAATCAGCAACAAAGAGTATTTGATTCGAAATGGATTTGGCCTATAGATATGCCACTAAACGCCACATTTTTACCTAGAGAAAATTTATATCTATTTGCATTTGTGGTGGGATCTCAAAATTCTTCCGCCAATTTAGAAAGCGTAGATCTGATGAGGTTTAGGTCTTCTAAGACCTACAGCCGGAAATCCTGGAGTCGAGAAAATCAGGATTCCGGATTAAAACTTCCTTCAAGTAAGCTCGTTTTAAAGTTAGCCGACCAGCTGATGGAGGGAATGGATTCCGTTCATCCTTTGATGACGGGCATTCGGTTTAAGGTTTCCAAAAAAGTATCTGACAAATGGGTGCAAAAACTGGAATCCTTAGGACCAAAGATGGGAAGTCAAACCTCTTTTACCCTGTTGCCCAGGGAGGTGACTAAAGAGGAGGTGGTTTATGCCACTTCGGTACCCCTAGAAAAAGTTTTTGCCGTGTCCCAGCTTTTAAAAGAGGAATTGACTGAGCTCCTGGTTTCTGCTTTACCCGGAGACATGGGAATCATCTCCATAAACTCAAAACCTTGAGTTTGCCATCTCCCATTGCAATTTAGGCCAGGGCAAATCCTGGATTGATTTGGTTTCAAATTTTGTCAAAGTAAAGGAAAGGGCTTGAATACGATACCGTTTTCAATTCTGGAGCGTCTCGGTGTTCCATTAACTTCGTGGTTTGAGCTTCACTCATGGCAACGGGGTTTGGAAATTTGTCAATTGAATTTCATCCATTATTTTGGTTTGCTGGAAATAAAAAGTTTTACTGAATTAAAAGTAGATCAGGATACGCTTTCATTAGATGGTTGGATTGATTCTGTCCATCTGCAATTGGAAATGGAAAGGGACCTTCCTTGGAATCCAGATCTTCTTGCAGCGCTTCAGGAACGGGAATTGCGTAACACGAGCGTTTTGAAAAAATCCTGTGCTATCATAGCAGAATTGGATGCCCAAAATGGGACGCTTCTTTCCCGCGTAATTATGGGATTAGTGGTTTGTCATCAAGAATGGGAAAAAGACGTTGCCCTTACCAAAAAATTTTCCACAACAAAAACACGGTCATTAACTAAACAAAATTGGGAATGGTTTCAGGAATCCCCTTGTCAAACGTTACCCCTGTTTTTAAAAGGTGTGTCTTTATGAGTTTGAATCAGCATCTTTGGCGCATAATAGAATCTTTGTGGGATGATGCTTGGGAGGTTTCCCCGCTGAGCGAATCAGAAACGCATTTAACAAACAAGGTCCTTCGATTAGAGGTGGGAGAAACCATAGAAGTCACGAATCTGAAGGGGTACGTTTGGAAGGCAAAAATCGTTAAGCAGTCTAAAACCACGTGTTTTGTAGAAAAATTGGACACTCAATTGTGGCAGCAAGCTGGCCCACACCTTTGCGCCATGATAGGCACCCCGAAGCCCGCCGCCTGCGAAGAGGTGGTACAGCTTCTTTCTGAAATGGGCATTCCAGAGATCTTCTTTTTTGAAGCCGATCTTCAAAAAACGAAACAGGTTTTTAAGCTAGAAAAATTAGTCAAAATCGCGCTGGAATCGGCAAGGATTCATAAAGTACCATTTGGCACTCAAATTCATTCTCCCAAATCTCTCGAAGAATGTTTGCGCCAAAACTTTGATGTATTGCTCGTTTGTGATGAGTTTGCTTCTTGGAAGACGCCGTGGCCAGAGTTTCCCAAGCAGAATGGACTAAAGATAGGCTTTGTGGTGGGTCCAGAGAGTTCATTAAGCGAAGGGGAAAAGGAGTTTCTCCAGCAAAAAAGAGCTCAGTTTGTGTCGTTGGGAGCCCATATACTCCGAGTTCCTCTGGCGAGCGTTAAAGTGGCATCAAAGTTACTGTTGACAGATTCATTTGTTAAACAAGGATTGGGGAAAAATAATGGCATTTGATTTGCGTTCGGATACCGTAACTCTTCCCTCAGAAGGGATGCGTCAGGCCATGGCCTCTGCTGAAGTAGGAGATATGTATTATGGCGAAGATCCTACGGTTCTAAAACTGGAAGCCTTTGTCAGGGAAATGTTTGGCTTTGAAAGTGCTGTTTTTATGCCCTCAGGAACCATGTCTAATCAAATTGCCGTGAGGCTTCATTGTCGGCCTGGGGAGTCTGTTTTGGCCCACTCGAAGGTCCATTTGGCTCAGTTTGAAAGTGGTGCCCTTGGGGCAATGAACGGGGTTCAGATTCAGGAACCCGCCCTTTTGGAAGGGTTTATGGTGGATCCGAGTCGACTTGCGGAAAGTGTCACTCAAGAGTCTCAGACCTACGCCTCAGTGACGAAACTAGTTTCTGTTGAACAAACGCACCTATGGAGCGGAGGAAGAGTTCATCCCATCTCCCATCTAGAACACCTGTCTGAAACCTCCAAAAAATTGGGTTTGGCGCTCCATTGTGATGGTGCTCGTATTTGGCATGCTCATTCCATTCAGGAAACCAACTGGAAACGATACGGTGCACTGTTTGATTCCTTGAGTGTGTGTTTTTCCAAGGGGTTGGGTGCCCCTGTGGGCAGTTGTTTGTTAACTTCCCAAAAACATCATGCTATTACTTTACGTTACCGGAAAATGTTTGGCGGGACGATGCGTCAAGCCGGCATACTGGCTGCGGGAGCTCTTTTTGCACTGGAAAAGCATTTGCCATTTCTAAATCAGGATCATGAAAAAGCAAAGCATTTTGCAAAGTTTTTATCCCATTTAGAGCCTAGATTGCATTGTCCGACTCCGGAAACAAATATTGTCATGGTTTACGCCAATAACGAAACAACACACCTACTCCAAACGCTTTTAGAGACTCTGAAAATGCAATATCAGGTGGTAATGACCCCATTTACTCCTTCCTCCCTTAGAGCTGTGTTTCACAGGGATATTGATTTTGATTTGCTCAAACAAACCTGTAGACTTGACTAGAATTTTTCAAGTGCTTTGTAGAATTGTTTTTCATTCCAAAAGGAAATGGGTTTTCCTTTAAAATCGCAAGTTTTACCGCAACTAATTCCAATGAGTTTTTTGATGCAATAGATAAAAAGTCTTAAGGCAAGAATGGAAATAAATAATATAATCTGAATGGAAAATGGCATGGGAAGACTAGGCCATTTCTGAAATATGATAACAAGATATTCTATTGTCAAGATGATAATTGCCAATGAGGAAAAAACCAAAGGCGGAATGAATACTTTGGATTTGGGAACACCTGAAAAGTGTTTTTCATCTGCCACCTTACCGTTTTGCCAGATTCGTTTACAAATCCAGGCTCCTTCCGGTCCCTCTGTTTTCTCTATTAAACTTGTCTCTAACCCATTGTAAAAATTTCCTTTTACCCAGGTTCCATGCTTCCAGCCTTTTCCGGGAGTCTTGGAAAATCCGGGTCCATCTAACAAACCAAATTGCCAGTGCCCTTCAAACCATGCTTTCGTTTCCGGATTCCAAGCCTTGCCTTTTCCGTGTCGTTCATTACCTTCAAACATCCCCTCAAAACATTCACCACTTGCCAATTTTTCCCGTACCATACCCTGTAAGACATCGCCCGCCCAGACACCCTCTTGATAGTGGCCATTGACTCCTTTAAATACCCCGGCTCCATTCTTTTTGCCTTCCTTAAAAAGTCCTTTGAACACTCCTAGTTTAGGGTCGCATAAAATCCCACTGCCACAATACTTTCCTTTCTTAAATTCGCCTTCATAGTAGTGACCCTGTCGGTTGAGTTGAAGTTTTCCTTTGCCGTGGAATTCATCTTCGTGGAAGGATCCTGTGTATGATTTTGTTTTTTCAAATTCTAGTACTCCGTGGCCCTCTCTTTTTCCCATATGCCAATGACCGATGTATTTGCCACCTTCTTCATAATGGCACACTCCAAATCCCTCTGGAATCTGATTTTCTTTGTCTTTAACTTCTCCCGCGTAACTTTTGTTACCTATTCTTCCCAACCAGAATCTTTGTGTTAAGGTCAAGAAATCACTTAATGTTTTACCTTTGTAAAACTTTTTCCAAAAATAGATGAGTTCTTTATCTCTTGGGGGAGGATTCCCCATTTCACACCACATGTGCAGGCGACTTCTTGGGTCATTGAGCATGTTTTCCAAAATTTGATGGGCCGTTTCCATGCGAGCGGACTCAATCAAATCAATTTCATTTAAGTTTTTTACGAAAAGCTTGGGTGCGATGTAAAACCGATCCAAACCACCCAGAATTTGAATGATACCATCAAAAAATTCCGCTCCAACACCTCTGTTTTTATCGATCCACTCTCGGCACCACTGGGCGAGCATTAGTCCCTTGGGTTTGGTTTCTAACCATAGGTAAAAATCACTTCTCGCATTGGCCAAGGCAGGCTCCCAAGCTTCCGCATCTGCCAAGACGGAATCTACGAAATCGTAGATCTCCACAATTTCTTCCCCCTTTGGCCCTAATACGGGTAATAGGGGATTCAGTGTAAAGGCGAGTACCTTGAGGGCCAGGTTCTTGCCTTCAGCATCCACGTATCTCTTTAGGATGCTCTCAGTTTCGGCAGCCAAGGCCGTATCAAACTGTTTGATCCATTGAGATATTTGACCTGAAAACAAAAGGTTTTGCCATCCGGTGTCTCCGGCATTTTTGAAGCAAAGTTCTGCTAGTTCGGAAATGTCGGAAAGTTCCCTACCATCGATGACGATAGAAGGCATGCCAAACGTTGTGTAGGCTTCAATTTCTATGGATTCGCCATTTAACCACTTAAAGATAGACTGGCAGTCCCAGCGTTTATCGTTTCTGGGGTTTAAGAGGCCCATCAACAGTTGCCTGTGTCTTTCATCGAGTGGGTCGGATTGGGGAGAGTTGAGCAACTCTTCGCACATTCGACCTTGCACGGTGGTGCACATGATATGCCTGGGATTCATTTTGTGAAAAGGGTCTTTTCCAGTTAGTATAACGTAGCAAGTGATGCCTAGAGCATAAAAATCACTCTCTCGCCTGGCAATTCCGCTATAGATTTCAGGTGCGGCATACCCTTCCGTCCGATTGGCGCTGGTCATTCTTTCAGAGACGGCGTCTTCCAAGATGGTGGAAATTCCAAAATCAGTGAGCACCACGTCACCGGTTGAGATATTTCTTACTAATATATTGGCGGGCTTTATGTCACGATGAACAATTCCCTGGGCATGAAGGTGCTCAAGCCCAAGAGTGATATTTTTTATCATGGGATGAAACGCAGCCATGGGAACGGGCAAGTAAATGTGAGATCCGACGGTGGATTTTCGTGTTAATGCACCTCCCTCCACGTACTCAAGCACTTCATACTGGCGTCTGCGGTGTAATCCTGTCGCAATGGTGTTTATAAGGCAAGGGTGTTTTATATTTAAGAGTTTCTTAAATAAATCTGGCTTGATCCAAATTCCTTCTCTGTAGAGCTTCAAAACAACCGGGCTTTCATTTTTGGTTGCTAAGTAGATATCGGCTTCACCACTTGTGTGGCTAATGAGTGTTTCGATTTGGCACCCAAATTCTTGGATGATTTCGCCTCTCTCCAAATATCCAACTCTATCTGTAAGATCCTGAACATTGAAGTCAAAGACGCTCCCCGAACCGTGATTATTTTCGGGGCCAAATTCCATTTCTTCTGTTACGTTGGTTTGACCAAGTCGTTGTTTTCTGCTCGTCATAATGCATCCTCATCCACTTGGGTGGTATCGGTTGCCTATAACCAAAAATTTGGACCTCAGGACTGAGAAAGACTTCATGTCAAAAAAAAACCTCTTTTGTCTTTAGATATTGACGGTGGCCGTTGAGGTAAAGTTGGTCTCAATTCATCCGAACTTTGGATGAATTAGCGGAAATTCAATGTACCTGTGGAAGTCTAAAGAAGAATGAAGAAACCGGACTCTCAAAACAACAGTGCCTATACCAGTTTTGAGCTTGCTTGTGCAGGTTTTGGAATCGTATTTTCCGTTGTTTCGCTCTATTTTTCCTATGTTACCCATTTCGGGTACAAATCCGTTTTTTTTCTGTTCTTGAACTTTTGCTCGCTTCTCAGTGCAGCTTCCTATTTGGGAAGTCGAAAATGGGGTGAAAAGGCGAAGAATCATTTAAAAACCCCGAATGTCTATGTGTTTGAAGTTTTATCCATGGGAATTTTTTGGTACTCCATTTGTGGAATGATTTTTTACACCAACCTTTTGTCCTATCCTAGGATCGCCTGGAACTCGGAAAAGCTTTTGCCTGGCCTAGAGTGGATCAAAACGAATGCTTCCAAGTTTCCCAATATGCATGGGAGGTTTACCTACTCTGAAAAAATCAATCATTGGCAGTCGGAATGGTTGGAAAAGCCTGATTTTCCTTCTGAATCAAGGCTCTTGTTTTCGTATAAAGAGAAGAGCTATTTTTGGCCCTCAAAAGCTCATCAGGCAAAAGGATTTGACACAGAATGGTCACGGAAGGCTGAAGCTGGCGAAAGCATTAGCTTTTCCTCTTCCGATGCCTTTCCTTCGTTGGACCAAGGCAAACTCGTTCCCTTGCCCGAGGGGGTGCTTTTTTTTAACAAGGATCCTTCTTCTGGTGTCGAAAAGGTGGAAGTCCATTTTATTTACTATATGGATTGGACTCGAAGGCGTTGGATAAAGCTAGAAACGGGGTCTAAACTTCCAGTGCTTTCCCAACAGTTCGTGGCTACGGATGGCAGTTACTTTTTTGTGGAAACCCTTCAAACAAGGGAAGGTGAGATAGGCCTCAGAATTTCGGAGTTTTTTCCAAAGGTTCAGAAATTTAACCCTTCAAAACAGATGGTCAAAATCAATCAAGCGGTGAGACTCGTTCCTTCTCTGGGAGGGCTGGCTGCCTTTCCTTTACCAGAATTGGAACCGAAATCTAAGCCCGTTCAATCGCCCATTCTTGCCGCACTTGCTTTAGGTGGGCTCATACCAAATCGCTCTCTTAGTGCTCGACATGACTCCGGCGCCGATATGGAAAAATCTTTTAAGCTGACTTTAAATAAAGAAACAAATGTTTGGAAAGTGTCCAGTATTCCTGTTTCGTTGAGTGGGCACAAAATTTTGCATATTACCAGTGAGAACATAATATTAGTGAATAAATCGAGTCATATGCTGATTTGTGAAACCTCAATTTTGCAATGTTTGGATGTAAAAAAAAATCAAACTGGAGAATCGTTTACCATTCCCCAAAATGTTGAAGTGACGATAAAGGATATTCGGGATCAAAATTTTGTCATAAATGTATCCAATTCAGAATTTTTACTTCCGAAAAAAAGGAATCAAATTATCGCTTTAGATGGAATTGAAGAACTTGTTTCGAATTTGGAAGTCACTTCCACTGAATTTATTGAAAATCAAGACCACATCGTATTTAACGGGCTTTTTAAACTTCCCAAAGACTTAAGTCAATTGGAGCAGCTGAAACCCCATCTTAGCTTTCTATATTACAAACATTTAGTGAAATAGGCTGTTACTATAAATAATATTTATACTGGGCTGACTCTTTGGTGCAAATAAAAATCGCTCTCCGTTTATTTGTTGTGGTTCGTTGTTTTGTTAATAATGTTATGGTGTTGTGTGAGATCTAGATACATGTACTGGCCGGTCAACCAGAAATTGATCCGCTGTTTCCCTAGGTAGAACGGGCTCGACTGAAAAAAAAATCAACCGCTTTGTGAAAAAAGTTTGCCTAAAAAGTAATTGCATGTTAACGGTGAAGGTAGGATTCTCACCAATGAGTGGAACCCCGCACGTATTATCGTTCGGATGGTACTGGCGCCCACCAAAGTTGTTCAGCCCGCCTGTTGAACTCCTGCCTTAATTTCAATCATCAACACTCTTTTCACTTTCCTTCCTCAGAGGGACGACGCGCTGACGACAGACCGAACCATCGACAGCGATTTTTTTAGGGGCAGCATTGGACCACGGAAGAGCTATTATCCTGCGTTTTCACCCAGGTCTTTGTAAATATCGTCTCTAGCGTATTTTCTCAGGCTCTGCACGCTTCCTTCAAGACGGTCTAGGTTTTTTACAATGGTTTGGAGCATTTCCCAAAAGGAATCGTGGTCAAACTCCTCATTAAGGTATTGCCGGTCCTGCACTTCTGTACAGACTTCTTCCATAAAACCTTTAGTAACAAAAAGCGCATTATTAACATCATGGATCCAGTCTCTTAGCTTATCACTTATGGATCTAATCTTTTCAACGGTTACTTCTGACATGGATCCACCCCTGTTTCGTTAATACAAATGGACTCAATGGTCGAGGCCAATTGATCTTCATACATTGATAATAGTGTAGACACAAAAAATTGAAAATCGTTAAAATTGACACTTCAAGGGTTGGGGATTTCTTTTTTGGGAAGAACACTTGTTTCTTTTAATACTTTCCTAAGATAAAGTTCAGTTACTTTTTGAGTAGAGTATTTTTTACCAAGAATTTTTTCTAACCTCTTTTGGGCTCCCGACCTGTCTTCCTTGAAATCCAGCTCGTATTCCGTCCAAAAGTCTTTCCACCACTGTGAAGGTTGCACTTTTGCCCCCCAATATTCGGTTACTCGGGCTTGGTCTGTTGACGTCACCAAACTTGAAACCTTTTCAAGGCTTTCGTATACAGCATTCACGTTGTCGGCAATTCTTTTGATGGATTCTGGGCTGAGCTGGTCTGTTTGGGTGATCATGTAATATTGTACCGTAACGCGCACTGGGAATTTTGGGTCGCGTTCAAACTTAACGCCGCTTAATTCATGAAAAGGACCTTCCACTTCACCGTAACTTATCAGAGCCTTTTCCACTCCTCTTGGTTCTGCCACTTCTGATGATTCTGTAGAAGGGGCTCCTAAGGAGAAAGTCATGACGTCGGGTTGTAATCTCTTTTTAGGCTTATATTTTAAGGGAACTTGTATGATTAAAACCTTATTAATTTCCTCTTTTGCGTCCGGATTAATCTTTACCGTCGGATTTTGGGCACTTGTGTGTTTACTTAAATCAGAGACTCTAGAGGCCGTTAGGCTCGATTTTTTTCCGGATTGATTGTGAAAAAGTTTTTGTCCCCAGTTTGTATTTCCGGCAAATGAATCGGATCCACTGCTGTTTTGATTCTCAATTAAGGTAACGGATGTGCCAAGAGGAGAAGATAGAATCGTTAAAACGGCAGGTGCACCTGGTGAACTTTGATAGTTAAATAGCACCGGGTTGAAGTAGGTGATTTTTCCTGGCTCCACGGGAACTAAACACACCTGAGCAGATACCAATACTCTGTCGTCTCTTTCTGGAGCAATCAGAAATGGTTTAGAAGAATTCCATTTTTGAGAAAAGCTTAAAAATTCCTTGGGATGATTTAAAAATTCATGCAGAGATACCTTTTGTAAGGGGGATCCTTCGTGGTTTCCCACCCACAACTCCACATCCCTAGGATCCCATTCGCCCGTTTTGTCCTCAAAATTGGGGGATCGAATGACGGGCATGGCATGAAAATGGGTGGTGGAAGAGGTGCGATCTTGAATTTGAATGGTGAGGTCTGAGATTTGGGGACCCACGGAGGAGTTCTTATATCTTCCGGCATCCTCCCAAACAAGGGTTTGAATGGATAGACCGATTTCTGCTAAAGCCTTTTGAAGCGGTACTTGATTTGGCATCGCTTGAAGGGCCTGAATTAGGGTAACAAAAGAGCTTGCCGTTGACATGCCTTTTTTCCTTTCCTGAATTATTCATAATTAGCATAGCTTAAACTATTGGTGTTTCAAACTCTCAGGATCAAAGAGATGTGGAGCGAATCGATCCCAAAAATGGGTTTCAACAAACTGAGAGCAATGTTCCTGAAGTTGGTGGCAAAGAAACGGATATCCACTCTCTTTTAGGGTGGTCAGAAACTCCCGATGGGAACGTCCCTGTCTATAGTCAGGTTCTTTGCTGGGGTGTTGAAGGGTTAAATCTAAAAGATCCAAATTAGCATCAACGAGTAAACTCCCTTGGTAAACCAACAGATGTTTGCTTCTAAACAAGCTGGTACCAGCCACTTTTCTGTTGCCCAGCGTGATGTCACTGATGCCTTTTTGGTTTAATTCTTTTACTCCCATCTGCTCTAAAGCATCTATCCAAAGCTGATTAATAAGATAAAAATATTCTTTGTTATTAAATATTTCTTTAGCTTTAAAGGCTAATGTAAAAATCAAACAGCCCCTGGATAGCGTTACCGTTCCTCCGCCGCCTCTTCGTTTTACGATGGGCACATCGAGCTCGAGTCGGTTTTGAGATATGACCTCTCTACTCTCTTGATTGGAACTGGATAGCACCACCAAGGGATGCGCGGCTTCAAAAAATCGGAAAAGATAACGGTGGGAAGGAGAGGTTGCACCATTAATGATTGGCCAGTGCTCAAACTTCTGATTGAGGATCCAATTGTCCATCCACATCGCAAATCTTCCTTGTTTGACTCTACTTTTGTTCCTGATGCCACCCAAGTAAATCCCAATGAGTGGCAGCAAAGAGGTGTGGCGCTGTGACTGTCATATTTTGGTTGAGCGGGCTTAACACTCGAATGGCGGGTATATTTGCGGCGCTTGCACTTTCCAGACCTCTTTCAGAATCTTCCAACACTAAAGCGTGTTGAGGATCTATTTTGAAATCCTTCAAAACTTTTAAAAAAATATCGGGATAGGGTTTTTTTCGAAGCCCGGCTTCTTTGCCTTGAATAAAGTCTAGTTCTATCTCTTCAGCTTGTTTAGAGAGAATGAGTTCTATTTCTTCTCTTGGGCTATTACTGGCGATGCCAACCTTCGCTCCCCATTGTTTTTGAATTTCAATCATTTTATAAACTCCCTCAAAAACCTGAGGTGTGTAAGACTGTAGTATGGCATCATAGCTCGCTTTTTTCAGCTCTAAGATGCGCTGCTCTGTGGTGGGCAAATTGAATTCTGCAATTTCCTTTTGGGCACCTCCACCTTCAAAAGTGAATCGTTTAAAATAATGATTTTGTTCTAATGTATGACCAGTTAAGTCCATAAAAGCAAAGGAATAAGCTTTATAATGATGGAACTCTGTATCACAAAAACAGCCATCAAAATCCCAAAGGACGATTTTAGGTGGAAAGGAGAAACGGATATTACGGACATCTGTATTCAAGTTATTTTTCTGATTCATTTTTTTCTCGTTTTCATCTGTCAGGCTTTAAAGGGCTGGATCACCCGCTTGAATCAATGAAACATTTTTTGACCTGGGTGTCTACAAGGAGTAGTTGCAACGTCAGTTCCCGATTGTCGTTGCCTCGTCAAATCCGGCCACCTAAGTTATAGATAAAAAAACAATATCAATTTGAAAGTTAGGATTATGATTTTTTTTTTAAATTTATATTGTTGCTTTTTAGCGAAAACTTCCCGCTCACTTTTCAGGGAAAACTTCTCTCCCCCCCCCCTTTTTTTTTTATTCCTCTGCCAAACATGATGCATGGTACATGAGCCATCGGCGCACTTGGAAAACTTTGAAGTCTTTGTTAAAAAATTTTGGATAATTTAGAAAACATATTTAATGTTAGCATAGCCTTCGGCTAATTTTTAGAATGAGTTTACCGCGGTGAAGCAAAAGATGTTGTTGTGTCTAACGCTCTTTTGTCCATCTTCCGCTGCAAACAGCAGCTCGAGTTGCTCTCCAGCAGAGCTATATCCTTCCGCTTGCATTTTTAAGATTAACCCATATTTGAAGACTTCAAGGTGTCAAATATTCCCTATCCGGTTTTCATCAAGGGAATGGGAATGCCAGTTATCTGTAAGTCATCGTTTCCTCGCTTTATTTTTTTCATGTAGTTGGCGTCATTTTGAAGGTTTCTAGGAGCAACATACAGATTTACAAGCCTATTTTCTACATACACACTCATATTTTTGATTCCTGCCAAGCGTATTTCCGCAATTAATCTGTCTTGGAGAGTGCGATTGGAGCGCTCAATTCGGCCTTTTGCCTGGGGGCTATTTGCGTAAATGATTTTTATGTTAAGTTCCAAACATGCAGATTCAAAATGGGAGAACTCTTGTCGTTTTGTACCACCATAGACCCCCGCTCTATCTGTGTAAATAAAGTTAGGGATGCCATGGGTTTCGATGAGTTTTTTTAACACAGAAAGGCAACCCAAAGTGGATTCTGATGGCCAAAATTGACCTGCCAGGATCTTTCCTGTCGCATCGTCAATCATGTGAACCAAACTAGATTCTTGTTCACCAAACTAGACATGCTCAGAACCATCCATTTGGATAAAGTATCCTTCTTGAGGATAGCGCCGTCGAAGTTTTCTAAAACCTATTTTCCTTCTATTTAGCTTATATTTTCCTATATTTTCTTTAATGAACCAACGGTAGAAAGTGGAGTAAGAAAAGGTAAGATCCTTGTGATTTTCATTGAATTTATCTAAAGTGTGCATGAGATTAAAATCACAATACTCCTCTTTTTTTAGTCTTATGGTTTTTACCTTCATTACAAGAGGTTTTTTATTTTTGGGGACACGTCCTTTGTTTCCATGAATGACTCCATTAAATCCACTGTTTTTAACCTTTTTTGCCAGATTAGTCATAGCTCTTTCGGAAATATCTAGAGCAGATGCTGCTTCTGCCTGTGTGATCTTTCCGTCTAAATAGTCCTTAGTAATTTCATACCGAACTATTTTTCTAGGGGACACAACCACCTCTTCTTCCATCTTGAGCCTCCTTCCTTTGGAAGCTACCCAATCTACCCAAAGTGAGGGGGGGAGAAGAAATCGCTGAAAAGTTAAAGGGAGAAGAAATCGCTGGTTAGGTACAGCTCCTTTTTGGATTTGCCATACTGTCGATATGAATTAATGCGTTCATTACCGATTCAACCCTATCCCCCTTTGTTACCTAATAGTGTTTCTCAGATAGATTTTCTAGACC
>JBIIVH010000076.1:0-12308 GCA_044339525.1 Silvanigrellaceae bacterium | reverse complement strand
AATAAAACAGCATTACATCCCTTTTGCGTTTTGAAGGGAAGGGTCTGATTGGCGCAAAATACCATATCCACCAAGCCCGGTTTACCCTCTGTTGTTTTAAGGGAGACTCCCAAATTTTGGTAGGCCAGCTTTAGGGCATTCCATTGATTTTGAGCTTGTTCTTTATGGACACGATTGGGGGCGCCGGTTTTGGGATCTAACATATGGGGATTGATGGCATCCACCACATCAAAATAGGTGGGTGTTACCATGAGAACCCGAGAGGCTATCTCCATGGGCATCAAATTTGAGATAAAGTTTGAAGTGAGTTCAGTTGCATTTTGAATCAATTTCCATTGCATATTAGCTCCAGAGTGACCTTAGAAAAAAACGATCTTCTACCATTTTGCTTAGTGGCAGGCAACCACCGGCTTGCGAAGATTCTAAAGTTCTAGTCTGACCCAAGTTCCCTGGTGGGAGGGTTCGTGGCTACGGGCTCGGGAGTGAATGCTAAAATCTCGGCAGTAGGGTCCAGAACCTCGGCATCAGAAAGATCCTCAGGGGCTTTATCCTCCAACCTTGGACCACCCCACTTTTCTCGGGGCGAGGAGTTTTCTTCTTCCATTTCTTGAGCTTCAACGCCCACTAATTCAGGAAGATCGGGTAAAGACTGAGAAGGAGGAGAAGCAGGGGGCGCTCCCCACTTTTGTATTGCGGCCACCAGCTCCTTTTTACCCACCAATCCCATGATTTGAACGCGAGCCAAAATCACCTTGGCACGCTTCCTAAAAAAAGGCGTGTCCTTTTTAGTAATCAAGGCTTGATTCCACTTTTTGGGAGCCGGCAAAATGGCAACTAAGGATATGCACTGGGCGGCATTGAGGTTTTTGGCGGAGGTTTTAAAATAGGCTTGGGCGGCGTTTTCGATGCCATAAATTTCACTGCCAAATTCCACAATGTTAAAATACCACTTGATTTGCTCTTCCTTGGCCATGAAAAAGTGGAGTAACACTGCCCCCACGGCTTCCCGGGCTTTGCGAATCCAGCTCTGATCTCGAGACAAAAAGGCATTTTTAACAATCTGCTGGGTGATGGTGCTGGCACCACCCACTTTTTTTTTCGATTTTGATTTTGACTTTTCCAGCTTCTCCCTTTTTTCAATATTGGATTGAATGGCCTGTAAATCAAGGCCCCAGTGTTGGTAAAACTTAGAGTCTTCCGCTGCCACCAATGCTGCCGCACAGGCGGAAGGGATCTGGGAAGTCCAGGTTTTATCCCACCCCAACGTTTCGGCCAGTGGTCCTTTCACGGAAAAAAAACGACTCTCTCCATCTTGGTGGTAAGGAAAATAAATCAGAAACCCTAAGTTTAAAGACCAAACCCAAGGAATAAACCATAAAATTATTAGAACCTGACACGCAAATAAATTATATGGGAACTGGAAAATTTTTTTGAGCACTTGCAACTACAACCTCTTTGAAGCATTCTATGCGCCCCAGAATTGGGTGTCAAACCTAATCCAGCTTAAAGGAAAGTGGTATGCTTTTTTATCCGTTAAAACCTGTTCAATTTGAAGTATCTCCCAACACTTCTCCCATTGAATTTGATACTTATGTGGCTGTGGTGGATGAGAACCAAATTTCAGACAAATCACTTAAATGCATAAAACTGGACAATTTTGATTCCGAGATCTCCCGCATGGTGGGAAGTGGCGATTTTGAGGGAAAATGGCTCCAAGTGGCCATTGGATTTTCTCATGTAAAGAACGCCAGGATCATTTTAGTTGGGTTTGGAAAAAAAACCAATGAAATTCCTGCAAAAGCTAGACATATCGGTTTAAAAATTGCAGAAGAGATTTCAAAGCTTAAAACAAGAACACTAAAGGTGGTGGCCACAAGCCCTCTTCTTCAAAGCGTTGATTCTAGAGCTCAAATCGCTCAAGGATTTTCACTCGGCACGTATAAATTCCCCAAATTTAACCTCACACCTCAAGCTCAGGCAGAGCTAGAAACACCCATCCATTTTCACCTGGGATTACTAGATGACATGGTGAATGAGTCCGATCTGCGTGCTGCTGTGGCACGCACTTCGATACTTACGGGTGCACAAAATTTCATGCGCCTCTTGCAAGACACGCCCCCCAATGTTTGCTCACCCACTTTTGTGGCCCAAAAAGGAAAGGAAAGTCTTGCAGCATTAGGCGTTAAATCCGAAATTTTTGGAGCCCATAAGCTCAAAGAACTCCATTTTAATGCCATGCTGGCCGTAGGGGGCGGAAGCGCCCAGGAGCCTCAACTGCTCGTCATGGACTATCACCCCGAAGGCGCCACACAGACCGTCGCGTTGGTGGGCAAAGGTTTAACCATGGACACTGGGGGCTACTCCCTTAAAGTTCCTTCCACTTCTCAAGTGGGCATGAAGTATGACATGTCAGGGGCGGCTCTCGTGATCGCCACCATGCAGGTGGTGGCCCAGCTCAAGCTTCCCATTCGAGTGGTGGCCGCGGCTGCCTTGTGCGAAAATATGGTGGATGCCCATGCGTATCGGGTGGGCGATGTCATCACCGGATACTCCGGCAAGTCCATTGAGATTTTAAACACCGACGCCGAAGGTCGAGTGGTGTTGTCCGATGCTTTGGCCTACATGAATGACATTTACAAACCCAACGCCATTTTCGAATTCTCCACGCTCACGGGTGCGATGATTATTTCCTTAGGTCACTTTGCCGCCGGAACCTTCTTTGCCAACACTCAATCTTTACAGCCCCTGGTTAAGGAAGCCGCCTCCCAAACCGGAGAAAGGGTTTGGGAACTCCCCATTTTTGAAGAAATGGACGAAGAAATCAAAAGCTCCATTGCCGATATCATTAATATCAGCAACACCCCCGGATGCGCCGGATCCATTGCGGCTGCTGCCTTTTTAAGGGAATTCGTGAAAGACACACCCTTTTGTCACTTTGACATTGCTGGGGTGGCCAACGGAGCCATGGCCACGGGGTACCCTAAAAAACACTCCAGTGGTTATGGAATCGCCTTGGTGGTAAAAATGCTAGAACTATTCAAAAACTTTGTACATTCTAGATAATAATGAATCTAGAGCGAAGACCACCAGCCTATCTCATTTTTGACATTGAAACGGTGCCAGACATCGTTTTATTGGATCAATATTATGGGGAATCAGGAAGCTTTCCCAACGAAACTATTTGGAATCAATGGGAACATGCCCAACATCTCATGGAAAAAAACAACATCACCTTTCCCGGTGTGGTTTTTCACAGCATTTGTAGCATATGCGCCTTAATCATTCACCCAGAAACCTTTCAAATCATTGACGGACTTCGGCTCAGCGTAAAGGACCCCACAAGTCATCAGGATTTCCTCTCCAAAGAGAAAATCATGCTGGAGTCCTTTTGGCGCTTTGCAACAAAGTATAAAGAAGTACACAAACAATGGTACGACACCCTTCAATCGGACTTTAAACTCAGCGACTATCAACGCAAAAAATTAAAGCCCATCCCCATTTGCTTTAGCGGCTTCAACATCACAGGTTTCGATCTGCCCGTGGTGGAACATCGAAGCATCAAACACCGCGTGGTTTGCCCCATTTCAGAATACGGCCAAGAGTTCGGATACGACTCCTATCGGTCCAAATTTGCGTTAGATAAAACATTGGATCTTTTAGCCTTTTTACACCCAGGAGGTGGCCGAATGTCAGCGGGCGGACTACAAGCCCTAGCGCTTTCTTTGGGACTTGCTGGTAAATTAGAAGGCATGGACGGCAAAAAGGTGGCAGAAGCCTTTTTTAAAGACAAAGCCATATCCACCATAGAAGAGTATTGTGCGGTGGACGTTTTGATCACCTATGGGGTATTTTTGGCAGTTCAGAAATTTCGGGGTATCATCAGTGATAGTCTATACGCGGAAGCGGTAAAGGCGTTTGGTCTGTTTTTGTCCCACGAGGGAAAGCCAAAATCTTACCGAGAGTTACTTCAAGGTTCGGCGGCTTTTTTCTCAACTGTTTAAACTCGAGTCTTTAGGGTAAAGCTTGCATCATACGTTTAGAGGATCTGTACGATGCTGAAGGACCGTGACATCCGCTTAAGAATCCATTATGAACGGGTGTTTCGATCTTTTAATAGAATCTATACTCGGGGAGGCACTTATGACTCAAGATTTAGGATTTTCCAAAGGTTTGGCAGGAGTGGTGGCGGATACAACTTCTGTTAGCCAGGTGCAAGGTGATGAAGGAAGGCTCATTTATCGAGGTGTGTCCATCGAAGAGATGGCTGAAAAATCAAACTTCGAGGAATGCACCTATTTTATGTTAACAGGCAAACTGCCCACGGCCCATGAGCTCAAAGCGTTTGATACGGAACTTAAAGCGCATCGTACGTTGCCCAAGTACGCTGAAGCCGCCATTGATGCCGCTCCCAGGTCTGCCCACCCCATGCAGGTTCTGCAATCGGTGGTGTCCACATTGGCCTACGAAGAACCCCATGCCGACCTCAAAAATGTCAAACAAAATTTAGCCACCTCTACACGATTGATCAGTCAATTAGCCACAGCAGTGGCTTATATCTCCCGCGATCGTAGGGGTTTGCCTCGCATCACCCCTCGGAACGATTTAAGTCACGCGGAAAATTTCCTTTACTGCCTCCTAGGGGAAAAGCCCAACAAAGAAGTGGCTCGCATGTTTGATGTGGCTCTCATGTTACATGTGGATCATGATTTTAATGCGTCTACTTTTGCAGGAAGAGTAGTGGGCTCCACAGAAGCCAAAATTTGCTCCAGCGTATCCGCTGCCATTGGCGCCCTTTCTGGCCCCCTCCATGGTGGTGCCAATGAAAAAGTATTACAAATGGCCGACTCCATTGGCTCTGCCAGCAAAGCCAAAGCGTGGGTGCTCAATGCCATCGCCACCAAAGCCAAAGTGATGGGATTCGGACATCGTGTTTATAGAACCATGGACCCAAGAGCCAAAGTATTAAGATCCATGCTGGAAAAACTAGTGGCACAAAGCCATGAACGGGACACTTACGAAACCCTCCTCACCGTTCACGACACCATGATCGAAGAGCTCTCTAAAAAAGAAAAAGATTACATTTGGCCCAACGTGGACTTCTGGTCTGGCTCTCTCTACCGATTAATGAACATCGAAAGCGTGGACTTCACCCCCATTTTTGCGGTGGCTCGCGTGGTGGGTTGGTGCTCCCATCTTTTAGAAATGTGGACGGACAACCGAATCTACCGTCCCGCAGCGAAATACGTTGGGTCGCCCACCGCTGCCATTCAAGACATCCGCTCCCGTTCCTAATGACGGAAACGCCAGAATCCCGACAAACCCTGGAATTTAAAACCTACAGTCTATCGTCAGGGTTTGTGCGTCTTTTAAATGAGGTCACCTTTAGCGCCGAAACCGGTGATGTGGTGGCTGTGGTGGGCCCCGTGGGAAGCGGAAAGAGTGTGTTGATGCAAGTGGTTTCCCAGGCTCTCTGGGACACTTGGGAGAAAGGACGCTCCGGGGAACAGACAGGTAGTGCCACAATCCTGGGCTATAGCGTGTCCCCCAAAATCCCCAACCGCACCATTCAGTCCATTTTAGCCAAAGAAGTGGTCATGGTTCAAAGCCGGTCCCACTGGCTTCCCATGCCCATCCACCAAAACTTCTCTATCATGGGAGAGATGCTGGGAATTGCCAAGGAGGAGTGTCAGTTTGAATCCCTCGTACAGGGTTTTTCCCTGCCTCCTTGGACCAAACTCCAACTCTTGGAGCTTTCCGACCTGCTCCCCTCCCAAATCTCATTGCCCGTATTGCAGCAACTCGCCGTCATACGGGCACTGGCCAGAAAACCTAAGGTTCTCATACTGGATGAGGCTTTTATTGGGATGGACCCAGTGCTCAACCGGCAAACCGAACGAATGGTGCTAGACCACTCCGAGAATTTTACCACCCTCATTGCCACCAATGATTTACACCAAGCCAGCCGGCTCTCCAATAAAATTCTCTATTTGGTACGGGGATTTGTGGAAGAATTTAATCACACCTATGGTTTTTTTACCAATCCACAAACGCGTTCCGCCGAACTTTTTATCGCCGGCAAAGAAGAGAGCTTTTGACACCCGAAATGAGTTGTGTTAGGTCTTTGATACCGCGCACGGAGGGTTAGCTCAGCTGGATAGAGTAGCAGGCTTCGAACCTGTCGGTCGGGGGTTCGAATCCCTCACCCTTCGCCATTTTTTGTCCCTAATGACTCCCTATTTCAACCACTACAAAACAAATGCTTCATGCAGCTAGGAACGTGAAAGCGGATCAATCCCTTCTCTGGGATCCGATAACGGGTTTGAAACCTTCTCCATACTCTCGTTTTAATACCCTAAGTTCCTTATATCTCCGAACAATTCCTTGAATAAAAACATCTGTGCTGACCGTGGGGGGTTGGTGCGCGACTTACGGTTCATTTCTTATTGACTGTGTCTTTTTTATACTGTAAACATTCATCTTAATAGTGTGTTGTCATTAATGTTTTTAGCAGGTCCTACTATGCAAACTGTTACCATTTCGGCAGAAATTGAAGTCGTTGAAGAAATTGAGCTTAACAATATTGTTCTTGAATCTCACACTTTTTCCTCATCCGATCATTATTGAGGCTTATCTTTTGTGGCATCTTGCTTTGGAGTCACACACAATGGTGGCCAACTCGTAAAAACATTGCAGATTGAAGTCACGGACGCTCACTTTATGGGGGGACTCATTGAAGAGCTGGCACTTGAACCCATTCAAGGTAGCGAATTCTTCTCAGACCAGTCTTATCATGTTGGCGCATTCATTGCTCTGTTTGCCTTTTTTGGAACAACAGATCTTATTGCATCCAATGTGTTTTCGGGCTTTTCTGGGGCCGGCAAATTCGCCATCGTTCCTGTTGACTTGGAATCAACATACTCACGAGTCGAATTCCCCTGGCAGACCCAGCTTATTTCTCCAACACATCCAGAAAAATCAGGGATTCCTTGGCTAAGCTCAATAGCTGCAGAGCAAGTGCAAACCAACGTTCTGAACACATTTTTGAATGGCTACATGAGTACAGCTTCGATTTTACAAGAAGCGGTTTTGTTACCAGAATTGGAAAAGTCCTGTTCCGATTTTTTTCTTCGTCTAGGCGAACTTGGATCATGCATCAACGAAAAAAATAGCAACAAAACGGGATCAATTGCGTGTATAACATATTTTTTTTGGCAACACTGGTAAGCTCCATAGGTAGTATCGCCTGCACTTTAGCAACTGGAATCTACTTGGTAAAAGCAGGTCACCCACTCGTTTTTGCTGGTGTTACCCTTGCCCTTGCTCGTTATTCAAGTATTTTTGCAAACCTTGTGGCGCCAAGCATAACAAAACGCCTTTCGTCTAAAGAAACGGTTTTGATTTTCGAATCAATATCTCTTGTTTTATCAATATTACTCATGTACCTGTGGCAAGGCTCGAAGGATTCTATCACCTTTTTTGTAGGTGTTTATGTGGTTCGGTCGTTTTGTTCCGCAGTTCCTAGCGGGGCACGGGCAGGGTTCACTAAAGAAATTTCAAAAAATTCGCTTGTGGACAACACTCGCACCGCAACCTTACTCAATAAGGCCACACAAGGGGCTGCGCTTTTCGCTGGTTTCGTTATTTTCTTTGCCTACAAACAACTATCTTTCGAATGGATTATTGGCTTCGATGCCTTAACTTTTCTTTTAAGCTCCATAGCATTTTATTGGATGATGCAAAAAGAAAATAAAATTTCTGAACCTAAAAACGCTCCTCGTGTGTCGTTTTTTGATGGTTTTAAGTCCTATTTTAGCTTGGACAAGCGACTTGTTATTGAGGATATCCTATGGGCAGCAACAGGCTCTGGAGCTACTATTTATGCAATTAGGCTATTGCAAGATAATCAATCCCTAGTTCCACTTGTCATGAGTCTTTACGGATTGGCTGTATGGATCGGAGGATTTTTAACAAACAAACTGAGCAAAGTTAATTCGGCTTACATTTGGACCGCCTGCGGCATTGCCTTTGTTTGCCTTTCTTTTGCCTCACTTCATCTCTATATCCTTTTATTTTTTGTTTTGTTAAAAGACGTTTTTCGCTGGACGGTGCTCCATCGCCTCAGTGGCAAAATTCAATTCGCTGCGTCTCAACAAGAATTTAGTTCCATGTTTTCTTCGAGACAGGTCCTTTTAGGCATTGTTTTCGCATCTGGAGAGTGGATTTTTGGAGCACTCAATACTTACGTTTCCATCTCGACAGATTGCATCTTTCGAGGTTTGTTATGTGCAATTGCTGCCTGTACGATATGGCTCTTTCAGACTAAAAAAGGAAAAACATGCGTCGATTCTTAATATCTGCACAAATAATGTTTTCTATGGACGCGTTTGCCAAAGATGAAGTAAAGTTCAACACCGCCCAAAGTACCGCAGAGCTAAACATACCAGCTCAACTTAAGGGGCTTGTCATTGACCCACATCGATTGGAGACAGCTTACTCAATGATGATCACTCTCCAGGTGCATCGCGGTCTATTTCGTTATTCTCCTGATGGTAATGTGCTGGAAGATGCGGTTGAGTCTTGGGAAAAAAATAAGAGCAATACGAAATTCCTTTTTAAACTTAAGAAAATTAGTTTTTCCGATGGAACCCCGCTTAAGGCGACTCATGTGAAAAACAGCTTTGCGCGGATTTTTCTCCTGGGTGGGGCCGCATCTATGGGTGCCGACATGGCCTATATCGAGGGTTCCTCAGAACTTCAAGAAAACTTGAATCTCGATAAATTTGGCGTTAACGCCATTGACGACCATACGGTTGAATTCTCGCTCAGTCGCCCCTCTATTTTGTTCATCAAACACCTAGCAGCTGTTGATTGTGGAATCCTTGCTATTTCTAACAAGGCAGAACTTCTTGAAAGCACCAAGAATCTGAAAAATTTCCCCGGCATTGGACCCTTTAAAGTCAGCAAACAAACGCCATCTGAAATCGTTCTGGAAAAATGGAAAAGCGATCCACTTGATAGTAAGAATCCTCCACAAAGAATTCGCTTTTTTGAACCCACCCAAGACCCTGTGGTGATGGCAAAGGCTAAATTAAACGACGTTCTTGATCATGAATCCATTGACGACGAATCGAAAGCTTTGCTTTTGTCGCAAGGTTGGTTTGAAACAGCAACTGAGCTTAGCAACGAAATATTCGTCGTACTTAACCCCAAAAAAGTCGCGCGAACAATTCGTGAGTATGTTTTTAATCAATTTGATGTAGAGAAGGTACTAAAAGAAATAGACTCAAAAATGCTTAAACCCGCCTACGGATTGATTCCAAATGGTCTTCCAGGGTTTATTAGCAAAATCGAAAGAAATTCTGAAAGCAAGCTTTTTGACACGCAAAACAAGTCAATTCCAAAAGGAAGTTTTGAATTGGAGTATGCTGATAACTCCACACTCATGAAAAAAATTGCTTTTGCCATAAAGAAACAATTGGACAGAGACACCTTTGCTGGCCGTGGGGGGGGGTGTTTAGATTCTCACAGTCCAGACTCGCCAGCACGCGTCTAAATGTGCTTTCGTCTGAATTACGGTCTTGAAATCCTTATCTTTTTCTCTGAGATCCGTGCAAATTGCTTAGCCATCCTGGGATTTCATTCACAAACTTACACCCCAAACGCTTCATTGAATAAAAACTTCTTTGCTGCCCGGGGAGGATAAAGAAAGCATTGCGAAAATTTGAAAAATTTGTTAGACTCTGGTCGCAAAGTGCTGCTTTCGCAAACGCTCAGCTCAATTTGGGGGGATTTATTTTGAAATATCCAAATACAATCATAAAGAATATTTTTTTTGTTGCTATAGGCATCTTTAAAATGGGTGCCTATGCAAAATCAGATTCCGAAGGCTTAGTTTCCAGTTCAGATGCGTTAAGACAAACTCAAAAGTGTATTGTGAATTTGAACTCTCCTGATGCCCATGAGTGTGAATTAGACAACGTGTCCCCCGATGCCCATGAGTGTGAATTAGACAACGTAACCCCTGATGAGCCAGAATAAAAATAAAACGAGAGAACGGAAAATTGAGATCGCATTCAAACCCAATAGAACCGATGGTCACTAAATGGCTCGTTCTTCCTTAGTTCAAAAAAGAATCTGGCAATTTGGCCTAGTGGTCGTTTTTGTTTATTCAATCATAAGGTTCTTTTGGAGGCCGCATTTGTCCAACTCTATCACCGAAGTGGTTGTGAGCACCTTTCGATATCCGCACCCATATCTTCTGACCTATGTTGCTGAATACCGATTTGCGCATCAGGTCGGAGAATTCCTTGTTCGAAGAGATAAAAACCAACAAATTGTTCCAGGTTTAGCTAAATCCTGGGACATAGCACCCGATCGCGAAAGCATCGTTTTTACGATTCGAAGCGAGCTATATAGCGCTCAGGAAGTTTACGAAAGTCTTAGTCGGATTGTGTCTCGAGGACAAACGACACACAGCAATTTTGCATCACAAGTTTTAAAGATGCAGATCATCGCGCCAGATCAAATTAAGATATTCACTCGAGGTGACGCAGCTTCGATTTTGAGCCCGCTCGTAATGGCAGATGCAATTATAGTTCCTGATGCTCATTGGATAACGATCGCGGGCCACGATGGCTCGCAGGTTGATTGGACCAAGACACGCGGGCCATATATTTGGAAATCAGGTTCTTTTCCGCTCAAAGAGGGAGACGAAGTTGTTTTTGTTCCAAACAAAAAGCATTATTTTTACTCAACAGATCAACTTAATTGGCATATCCGTTATGAAAACCCAGCAAAAGCAAAAACTCATGAATCTCTAAACCACATCTTAAAGCAGTATTCACCATCATTTACTACGATTAGAAACTCCCTATTTTCGACAATTGCATCAAGCCCGGAATCTGGAATCAAATATTATCAAACTCGTCCGAACGGTGTGGCATTTATTCAACTCAATCCTCGGAGCGATATATTTATTTCAACTGAGAACAGAAGAGCTTTTGAAAAGACCGTACTGAACTCAAAAATGGACATGGTTGCAGGACTGACTCGCGCTGTTCAGATTCCTCAACCGGGACTGGTCGGTCGTATGGATGATATTGATGAATCAAAGCTGCTTGATGAGCTCAAAAACGCTAAGAGTTTGCAGCTTAGTCGCGACATCGTGATGGCCATTTCAGATAAACCCGATAATAACTCCAATTGGCAAATGGCCTACGCCACCTCTCTTGGTTACCCTATGCATTTTATCAACAGGTATATAAGGCCGACTCATGTAGAATGGCTTAACGGCAAAGTCGATGCAATTTTTCTTTCTGTTGGGATGTCAGATACGGACCCTGTTAGTGGGGCAACATACATTTTTTCGACCGAAGGCGCCAATGCTGACTTGTTAGATGGATCGATAATGAATTTATTGAATTCGGCAAAGAAAACGAAAGACAGTGCCGTTATCGCCAATACAGTTCGCAACGCTTTCAAAGTAGCGCTTTCCGAAGGTTTAGTCATTCCATTATTTTATACGGCAAATAGGCACTATTTTAGTCAGGATGTTATTCTCAATATCACAGATCCATTTGCGGAAAGTGTCCAAATTTGGAACGTTAGAGCAAAATAAGGCAACTATTCTTTTACATGGCCATAAAACCAACACTCTAGCCATGGGGTTTGTAACGGTGTCAGTGCCCTAAGCACTGGATCACTTTTTGGAACTTCAAAACGAGGCATTTGCTGAGGAAAGTCTTTTTTGCGAAAAGCGCTTCTTCGCGCCGAATCCACGGCGAGCTGCTCTGTCAAGCCATAACCAGTTCCAATAGTTCCATGTTCTAAAACAACTGCACCTATCCAGACAAAATCTTGCAAGTACGTTTTTATTTTTCTTGTTTTTATTGATCCTGCCAATGTCAATTCTCTACTTAATTCCAGATGATGTTTACGCTCAAAATACTCCGCCATTGCCCGAGATTTAGAGGTTTTTTTGGTATAGGCAACTCCGATTCCGTATGGTAAATTGAAATCTAGTGTCGCTGTAAGGGTGCCACTGAGGTGCCAAAGGCACAGTCGTTCATATGCCTCCGCTGCCGCACGAATTCTGGATTCCAGTTTCGACCATCCTTCGGCAACGGCCCCTGCCTCAACACCTAGTTCTTTTCTGCGTAAAATGCAGTGGGTGCGAAAATATGGGTGCATCCGCGGATTGATGTCTTGACCATCTGGCCAAATTATTGACACCTATGCTGCTGCGATTCCAAATCGGTCTACTTTTTTCCAAAACTGTTCCCATCGCCCATCGGTTATAGCTAAACTGC
>JBIIVH010000127.1:0-2849 GCA_044339525.1 Silvanigrellaceae bacterium | reverse complement strand
TCGTTACCTTTCTAGACTTCATTTGGACCGTGGTACTTTGGTGATATTTGACCGTCGTTCCATTGCCTTGCCGCCATCCGAGCGCACGTCCTTAAGTCAGGTGACTTCTCCCAAGGGTTTTCGCGTAAACCTATTGAGGGCTTGAGGAATTGTCATCACTCTAGAAAATTAGAGTTCTCTACCCCCATTTTAAAAATCGTTCTCCCAAAAGATTTTTCTCACCGCCATTTGCCACGGCAATACGAAAATGTCGTCTATTTTTTGTTCCCTTATCACTCTGGCCATGCAGATGCATTGAGCTCCGGGAAAATCTCCTCCGAGTTGCCGCAATCCTTTCAAATGACTTTCCTGAATTTCCACCGATGACTTGATTTCAATCAGTAACAAGGGTTTACCAGGCCTTTCCACCACCAAGTCCACCTCTACTCCATCACGAGTGGCCAGATAGTGGAAAGCAAAATCATTCTCGGCATATCGGCTCAACCTCATGCATTCATTGATCACAAAGGCTTCAAATAATTCTCCATAAGCACTGGTGGATTCCTGAACGGGCAATGTGAGTTGGGAAGAAAGTGCTCTTTGCACGCCCGTATCAAATAGATAAAATTTTGGTTTTTGAGTCAATCTTTTTCGAATGGAGGCGTGGTACGGTTCCAAAAAGAATCCAAGCAAGGTATCTTCCATAATCGAGTAATAGTTTTTTATTGTTTTTTCATCCACCCCCACATCCCGCGCCTGAGCGGCAAAATTTAGGATTTTTCCGGAACTTTGGGCGCAAACCTGCAAAAATTTTCGGAAGGGATCCAACTGGCGCACAACCTGCTCCACTTGAATCTCTTCTTTGAGATATGTCAGGGCATAGGTTTGTAAAAAGCGCCTTTTGGTAATTGTATTTTTACTTTCGATGACTTTTGGCAAGGTGCCAAACCCCAATGCGCTTTGCAAATCAAAATCCGCTCCCAGTTCCAAAGAAGTTAATGGATAGAGCTCAAACACAAAAGCTCTGCCCGCTAACAAATTGGCGTTGTTGCGTTTTAACTTCCGGGCGCTGGAACCGGTGAGCACGAAACGCAGGGAGGTGGATTCAATGAGATGGTGCACCACATCTAGCAGGGGTGGTACCTTTTGAATTTCATCGATCACCACATGAGTTATGGAATTGGGGGTTGCTTTTACCTCCCTGATCAACAAAGAGGGCTCTCGGGCAAGTCTATCTTCCACTTCTGGGATCAAAAGATCGTACCATATGGCTCGTTCTTTTGGGAAAAGCTGCTGCAGTAACGTGCTTTTCCCCACACCTCTTGGCCCTAATAGCAGAACACTGTCGTCTAGGCTAATTCTTTGTAATCTTTCGTACATTTTTCGCGATTACCTTATCAAGCTCCGGATTTGTCCGCCAATTCCGGAAGTGTAACCGGGGTTTGGCGAAAACGCCAGGATTCATTGAGATAACATTACCAGTCGTTTGGTTGATTAAGGACAAATTTATGTCCCAATTGATTCCAGACCCTAATTTCCTACCGCCCACCTTAGACATTGTTTTTAAAAGTTAAGATGCATTTTATCGAGCTTCCCAAGCTCCAAAAGGCATCTGTAATGGAAACACAGGCCTTTCCGAAGAAGAACACCAAAAACTCCTCAGTTAATGATTTTTAGTCACCCACTTTGGACTATTCCCTCTCAAACGGGTTCAAAATGTCCACACCACACTTGACAAAGTCTTTCACGTTCCGCGTAACAAGGGTGAGATTTTCTTCAAGGGCAGTAGCTGCAATCAGGGCATCGCCCATGCCCATGGGGGTGCCATTAGTTCGTGCCTTATATCGGAGAAGCGAAGATCTCTCAGCGACTTCCCAGCTGACGGGAAGGATGGAGTACTCATCGCGCATCATCCCTTGAAAGAAGATGAGCTTTTTTTCTGAGCCGAGATAGCGAAGCCCAGTAAGAAACTCTTCAATGGTAATGGTGGAAAGGAACAGGGACTCAGAGGAGTTTTCAAACCACCGTACCACTTGAGGCGCGGGAATCCGCTTGGCAAGCTCTGAGATAATGCAGGTATCTATGAGTAATCCCTTCATTCGCCCCCCTGGAAATCAGGGATGGCGCGTTCGCCCCTCGCTGGGAGTTCGAAGTCGCTTTCCTCTTCTGCGTTCAGCTCTCGAAGTCTGGATATGGTCTCCCGGCGGCGTAGAAGTATGAGCTCCCGGCGCAGGCTCATGAGCTTCTCATACTCTTCAAAGTTGACAACTACGGCAGTAGGGGAGCCATCTGAGGCAATCACCTGTGGGGTTCGGAGCGCGGCTCGGATAACCTCCGAGAGTTTAGCTTTGGCCTGTGCCAATGGCCAGGTGGGGGTGCAGGCATCCATAATGGTTTTCCTCCCTGGATAGTTCTATCGGACTTCTACCATAAAAGTTGACAGACTACAAACGCCGAATCTCTACTATACATAAATGACTATTGTAGTTAAAAAACCATATAATCGTTTTGTCTTAGTGATATGGGATCCTAAATCCCTTTTGGCGGCAGTCTGTATACTTGCCTACACCCCGAAAAAATGTCCTTTCCCCTATTCCACTAAATCTCCTAAAATGCCTTTTAGAATCTCTATTCTAGAAAGGATTTTTATGTCCCAATTGATTCCAGACCCTAATTTCCTGCCGCCCACCTTAGACATTGTTTTTAAAAGATTATTTTCAGCCAAGGAAAATGAAAGGCTTTTGATTTCGCTGCTTACGGCCGTGCTGGTCCCAGAATCCCCTATTGAGGAGGTGGAGGTATTGAACCCTGCTCTCCCGGAAGACTGGGTCACCTGCAAAAGCATTGTGATGGACATCTTTTTAAGGCTT
>JBIIVH010000134.1:0-2915 GCA_044339525.1 Silvanigrellaceae bacterium | reverse complement strand
TAGAAATCACGCCAACCATTGGAGTAAAAGTAGCATCTCTTGGATTCCCATTTTGATCCAGTGGGTTCGCCCCAAAACATTGACGCTTTAACTTATCGGCTCTATTTTTGCCTATCATGCCGTACAGCTGTTTTCCTTTGCAGTCCTTGCGACCGGGGGAATATCTATTGTCAACTTTGCCAGCCTCTAGCTAATAAGTCCCGCCTCCAACGTGCAAACCAAAAGTACCGCTCCTCTCGAAATGGTAAGGCAGCCCGTGCTCGTGCGGAAAAACAACGTAGGCTAAGAAAAATTCTCCAAATGAAAAATTCCGTGGGAGATCACGGTTCCATAAATGCCCACAGTCATTCTAATGGTACTACCGCCGGCAACGATGCCGGAGACATTCCAAATTCGAGTAGGGAGGTGCCTAGTGATGATGAAGTGGCGGCTGAGTCTAAGTCTTGCCGTGCCGTGGTTCAGAAGCAGTTTCAGTGTGAGTTTTGCAAATTCCCCTTGGGGATCTACAGTCGAAGAGCAGGAGATACAAGAAAACGGGCCTTCCACTTTCGACCTAACAGAAAAGGAAGACCCCCATGACGTATTCTGAGCTTGAACCAGAAATTTTAAGACTTTATAAAGTGGAAAAGTGGCCCATTGGGACCATTGCACAGCACTTTTCCGTTCATCATAGCGTCGTAGAGCGCATTGTAACCCATGAACATCCTATAAAGGTGCCTCAAAACAGGCCCTCTATCTTAGAGCCGTACATGGGATTTATTCAATCCACCATTGAAAAATACCCCAAAATCAAGGGCAGCAGAGTGTTTGGGATGATAAAGGAACGGGGTTATCCCGGTAAATGTCCATCTCGAGTATGCTCCTATCTCCGTAAAATCCGACCTCAAAAGAAAAAAGAAGCCTTCTTCAGGCTCACGAGTCTTCCCGGGGAACAGGCTCAGGTGGACTGGGCTCATTTTGGAACTCTTAAAACAAGCGCCAGCCACAGTCGCAAGCTCTATGCATTTGTAATGACTCTTTCCCATTCCCGAATGGTTTTTTTGAAGTTCTTTCTCTCTTCCACCTCACGGGATTTTTACCAAGGATTTTCAGAGGCATTTGAATTTTTTGGCGGGGTTCCCAGGCAGGTTTGGATGGATAATCTCAAAAGTGGTGTGGTAAGTCGTTTGGGACCGTTGGTTCAATTCAATGAAAATATGCTCACTTTGGCTAGGCATTTTAGCTTTGAGCCCGTGGCCATGGGGGTTCGTAGGGGCAATGAAAAGGGAAAAGTAGAACGCAGCATTCAGTATGTACGAACCAGTTTTTTTGAAGCCAGGCCCTTTAAAGATTTAGCAGACCTTAATGAACAGGCGTTAGAGTGGTGTTTAAAGGTGGCTGGGTCACGAAATTGGCAGGATGACTCAAGTAAATCAGTAATAGATGTTTGTACCCAGGAAAAAGAAAAGCTTCTTTCCCTGCCCAAAAACCCATGGATGGCAAGGGAACGCTTGCTTGTAAATGTGCCTAAGGTTCCTTTTGTTCGCTTTGATCTCAATCAGTACAGTGTGCCATGGAAGTTTGCTGGCAGTTCTATCATTTTGGAATATGACGATGTCTACATATTTTTTTATAAAGATGGAGAATGCATTGGGGAACACATGCGCTCTTTTGGAAAAGGGGAAGTGATAGAGAAAAAAGAGCATTTTAACCAATTGATGGAATACAAAAATCGAGCCAAAAAACACACCGGATTGGATCGACTCAAGTCTGCAGTGCCTGTGGCGTTAGAGTTTGTAAAAATTCTTTCCGATCGAGGTGAAAATCCTGGTGGCGTGGTGAGTAGTCTTCTAAATATGCTTGAAATATATGGCCGAAAAAACTTGGACGAAGCTATATCAGAGGTGGTGATTCAAGATTCACCACGTCTCAAATCTCTTCATTTTGTGCTTAAAAGACTAGACAACGCCAGAAAGGCTCCATGTTCCGTACCCGCTCAAATCATCCTCAATAGTAAAACGGAAAATCTCATAGTGGAATACCACTCCCCGAAACGATACGATGAAATCACAGGATTAAACCAAAAATGACACCAGAAACAAAAACTCTTGCCAGAGAATTCCGTCTCTATGGGATTCTGGCGCACATGGATGAAATCGAAGAAAAAGGAGAACTTTGCGGTGCTCTCCAAAAGTTCCTAAGTTGGGAATTATCTGAACGAAGGGCCAGAAAATACAAGGCTTCTGTTCGCGCAACGCGCCTTCATCAATATGGGCCAGCAGATGCACTAGCCTGCTTCGATTGGAATTGGCCACGTAAAATAGATAGAGGCCAGATCACCGACCTTTTTACTTTGGATTTTATGAGCGAATTCGTAAACGTTATCTTTATGGGGCCTAGTGGAGTTGGAAAAACAAACTTTGCCAAAAACCTAGTAGAGTGCGCTGCTTCAAAAGGAAAAAGCGCTATATTTATGGAGAGCTCAGACCTGCTGGACGAATTGCTTTCGGAAACAAGTCGTTATTCCATGCGTCAACGCATTGAAAAGTATGCCAAACCTGAGCTTCTGGCCATCGATGAAGTTGGGTATTTATCCTATGACACACGTCACGCTGACATATTGTTTCAATTGATCCAAAAAAGGTCCGGGAGAAAATCCACCATTATCACTACAAATCGTGCCTTTAGTGAGTGGGGCGAGCTCTTTCCAAACGCTGCATCCGTGAGTGCTCTCATCGATCGACTGATTGAGCGGTGTGAAATCGTTCAAATCGATGGGGATACCTATCGGGGAAAGCGTTACCAAGATCGCAAGGCCAAAAAAACCAAACTCAACCCATAAAAAGAAAAAATCAGCCATTAATATTGGTGGAGAGCAAATTTTAGAAGGTAAAAATGCACTTCACCAAATCATCTTATTATCTATATTTATATAG
>JBIIVH010000024.1:0-54153 GCA_044339525.1 Silvanigrellaceae bacterium | reverse complement strand
CTGGAAAATTAGCTGTTCCGCATCCAAATCCCATACTTTCTATGATTTCTTTTCCATTCACAATCCGGCTTTTACGCGACAAGGTCATTCCCAATTCTAGATTTGTATCGTTTTCAAGACCACTTATCTGTGATACCCATATCACTACGGAGGTTTCGCATGTGGGGATGGTTTAGGCATTATAAAGGTATGGATTACTTAACATTGGGAAAAGCGTTACATTCAGAGTCCTTGGAAGCTCACACGGCTTATTTGGCACTTTACACCAACTCAAGGGGAGCCCACTGGGTTCGGCCGGAATCCATGTTTAGCGATCAGGCTGGACCTGGAGGCACACCGCGGTTTCAGCGTATGGGCACCGTACGACGACTCGCTTTGGAAGATACGAAAGATTTTTTTCTTTTTGGCAAAGACGCTTGGGGGCCAAATCTAAGCTTAGAAGAACATGCCCATCAATACGATTCGTGTCCCAATTTTTTGCGTGGAGACAAATTCATCTTGGAAAATGAAGAGGGCATTCCCGTGGCGGGAGTGAATCTCATTCGATTTTTGCCCCAATTTTCAGGAATCGCCACACTTGCCACTCACCCGGATTATCGACGTCAAGGTTATGCAGGTGTCTTACTCAGGGCGGTTATGGCTCTATCTCTTCAGGAAAGATCCGATTTGCGCTTTGGGCTATTTGCTGAGATAAACCCTAAGTACTTTGAAAAGTGGGGGTTTGCTCCTTTACCAACAGAAAGTCAAAAATTTTCTCCAAGTATTGCAATGGCAACGGGAAGTTCCAAATTAAGTCCGAGGGAAGAGCTCATTTTTAAATCGTATTTTTGACACTTCGCCCAACCTTTTGTGAAAATCACTTCGAATACAGTCTCTTAAAAAATGTCCTTTGCAATTGGAGCTACCAGCTTATACGGTTGGAAAACAGGGGGGAATTTCCCCAACTCCTTCCATCACTAAGATTTTAGGGACATAGAAATGTTTTTTAGTACACCAAAAACCAAGCAACTTAAATCCGCCATTGGCTCGTTTGTGAGTTTGGGAATGGTGGTGATCCTTTCCGGCCTGCTGGCACATCTTTTTCTGCAAGCCATCCTTTTTTTCTTGCCTCAAAACCCATTAATTCATTCCGAATGGAACGTAAAAAATGGCAGCGTTTACGCACCCCCCAACCATTCCCCTACCGCTGGAAAAGCAAGTTCATGTCTTCCGAGTGAGCCTTCCCAATCTAAAGGAAATGTCCAACAACCATGCCGAGATTAATTCATTTTACCGAGTAAATTAACGCTCATGCTTACGCTAAACAAGCCCTTTTCCATAGGTTTGGCTTTTACCACTCTATCAAGTGTTTCTTTATAACGGCCAACCTCTGGAGCCAGAGATACTACTTTTTGCAGTCTCGATATGGTTTCTGAAGTGTGCCCCTTCTGCCAGAGACTCCCCGCGGTTAAATATAGGGCAGCAGGATGATTGGGTTCTTTTTGCAAAAGTTCTTCTGCCCTTCGTTCCATTTCTTGAGGATTTCCAAGCAGCATGGGTATTACCAATTTAACCTCTTGGATTTCTTGGTCTTCATCTTCTAGAGCCGCCACCCGATCTAAGGCATCATCTACCTCTTGAAGTGAGCCTTGGTTAAGATTTGCTAATATCAACACTAAAAGCGAAGCTCTTGCCTTATTTGCAGGATAGGAGTTAGGATCCCTTTCGATCAGCACCTCTGTCATTTTTAACATCTTTGAGAGCTGTTCTCCATCTGGCTTTTCCAATTGCATCCCTGCCAGAATGCGATTGAGAAGAACTTCTTCTGTTTGATTCCCATAGTCCGAGTTGTTTTGATACAAAAATTCCACAATTAAACTTCTCCATTTAAAAACCATTTCTTCACACAAATCAGAATGGGTAGATGCAGCGTTTTCGATTGCGATAGATGGTTTCAAGCAGTTTTGAAGAGCCTGTGTTAGGGCCTGTAAATGAGGGCTAGAGCCCATCAAAGAAATGCAATTAGAGTCCAAACTAAGCTCCATTTCGGAGCTTAGATCTTGCCAGCTTCGCCCGGGAGAATTTAAAAGCCCATGCCAGTTTTCTTTACACATTTGAACCCAAGGTTTTTCTTCAACTATCTTTGATTTGGATTCAGAAGAATTCCCTGCCAAGCGAGTAGAGCTGGAATCTAGATCTTTAAACTCTATGGGACTTGACAAGATTTGACGGATGTTTTTTCGTGTTTCTGAGCTAGGCTGTCGGGGAGTCATTGTGCCCAGGTTAGGCTTTGAGGAAGCAATTCTCATTATAAATATAAGTCCTATCACACATAATATCACCCCTACCCAGATCCCTCTTTTCCATCCTGGAAGCCTAAACATAATTCATTCCTTTTACCAAAAACGCGCACCTTATGCCACACAGTAGACCAAAGAAACCGCCATTGCACTCAATGATTCTTAAAAATCATCGACCCCATTTGTGACACAGTGGTCATAAATGTTCCAATGCATTTTAATAAAAAAAGCTTAAAGCTAAACCTCTGAAGTTGAATGAAGGGCTTGCAAAATCAGTTTTAGCAGATGGGCGCGACCCATGGGCTTCGGCAGCACGGCGTCGGCACCCGCATCCATTGCGATGCGATAGTCCGTTGATAAAGAACGATTTGAATGAATGCAAACCACTCCGTGGAAATTAGCTTTACGCATTTTAATCAAAACATCGTACCCATTCAAGGTGTTCATTCCAAGGTCCACATCCAAAATCACAAGTTTCGTATCTGGGTATTGGGCGAGGAGTGAGAGTGCTTGGTTTCCATTTTGGGCAAATTCCAATTTGATTGCGCTTCGAAGTTTCTCGGGTTTACTTAAAATGGAGGCCAGGGAATTGCGGTAAACCCCTTCATCATCCACAATTAAAATCTTCAAGGGTGAATCGTTTTTTGACAAAGCTTGCAGGATCTGCTTTTCAATCTTTGATTCAAGCTCATATTGAATGTAGGTGGCTGATTCGGGTTGGTGGGTTTTTCTAAGGCGTTCAACCCTGGCTAAAATCTCGGACCCCGATGCGGGTAGAGGATTGGGGAGTGGGTCAGAAGTTTGGGTAGAACAAGGCAAAGTAAGGAAAAATTCGGTTCCTTTGGTTTCGTGGGACTGACACCAAATTTTTCCACCATGGGAGCTCACGATTTTTTGAGCAATGGCTAGCCCCAAACCCGTGCCGCCTTTTTTTCCAAAGGTAAAAAAAGCCTCAAAAAGTTTTTCAATGATGGCTTTTGGGATAAAGCTCCCACTGTTACCGATACAAAACTTTATAAATTTTTTGGAATCCACATTGATTTCTTCGGTTTTGAACCACATGTCTCCCTTCTGCATCATTGCTTGTATGGCGTTGCCCACCAAATTGGAAAACACTCGTGAGATCTTTGAGGTATCGGCCATTACTTTATGCACATGATGAAATTGGTACTGAATGTTTACGTTAGAATCTGGATAAATACGAAAAATCTGATTCACGGCAAACTCTATCAAAGTCTCCGGATTGGTGGGTTCGAATTGGGGAGCCCCAACGGCACCCATCTCTAAAACATCTGCAATCATTCCATTTACGGAGGCAATGGCTTGTTGCACTTCGGGCAAGGCTTCTTTAAGCAAATGTTTTGCTTTGATGGGATCTTCAACCGTCTCTAAAGCATCCATTATCATTTGAATCATTGTGAAGGGTTTTCTAACGTCATGGGCCATGGCTTGTGTGGTGCTGGCCACTGCTGCATCTCGGGAGCTTGTTTCTAACACTTTGACAAAATTATCTAGTGAATTTCGCAGTGCCACAATCTCAACGGCCGTGCCAAGATCTGATTTTTGCGCCATGTCAAGATCGATTTTCCCTCCCGTGGCTGAAAGTTCCAACTGACGCGAAATCACGGAAATGGGAATCAATATTTTTCGTGCCACCGAGTATGTCACCAAACCAGACAATACAACAATTCCAGATGAAATCGCAATTAAAAATAAGGTTAAAGATACTAAAAATGGCTTATGGGAATCTGGAAACAAGGCAATGCGCAGATGGGCGCAATTGTCGATTTGTTCTTCACAGTTCAGCGGCAAACTGGCAAGTCGGATGAGGCCTGCCTGACCCGTTCGCAACTTGAATTTTTCAGGCATTGTTGAAGTGGCTGCAAACTGAATTTCACTTTGCAAGGCATCCAAAGTGGTGTCTGGCTCCCATATTTGTTTCTTTAGACCGATATCAGAAGAATCAATTCCATCTGTGCCCACAATGATTTCGCCTTTTGAAGAAACAATATAGCTGTATAATACATTTGGGCTTGCCGACAAGGCTTTTTGTTGGGTCGTAAGATGAATAAAGTTATCTTGGTAATAAAAGTAACCTAAGGTAAAAGAAGCAAATCTTTTTGCGTTGTTTAAGGCTTCGTCTGTTACTTGTTTTTCAAGAGTGGATTTGGTTTTTAAAAGAGCCAAACCGATGAATAAGGTCATCAAAACCCCAACCGCCAAAGTAACTGCCAGAGCCACACGCACTGGAAGTGTTTTGGGCCGGAAAATGGAAATCGCTCTCATTTCGTTTTAACATCCTCGCCTTCTAATTTCGAAACAAAGTAGATACACTCTTCGGCATCGATTGATTTGCACACTTGGTAAGGGCCACCCATGGATATGGGGATAGGACTGCCATTAACGGCATGAACTAGCACAAGATCCATGGATTTTTCGGAAATGGTCTGTTTTTTGCCAATCATATTTTCAATGGACTTTATGCGTTTACCCAAAGTTAACTTTTGCAATGAGCAATAAGTGATTTCCGCCTTTTTGTCTTTCCAGCCTTGATAGGTGCGACGTCCACGGGGGTAGGGCACGATGCGCGTGTGTTTGTTATGGCAGGTGGAAAGATCTAGAACCCCTTCATTCCACCTTAGATTTACCTTTGGTTCGCCTTGCACCACCGCCGAAACCCACCATGCCCACCAGGTTTGATCCGTTTGATAAGCCATTTTCGCTGAAGTGGGAGGGAACATTAGGCCGGGAACGCCTTGTTTCCAAGTGGCTATTTTTCCATCCATCTGCAAGCTTAACAACGCTTTTGCCGTAGTGAGATCGGAAAAGGAAAGGCTGGCCACATAAGTGTCTGCACTAATAAAGGTGATTGTATCCTCAGGAGAAACATTACCAAACTTTAATCGAAGCAGCTTTTCTAAATCAACTCCACCATAATTGTGTCGTTTTTTTTCCGGATCCATCACCAAGTGAGGATGGACGAATGAATACGAAACATCGGTTTTTAGATCCTCAAAATTCAACGATCTGGCTTGACCCCCTCTGGGGTAAAATAAAATTTTGGACACTTTCTCATTAGCCTGTGCGGTTGCGTGATTCACGGCCAATATCAATAACAAGTAAAAAGAGAGTATTTTATTTTTCACGGTATTTTTGCCATTTCCAATAGGATGATGTAAAAATGGGGGTGCGCCGTTACCACTGGCTTCAATCTTGACGACACAGCACCGCAGCCACAAAGTGAACAAAATTCCAAAGAAATGGAAGCAAATGCCAACCGGTTGAGCACCTATGCTTCATCTTAACACTCCCATAGGTATCAAGCAAATCACCCCTAGATCCACTGACACGGATGTAGACTACTGATTTTTATATAGAATGTAGGCCTTGAGTCTTCAACTTCCAAAAAAAGTGACACCCCCTACCCCCCAAAAAAATGTCCTTTGCTTCCTGCCAACAAAAATTTTACAGTGCCTCGGCTTCCGGGAAAAAAGCTCCAGGGGCCACATTTTTAGCAACATCATCCCACAAGGAACGCCCATGAAACCTTTATCTAGACCCTTACGAATTCACACCTCCTTGCTGCTCCTGGCGACCCTGGGAGCCTGTGGCAAATCCAAATCACGCTCCGCGGTGCCACCTCCCGAATCCAACGGACCGGGCGCCCAAAACCCTGTCACTAATGGAAATCCTTCCACTGAAAACCCCAATCAAGGCAACACTCCTCCCACCCCCGCTGAGCCCCTCAAAGCCTCCTGGGATTGGCCATTGGCTGGGGAAGAGTGGGTCAACGATGGAAGAGAAGGAGTCACACTTCCCGCCCAAGAACCCCACTGGGCTTGGCAGGGTCAGGGAAAACCCGTTGTAGTTGCCGAAAGCACCACCTGCCCTCAGGAGGTTTTTTTGCTTAAAGAAAATGGCCTTGAAGTGAATTCCAAGGAGGAACTTTTACCCAAACTGGAACCCCTATTCACCTCCGCCGGATCGTGCCAAATCGCCCTAGCAGCCGAGGCCGCACCCCAACAGCCCCTTCAATTCCTCACGCTTAATCTGCGCTCTTTGCACCTCCAGAAAGCCTGTGAGGCCATAAAGGGCGGACAAAAAACCACCCCGCTTCAACAAAGCATCATGAAACATTTTGAGGCCAACATCAATGAATACCCCAAGTGTTGGGACTTCACTGAACGGTTCGTCTCCCGGGAAAAGGGATTTACCATTCCCGATTTTATCCCCGATAGTCCCCAATTCAGCCCGGCACTTCAAGAGGCTCTTCAGGTGCTTCCCCTTTTGCCTCGGGTCACGGGGCTTGCCATTGAATCCGCTGGCCTATTTAATCCCACCCATTTGAGCCTATTGTCCCACGTTCCCGATATGGTGACTTTAACTTTAAAAAACGCAAGTTTCAATTTAGATTTTAAGGTTCTTTCAAGCTACAAAAATCTAAAAACCATCTACCTAGAGCCCATGACCCATTCTGTTACTTTAAATCATTGGCCTTCTCTCAAAGAGATCCCAGCGGGCGTTTACTTAAATTTTCCCTTGAAATACTTAGGGGAATTCACCTCCGAGCACCCCTGGCCCTCCCACGTGGGAATGGATTGGTCGGGGCAAGAGTGGACGAAACCAGGCTCCGAATTGCCCGTGCCTGTTGGAGTAAAATCTCTAGACTTAAGCCATATGGAACTAACGTCCCTGGAAGGTTTAAAACAGGCGGACCAGTTAGAAGAATTGTTTGTGAATGAAAATAAGCTTGGGAGCCTGAAAGGGCTGGAAAAAATGCCCAATCTTAAGGTTCTTGGTGCAGGCTCCAATCAATTGACAGACATCTCCGCTCTCCATGACTCATCAAAACTGGAAACATTAGACTTGGAGGATAATAGGCTCACCAGCCTAAAAGGTCTGGAAAACAAGCCCAGTCTTAAAGGTCTTGATGCTGATAATAATCACTTGACAGACATCTCCGCTCTCCAGGACGCATCAAAACTGGAACAATTAGACGCATACAATAACCAGCTCACCAGCCTGAAAGGACTGGATAACAAGCCCAATCTCAAAGTGCTCGTTGTTGAATATAATCAATTGACAGACATCTCTGCTCTTCAGGACGCATCAAAACTGGAATCATTAGACTTGAGAGATAACCAACTCACCAGCCTAAAAGGACTGGAAAACAAGCCCAATCTTAAAGTTCTTGGTGCAGGTGACAATCAATTGACAGACATCTCTGCTCTCCAGGACTCATCAAAACTGGAACAATTAAATTTGTGGAATAACAAGCTCACCAGCCTGAAAGAACTGGAAAACAAGCCCAATCTTAAATTTCTTGATGCAAGCAGGAATCAATTGACAGACATCTCCGCTCTCCAGGACTCATCAAAACTGGAAACATTAGACTTGGAGTATAACCGGCTCACCAGCCTGAAAGGACTGGAAAACAAGCCCAGTCTTAAATTTCTAAATGCTTCCTGCTCCGGGGGCAACGCCTGCAAAACATTGACAGACATCTCCGCTCTCCAGGACGCATCAAAACTGGAAGAATTAAATTTGTGGAATAACCAACTCACCAGCCTGAGAGGACTGGAAAACAAGCCCAATCTTAAATTTCTTGATGCAAGTTGGAATCAATTGACAGACATCTCTGCTCTTCAGGACTCATCAAAACTGTACAAATTATTGGTATACAATAACCAGCTCACCAGCCTGAAAGGTCTGGAAAACAAGCCCAATCTTAAATCGCTCAATGCTGGATATAATCCATTGACAGACATCTCAGCTCTCCAGGACGCATCAAAACTGGAAACATTAGACTTGGAGTATAACCGGCTCACCAGCCTAAAAGGTCTGGAAAACAAGCCCAATCTTAAATTTCTTGATGCAGGCTCCAATCAACTGACAGACATCTCTGCTCTGCAGGACGCATCAAAACTGGAATCAATAGACTTGGAGAGAAACCAGCTCACCAGCCTGAAAGGACTGGAAAACAAGCCCAATTTAATGAGGCTAAGTGTGTTCGCAAACCCCCTAGATGAAGCCACGAGATCCTTTCTTCGGGATCTCAAAGCAAATAGGACTGAACTTTGCTTTGTTGAAGACAATTACGGGCACTGCGGCTGGGTGCCTTAAATGCCCACCGCCATCAATTCCCCATTTCTAACATTTGTCTGGCCCAAACCAAATGAGCTTGGGCCACAGCCAGGGCTGAATCTAGATCTTCTTCTGATAGAATAGCAACTCCCTCCTCATACCGTCGAACAGATGCAAAAAGACTCAATTCCGAAAGCACTGCGTAAGAAGGTGGCTGAAGTTCTTGGGGTAACTTTGCCACCAGCAAATCGAGATCGTGTACCAGCGGAACAGCCAAACCCTTGCCACAAAACACGGCTTTAATTGCCTTTTCAACACACTGTTGAGCATGGTAACAAACGTTTTCAGGACGGCCCTCAGCGATTTTCCTTAGGCCAATGGCCGAAGCCAAGTCGCCTTCGGCAATGCGAAGAAGCTCGCTAGCGTATTCCCGCTTGTAAAATCGTTCCGTTCTGGGCGTCATATCGGTCCTCTTTTAAAAATCATCGTTCCAAAGGCATGGGCATCCCAAAAAACGCCTCCGAGGTCTTTTTTAACATCATACTGACGTTTATCCACCACCAAAAGATCCACCGGCCAATCCAAAACGGCAGACACCCCTCCTAGTTTTCTAATAGTGGGTTTAATGTCATGGGCTTCATCAATCACAATCACTACATCCAAGTCCGAATAGGCCGTCATTTGGCCCCGAGCGGCCGATCCAAAAAGGATGATTTCCAAAGGCTCTAGACGCTTTAAAATCTCAGCTAAAAGCCTGGCCACCAAATTTTCCACCTCCTTTTTTGGTAAAGGTATCGCATTGATTTTTGCCAAAACCACTTTTTGCCCCCTCATTCCCTCCAATGTAGCTCCTTTAGGCCCACTTGGTCAAAAAAAGTGACACCCCCTACCCCCCAAAAAATGTCCTTTGCTTCCTGCCAACTAAAAATTTACAGTGCCTCGGCTCCCGGGAAAAAAGCTCCAGGGAGCCTCATTTTTAGCAACAACATCCCATAAGGAACGCCCATGAACCCTTTATCTAGGCCCTTACGAATTCACACCTCCTGGCTGCTCCTGGCAGCCCTGGGAGCCTGTGGCAAATCCAAATCACGCTCCGCGGTGCCACCTCCCGAATCCAACAGGCCGGGCGCCCAAAACCCTGTCACTAATGGAAATCCTTCCACTGAAAACCCCAATCAAGGCACCACTCCTCCCACCCCCGCTGAGCCCCTCAAAGCCACCTGGGATTGGCCATTGGCTGGGGAAACCGGTGTATACGATGGAAGAGAAGGAGTCACACTTCCCGCCCAAGAACCCCACTGGGCTTGGCAGGGTCAGGGAAAACCCGTTGTAGTTGCCGAAAACACCACCTGCCCCCAGGAGGTTTTTTTGCTTAAAGAAAATGGCCTAGAAGTGAATTCCAAGGAGAAACTTTTACCCAAACTGGAACCCCTATTCGCCTCCGCCGGATCGTGCCAAATCGCCCTGGCGGCCGAGGCCGCACCCCAACAGCCCCTTCAATTCCTCACGCTTAATTTGCGCTCTTTGCACATCCAGAAAGCCTGTGAGGCCATAAAAGGCGGACAAAAAACCACCTCGCTTCAAAAAAGCATCAGGAAACATCTTGGGTGGGAATTCGATGAAAATAGCAACTGTTGGGACGAAACTCGAGATTTTGCTACCCTGGAAAAGACGTTTACCATTCCCGATTTTATCCCCGATAGCCCCCAATCCAGCCCGGTCCTTAAAGAGGCTCTTCAGGTGCTTCCCCTTTTACCTAGAGTTGCGCGGCTTACCATTGAATCCGCTGGCCTATTTAATCCCTCCCATTTGAGCCTATTGTCCCACGTTCCCGATATGGTGACTTTAACTTTAAAAAACGCGAGTTTCAATTTAGATTTTAAGGTTCTTTCAAGCTACAAAAATCTAAAAACCATCTACCTAGAGCCCATGACCCATTCTGTTACTTTAAATCATTGGCCTTCTCTCAAAGAGATCCCAGCGGGCGTTTACTTAAATTTTCCCTTGAAATACTTAGGGGAATTCACCCCCGAACACCCCTGGCCCTCCCACGTGGGAATCGATTGGTCGGAGAAAGAGTGGACAAAACCAGGCTCCGAATTGCCCGTGCCTGTTGGAGTAAAATCTCTAAACTTAAGCAGAATGGATTTAGATTCCCTAGAGGCATTAAACCATGCGTACCAGTTAGAAGAATTGACTGTGTATGACAATAAGCTTGGGAGCCTGAAAGGTCTAGAAAACAAACCCAATCTAAAAGTTCTCAATGCAGGCGGGAATCAGCTGACAGACATCTCTGCTCTTCTGGACGCATCAAATCTGGAAACATTAAACTTGTGGCGCACCCAGCTCACCAGCCTAAAAGGTCTAGAAAACAAACACAATCTTAAAGTACTTGGTGTTAGTAATAGTCAATTGACAGACATCTCTGCCCTTCAGGACTCATCAAAACTGGAAACATTAGACTTGCAGAATAACCGGCTCACCAGCCTAGCAGGCCTGGAAAAAAAAACCAATCTTAAATTTCTTGATCCAAGGTGGAATCAATTGACAGACATCTCCGCTCTTCAGGACTCATCAAAGCTGGAAAAATTAGACTTTAACGGCAACCAGCTCACCAGCCTAAAAGGTCTGGAAAACAAGCCCAATCTTATAATCTTAAATGCAACCGAGAATCGGCTGACAGACATCTCTGCCCTTCAGGACGCATCAAAACTGGAAGAATTAAATTTGTGGAATAACAAGCTCACCAGCCTGAAAGGTCTGGAAAACAAACCCAATCTTAAATTTCTAAATGCTTCCTGTCCCAATTCTTCGAGCGGCTGCAAAACATTGACAGACATCTCTTCTCTTCAGAACTCATCAAAACTGGAAGAATTAAATTTGTGGAATAACAAGCTCACCAGCCTGAAAGGTCTGGAAAACAAGCCCAATCTCAAAGAGCTCAGTGTTGAATCTAATCAATTGACAGACATCTCTGCTCTCCAGGACGCATCAAAACTGGAAACATTAGACTTGGAGTATAACCGGCTCACCAGCCTAAAAGGTCTGGAAAACAAGCCCAATCTTAAATTTCTTGATGCAGGCTCCAATCAACTGACAGACATCTCTGCTCTGCAGGACGCATCAAAACTGGAATCAATAGACTTGGAGAGAAACCAGCTAACCAGCCTGAGAGGACTGGAAAACAAGCCCAATTTAATGAGGCTAAGTGTGTTCGAAAACCCCCTAGATGAAGCTTCCAAAACGTTCCTTAGAGATCTGCTGACTCAAAATCCGGAACTGTGTCTCCGTGATTCTAACTGGAAATGCGGCTGGGTGCCTTAGAGCACTTCAGCCCCCCCCCAAAAAATGTCCTTTGCTTCCTGCCAACTAAAATTTTACAGTGCCTCGGCTCCCGGGAAAAAAGCTCCAGGGAGCCTCATTTTTAGCAACATCATCCCACAAGGAACGCCCATGAACCCTTTATCTAGGCCCTTACGAATTCACACCTCCTGGCTGCTCCTGGCGGCCCTGGGAGCCTGCGGCAAACCTAAAATCCGCCGCGCCACTCCCCCCGTGTCACATTCAGACACCCCTGGAACCGTCCATCCCGCCCCAAAGGATCCAAATACCACCAACGACACCGATATCAGCCCCACAAAAGAAGACGTCAACCCAAACGGCACCACGCCATCTCTACCCAAAGAACCTTTGCGTGCCCATTGGGATTGGCCACTGGCCAAGGAAGCTAACATCTCCTTTACCTACCTGCCCAAAGTTACCTTAGCGGCCCAAGATCCCCACTGGTCTTGGCAGGGTCAGGGAAAGCCCGTTGTAGTTGCCGAAAGCACCACCTGCCCCAAGGAGGTTTTTTTGCTTAAAGAAAATGGCCTAGAAGTGAATTCCAAGGAGGAACTTTTACCCAAACTGGAACCCCTATTCGCCTCCGCCGGCTCGTGCCAAATCGCCCTGGCAGCCGAGGCCGCGCCCAAAGAACCCACGCAATTTCTGACGCTTAATCTACGCTCCCTGCGCTTCTGGAAAGCCTGTGAATCCCAAAAAAACCACCAAAAAATGAACGAATTAGAATCAAGTCTGATGGAATCTTTTCGCCAGCTCATTGATGAATCCACATCCTGCTGGGAGTCCGCCATCGGTTTTGTTTCAGAGCCAAAAGAAGTTAAGCATTCTAGTGATTCATCCGTTTCCACTTCATCCAGTGCCGAGCTTCAATCCATTATAGATTTGGTTACACTGCTGCCAAGAGTCACTCATTTAGACCTTGGTTCCGTGCCTCAGTTTACACACGGACATCAAACTCTATTTTCACTTGCTCCAGATCTTGTGATTTTAAACCTCGCTCAGGCCACACAGAATTTAAATTTTGAAGCATTGGCTCAAATGAAAAAACTGAAACAGATTGCAATGAAAATTGCCGAAGAAGCTCAACCTTTGAATGAGTGGTCTAGCTTAAATCATATTCCTGAGGGAGTGTACCTTCATTTTCCAGCGAAACGCATGGCTCATTTTTCCGATGCACAACCCTGGCCCTCCCATGTGGGCATAGACTGGAGCGAACAAAAATGGGTCGGAATCAACCCAAAACCATCTGTGCCTGCGGGAATTAGATTCCTAAATCTGGGTAACATGGAAATCGGAAGTCTAGACTTTCTCAAAGGTTCCAAGGACCTGGAGGAATTGTATCTATATAATAACCATCTCTCCGATATCCAAATCCTTGAATCCATGACCCAGCTCAAAATCTTAGATCTGGGTTCCAATTCTTATGATCAATTGGGTTTTAAAGAAACTTACAACCTGTTAAAAAACAAAGGAATCTGTTTCCTTAATTGGGACGGAACGTGCGGCTGGGATCTCCCCTCCCGTTCTCTTTAAGGTTTGCGTTCCTCCAACGATGATACGGTACGCTGATAAAGCTCCTCAAGTCCATCAGAATCCAAATCCTTGGAAGCATTCCAAGTGGCGCTGAGGCAATGGGTTTTACCGGAAGGAGCCTGCAGCCAAGTGGTTAAATTCAAAACGCCAGGCTCGGAACCCCCTTTAAAGGCAATTTTCTTCCAAGCTTTAGGATTGGCGTCTCCTGGATTGATGGAAAAAAGTTCTAAATGACTCAGCTTAGAAGCTAAGTTACAAAGCTCCACTGGGGTAAAAAACCACTCCGCCTTTGCCGATTCCGAATCAAATCGCCACAAAGCGAAGGGAGGAATAGGGAAATCCTCCAATTGGTTTAACACCCCTTGTTTGCCTTCGGGAGTGGTGGCACCTAGAAAGGCTGATAAAAATTCTTGGGATTTGGGATACTTTGACTTTAACTGAGAAGTTTCTCGCGTGCGCAAAAATGGTCGATTGGCGGGCCATCTTTGAGCCAATTCCTGCGCTCCCACCACTCCTATCAAAGCATCCGTAGCGGTGTTGTCACTTTGGGAGATCATCAATTTGGCAAGGGTGTCCAGCGTTACAGGTGATCCCACAGGCCAATCGCGCAAAAATCCAGATGGAATGCTTAAATCTCTCTTTTTTAAGGTAACAACTTGACTCCAAGCCAACGTGCCTTTTTGGATCTTTTCCTGCAACAAATCCAGCACGGCAAGCTTAAAGGCGGACCCCACCGCCAGGGGAAGATTGGACTGATATTCTTCTTTTAATTTGCCATCCGTAATGAGCACCAAAGAAGATTTTCCCGGAAATTCCTTCATTTTTTGAGCCAATGCGGAAGCCGTAAGCGGATCTACTAATTTAACCAAAAAGCCCATGATCAAGCCTTCGGAATTCATGTGAAGTGTGGTGGTAAAGGAACACTTTTCCAGCACAGACACAAACTCCGTATCTACTTTTGTGGATTCTATACGTTTCAGAGGACCGCACTTCTTCCCTTTTTGGTCTAAAATCGATTCTTATAAATCTCCGTTGTTTTTAGATAAATTAAGAAACACCCTTTAACCCCAACTTTTGGGAACGGGTTTGCCAAAGCAAAGGCAAATTTACCCGTATTTACGCCGCAGTCAAACAGGACCAAAGATTAAACAGGTGACCAACAAATCACCAAATGCCGTCTTTGGAGCCGGAGAAGATGCCCGGATCTCATCGTCTTTTACCCTGGACCGCTTTTTGCATGGCGTTGTCAGATCTTTTAATTGAGAGTTTAAAATGAAAAAAAAGGGTTTTAGATCACACTTGTTTCTGATTACTTTAACCACCCTTAGCTGCACCAAAACCACATCTCAATCAGGCGTTAAAACCCAGGATGATATTGAATTAATTAAAGAAATTTCCGCCCCTTTTTTTCAGCCAGAGTTGGCCTTTGGGGAACGTGGCATTGGGGTCACCAGGTCCCCAGGTGGAGCCGTTTATTTGTTTGCCAATAGTTGCGAACGCGTTTCCCAAACGGTAAATGCATTTTTGGAACTGCGGAAAAAATGGGAGCCTGATTTTGCAGGGTTAAATGAAACTCCCCAACCCAAATCTCGACCCTCCGGATGGTGTGAAATCAAGCTGGACCGGGTGATGCCCCCACTGGTGGCCAACACCTTTGGGAAAGAAATCGACGATAACAGCTCGGAGATCAACTGTTGGTCCCATGCCTTGGCCCTCACAGGAGTGATGCCCGGAATGACCGTTGCTTCCGCTGACACCTTTACCTACGCTATGGAATCCTCCCAATGCCAAGAAGTTCCCGCAACTGGAGAACTTCAACCCGGAGATATTTTGAGCTACCGTTTTGTGGAACGTGACCCGGCAAAGGTAACAGCCCAAGGAATTGCCTTTGAAGAACAACATGCCGCCGTGTTCCTCACCAAAGATCTTTATCTTTCCAAGCAAGGCGCCGGAGAGTATGCCATTTTGCCACCAAGTGTGATTGCGGATGTGTGGCTAACCGAAGAAGACAAACTCATCCGCGAAAAATGCGAGAAAAGAAAAGATTCTTCCACCCCCGCCTCCGAAATTCAAGCTTGTGATTTGATGATACAGGCCCACCGCTGCTCACCTAGAGCCCCATTTTTGGCGTCCAAAGGTGAAGCCACGCCACACTTTGATAAACTAAAATCTAGATTAGAGCCTGCGACTTGGCATGTGGCCATCGAGCAAATGATGTTTGAAGAGGGAGTATCTGAAGTGATTCCCAATGGACTGGCTTTTATTTCTCGGAAAATTCCGGATTTTGTGGGCAATCACCTGTTTTTGAGGGGAGAAGATATCCCCCGAAGCCTTCAAAACGAGATCCGCAAAATGCAGAAAAGCCCCGAGCAAAAATTGGAATACAACCTGAATTTACCCATCGTGCCCACTTGGCCAGCCGATGTGGAAAAAGCTCTTAAAGCAGTGCCTAATGATCCAGAAAATCCCGGTTTTGCTGGCGAGAAATTTGAAATAGTAACTCAGTACCTCACCGATCAACTCAATCAAATCGCAAAGGCGATAGTGGCTAATGAAACTACCCTCACCTCCTCCGATAAATACCTTTTAGAACTTCATGGTTTGTACCTCTTAGGTGCAGGTAGGGCAGGGGAAAACCAATTTGAAACACTCTCCATTTCTTTGAATAAACACATCAAAGCAAAATAAGAAAACCAAGTTGTAACCTTTACCACCCACCAGCGAACCAAAAAGCACTGGCAACCTCCTTGAAGTTTCGAAGATCCACTTCCTTTGCCATTCATGGTAGGATGGTGCATAAGGACAGGGTTTTGCTTTGTGTTTTTAGAAAGTTGGGTGTAAAAAATCAGATGGTTAAGCCAAGCATTGCCGTAGTTTTTTTTGCAAAAACCAAGGAACTGACGCCCGTTAAAACCAGGCTAGCCAAGGATGTGTCCCAGGACTTGGCCAAGGCATTTTACGCCCGCTCTGTGGGCACCCTTTTCAGGCGCTCGCTGGAGTGGGAGGCTGCGTACCCCACTGGGAAGGCTGAATTCTATTGGGCCCTGGCAGAGCCGTTGTCTCAGGCCGCCTCCTATTGGCCCCAAGGAAAACTTCTAGAGCAAGGCTTGGGAGGACTAGGAGAACGGCTCCACAACGTATACAGCGGCTTAAAAGCCGGGTTTGATGTGGTGCACATCTTAGGCACCGATCTTCCCCACTTGCCTAAAAACCACTTTGGTCAGGTGATCCAATTTGCCCTCCAGTCAAAATTTAACATTCTTTTAGGCCCCAGTGAGGATGGCGGGTTTTATTCTTTTACGGGAAAAGCACCCATCCCACAGCGGCACTGGACCAGTGTGACTTATTCTTCATCCCACACCCTCTTGGAATTGGAATCCTCCCTATCCAAAGAATTTTCATTGCATAAATTGGAGGAGTGTTACGATATTGACACCGCTTCGGATCTCAAAAGACTCTATGAAGACGTGAGTCAAAATCAAATCGATGATGTCTGCACCCAGCAAGAGCTTAAAGCCTTTTTTGAAGCGCAGCCACTTCTTACAAAAGTCTTAGAATCTGGGATCCACAATGGGCCCCCCGTTTCATGACTCACACCATGGCTAAAAAAGTCGAGTGGGAGGACCCAAAGGAAGATCCCGTTGGTGCTATCTATCTCATTGTTCCTTTATTAAACGAAGAGGAATGGTTACCCCGATTTTTAGAGCACCACTGCCCATTTTCCCCGAGCCCAGAACTGATTTTAGTGGATGGTGGAAGCACAGATGCCTCAGAATCCATTGCCAAAAAGTGGAAGTGCCAGTGGCTACCCGCCCCAAAAGGTCGAGCCAAGCAAATGAATCGTGCATTACATTTGTTAAACATCAATGAAAATGACCTTGTGATCTTTTTGCATGTGGATTGTCTGCTAAGTCAAGAGGGATATCATGTGCTTTTAGATAAGATAAAATCAGGGAGTGTAAAGGCTGGGTGTTTTACATTTGCATTACTTGATAGACCTCCTTTTTGGGGCAGGTGGTTTGAATTTTTTACCAATGTTAGATCGCGGCTTTTGGGTTTGCCCTATGGCGACCAAGCCTTTTTTGCCACGGGTGCAACCATCAAAAAGATGAAGCAGTATAAAGATATTCCATTATGCGAAGATGTGGAGTGGCACCTTAGAGTGAAAAAAATCACTCAACCCATTCAGCTTCCCTTTCCCGTAAAAAGCAGCGCTCGAAGATTTCAGCGAAGAGGCTGGATCAAAAGTGCATTTTTAAACTTAAGTTTAGTGTGTTTATTTAGGATGGGGGTATCACCAAATGCATTACACAAGATTTATCATAGGATGGGCTAGTGCTGTGGGACTTCTGAGCCTCAAATCCATGGCATTCTCCCAAAGCCTCAAGCAAACCATCGTGATCCTAACCCCCCAAGAATATCTAGCCAAGAAAGAAAAGTGGGTGGTTTTGGACGCCAGAGACTCGGGATTTGAAGAGGGTCATTTGCCTCATGCCCAGCCATGGCCTTGGCACAAACTGCGAGAAAGCTCAAGCTGGGACTGGATGAAGGTAAAGGACAGAAATCAATATAAAGGCTTTGTAAGCAAAAATAAAAGGGAAATCGAAAGCGAATTAACGCAATTAGGACTAGGTGAAGGCAAAGGAGTCCTTATTTATGGCAGCCCTAAACAATTTGGTACCGAATCCCGTGTGGCATGGAATTTTCTCTACTGGGGTGTCAAGCGCGTTGGCCTTTTGGATGGGGGATGGGAACGGTGGAAAAAGGAAGGCCTACCCATCTCAAATCAAAAAAACCTCCCTGCCTCACCTGGCAAACCCTTTGAAGTGCGCTTCCAAGAAGAACGGCGAATGGTGTCTGAAACCCTTTTAAATCAATACCAAAAAATAGATGTTTTTGATGGACGCACACTTCCTGAGTACGAAGGAAAATCCATTCACGGAGAACGAACGGGAGGCCGCATCCCCGGTGCCAAACACCTGGATTACAAAAGTTTATACGACCACGATGGGAATTTTTTATCCAAATCAGATTTTTTGAAGCGTCTGGGATCGTTTTCCTTGGGTCCAACGGTGGTTTCTTATTGCACAGGAGGAGTGCGATCCTCACTTCTTGTTATTCTGTATGAATATTACACGGGCAAGATCATGAAAAACTACGATGGTTCCATGTGGGAATGGTCTTCCCTACCCAACGCGCCCCTGCAATGAAACCATTCCGGCCAACCATCCTTTAAAAGTCAACCTCCCTAAAAAAAATTGACGAGAGTGTAACCATTCACCCAGTCCGTCGAATCTGGGTTATCGTGAAAGCTGGTGTTCAATACAAAAGGGAACTAAAGTTCATGCTCAAGCAAAAGCCTCTTATTTTTTTTGGGATCGTGATTGCCATCGTTGTTTTTACAAAAATATCAGGATTGAATCAGTACCTCACTCTGGAATATGTGCAGGCCAATCTTACTCAGCTTCAGGAACACTATGGTTCAAATCCGATTGCTTTTGGTTTGGGCTTTGCGCTGGTCTATATCATCAGCGCCGCGTTTTCCCTTCCGGGAGCCGCACTTCTTAGCCTGTTGGCAGGGGCCCTCTTTGGAACGCTCGTTGGGTCTATTATTGTTTCGTTTGCAAGCACCATTGGGGCCACCGCCGCCTTCATGAGCTCCAGATACCTCATTCAAGATTCCATTCAAAAGAAATTTGGATCCAAACTGGAGGCCATCAACCGAGGGATCGAAAAAGAGGGAAGCTCCTATTTGTTTATGATGCGATTGGTGCCTATATTTCCGTTTTTTGTGGTGAATTTATTAATGGGACTCACCAAATTTCCCTTACTTAAGTTTTTTGTGGTGAGTCAGATTGGAATGTTTCCCGCCACGGTAATTTACGTGAACGCTGGGAAAGCACTGGCTCAGATTCACAGCCTTAAAGACGTGGTGAGTTTGGAAATCGTGTTGTCGCTGGGCGCCCTGGGTGTCTTTCCCTTTATCATCAAACGATCCCTTCATTTTATCAAACACTACACCTCGCTTGCTAAATTCAAACGGCCCTCCCAATTTGACTACAACATAGTTGTGATAGGTGCCGGATCCGGAGGCCTGGTGTCTTCTTACATCGCTGCCGCCATCAAGGCCAAAGTGCTGCTGGTGGAAAAACACAAAATGGGTGGAGATTGCTTAAACACTGGATGTGTTCCCAGCAAAGCCTTTATCAAAAGCAGCAAAATCGTATCTGAAGCCAAAAGAGCCCAGGAGTTTGGCGTTACGATTTCTGGAAACATTCAAGTGGATTTTGCCAAAGTGATGGACCGTGTGCAGGCCGTGATAAAGCAGATTGAACCCCATGACTCCGTTGAACGTTACACCAAATTGGGAGTAGAAGTGGAGCAGGGAACGGCACAAATCTTAAGTCCCTATGAAGTCAAAATCGGTAACAAAACAGTAACCACCAAAAACATCATTGTGGCCACGGGAGCCAGACCCTTTATGCCCCCCATTCCTGGATTAGAGACCGTGCCGTGGTACAACAGCGACACCATCTGGAATCTGAGAGCCTTACCCCAGCGGCTTTTGGTGATGGGTGGAGGCCCCATAGGTTGTGAATTGGCTCAAGCCTTCGGGCGATTGGGATCTAAAGTAACGCTCGTCGAAATGGCTTCTAGACTCATGCAACGAGAAGACGAAGATGTATCGGAATTTGTGACTCATGTTTTTAAAAACGAAGGCATTTCCGTAGAAACCGGTTGGCAGGTAACTGAATTTGAAAAAACAGGGGACACCTTCTCCGCCAAGCTCTCAAATCCCGTCACCAAAGAAAAAAAATCAGTTCCCTTTGATGGGGTGTTGGTGGCTCTCGGCAGAAAAGCCAATGTGACTGGATTTGGGTTGGAAGGTCTAGGGCTAGAAATCAGACCCGATGGAACCTTATCTACCAACGAAAAATTACAAACCAAAATCCCCAACATTTATGCCTGTGGGGATGTTACGGGTCCGTTTCAATTCACCCACGCCGCCAGCCACCAGGCTTGGTACGCCTCCGTAAACGCCCTGCTGGCACCCTTTTGGTCATTTGATGCCGACTACCGTTTTCTGCCCTGGACCACTTTTGTAGATCCGGAGGTGGCGCGCATTGGGATCAATGAAACTCAGGCCAAACAGCAAAGTATGGATTTTGAAGTGACCAAATATGGAATAGATGATCTCGATCGTGCCATTGCGGAAGGCCAAGCAGAAGGGTTTGTGAAAGTGATCACCAAAAAAGGAACTGGAAAAATTCTTGGTGTTACAATTGTAGGACATCATGCAGGAGAGCTCATCACCGAGTTTGTAACCGCCATGAAGGCCGGAAAAGATCTCAACTTTATTTTAGGCACCATTCATGCTTATCCCACATTTGCAGAAAGCAATAAATTTGCCGCGGGCAACTGGAAACGGGCACATGCTCCCTTAGGATTGTTAGAGAAGGTTAAAAAATTTCATCATTGGAGACGTACTTAATGAAAATCAAAAAACTTTTGAGTGTTTCGCTTTTAGGATTGGCATTCCATTCGCAGGCCTGGGCCTTAGACCAAAACCACGGAATATGGGATTCCATACTAAAGAAAAACGTGGTAAGCTCACAAGGCGGAGCTGTCACCCGAATTAATTATGCTAAAATAAAGCAAAATACAAGTGAACTGGATTCCTATTTAAGGGAACTTTCTGCGGTATCCAAGTCAGAATTTACAAAATGGAGCCAAGACCAACAGCTCTCCTTTCTCATCAATGCTTACAATGCCTTCACCGTAAAATTGGTGGTGGATGCCTATCCCGTAAAGTCCATCAAAGACATCGGAGGGCTGCTCTCCTCTCCCTGGAAGAAAAAATTTTTTGAGCTGCTGGGAGAAAGCTTTTCCTTAGACAACATCGAGCACGACACCATCCGTAAAAATTACAATGAGCCCCGAATTCATTTCGCCGTCAATTGCGCCTCCATTGGCTGCCCTCCCCTAAGAGCAGAAGCCTATGTGGCCCAAAAGCTAAGTGGTCAGCTACAAGAACAGGCCACCCTGTTTTTTGGAAACATTCAAGAAAATCGTTTTGTAGCGGGAGAAAGCACTCTCCAATTGAGCAGCTTGCTAAAGTGGTACAAAGGGGATTTTTCCAAATCTGGAGACGAGGGATTAGTTACCTACGTGGGGGCGTATTTGCCATCATTAAGGGACGCTTTAAAAACCACAAATCCCGACCAAATCAAAGTTAAATTTAATGACTACGATTGGAACTTAAACGAAACAAAATGAGTTGAAGCCCAAATTAACTAGGAGCACATCGTGAAATGGAACACCCTTTTATTTATTTTCTCCTTTGGTTTTGCTCAGTCTTTTGCAGGTAATCAGCGTCTTAGAATTTCAGGGTCCACCACGGTGGCTCCCATCATTCAGTCATATGTTCAGGACCTTTCCACCCAGGGACTGGATTTATTGGTGGACACTCAGGGAGGCTCTTCCGGCGGATTACTCGCCTTAAAATCCGGTGATGCAGATATTGCCATGGTGTCTTCCCCTCTTTCCGAGGAACACCGAAAATGGTTTGAAGGCAAAAATTTAAGTGAAACCACCATCGCTTATGATGCGCTAGCTGTTATAGTCTCGAAATCCTTGTTTGAGGCAGGAGTCACTAAGTTAAGCAAAGAATCGCTTCAAAAAATTTATGAATCCAAGGTAAAATCATGGAACGAACTGGGCGCAGGCCCAGACAAACCCATACTCTTTTTTAACAAGGAGCCAGGAAGAGGAACCTGGGAGGTGTTTGTAAAATACTTATATGGCAATCTTAAGTCTGTGCCCAACGTGCCCCATCCCGTGGTGGGATCCAATCAAGAGGTGATGGCCAAAGTGAGCAAATCCAACCACGCGATTTCTACCGTTTCACTGGCTTGGGCTCATAAAAACGATCAAGTAAAAGCCCTATCATTACAAGACTCCAAAGGGGAATTCATTGATCCTAGCATGGAAAATGCCAAAAATGGAAAATACCCTTTGGTGAGACCCCTAATTCTGTTAACACTTAATCGTCAAAATGATCTGAAAAAAATAACGACTCATCTCCAATCGGCCTCCGCCAAAAACAGACTCGTTGAGATGGGGTTTAATCCATAACATGAAAATCAACACCCTCAAAAATTCTACCAACATCCTGGGATATTCCTTTTTGGGCCTATCTTTGTTTATGGCTGGCGCGCTTTTTTGGGTGAGCTTTCCCGGATGGACGTTGCTAAACTTCTCTCCCACGGCCAACTTTAGTTTGCAGCACGAATCTTATGGCGTGTTGCCTATGATTTTTGCCTCCCTTTTCACCTCATTGGGGGCCACGTTGCTGGCCGTTCCCATCGCCATTCTTTGCACTCTTTTTCTGGAATATGGTATGCCCCATTCTCACAAAAATCTGTGGTTTGCGCCCATCGAAATTTTGGCAGGCATACCCACCGTTTTATTTGGAGTGTTTGGAGTGAATCAGCTGGCACCTTATTTAACCGGGGTCTTTGAGCCATTGGGTGGGATGCACACATTTCATCTTGGGTTGGGAATCATTGTGCTTGGGCTTCTGCTCGTTCCTTTTGCTTGCGTGCAAACCCGGGAGGCATTAAATCGCATCACGGCCAACGAAAAAAACGCGGCACAGGCCCTGGGACTAAGCCGCGCGCAGATGTTGGAAAATCTCATATGGCCCAAGCTCAAATCCCAATTGCGAAATATAGGATTTGCGGCGTGGAGCAGAGGGATCGGAGAGGCCGTTGTGCTGAGCCTTTTGATTGGGAGATTTGATGGTCCCCTCCATTTTCGATTAAGTTCGATCTTAGAGCCGGGCCAGACACTTGCCACCAAATTAGCAAGCCCCGATCTCTTTTTGAGTTGGCAACGCACGGATCAACGGGCTGTGATGTTTTCATTGTGCATACTATTAGTTTTGATGGTGATTGTAGGAACTTTTATTTCCAAATGGAAATCGGCAAAATGAACACAGAATCAAATCTCACTTATTTTAATGCCAACCATAAGGATCTGCTGGAATCTGGAAAGCTAAAAACCTGGCGTGACTCCATCCTAAACCCTTACACTTGGATTTTCTGGGTTTTTGGAGGCGTTGCTTTTGTACTCTGTCTTGCCGTCTTTATTTGGATTATAGGCACGGCCCTGGTCAAATCAACAGGAATTGATATTTCTGTGTTTTTACTTCAATCTAGCGAGATTTACCCAATAGAAAAATCGGGAGTTTTTTTCGAAGCTTTGGGATCTTTGCTGGTGGTGGGAGTGTCTGTTCCTTTGACTTTGTTTTTTTCCGTTGGGCTAACGTGCTGGCGGATTTCTATACTTCCTCACTGGGCAAAAGGAATATTTGATGGCATAGTATCGGTGTGGTTAAGCATTCCATCTATAGTATGGGGGCTGATTGGATTTTTACTTTTTGTGAGGATCTTGGGGTTGGGCAGGAGCTGGCTTGCCGGATCACTTACACTTTGTTTACTTAGCATCCCTTATGTGGTGGAGGCAGCCAAACAAAGAGTGGAAAGCATATTGCCTAAGTACGAACTTTCCGCCCTCGCACTAGGGATGTCAAATGTACAACAAATGAAATACATTGTACTTCCCGGCACTTGGTTGGGAGCGTTGGCTGGCTTAAGAGTGGTGGGCCCCAGATGCTTGGGAGAAACCGCTCCCATCATGCTTACCGCTTGCGTTTTTTCAGGAGTGAAGTGGCCAATCGGCATCGTGGATGCGCCAGTTACAATGTTACCTTATTACATTTATGTGGTGAGTCAAGACTTAATCGCAGATGAAGCCATGGCGAGAGCTTGGGGCGCAGGACTTCTCATCTTAGCCATCAGTTTTGGACTTCGAACCACTTTAAATGCCGTGACGTGGGCAACGGAAAAAAGAATCCGTGTTTAAAGCAAAACTCAAGGGGAAATGACATGGAATCCACTATGAAAATTCGGAGTTTATCCATTCACCGAGGGGTAGATAAACTTTTTTCCAATCTTGATTTGGACTTTGGCCCCGGACGCAATCCCGTTGCCATTATGGGTCCGAGTGGTTCGGGAAAATCCACATTAGTTTATGTTTTGTCTAGGTTAGAAAACGCTTTGGACTCCGTAAAAACCCTAGGAGAGGTTTACCTTGATGGAAAACTCTTAGTGGGTTGGGACTTATGGGAGTACCGAAAAAAAGTGGGGGTTTGCCTTCAAACTCCCGTTGTGTTCCCGGGAAGCATCGAGCACAATGCCCTTTTGGGAGCTAAATGTAAATTTAACCTTCCCGCTTCTAAAGCCAAATCGCTTTGCCAAGAGCTCTTGGAACAAGTGGGACTTTGGGAGGAAGTGAAAAACGATCTCAAAACGAAAGCCAGTGAACTTTCGGTGGGACAACAGCAGCGTTTGTGTTTAGCCAGAACACTAGGAGTAGATCCAAAGTATCTTTTGTTGGACGAACCCACAGCGGCTCTGGATGCTAAAAGCACCCACTGCATTGAGAGAATTTTGGAGGAGCTGCGTTCTAGAATGGGGGTGTTGATCGTTACCCATCAAAAGCTTCAGGCGCAGCGCATGAAGGCCCAGATTTTCGAATTGGATCCGGATACTAAGACTTTTATGGCCATTTAAAAAGAGTTCGTTTAGGAAAAATGATTTTGATTTACACAGAGGAGTTCCCATGAGTACAAATGAAATTTACAATGATGTTAAGAACTATTATGGCGAAGTGTTGTCTGGGAAAAATGATCTCAAGACTACTGCTTGTTGCGTGGCCACTCCACCCGAACCCGAAATTGCCGAGGCTCTCAAGCTTATTCCGGGAGAAATTCATTCGAAATTTTACGGATGTGGCACGCCTTTTCCTCCTTTACTTAAAAACCTCACCATTCTCGATTTGGGCAGCGGCACGGGAAGAGATTGTTACGTCATGAGCAGACTCGCCGGAGAGGGTGGGAAAATTTTAGGGGTTGATATGACCTCCACCCAGATTGCCGTGGCTGAGAAATACAAGGAAGAACTTAGGATTAAATTTGGGTATGCCAAGTCCAATGTGGAATTTAGGCAAGGATACATTGAAGATCTTAAAACTCTAGATATTGCCAATCAAAGTGTGGATTTGGTGGTGAGCAACTGTGTGATCAATCTTTCACCTAGAAAAGATCTTGTGTTTGCCGAGTTAGCCCGTGTTTTAAAGCCAGGTGGAGAACTCTATTTTTCCGATGTGTTTGTAGATAGACGGCTTTCCATTGCTCAACAGCGTGATCCCATTTTACTTGGAGAGTGCTTGGGTGGAGCCATGTACAAAGAAGATTTTCGCAGACTTATGGAAAAAACGGGTTTTACAGATTTTAGGGTGGTATCAAAAAGCCCAATCTCCATTACCGATCCGAATGTAAAACAAATGTTAGGCAATGCAACTTTTGAAAGCATTACGATACGAGCGTTCCGAATGGAGCTGGAGGATCGCTGTGAAGATTATGGTCAAGTGGCTATTTACTCTGGAAAAATACCAAACCACTCCCTCTCCTTCAAATTAGACGATCATCACATTTTTGAAGCCAATCGGCCTATGCTGGTGTGTTCAAACACGGCTCGAATGCTTTCCCAAAGTCGGTATGCTCCCTACTTTAAAATTTTGGGATCAGAAGATCAACACTTTGGGCTGTTTGACTGCACTTCCCCCAGCTCCAATCAGACCACAAATCAGGCGGGCTGCTGTTAACCAAATTAATACAAAGGGACGGGTAAACGTATGAACCTCTTTTCCGAAAAAATGGCCGAACATAAATTGGAGTTATCTCGAACGGGAGTGAATATCGTTCAGGTTAATTTGGGAAAGCTTTGTAATCAAACTTGCTCCCATTGTCACGTGGATGCTGGCCCCCATCGCCTTAAAGAAAACATGAACTTGGATTTGGTAGATAAAGTCATAGAACTGCTGGGTCAATCAAAACAAGTAGAGGTGTTAGATTTAACGGGAGGGGCTCCGGAGCTCAATCCCCATTTCAGAAGGCTGGTCCTTGCAGCTCGCGCCATGGGATTGGAAGTGATTGATCGTTGTAATCTAACTGTACTTTTTGAACCAAATCAAGACGATCTCCCATTGTTTTTGGCTAACAATAAAGTAAGAATTGTGGCCTCTCTGCCCTGTTACACCAAAGAAACACTGGAAAGCCAACGAGGTGATGGGGTGTTTGATAAGTCCATTAAAGCCCTGCAAATCCTCAATGAATTGGGCTATGGCAAAAAAGATTCTGGTTTGAAGCTTGATCTGGTTTATAATCCATCGGGAGATTTTTTACCTCCGGAGCAAAAATCTCTTGAATTAGATTATAAGGCAAGACTAAAACAAGACTTTAATATCGAATTTAATGATTTATTTGCTTTAACGAATTTACCCGTTAAACGTTTTGCAGCTTACCTCAAACAACAAAAGCGCCTGGAGGATTACTACCAACTTTTGATCCACAGCTTTAATCCCGAAACGGTTCCCAAACTCATGTGCACCAACACATTGAGCATTTCCTGGGACGGGCATTTGTTTGACTGCGATTTTAATCAGATGGAAAATCTCTCTGTGCCAAGTCCCATGCGAACTTTGAATGATCTAAAAAGCTTTGACCACTATTCGGAAAAAAAGATTTCCACCGCCAAACACTGTTTTGGATGCACGGCAGGCAAGGGTAGTTCTTGCCAAGGGAGACTGGCCCAGTAAAAAAGGTCTCTCCATTTTTTTCAATCGAGTTTATTTTACATGCAAACAGAGGGAGTTATTAACATGGCTAAATTTTGCCAAAAAGGCGTTTTTTTCACCACATTTTCCATCTTGGTTGGGTGCGGACTAGTGAATCGCAGTCACTACAACAAAGGGATTTACGGCGGACAATCACCTACTTTGGAGCTGGAAGACACATCAGGTGAGCCAAATTCTGCTAATGCAGGATCGCTCCCACCAAGACCCACCCGACCCCAAGGAACACCACCCCCTACGGATGAGATGGAAATCCTAAATGCAGGTACCCCCCAATGCATTCAGCAACATTTCGAAAAAATAGGAAAAGATTCGGTAAAACCTGCAACACTTTCATCAAATATCGATGACTTGATTGCCGAAAGCTACGACACCAATAATCCTATAAACCTCTATGATTTTATCTTACGTAAAATCGTTACCCCTGACACCGGTCTCGTGAATTATGATGCTTTAAAGCCTGGGGGAGAATGGGAAACGGCGTGGAATCTGGTTGTTACCTTGCTTTCCCAATCACCCTTTCCCGGACCCGAATCTACACAGGATCAGCGCATCGCCTTTTGGACAAACGCCTACAATATCCACATGATTGATCTTGTGGTGAGAACCGAAGGAACCGTTACGTCTGATGGCAAAGTCAATACAAAGCTCTTCCGAGGCTCGCCCAAAAAATACAAACGCAACTACGGTAATCTCTCCCTATCTTTAGATGATATTGAAAAGAGGATTTTAAGACTCACAGGTTTCAATGAACCCATTGATACGGTCACCTCGCCGGATAATGTGGACCCTCGATTGCATTTTGCTTTGGTTTGTGGCGCAAAAAGTTGTCCCAGACTCCGTAACTTTGCTTACCGTGAGACGAATATAGAACGAGCCTTAGATGAAAACGCTCACTTGTTTTTTAATGACACTCAAAATCACTTTGTTTTAGCGGGTGATCAGTATAAATTTTCAAGTTTGTTGAGTTTTTTCCCTGGGGACTTTGACATTCTCAAAAGTCGTTTTTCCTTGGCGGATTTTGTGGTGGAAGGGTGTAGAAGTGACTCTGTCCCGGCAAAGTCCTTTCTTTCTGGAATTGCATCGTTTGAGGAATTAAAGGCATCGGGAGTGGATGTTTATGTGGCTTATGATTGGACATTAAATAAACAATGATTTGTGATTTTCTCTGTTGGCTTAACTGGACGAAGGAGTACCCTATGTTATCTTTTTCAAAAAAATCACTGCTGTTCGTGGTTCCGGGATTGGGTTTTGGAGCTTTAATGGCCGCGGGACTAGTGGATCCCTGGATAAGCCCAAAAGACAATAAAATTTATGTTGATGCCAAATACCTTGGTGGAAGCGCAGAAATTGAAGTGGTAAAATCCTCAGGATCGGGCTCAGGCTCCGGGTCGGAAGAATTACAACTCAAGGTCCTGCTGCCTAAAGGAACGGGAAGTCTAACAGAAGACGCTTATTATGTGGGATCTGTGGAAAAAGGAGCTTCATTACCCACTGAAGTTGCTTTATTTCCTGCTGATTCCGACTACGAACCCACCTCTGACGAAGAGGAAGGAACCCTGAACGCCACCACATTTGATAAAACTTCCATTTCTGGAAAACTGTTCACTTACAAGCTGCAGTCTCTACCTGTGGAAAAAAAGTAATTTTCTGAATCTAAAAGGTCAAGCCTAAAATAAATATGCCAGCAGAGTTTTAGGCTTGCCTAGGGAGAAAACATGAAAACAATGATAACGAAATCGGGATTTTGGGTGTGTTTATTCCTAATGCCAAGTCTTTCTAACGCCAGCGGATTTGTAAAAGACCCCGGACAAAGTTACACAAAATGGAGTTACAGTTCCAGCTCAGAGCGTGATTTATCCAGCACAGATGACGCTGTCAAAATCAGGGAAAAAACAGATTCCGGGGATTTCTATACCGAAATCGGGGTTCCCTTTTTGATTCCGGCTCAGGTTTCCCTTTTTGGCCAAGTCAAACGGGTGGTACGTCAATCTGTTTTGAATCGAGATAGCTTTGCCTCACAATCATTTGCCGATTCTAAGGTACTGTCGAAATTTGGTCTATTTAAAGACACCTTTCTTCCTGATTCTTTTCCTGTGTTTACGAGCCTTTCTGTTACCTTAGGATCCAAATTACCCACCACACCTTCAAAATATAGGTCGGGCCAGGAAACACGAAGAGGAAAAGATCTTAGCCCTGAAAAGAGAAATCTCGTGGCACCCGTGGATGCCGGGACCTGGGGATTTGTAACCGGAATGGGGTTGAGCTTAGCCGCAAGTGGCGTGTGGGTGAGCTTGACCCACAACGGTATGACGGCACAAAAACATGTCAGAGAAACCCAAAATTCGGTGCAGCTAGGGGTGGGCCTTCCTGGAAATTCTTGGATTCAAACGAGCTATGAAGTTCAAACTTCCGGAAAGTCTAAACCCTTTAATCGAATCTTTACCGAAGGCGATGGAGATCTGCTTCATCCTTTGACACGCAGCGAGGTTTTTGGGATAGGATTAGGGCTTACGTTTTGGCAGGGTGTGGCTTTTGAAGCGGCTGCTCAAAGACTTGTGCCCCGATTTGGTAAAACGGGCGGAAGTTACTCTCAATACACATTTGGATTTAGTAAACGAGACATATAAAGTGAACAGTGTATACATTAAAGAAAAACCTTCTTCAAGTGTAGTTTTGTCTCTATTTTTATTGCTTACACTTGTCATCTATGGGTCCCTTTTGTGGTGGTTAAACTTCCACGCCGCTTCTTGGGAAAAGCCCAAACTTTACAGCTCACTCCTAATCTGCTGTATCATACCCTTGCCCCTCTATCTCTATCTTCTGCGAAAACCCAAAAATCCCGTTCCCTTTAAAGTTGGAATTCTAAGCATTGTGGGCGGACTTTTGTTGTTTCCTAGCTTTTTACAAACCGATCAATTGCGCTACATCTGGGATGGGATTTTACTCAACTTAGGCATCAATCCCTTTGCTTATTCCCCCCAGCAATCCATTGAATTTCTGGAATCAAAACCTTTTTGGCATAGCCACATCAATCACCCCGAACTCACTACAGTCTACCCCCCCTTTGCGCAACTCTTGTTTGGATTTGCCAGCGCCATCAATCCTTTTTTTTTCCAAACACTCCATCAGTGGAACGGAATAAATCTCACCGAATTCGTTCCCAAAATAGTCCAACAAACGTTCTGGCCGGCTGAGCTAGGATGGCGACTTATTTTGATTGGGTTCCAAATCCTGCTTTTATTTACCATCAGACATCGCAGATGGGACCTCGTTTTATTTCATCCCTTATTTTTACTCACGGCTCTGACGAATTTACACCTAGATTCTGTTGTTTTGCCCCTGTTGGCTCTTTTGGGATTCCATGGAATGCGATTTGGAAACCCCGGACTTCAAAGCCTCATCGCCTCATTGAGCCTATTGACCCGGTGGACCCCAGCGCTTTTTTTACCCTTCTGGCTGGAAAGATGGAAACGATTCCATGGAAAGGCCCATATGATGGCAGGGGCGGCAGGAATTTTGTTTCTTTGCCTAGCGGCAATTCTTTTATTTCATAAAGGATCCCAAGGGAACCTCTTTGCCTCAAATGAAACTTACTTAAAACACTGGATGTTTTTTGGTTTTGTGCACCGGTTTCTTTATGATTTCATGATCCTTTTAAAAATTTCAGGGGATCTTATTTTTTATGCTAAATCCATATGCCTTTTTCTTTTTATATTGAGCTATGGCTATGTCATCTATTTATGGAGACAAAAAACACTTTCTACGGGACTGGCAAGTTATCTGATTTACCTGTTTTTCCTGGCAGGACTCCCTACTTTGCACCCATGGTACTTACTGCCTTTGCTTGTTTTGGGGCTGCCCTATGTGCGAGTTTTGCAAACGGTGTGGGCATGGCCACTGCTTTCCTTAGGTTCTTATTGTTATTACATGTATGACAAAGATCTTCCCTGGGTTCGATATTCCATTTATTTAATCGTACTTTCCCTAATTTTAAGAGACCTGACTAAAGTCCATTTCTGGCGGAGTTTAAACCAACGAAAATTGAGTTTATCATTGCCCAATTAAAAGAGAATGATTATGATAAAACTAGGAATTTTGATTCCGGTGTATAATGAATTAGATTTTATAAAAGTACACTTGGATTCTCAGATGGAGGAATTTTCCCAATGGATAAACAAAGAAACAACCGACGTAAAAATCGGAATATGCATATGGCAAAGCAAACAAACCATTAAAACTTTAGAGCTACTTAATGAAAAACGCACTAAAGCCGGCCTGGAAAAACACATGGCTTTTTTTGTGGGTGGCACTGGGATCCCTTCTGTGGTGGGAAGTTTGCAGCTTGGCACTGCCCTCGTGGAAAATTCAAATTATCTATTGATTTTACCTGTGGATTGTTTCTTAAGTCAAAGCGCGCTAAAAGCAGCCTTGGAATTCATTCACCAGGTTTCCCATCATTCACCCGTCTGGGCAGTCTTCAAAAAGCGGTATTTTACAGGTGGATTGATGCATGCATCCAGTTTTATTCAGAACCACTTTGTGGTACCCGTATTGGGTGAAGTGTTCTGGACCAACGGCTTCCTCATCCCTTCCCACACGTTCCAGAAGTGTTTTAAACGGGCTCCCTTTTTGGAAGACTTAGAGGCGGGAAGACGACTTCAGCAGCATGTGGGAAAAGCTCGTCAGCTAGGCGCGTTTATTTTAGTTTCTGATAGAAAATATCAGCAAACCGGAAAGTTAAAACGAATGATTCGAAATCTTCAGATCTACTTTCTCCATGTCTTGGGCAAAAAAGACTTAAAAACCCTGAGGCAGTTTCATGAATCTACGGGTGGGGAGTGAGTAAAAATGTTGCCCAGTCTTACGATAGTCCTATTTTGGCTCACTAAAGGCATATTGATGATGTGGTTGCTCTACCGATATAGAACAAATCACAAACCCTCACCCCAAGGCTCCAAAGAACCGACTTTTATTCTAAGTCATCCAAAAGTGTGCGTTCAACTCCCCCTTTTTAATGAGCCGGGGCAAATCGTTCCGCTGCTGGAATCCATCTCCCATCTGAGCTGGCCACACTCCCACCTTGAAATACAAGTGTTAGACGACTCCTCAGACTCACTCTGCCAACAGGAAGTCGATAGAGCTTTTAACCGGTTTTCTGAAACCCACCCTAGCATCCAGTGGAAGCTCATCAGGAGAATCCATCGAGAAGGGTACAAAGCAGGGGCCTTAAAAGAAGGAATGAATTCTTCTCAAGCCCAATTTTTTGCGGTGTTTGACTGTGATTTTAGACCCAAACCAGATTTTTTAGAAAGAACATTGCCCATCTTGCTCCGCTCGCCGGAGCATGGAGCGGTGCAAGCGGGTTGGAGTTTTTGCAATGAACATCAAAACGCATTAACTCGTTCACAGGCCATATTTTTAGGGCTTCATTTTCATTTGGAACACGCAAAGAAGCACGCACTTGGAAAGATTTTGAATTTTAACGGAACAGCAGGAGTGTGGCGAAGGCAATCCATCGAGCTAGCAGGTGGCTGGACTTCACAAACTGTAACAGAAGACTTACACCTTTCTATTCTTCTAGGGCTCAAATCGGAAAGAATTTATTACATGGAGGATCTGCAAGTAGAATGTTTACTACCTGACCAATTTTCTTCATTTTTGATTCAGCAGAGAAGATGGGCAAAAGGGCATGGGCAGGTGTTAAAATTAGTTTTTAAACAAGTGATTCGAACCCAAACCTTGAGTTTTTCTCAGAAGGTGGATATCATTGCACATTTAGTGGCTTACCCATTATCTTTTTCCTTTTTGTTTTTACTGGCTGCTTTGCCTTTATGGCTCAGGGAAAGGTCCGCTTGGATGAGTTCCTCCCACTACTTTGATTTCTACAGAATTTTGGATGCTCTCATTTGGTGCCTATTTTTGTCTTTGTGGCTCTCCCTTTTTGCAAGTCCTAAACTTCATCGGAAACAAAATACATTTGTAATACGATGGTGGAGAGCCATAGAGGCTTGGTCGGTTGGTTCTTTAACCAATTTGTTTATAAGTCCGTGGTTTTTTGTAGGACTATTGTCAGACACGCGCATGGAAGCGATTAATATTTTTCACCGCACACCTAAAGATAAAAAAGCCAAACCTCTTAACTGGAAGGAAGTATGCTTAGTGCTCCTACAAATCACTTTTTTGGCAAGCGTGGCGATTTTTGCAATGCACCTGGGACTCTATTTTTCTTCAATTACTCTAATTTACGTGGTATTAATGGGAGGTCAAATACTTTTTCCAAATTCCTTTTCACATCATGCATTAAATTTTGCAAATAGTGCTCATCATAATGTAACAACCAAAGACCCCAAATCCTTTGCATGATTTTAAGAGTCTTGGTATTATAATCTAATGAATATTGAATTAGAAATTTAGTTTATACAGCAAATCTGTGTTATTAATTTTACAGTTGTTTAGAGAATAGGTCTTGATTTTGGGAAGAGAGTCAGGATTGTTTGTGTCAAGGTAGCTGATTTCAACTTCGTTACTAGCTAAAAACAAACTCACCTGAGTGGCAATTCCATTTGGACTTGTTTCAAAAGATCCACTCACCTTCCCGCCCACGTGTAAGAATAAAGTATGACGTCCTAGTGCAGAAACATTGTCCACACCCACATCTAATTCCGTCATAAAGTCTGTGGTGTAGGGGGTTTCCAAACGAACCGTCTTGCCTTTATTGGCAACGCGAAGGTGCAAAAGTAGGGTAACAGGTCCAGCGTCATCAGGCAAATAATTGCAAGACACAAATTCATACACTCCATCTCTTTTTTCCACAGGAACAGGACTACTCTTAGCCAACGCAGGCACTGATGAACTCAAAAAACCAACGCAAAGAGAAGAGGCAATCACCTTGAATGACTTAAACATAACGAGACTCCTTATTTTTTGTTTCCTTGCTGAGACACCAGCAAAGTAGCAGATTGCTGCTAAACCCTGTTTTAGCAAACAAATTTGAAACTTGATAGGGATAATGGTTTACAAAATAACCTCCTAATTTGGAGGCTGTTTTTTAGACTATTAGGAAAAGGAGGTGGGATAACATCTATTATTGTCAAGCCACAAAAATGGATTCATCGAAAACAAATTCCAACACAAACTTCTTTCTCAAAGGCATCATCGAGGTTTGTTCTCCCAGCACCAGCTCAACCTTTCCACCCAGTTCTTCTACTCCAGCTTTAACGGCATCCATTCCCACTCCCCTACCAGAGATTTGAGTCACTTCTGATGCCGTGCTTAAACCAGGATCAAAAATGAGTTCCGCCGTGGCCTGTTCCGAATCGCCGTTGCCAATTCGGTGATTTGCAATTCCCTTCTCTTTCAGTTTTGTCAAATTAAGCCCCTGCCCTGAGTCTTGATATATGATTTTAAAACGGTTACCCTGCTTCACAACATCTAATGCTATCACTCCCGTGTCATCGGCGCCAAATCCATGGTCTAAGCTGTTACGAAACAGATGCATCAAAAGTCCCTCTAATTTTTGGGCGATCGCGTGGCTTAAGTGGACGCCGCAATTTCTGAGCTCCACTTTGGGTTCCCTCTTTCCTAACTCTTTGGCAAGTGGAGCCAAGGAAGAGGCGATGGGTTTAATGATATCCTCTAAAGTGGGATGGTCCTTATGAGACAAACTATCGTAGATTTTTTCTATCTCTTGACGACTAAATTCAGGCTGATCTAAAATAGCTTTGATGTGAGACTTCAAACTGGTGAACTGGTCTTTATTTAAACCTTCCTCTTTTTTAGTTCTACCCAGCTTTTCATTGTTCACAAAATTGTACTCATCTAAAAGCCCAAAGGTGTTTTTCAAACTTTGACCCAAAGGAGAGTGCTGGCTTAAAGGAAGTGCACTGGAGAGGTCTAACTCAGTGATCAGAGTCTCCATTTCATGAAGAGAGTCGGCGATAAAACGCAGGTTGAACGTTCTGCTATTTCCCTTTATTGTATGTAAATCTCTTTTAATGGAGTGAAGTTCCTGGGGAGTAAAACTCGTTTTATGAAAGAAAGCATCAGATATCCTCTCCAAATTCCTTCGCGAGTATTCCATAAAAGATGAAAATTTACCGCTTTCAACGGTGACGATTTGTTCAACGATAGCCATTTGGCGTCCATTTCTTTCTGCGGCTTCTTTTAAGCGTTTCAAAGACGTAACGTCTCGCAGGGTTACCATAAATCGAGAAATGGCACCATCTTCATTTAGAATGGGTAGCCAATCCAACTCAATATTCTGAATTTGACTGTGATCTTCCGAACCAATCGATTTAAGCTCCATTTGCCTAGGCATTAAATGCGCATTAAGGTCATAATTAAACACATCTTCTCCAAGTGAGTTGTCGATGCAAGTCTTGATTTGTGACATGGTGTCCATGGTGATATCCGAATTTTGGAAGATAAGTTCATCTACCTTTTTTCCGGCTAGGTCCCGAGATCCCAATATCCTTTCAAGATGCGCTGAATACTCTCGACTTATACAAAAATCTCCCTCTATGGTAAAAATACCCTGATTAATATTTGCAAAAATAGTCCTAACTTCTTTTGTTTTTCTTTCTATCAGTTGCATTGCTTCCACAAGAATCACGGTGTTGATCGCGCTTGCAAAGGTGTTGGCAATGGCAAACAATGCAGGTTGCTCCACCTGATTTCCTTGAGTAAGTGGCACTCTCACAAATGCTATTTCTTCTTGAGTGCGTGGGTCTTTTACAGGCAAACAAAACTCTGATTTAAAGTAGGGAATCTCCCTTACCAGGCTTTTTAGCAATGGCTGGCCTGTCTCATCTATCAAATAAAAACCTTCTTGAACAAGGGAAGCCAAAAAACACTTGCTATGGAAGTAAACCAACACTCCATCTTTGCAGTTTGTCATGTTCCCAATAGAGTGGGCAACTTGATTAGCCAATGAGATAAAGTCGGCCTGCGTGCCAATCAATTTTCCTTCGGCCACAATGGATTCTAGGGATTCAGACTTCTGCCGAATGTCTTCCAGCTTATTCTGTAATTCCTTTATTTGTGCTAATATTCTGTTTGCCATAGAAGATAATACACTAATAAATCGGTTAAACTCCAAAAACGAAACACTTGGTAGCCTACACTGATAGTTGCCATCGGCGTAGCTATTTACGAGATCTGTAAGTGGACGAATAGGAGCCACCAATTTCCGTGCCATGCCAAAACTAATGAGTCCAAAGATGACGCTTGCTACTCCAATTCCAATTGCAATCTGCAAGGAAACCTCTCTCACCGAAGCAAAACGCACTGACTTTGATTCAGATAGTTTGATTTCATAGTGAATTGACTCCCCCAGCTTAGGATTGGATACGGTAAAGGGAGCGGCCTTGGAAATCAAATCTTCTGATTTTCTAGATTTTTCCGCAAACGTAAACACTGGCTGCCCTTTTAACTGGAACTCCAATCCCTCTTTGTTTCGATCCAAAGTGGAGAGTGCAAAATTAGCCAATTTATCAAATGGGATGATGGCAACTAACGCTCCACGAACAACAGAGGATTTGGTGTCGTCAATTCTGGCGTCCAATAAAGGAACAGCCAAAGCTAGAAGTTGGTCAGATCCCACAAAACCAGGAGGAAGTTCCAAGGAATTTCCAGTTTCTTGCAGCTTTTTTCGGAAGTCTCCAAGGTAACTTTTATCCTCCAAAGAAATAAAAACTTGGTTTGCTTCCTTCGAGTCCCAATCCTTTAAAAAAAAAGAATTTAAAGATTTATATACTCCAAGCGGCTCCACCGAGGAAATGGATTCAGGAAATGCTTCCATTGTCATACTAGAATCATCTATGAGATAGATTCCAGAAACCAATTTATTATCTGACATAAATGCGGCCATTGCATTACGAGCCGGACCACCAAAAAGCGCACTAGAGGAGGCACGTATCACATCTTTATTTTGACCTAGGGTAAGTATTTGGGAAGTGACCAGGCCAATTTCATGACTTAACGATTCTGAGATGGATTTTGTTTGAAGACTAAGTTCTGTTTCTGCAGCATCCTGAGTGATGATAGCAATTTTCCTCACCAATGGAAGAGATATCATCACAGCAGGAACGATGGCAAAACACAATATGATAAAAACGAGTACGGTTCGAAAGCTTCGCTGTTTCATGACTAACCCAATCAGTTGATGTTTTTTTCCTCTTTTTCCGCTGTTTTTTGCATGAGTTCCGTCGCTTTTTCCACCTCAACAGCACCACTTACGTACCTTCTCCATCCTTGCCTCAATCCTTCCCAAGCCGCAGCCATAGCTGTGTCACTTGGCATGGCACGAGCTGTCTCTAGCTGAGTTAAAAGCATTTTTTGGTTTGGACCTGATATTTTCTTAAAGGTCTCAAGTCCGGTTTTTATCACGGGGATGCGATTGGCTTCTGTTGCAAATCGATCTTGAATTTTAGCACTTATCAAAAATGAAGATAATTTCTTTAAAACTTCACTGTGTGGGCCTTTGAGACTTTCTCCCGGAAACACTAAAGCCTGAGTGGAAAACATGGGTGTTACTTTTTTATCACCAATGGAAGGAATGGTGGCCACCCCCAGATTATCTCCCAAGTTTTTTACCATGTCACTAAAGGCCCAATCGCCGTTCAATGCATAGGCAAATTCTCCATCAAAAAAACGTTTTGCGTTACAATCATAATTGCAGTCTTTTGGTACCAAGCCCGAATCCGAGAGTCCTTTATAAAACTTTAGAGCCTCCTGGTTAGATTTGGTGTTCAAAGAAATCTTTCCGTTCGTCAAAGGCCATCCTCCGAATGCACCCAAAAACCCTGCTATCCAATAGCCTTCATTGTAATTCCAACCAATCAATTTGATGCCCTGTTTTTCAATCTGACTTTTCTGGGAAATGAGCTCATCCCACGTCTTTGCTGGATTTTTTACAAATTTCTTGTTATAGTACAATACAATATGATTTCCATTCAGTATAGGAACACCCAATGTCTGTCCACTGGTTTGCACGGTACCCAGCGCATCATTTGGTATCTTTCCATTTATCCACTCATTGGGCACTTGAGAGAGTTTTATCTTTTTATAAAGTCCCACAAAATCCGCAGGAAGAATCACGGCCGCAGGAAGCTTGTCTCCCTCCACATTTCTAAGAAGAGCCGTTTTTAGATCATCCACCGGTATTTGTTCAATTCGAATCGAAACTTTATTTTCAGTGGCAAATTCCTTTATTATCTTTTCTAGAAAATCTTTAGTAGAGGCTTCTTTGTGCCAAAAAACAAGTTCTGATGCGGATGCTTTAAGTGGAGAAACCATCCATAAGGCACATAAAGATATCGCCTGAACCGCCAGTTGGTTTCGTGTTAGTCTCCCCAAAAAACAAGAAGTAAATCTCATTATTCCTCCCTAACTCCTGTGATTTCAGAATCACTTCAGTAAGGTTAACGGCTAATTTTGGATCGCCTTTAGACCTAATGATTTTCATGCCTAAAAATTGACTCTCTTCAAGCCCACAAAATCAATTTTTGCTAGCCAATGAAGGAAACACCTTTGAAATTTTGGAAAGTAGATAATCACCATAGGTGCCTTGAAGATCATGCACACTGGCTTGGTCCCAGCGGGAGGTGGAATTGGTCTGGGGATGCACCTTGTCAAACACAGGTCTTACATCTGTACGAAAACCAGGATCAAAAAAAAGTGGGTATGAGTAACGGTCTTTGAGGGAGGTGTTGCGAACTCGATGAGGCGTGGACACATAAAGTCCGCCCGTCATGCGTTCCAACATGTCTCCTATGTTACAAACGAAGGTGTTTTCTAAGGGAGTGGCATCAATCCATTGGCCCCCGGATTTTACCTGAAGACCCCCTATGAGATCTTGTTTTAACAATGTGATGAGTCCATAATCCGTATGCTCCCCCACGCCCCAAAGATCATTTTCTGAAGAAGTTTGAACTGCTGGATAATGGAAAATTCGAAACAATAAAGTGGGATCATGAGTGTGGTGTGTATCAAAGAAGTCGGCCTCTAGGCCCAGTGACAAACTGATTCCCCTCATCAGATGATGACCCAAATGGGTGACAGCTTTCATGTATTCTAAGACGGCAGAGTCAAAACCCTCCAAATCGGGATAAAGATTAGCTCCAAATGTGGGAGTGCCCGCCAGAACCTCAGGGTGTTGAGGGGAATGCTCCTCTCCAAAGTAGAGCCCTTCTTTCAAATCAGGTAAGCCGGATGTGAGCTCACCCTTTACAGGGAAGTAGCCCCTCCAAGCGATTCCCGCCTTTTCCATTCGAATTTTCATTTTGGTTTCTAGGTCTAGAGCAAAAAACCGGTGACTCAAGCATTCTAATCGATTTTGAATCTCAAGGGATATTCCATGTTCTTTTACGTAGAAAAATCCATACTCGCAGCAGGCTTGTCGAATCGATTTTGCGGTTTGAGTGGGGTCAAGACCAGGTTGGACCAATGAGGTCACATCAATCACTGGGATGGATTGGTTGGCGAGTTTCACAAAAAGACTCCCATGATTTTCATACTAATCATCAAAAAAGGAAAGATTTTCTTCTGTAACTTTAACCAATCCCTTTCCGAAATCCGAAAACACGCAATTTCTCCCACTGTGTTTGGCTTCATACAAACATTTGTCAGCTCTGGCGATCACCACTTCCCTTGACTCCTCTAGCGACAGGAAGCTGCTCACACCCACGGATGTGGTAACAGGAATGCGTTTTCCATCAAACAGAAAAACATGGTTTTCAATAGCTTGTCTAAATTTTTCGGCGGCCGCACAGTTACCTTGTTTTGTGGTGTTTAGTAAAATTGCAATAAGTTCTTCACCACCATATCTTCCCAAGATATCAGATTTTCGGCTACTTGCTTTGAGCACTTTTGCAGTTTCACACAACACAAAATCACCAGCTTGATGGCCAAAATTATCGTTTACGGACTTAAATTTATCCAAGTCAAACATCAAAACACCAATGCTCACAGCCCTCTGCTGTTCCCGAGCTCTAAGCACCTCTTTATCTATCCAGTCTTCAAAGTAACGTCGTGTATACAACCCCGTTAAAGGATCTGTATTGGCTTCATTTTTAGCGCCTGTATACTTACCTTGAAGATTTTTCTCTGCCGTTACATCTCTAAGAAAAACGCAAGCGCCTAATAATTTTCCACTTTTAGAAAGATAAGGATAACTTCCCAGGATAAGCTGAATTTCTTTATCAGCAGCCACCAAATACCCTTGAACTTCATCAATTCTCTGAACTGCCACAGAGTTTAGAACCCTGTCAATGGCCGTTTCATGAGTGTTTGGAATCTGGGTTCGAAGAAGATCATCAATGGTGCGATATTTTTGAACCTCACGGTGTTTGATGTTCATAATCACACAAAAGTTTTGATTATACTTTAAAATTCTTTTGTCTGCGGAAAGCAGAACATAGCCATCAAAAAAGGAGCGAGCAAAATCCCGATGATGCTCAAACTGTTCCAGCAGATAGGCATCGTCGGAGTTCTCTAAATGACTGGTTTTTAACGCCAAATTATCGGGAGACATAGATTCTCTTTCCTTCCAGGGTCGGCGCACAACGGCATCCAAATCCAACTTCGGATCAAAATTTACCGACCTTAGCACTCCTATGGATGCTCTGTCAAAAATTGGTCAGTAAATCACAACACTTCTTTTAAAGGCATCAATATCTTCTTCATGTATGGGATTGCCGCTGAGTCCACAACGTAACAATCTTAAGTTTTTGACCCCCCTAAGATCTCGAACCCGATTTTTTCTAAAATCAATTTCCTCAAGTGTTGATAAATAAACAACTGGCTCTAAACTCAAAATTCCATTGTCACAGCACTTCAAAAGGAGGAGTTGTTTTAGGTTCTTACAAAAGTCAATTTCACTAATCATGTTTTGATCTAGGATCAGCTTCTGCATTTGCCAACCCTGGTGAGTGGGAGGAAACCGAGTGAGGTGGTTTTGAGAAGCGTCTAAGTAAACAAGAGTTTCCAGGTGTTTTAAAAAATCTAGATTTCGGAGTTCACACTTTTTTAGTGTCAACTTTTCCAACGACAACTCTCCTAATAGCGCCCTGTCCGATTCACTCAAAGCACAACCTTCCCATACAAGTTCTTTAAGAGTGTTCAGCAGGGGTTTAACATCACTCAATGGAGCCTGTGCATTCTGCACCACAAGAGATTTGAGAGACATCTGTGTAAGGGATTCACAACCCAATAAAGGCTGTCCGGATAGGTTTAAAGCACTCAAATTAGGGCAATACCGTAAAAATCCCAGATGAAGGCCTGGAGACTTCTTTCCCAGTGGATCCGCACTCAAATCCAGGCTCCTGGCCAAAGGAAGCGCAGATGTCATTTCTTCAATCTTTTTGGTTTTTAGGGCATAGGAAAGATACTTCTTCGTATTTTCCATCACTGACTTTTCTGGTTCGGCGGCTTCCAAAAAAGAATTCAAATACAGCTCAAAGTTCACTTTGAATCCCCCACATTAGAGTGGGCCGCCCCAGGAGGCATCAAATGGCACTCTTTGAGATAATAAGAGTACTCTTCTATGGACTCAAAAATATCTTCTAAAGCGGAGTGTTTGTCTTTTTTGTGGTACTGGGTGTTTCTAAGCATCTGAAAAGTTACTTTAAATGTGGATACATCCAGCATTCTGTAATGCAATTGTCTTTCAAGCAGTGGCATATGAATATCCACAAATTTACGATCTTGATGAATGGAGTTTCCTGCCAAAATAGCCCGCTTTTCCGGAAAATGGGTTCTCAACAAAGATCCGCATGCCTCATCAGCCATTTTAATGGATGTCTGAGAAGCCAAACATCTTTCCATCAAACCACTTTCCGAATGGGTTTTGGTGCACCATTCATCCATACCCTTTAGCACTTGGGAATCCGTTTGAACATCAATATGAAGCAAATCTAATACCTTTAGTTCTGTATTGGTGATCACAAGGGCTATTTCTAGAATCGAATCCGTAAGTGGATTTAATCCCGTCATTTCCATGTCTAGCCAAGCCAGTTTTTCAATGTTTTCTATCTTACTCAAACTCATGCTCCCATTGTTACTCTCAGGTACCAATGTCCATGAACATCAGCCCCAAACATTCTCCTGAATTAAGGCAACCGTGCCAGAGACTTCTCTAAGATTTGCCTTTCCAATTCTAGGTCACTTTGCTGCTTCCGTGCCCCTTGAATGATGTTTGGCGGGGCTCCTTTTACGAAGTCCTGATTTTGTAGTTTCTTTTCAATCCCCTGAAGGGTCTGAGCCACTTTTTCAAGTTTTTTCCGAAGACGGTCCGACTCTTCTTTTGGCTCTACCACTCCTTCGATGTTCACATAAACGGGTTCGCCATCGGCTAGACCCACCGCCACCAACTCAGCTCCCGGGGACCCAAACACAATATTGGCCTTAGCCAAAAACTCCATCTGGGACTTAAATAAAAGTAATCCTGGTCTTTCCGTTTCCACAAAAACATCGAGCACTTTGCCTGGGTGCAGCTTGTATTGTCCTCGAATGGTACGCAGTGCATTTACCACACTTTGAACATTTCTCATGGCAGCCGTTACGGTATTGTTTTCCATTGCAGAATTAGGCTGAGGAAGGGCAAATTCACCCAAGTATAGCTCGTCTTTTTGCTTCCACACCAGATTGGAAATCTCCTCCGTAATAAACGGCATAATGGGATGGGCTAGCTTCAAGAGGCCATTCAAAATAAACAAAGAGACATCCAAGATAGATCTGGCCGTTTTACGATCTTGATCTTCGGCTAGTAAGGGTTTAGTGAGCTCCACAAACCAATCGCAAAACACAAACCAACTAAACTCATAGAGGGCAAAAGTATAGTTAGAAAATTGCATGGAATGAATGGATCGATGACTCACGCCAACCGTTTCAAAAAACTCGGCCATGATCCAAGTTACAAGCTGTGACACTGATTTGTTTTGGAAAACCGTTTCGTGCTTCTGCTTGAAAAATTCATAATTTTTTTGAAATTTTTCCGGATTAAAAGCGTCAAAATCCCTGCAAAGATCCAACGAAGAGACGTCTATTTCTAATTTATGGGCCGCCATCAAAAAGTAACGAGTGACGTTCCAGAGTTTGTTGGAAAAGTTTTTTCCCATGTCGCAGGAAGAATCAGACCAGAAAACATCTTGGCCCGGAACAATTTGATTCACCACGGCAAATCGAAGGGCGTCAGTTCCATATTTATCCATTAGTTCAAAAACATTTGGAGAATTTCCCAAGCTCTTGCTCATTTTGCGACCCTGGGAGTCACGGATAAGAGGAGTGAAGTACACCGTAGAAAAAGGTGACTGATTTGTAAAATACTTTCCAGCCATCACCATTCGAGCGATCCAGAAAAAGATAATATCAGGGCCGGTAACTATGATATCTGTTGGATAATAGTACTCTAAATCTTTTTTATTCTGCTCACTGGGATTGGCCCATTGATGCACACCAAAGGGCCAAAGCCACGAGCTGGCCCAAGTATCGAGGCAATCGGGGTCTTGAACCAGGTGGGTGTTTCCGCACTGCTCACATTGGGTGGGAGCAGAAACCTCGCACATCACGTGCTTGCAGCTCTGACAAGTGTACATGGGCATTTGATGACCCCACCACAGCTGTCTAGAAATACACCAGTCTTGAATGTGGTTTAACCAATGGTCCCAGGTCTTTTCATAGTGTTTTGGAAATAAGGTGAGCTTTTGATTTTGCGTGTCTTCCAAAGCGAGCTTGGCTAATCCATCCATTTTGATATACCATTGCTCACTCAAATAATACTCAATGGGCACAGCTCCACGCTCGGAAATTCCTAAAGTAACTTTATAGGGTTCAATTTTCTCCATTTGGCCAATGTCTTGCAATTGTTTAACAAGTTTTTTTCTGGCATCAAACCGATCTAGTCCCACAAATTCAGAGGGAACATTGGCATTCAACGTGGCATCGGGATTCATCACATTTAAAAGACCCAGCTGGTGGCGTTTTCCCACTTCGTAGTCGTTTTTATCATGGGCCGGGGTGATTTTCACCACACCGGTTCCAAACTCCTGCTCTACGTAGGAATCGGCAATGATCGGAATCTTTTTTCCTACCGTAGGCAAGATGACATTTTTTCCAATGTACTTTTTGTAGCGCTCATCATTGGGGTGCACTGCCACCGCCAAATCACCAAAAAGCGTTTCCGGGCGTGTGGTGGCCACCACCAAATAGTCTGAGGAATCTTCTATCAGGTAACGTATGTGCCAAAGATTGCCACTTCGTTCTTCAGGAATCACTTCCTCATCGGAGATCACGCTTTGACTCACGGGACACCAATTGACCAATCGAGTTCCTCTATAGATAAGTCCATCTTTATAGAGCTTTACAATAGCCTTGATCACGGCATCGGAGTAAGATTTATCCATGGTGAACACTTCGCGATCCCAATCGCAAGAGATCCCCAATTTTTTGAGCACCTGTACAATTCGGTTGCCATATGTATTTTTCCACTCCCAGGCATGCTCTAAAAACTCTTCTCTTTTAAGTGTTCTCTTTTGAATTCCCTTTTCCTGCAAAAGCTTTGTTACTTTTGCTTCGGTGGCAATACTGGCATGGTCCGTGCCTGGAATCCAACAGGCTTCTTTGCCCATTCCTCGATTCCAGCGAATCAAAATATCCTGCAAGGTATTATTTATCACGTGCCCCATGGTTAAATCGCCGGTTACATTGGGCGGTGGCATCACGATGGTGTATGGTTTTTTAGCGGAATTGGGCTGGCTTTTAAATACTTTGTCAGTTTCCCACTTTTCCCGCCTAAGGGTTTCAATTTGACCTGGTTCGTAGGGTTTGCTAAAAAGATCTAAGCTCACAAAAATACTCCCAATTCACAAGTTAGAATCTCAGTGTTATCATTCCAAGGCCTGATTTACAATCCTCCAACTTAGGAACACAACCGTGGCTAAGCGCTCCCCTGATGTTATTTTTGGTGTGTCCCACATTGGCTTAAGAAGACTGCGTAATGAAGATGCAATCTACTGTGATCCCCTGCACCGATACGCCTTACTCTGTGATGGCATGGGGGGTCACATGGCGGGAAGTCTGGCCAGTCACAGCGCCATTGGGTATATGGCTTCCTATTTAGATGAAAATCTTCCTGGCCTTCTGCGACAAGATCAAGCGGCCGTGTTTGAATGCATCCAGGAAGGGGTTAGACTTTCTTCCGAGCACCTGAGAGAAATTGCCAGTGTCAATTCCCAGGCGGTGGATCTGGGCACCACCTTAGCCCTTTTGTTAAAGCTCGAAACGGACATGTATGTTTGTCATATAGGCGACAGCAGGGCCTTTTTATATCGAGACCCTTTTTTGTATCAACTCACCTTTGATCACACCCTGTACAACGACCAACTTTTAGCGGGAATTAGTCCCTCGGAGGCCCGAAGATCTCCCATGGCCCATGCCCTGACACAGTCTTTAGGTCAAAATGCCATCAATTCCCTTGGAAATGTCACAAAACTTAAAACCCAACCTAATGACATTTTCATGATAGCCTCCGATGGGTTATACGGAAAAGTTCAAGGTAAATGGATGGAATCTCTATGTTCTCAGGCCGATAAAAAGACTCCACACAAACTCACACTAAGCTTATGTGGATTGGCATTGGAGGCCGGAGGTGAAGATAATGTGAGTCTAGTTACGTTTTTTGTGTCTTAGATAAGTTGAAATCAATCCCTATTTTTAAATTACCTTGATTGGTAAAAAGGGATTAAATGTGAATTCTTTGAAGCTGGGAGGGAGGTGCATGATGGGTCAATTTTTTCTCCACCATCCACTGTAAAATAGCCCGCCGGGTAAAGCGAATTTGAAACAACTTTAAGATCTGATAAATAGCAAACATAAAATGTTTTGGAGTTTCAAATCTTTTCCCGGGTTGAAAAGCCAAACTGCCAGCAATACAAGATTTTAGCAATTTATCCACTTCTCGATTTCCTGTTTGAACCCAATCCACCTTAATCTTCTGCATTCTAGGAAGAGTCTCTTTGATAGCCGGATTAGGAAACAATCTCTCACCCCTAAGGAGTTCGTACAAAACAATTCCCGCTCCATAGATATCAATCGCTGTGGTAATGGGCGCATTCTGGAGCCGCTCGGGAGCTTGGTACCCGGGAGTACCCACCATAATTCCTTCATAATTTTCAATTTCATGATGACTTGAAAGCCCAAAGTCCGCCAGCATCACTCTCCCCGATTTTTCGATCATAAGATTTGCTGGAGTAATATCCGTATGAACAATATCAAGGCAATGAAGATGCTCCAGTCCTTGTAAAAAGTCAATCATAATGCAACAAGCCACCAAAGGGGGAAGGGGAGCATGGTCACGAATTAAAGAGTGGCAGTTATAGCCATCTACAAAGCTTGTTACGATATGCGCATCAGGAGGAGTGAGACAGGCTTCCACAAATCGCACGCAATTGGGATGAGAGACTTGGGAATGTATCATAATTTCTTTATGAAAAAGGCCCAACAGCTTTTTATTGGTTTGATATTGGTCGTGTAGACGTTTCAGGGCTACAATTTCTTTTGTGCGTCTATGTTTAGCTTTGTATACCTGACCCAAGCCACCAGAACCCACAAGATCCAATATAAAATATTCCCCTATGGTGTTGGCTTCTGATACCGATTTTTGATCAGCACCCATCTTTTCTTAACCCTAACCTTTCATCTGTCTCTTAGGTTTTCGCACCTTACGTCCCTTTAAAGAGAAGCGATCCAGCGAGAAAACTGTATTTAACCCTGCTAGCTGGGCGGTTTTCTCCTTGCTCATACCGCTCTCAAGCCAGTTTCGTATACAAGAGTTCCTCATAGACTCGGCATTGTAGGGAAATCCTAAAATGGTATGTGTCAATTCATAGAGAATAAATTTGACACTGTGGCGCTTTAAGGGAACAGGTTGAATGAAACGGGCTTGGCTTTGAAAGCCAAACCATAGGGAGTCTTCTGCCTGCGTGGAAAGTCCCAGGGAGATGCGAGCGGCCTTGAGCAGCTCCAAAGCATGGAATGTGGAAGCATCGGTATAAAGTAACCTTTCCTTTTCTCCTTTGACTCTCAACACATACTGAGGATGGGAAAAAACAGGAAGTAAATCTCCCCATACCAGATCACACAATTCTGTCACTTTCAACCCATACTGACACAGCAACAAAACGATGGTATAATCCCGAATAGCCTTAGAATCCCCCGTTTTACTCTGATTTTTTAGAGTTTTTAAGAGTAACTTGATTTTTTTAGCAGGAAGAATCAGGAGATCGTGAGAGGGTTGTTTGGGACTCTTGATCTCTAAAATCCCCGAATGGGTGATCTGTTTTGTGGAAATTAAAAAGCGAGTAAAGGTACGAATGCTCATCAAAGACCGTCTGATTCCAGACTGAGAAACGCGCCCCTTTTCGCTCAAAAAAGACTTCCAGTGCTCAGGAAAATCAGCCGAAAATTCCCCGATTTTAATGTTGTTAATTTTACAAAACTCCAAGAAAAACTGCACATCTTTCCGATACGCCGCTACCGTATGGGCACTCTTACCTGTCTTTTTTAGATCATTCTGGAACCTAAGGAGCAACATGCCCGAGCTATCCCGCGTTTCCAATGCCTTGGAGCTGGACCGAGGTGACTTTGACTCATTTGTCTCCGTATTTATCATATGGAAGCCTCTTAAATAAGATGTATTAAACCTCTAGATGCAAAGCGATCTCACCAATTAACCCCCTTAAAAAGGAACTATCAAACCGAAGATGTGTTTTCATACTGGCAAACAGTTCTGGAAGACTTCTTTGAGCCCCCAAAGCCAATCCATTTGAATAATTTCGAATGGCTTCTTGTGGATTTTGGGTCGATTGGAGCCAAAGCTGAACGGCACCTAATTGCGCCACACCATACTCAAAGTAGTAGAATGGATTAGTAAAAACATGATGCCGAGAAAACCATCCCAATTCTTCAAATTCCGGAGCGTCAGACCAGTCTATGTAGGGTCTATATTGCCTCGAAAGGGACTTCCAGATTTCATTTCTTTGAGTATCCCCAGAGGATTCAGACGAGTAAACATGGTGTTGAAAACCATCAATCATAGCCATAAATGGCCAGAAAGAGAGTATATGGTGAAGCTGAAAACTCTTAGCTGTTTTTACATCCTTAGAGTCTAAAAAAAGATCAAAATAGAGCCCACTCAGTAGTTCAAAACCTATCCCGGCCACCTCACAAAAATCAAGTCCCGGCTGCCTTAAGAATACGTTTGAAACATTTCGACTAAAAAAAACATGCATGGAATGGCCAATTTCATGGAGAATGACCATCAATTCTTTAAAGCTAGGAGAAAAATTTCCAAATACAAAGGGAATTCTACTTTCATGCAGAGAGACACAAAAAGCACCTGGAGATTTTGTGGATCTTGGCACAATATCCAATCCCCCCATGTTTACCAGCTCCTTAAAGGATGCGTGAAAAGTAGTCCCAAGCTGAAGACATAACATCTCCACTTTTTTTATAAATCCATGTGTATCACAGACGTCTTGCTTTAGAGGCGGGATCAAATGTGGCCAGTGATTGGCATTCCAAGGTTTAAATGGATTGGAGCTCTCCATTTTTTGATGAAGCACTGTTACCAAAGGCACAACACACTCTAAAATGGAATTCCTAAACTCCTGGCACTGATCAGGGGAGTAATCCATTCTACCCAAGTCGGTGAAAGCATACTGCACATAGTCAGCTCTGCCAGAAACCCTCGCTAAATCCCGGCGTACTTCCAGCAATTGACTGAAATTTTGCTGCAAAAATTTTTGGTTTTTACCCACAAATTCCCAATAGGTAAAATAGGCTCGTTTTCTGATTTCTTCCGAAGAATCCTGCAACTTGCCCACCACCACTCCAGCGCTCACCACACGCCCCAGAAATGATAATTTTGAATTGGAAAAAAAACCTCTATACTCTCTCACCAGCTCGGACTCTTCCTGTAACCGCTTAGTGAGGTTGGTTTGGCTGTTGGCCAACCGAAATCGAAAATCACGTTCCAAAAGGGAACGGTCATCTGAGTGCATAAAAACCTTCAGAGGCGAGTCTAGATAACATCGCATTAAGGCATCTCTGTGAGAATTCACCAAAGGGCTAATTTGAAACTCATAATCTCGAATCAAAGTCAGGATCTCACTTTGATGAGGGTGCAAGTGACATAGGAGCTCCAAAATAGACCAAGCCTCCGACATAGCACATGAGAATTCACCGTACAGTTCAAACCACTTTTGGGCAGACGAGGGACACTGAGGAGGAGTCTGAAGCAAATGTTCCAAAACTTGTTGCACATCTTGCGGGTTTAAAGGATTAAAATGGCAACTAAGGTGGCGGCGATGAGTGGCCACCACTCCTAATTGATGCTTTAGATTTTGATTTTCAAACCACTGCAAAGCCCGGTTTAACATCTTTTCTTCATCCTAGCGGATTTGGAACCACACACATTTCTACATCAGATTTCGTTTTTTGAAACCTTTTCACACTGTCTGCAGGCGTAAGCGCGATAGCCCACTTAGATTTCTGAAATCCAAAATCAATGGCCAACGGAATCATGCCTGCCTCAGGCCCAATGACCGCTCCACTACCCACCTGTTGAACTCCCTGATTGCCAAAGTTCAAGCTAGAGTAGTGAGTAGCAAAATCAGATTCATTTGTATAGGTCCAGGTCATTGTTACCTTTCCTTGAGCCAAAGGAGAGTTCACATTTTGAGCTCCCACCTTAAAAAAAATCGGTGCGCTTTCTAGAGCTATGGAGTAAAATTCAGCCGTTTTGGAAAGCTCCTGCACCGTGCTTGGGCCTCCCACCCGTATGGCCTCCACTCCCTCTTCCGTGAGATTCAGAAAGCCTCGGTAAAGTTGGGCGTGATTTTTTCCCGTGGCAGAGTCATAGCTTGTCCAAGACATCAGGATTCCTCCAGGCTTGGAGGAATAGTGGGTGGCTTGAAATTGTGCTATGAGATGGGAACTTGAAATCAAAGGTATATCAGCTGTGTTTTTACCAAAAACCCTCCTAAGAACAACTTCGGATACGGTCTTGGGGGGTGACTTTTTGTCTTCTGAAGCTGTGTTTCTTTCTGACTCAGCCCCATCAGCGGGAGTGTAGGTTTTTACACCTAATGCAACTGGCTCCAAATTATCAGAAAGTTGAAAGAAATGCATGTGGCTCAATGTGGTATCCACGGACGCCTTAGATTCAAACAACTTTCGAAAATAACCATTGTTGGTATTCAAACTAAACAACAGATAGGTGGTGAGAGCGCTGGCGCCATACTTTTCCGCCGCGCTGTTGGACCGAGCCAATACCTGCAAACCACCTTTTTTGGGAACTGGCAACAGCCAAAGTTTCTGAATGGAAAGATTTTTCGGAACCGGCAGGGCAAAACTTTTAGATTTTCCCACCATAGAAGTTGGATCCAGGTATTCCACCACCCCTCTGTAAAGCTGACTTGACTGGGTTCTAAAACGATAAGACGTCCAAACTTGATTCTTTTGATCCTGAGCCAAGACAAAGTCATTTACGTCGGAAAAGGCTGGCTGGCCCAGATAATATCCATCACCTTCTGAACTGTAGTTTTCCTTGAGCGGCTGAAAAACCGAACGAACGCCTGTCTTAAACACACTTTCATACACCAATGAATTTTTTCCGGAATCTTCATAAAAATCGAGCTTTTTAAGAGATCCAGCTAGTTCCAAGGCTCCACCGGAAATGTATTGGCAGGTACTGGGAGTCTTTTTGTGTAACATGAGCTTGAGCTTACTCTCTTGTTCTTCAGTTCTGGGTTTAAACGCAGATACAGGAGTAACACAGCTTGAAGCTGAGCCAATACAAATCACAAGATACAACCCAAACGCAGCCGTCTCCCGTTTCACATGATCCTCCAGGCAAAAATTTACAGTCAGCGCGCCAGATGCTAAACCTGCCCTTTAATTCAGCAACGCCCAACCGAAACGTAGGGAGAAGGGGTGGGTCACATTGAAAACAAACCAAAAGTCGAGCTATAAAATAAAGAAGTCCAGCGTCCTGGCGTGCCTTGTTCATTGTAGTTGCATTGGGATCCCTGAGCAAAGAAAAGATATTGGCAGTCCCGTCATTTTGCCCTTTTTACGACAGGAGCCTTCAGAATGTTACTTTATAGACGACTTCATGCCCACTCCGGATTCGCTTGTTACCGGGAAAAACGGCGGATTATGGTTGAGGTACTACACCTACTCCAGTGCCATCTACAAAGTGTGGAATAAGGAGAAGATAATGCTCGCTTTTTTCTCAAAAGACAATCGATGTTGGTCTCTCTTTGAAGAGTACTCCACTTTTAAATTGTAGGTGATATGTATAATTTGGTCGTTGTTACAAACGATTCTAAAATGGTTCACGCCTTTAAAGAAAACAAAGCGAATTTGCCGATTCGAGATGCCGTTTTTTTAGAAGCAAAGATTGGATTTACCAGATATTTTCAAAACACTCCGGTGGCCTTTTTCCACACAATCTTATTTGATTTTGATGGTATCTCAAGCCATGAAATCACCAATTTAGTGAATGAGTTCACCTCTATCTATCAAAACGAACCCATCATAATTTCCATCAGTTCCAGCTGTCTCCATCGCCAAATCCAAAGCCTAACCGAGTGTCTTTATCCTGAAATCCATCTAGCCAAACCCATACCACCTGCTACTCTAAACATTTTATTTAGAAAGCCGATTTCTTTCACGCAGGAAAAAGAAACCAAACAGCTGTCTCCTGAATCCAAACTGATCAAAAAAGTGGTGGAAGAATTGAAACCACTTCTCCTGCAAAATTGGTTTGGGCCAGTGGAACTCGAATGTGTCAGCCATGACGCCGCCAACCGAATGAACGAGGATTGGGTCCGTATCCTTGTCACGGAGCCATTCCAACTCGAAGGAATGCACTTATGTATCTATCTCAACTCGATAGAAGATCATTCCAGTGGAAAAGGGTGGTCCGACCGCGTGAAAGAACATCTTGCCCAACTCAACCTGAACGCACAATTTCCTTCTAAATTATTAACAGATACTCAAATTCCCAATGGGGGACTTTGGTTTAAACGGGGTCCCTTCTGCCTCTATCTTTGCGCCAATGCCACTCATTCCTGTCCAGAACAGGCCAGGGCCAGTTAGAGACTCAAAAAAGTCCCCTAAGAAATGACTTGCGGAAAAGAACTTTTTGTGGTTCATTCTTTGAGTGATAAAGCGCCTTATTAAGGGTTAATATGACTTTAGATTTGATTCAGCGGGTTCAAAAAAGGTTTCGCCATCTAAACAAACAATTTTCAAAATCTCAAACAAACGCCTTTCGAGTGTACGATAGAGATATTCCAAATTTTCCAATTACGGCCGATTTTTACGATGGAAATCTTTTGATCTATTTCTACCAAAACTCCAAATTTTCCGACGAAAGCAAAACGGACTTTCTAGAATCCGTGAAAAAAGAGCTTTTGCTTTGGCTTCATTCGTCTGGATATCAAGAAGGTAAAATCTTTATCAAAGAAAGAAAAATCATTGACCGGCATAAGGACCAGTATGAAAAGATTTCCATGTCAAAGCACACCATCAAAGTTCTTGAACACGGCATCCCTTTTTATGTAAACTTAACAGACTATTTAGACACTGGACTTTTTTTAGACCATCGCCTGACTCGCCAATTGATCCGTGAAATGCCCAATAAAAACAGATTTTTAAATCTTTTTTCCTACACATCAACTGCCACCGTTGCAGCGGCCCTTGGGGGCGCTATTGAAACCGTAAGCGTTGATATGAGCAACACCTATGCAGAGTGGTCCAGGGAGAATTTTGAACTCAATCAACTCAATCTTCGAAATCATCACATAGTAAGAGAAAATGTATTAGTATACTTGGAAGAAGCTAAACTTGTAAAGGCAAATTTTGATTTTATTTTTGTGGATCCGCCTTCTTTTTCCAATTCCAAAAAAATGACTTCCCACTTTGATGTTCAAGCCGACCATGTTTCTTTATTGGAACAATGCAAGTCCTTGCTTGCCCCAACAGGACGCATTCTTTTTTCCAATAATCTGAGAAATTTTAAATTAGATAAACATTTAGAAAATCTATTTAAAATCACTAATATCAGCACTAAAACCATTCCCGTGGATTTTAGAAATCAGAAGATTCATCAAGCCTACTTGCTTGAACCCGTCTAGCCGTTTATGGTACCACAGTGTGCTTCGAAACGGTACTTCTCTCTTGGGAGGATAAATGCGTAAACCTCAACTGATCGATGAAAATTTACTCAACCGGGTTGCTCAAGAATCCCTCGCAACCCCAAGACTTCGGAAAAATTTTAATTTTTCTAAACATCAAGACACCGTCCAACGCTTTCTGAATGTAATGCAACCTGGCACCTATTTCCCCCCCCACAAACACATGGGAGAAGACGCATTTGAGCTGTTTGTGGTGCTAAAAGGCGCCGTGGGTTTACTTTTAATTGATGAAAGTGGTAAAGTTACAGAAGCCTTGGAACTTCGAGCGGGTGGGAACAAATGCGGTGCTGAGATCCCTTCGGGCTGTGTGCACACCCTTGTGTGCCTGGAGCCAAACTCGGTTCTATTGGAGGTTAAAGAAGGTCCTTTTGATCCCTCTAAGGCCAAATATTTAGCTCCTGGTTTTCCAAATGAAGAAGAGGTTTTTTTAAATCAAAACAGTTCAAAATCTTTAGCGGATCGATTTGTAAAATCTTGGGAATCTTATTTTGTATAGGAGGTAAAGATGAATTCTAAAGCGGAAACTCTTTTTAATGACTCCGTGGATGCCACCGCCCCCCATCCTGAAGCCATGTCCAATAAATCTCATTTTTTTGAAGCTCTCTATGGTGTTACCATTGCCTTTATGGCTTGTGTACTTGCCATCACAGATCTTATTAGTGGAAACTACGAAAGTGAGATGGTCACCTCTATCAACGAAAAAAACGCTGCATATGCCTGGTACCAATCCAAGGGCATTAAAGAAACGGTGTTGGAAGGACAAAGCTCCCTCATTAAAACCATGATTGGTTTAGGAGTGGTGGAAGAATCCAAAATTCAAGGACTCGAATCCCAAATGGATAAAATGAAGTCTGAGATTTCCAGATATAAGTCCGAAAAAAAAGAGATTCTCTTGG
>JBIIVH010000126.1:0-2941 GCA_044339525.1 Silvanigrellaceae bacterium | reverse complement strand
TGGATAGAGCCAAGAATATTGTGGTGATCATGGCTCAAAAAGGAAAGATATTAGACCATGAATTGGGAGATTCAGGAGCCATTTTGGGCACGGCCCCCAACACCATGGGCTTTGTGGCCATGAGCACGGTAGGCGGGGCAATGAGGATTCCGCAGACTCGTGTTTGATTTTTTCGTCTTTTTTTTGAATTATGCTTAACGCCCACCCATTTTTGTACGGCTTTTTACACACCAAAGTGCAACCTTAGTCCAAAGCGTGCAGGCGAATAGGGCCAAGATTTTAGAAGCTTAATCAATCCCTGTGCAAATGGATTTATCTCTGAAGGGGCATGTGAGCTTAAATCGATTTCTATCCACATTCACATCAATCAAATTGGGCATGGAAAGAAGGGGGCTTAAATCCCGGATGTTATTTTCAGCTAGTAGTAAGATTTCCAAATTCTTCACCCGAGCAATGGGGCTCACGTCTTCGATGGCAGAACTAGAAATACTCAAAACCGTCATTTTGGACAGGGCTTCGGCCACGTCTTCACAGCGGGCCGACTTAGCATTGCCATCCAATTCAGCAGCCTGACGCATTCGTCCAATGGTGGAAGCAATTTTGGGACCAACTCCTCCAACGGTGGACTGACGGCACAGTTCCAAGAAGCTCCCTTTGGAGTCCACCAACACAATGGACACTTTTTCGTTTTCCCGTATCCTATCATTCGGTAAATTCAAGGAAAACAACAATTTTAAGCAAATGGCTAAATTTCCCATAAAAGGGGCGGATGGCGTTGCTCCACCGGATGAAGGTTTATGTCCAAACGACCAACAAAGAAACAGTGGAAAGTGGAGTTTGAAAAATCATATGTCTATGGGAGAGAAGAACGACTTCAAGTCTGTTACGAAACCATCCTTCCCATCACCCAATTCAGAACCAAAAAGGAGCTAAAAAATGAAGGCGGTAAAGATAGGATTGTATGCAAGAGTGTCCAGCGAAAAGCAGGCTCAGGAGAAGACCATTGATTCTCAAATTTCAGCGATTTTGGATCATGCTATTTCGGAAAATGTGCATATTGATCCCAATCTTTATTTTATAGACAATGGGGTAAGCGGAACAGGATTAGAAAGACCTGGTCTAGATAAAATGAGAGACAAGGCTTTAAATCATGAATTAAGTATGGTATATATTTTGAGTCCTGATCGTTTGTCTCGAAAAAGTTCACACCAAATGCTCTTAATTGAAGAAATGAAACGATTGGGAGTTCAGTTTAACTTTGTGAATCGCAAGATTGGAGATTCTCCAGAAGATCAAATGTTGCTACAAATGCAAGGCATCATTGCGGAATATGAACGTGAAAAAATATTAGAACGATCTAGAAGAGGAAAACTTTTTGCTGCCAAAAAAGGAAAAGTAAATGCTTTAGGGGGAGCTCCTTATGGTTATTTTTACCAAAAGGCTTCGGAAAATAAAGATGCCTTTTATCTAATTCATCCGGATGAATCGGATGTGGTAAAAGAGGCTTATGATCTTTTTTGCAATAAGGGTCTTAGCATTCGAGAAATTTCAAAAATATTTACAAAGAAACAATATCAGACCCGTACTGGAAAAGTAACGTGGGATCGAACGGTGATCTGGGGCATGCTCCGAAATCCAGCCTACATGGGTCAAGCTGGATTCAGAAAAACAAAGAGAGTTCGAAGACTTAGGAAAACAAAAGCCTCTCATGATCGAAAAGCAACTTCCCCACAAGAACTCAGCAGCACTCGAGATCGGCCTAAAGAAGACTGGATTTCGATTAGTGTGCCTGCCATCATTTCGGAACGTCTTTTTTCTTTGGCCCAAAAACGATTAACTGATAATATAAAATTTTCACCGCGCAACAACATCAAAAACCACTATCTTTTGACTGGATTATTAAGGTGCGCCAGCTGTGGTTATTCCATTTATGGCAAGCCCGCTTCCAAAGTTAAGAAAAATAGATTATACTATCGATGTGTAGGGCAAGATTCAAATCGTTGGGAGAGTGGAAGAATTTGCAATGGTCACCCTGTCAGGACGGAAGTGATAGATGATCTTGTGTGGGAATCAGTTAGGTGTTTACTTATGAATCCAGAAGCCATGATTGCAGAATTTGAAAGAAGATCTCACCCAGAAAAAGATGGGATAGATGCCCTCATAGAGCAGAAGCAGACTGAGATCAAACGTTTTTCAAACGAAAGATCCAGGCTGATTGATTTGTTTCAGAGTGGATTTGTGGAAAAATCGGAAATTGAGGTCAGACTCAAATCCGCGGCCACCCAACTGGAGCAATTGGCAGGGGAATTGGACTACTTAGAAAGGGAAAAACATGAGCAAAAAAAGATGCTTAGCTTAATTCAAGACCTGAGTGGCTTCTCTGAAAGCCTAAAAAAGAACCTTGACACGTGTTCTTTGGAGGATCGAAAAAAAGTGGTACGTTTACTTGTGGAGGAAGTACAAGTCGACACCATTTCCGAAAAAATCAAAATCAAACACATCGTACCCATGGAACCCAAAAAGTGTCATTTGTGTTGGGGGACTCTGGGAGCCGCCACTTGGGAAACCTCTGCTTCGGGGTTATTTGCACCCTTCGATCCGCAAGAATTGAGTATGGCTCCCATGGCCAAGGCGGCCAGTGCTGTTTTGAGCCCAGAGAAGTTAAGCAAAGATGACATCCAAATACCCTCCCATCCATTTAAAATTTCATTGATTCCCTGCTTATTGCGGAGAATAAAACTGTAATAAGGGGTATGGGAGTTCAAGTCAAGAGTTTTTTAACCCATTGCGCTTACACGCCTTAAATTTCTTCTTAACTTTTATAAAATAATCTCCGATACATTGTCTACTCTTGATATTAAATAAAAAAGGAAGATTATTCCATGAGTCAATTGCATCATTACGCTTGGATGTGGTCTTTGCTTTACCTCTGGGGTTGCTC
>JBIIVH010000125.1:0-2959 GCA_044339525.1 Silvanigrellaceae bacterium | reverse complement strand
ATTGCCCTAATATCTCTCCTGCTGATAAATTTCGTTTGAGCCCCATGGTTCCCGTTTGGCAAAATCGGCACCCTTGCCCACAGCCCACCTGGCTAGACACGCAAAGGGTGAGCCTATCTCGTTCTAAGAGCAGGACAGTCTCTGCCAATAACCCATCCTTAAATTGGACCAAAAATTTGACACTTCCATCCAGTTTGGAAACTCTAGCGGAGTTGATTTTAACGGTATTCTGACAGTCGAAAGTCTCTGCCAATTTTACCACATAAGATTCGGATATCCCTTGGGTTTTATCGGAAATTTTTTTATCTGCATACATCCAGGAGCCAAACGATGCGGCCCGTTTGTCTAAAAGAGCCACAGATTCGCTGGGATCTCGCCTCAAAAAGCCAGTCAATTGCCCACGGGTCAATCCAAATAAATTAATTTTTTCTGATACTTCCATTTAGTGACCTAATTTAACCTAAACCCATCCCGCACACAATTTACATCTAATCGAGAACTGTTAATGTATCAAGGAACATTTTTGAGACCTCGAAAACCATAAGGGCCACCCATGTCATCACATCCCCCACCCAAAATCGAAAAGGCGCTCCTGGAAAAAGAGGGCTTAGACTTTACCATGGTCCAAAAACACCAATCCAGGATCCTAGACCTGATCCAAAATCGAGCCACTCAAAATTTCACTATCCAAGAAGCTTGTACCTCAAATAATTCCGGCGTCATTTCCCTGGAAAGACAAGAGCTGTTTCTTTACGATGGCAAAAGTCAGACCCAAAAAAACATCCAAAAACAAAACCTACTTTTTTGGTCTAAAAATCATTTGGTGGGATTTTTTCCCGCCGCCGGAGCGGGCTCTCGGTACCTTGAAAAATTAGGAACTTGGATAGAGGAGGTGTCGCCTAAAGTGCAGAATTTAGGGCTCCATTGGTACCCTGGTTTTCTGTCTGGAGACTGCACAAGGTTAAGTTCCCACCAAAAGCAAGAAATTCTCAATCGATTAGCGGTAAAAAATCCTCTTCCTCTCAATTTGTCGCTCATGGAAATCCATTTTGGACGCTGGGACCCAAACGGATTTTTAAATGCCTTACATCTTCAATTAAAGCAAATCCCTCAAAAGATTCCAGAAAGTGTTTTACTTCAATTTGAAGATCGGCTGGGTTCTTTTTTAGAAAAATTAGTTTCCTTACCTGAAACACACTCTGATCTCCCCCAGCCTTCATCAGGCCCACATTGGGATCTTTTGCCTCGTCCCAGCACCGTGCAAATGAGATTTGATTACTGCTCTGCCGCCCTTTACCCGAAGCCCCTTAAGACTTCAAAATCTAGCCCTACTTGGAGCTTAGAGATCCGGTCTCACCTCAAGCAAATCGGTCTATCCTCCGCCGTGATTGATAGTGTTTTTGCCTTGTGTTTGGCGAAAGCGTATTTGGATTTGTATCAATCCAAACCCAAAGCCTTGGTAGAAACCACTTCCGAAAACGACACTTTTTTTGACCTGAAAATCTTTGAACAGATCCAAACTCTACCCACTTTATCTAATTTTCTGGTGGTGCCAAGAGGTCAAAGCTCACATTTTAAAGATATCATCGAGCTGAAAAAGAGAGAAATTCAAACCAAAGTTCAAAATTTTTACCTTTTGGATGGCACTCCTTTTGCGCCCAATTGGTTAAATTCCTCTCCCTCCCATGGTGGCTGGAATGTGCTGGAACAACACAGCGGCATGTGCACCATTCGTTTTGAACAAAACGGTGAACCCTTAAAAACGGAACAAGGGGAGTACTCCGTTGTGAGTGCAGGTCATGGAGAATTGCTTCGTCTTTTTGGCACCATCGCTAAAAGCCACCCCCAGGCTGAAGCCATCCACATCCGTAACATTGATAATGTGATTGGAAGCAGTGCCGATGTCAAAAATAGCATTCATCAATTGAGTGACCTGTTTCGTTGCCTAAGAGACGCCTTAGAATACATTAGACATGGCATCAAAGAACACATCGATACCATGAATGAACAGGACTTTATCGAAGATGGCATTTTGCTGGAATCCCTCAAAAGTTTGATCCGGCTCCTTCCCGATTACATCAATCAGGGTTTTTATTCCAAACTCTCCTCCGTTTCGTTAGAACATCCTCAAATCTCAGCTCAGATGGTGTGGAATAGTTTATCGGCACTGTTTTTCTGGAAGGTCAAAAATCGAGCTGTGAATTGGCACACCATTTTGTGCTTTTTAGACCGCCCGATCAGCGTCTTAGGAGTGGTTCGCCGGGAACCTGGAGATGTGGGAGGGGGACCCGTTTTTGCAGGCTCCTCCCCTGAGGATTCCATTAAAGTCTGTTTAGAGATGCCCCATGCCTCAGAGGCAGACCTAAACCGTTTCTTTGGAAAAGAAGGAAAATGCACCCATTTCAATCCCGTGTTGGTGTTTTTCGAACTCCAACGGAACAAAAAAAGGTTTGAGTCAGATCATACCCCAGAATCAGGGGAGGTTACCTCTTTTGACCGGCTTCTTGATGAAGATTTTTGGATTTTGGCCAAAAAAACCTTTAATCAAAGGAAAGTTTACTACCATGAAACGGTTTTATATGAATTAATCGGAAATAGCGTGTCGTGTAATGTGATTTTTGCGGAGGTTCCCAGATCACTTTTCACGCCGCATAAGTCTATCACAGACAGTTTTGGGAAAAGTAGGACAGATTATGGATTTGATGAATTTTTTAAAGCGTAGAAAATCAAAAAATCTCTCCCCGCAAGGTTCAGGCCCCGCCTTAAACTCTTGGGAAGAGAGCGAGATTTTTTTTGAGACTCTATTTGCGACTTTGGAACAACAAATTCAATCAAACAAACAACAATCCTTAAAAACGCTGTCGAATCATCTGACCCATCCCCACCTTTCCACCCTCTCCCTTGTAGAGAAAAAAAACTTAGAGACCATCCTACTATTGGATGTCCATCGAGGTCACTA
>JBIIVH010000023.1:0-58008 GCA_044339525.1 Silvanigrellaceae bacterium | reverse complement strand
TTTATAGGATGTGTCCAAAGAAACACAAGAAAAAGGAACACCCAAAAGACTCAGAGGAAAATGGGTTTATCGCAAAAAGCCCGCCACCCGCAAAATCCAGCCAGCTCGAAAATCAGACCCTAACACTCTGAGCTGAAAAAAGAACCAAAGTTCTCCTTTGGCACCATGAATGCTGGGTGTCTCCTGCAGTTATGATAACGTACGGTCACGGCGTAGGCTTGAAGGGAAGAAGTCGACACAAGGCAAAGCAATGCGACCTTTGAAAAAACATTGTTTTTCATAGTATCCTCGGATAATAAATTGTTAAAAACGAACTCGAGTTAATGCGCCTTTATTCGCAACCCACCGCGTCGGGCGCACGATAGCCAAAAACAGGTTTTGCTGTGATAGCCTGAACTTTCACCCCTCCGCTCAGAAGGAGATTCAAGTGGACCTCTGGTTTAAAATAAGGCCAATTCGCTTCTTTTCCTTGAAGATCTTGAGTCACCATCTCTACTCGACACAATGAGGCATAAGGCCCCTCACAAAGAATCGGGTGAGTGAATCGTTCAAGTTGTTCCTGTGAGTCTTCGTTGAATTCGGCTTCTTGGTAAGCGCCAATTTCGTATTCCTTTCCCGCATGCTTCAGAAAGATCTTGGTTCCTCCATTGTCATAGGAGACTCCAATCCGTCGCTGATCCGCCTTGGTGAACAGGTAAGACTCTCGCTCACAATTAAAGAGTTTCAATCCACCAAAAGGTTCACGCTCAACACCATCTTTGGGATAGTCAAAGTGGAGATTGAACCCCAGAAGTCCTTCCTGCTTTTGCTCATCGTAGTGTGGAATCTGAGCTTCAGTTTGTATGGTGCTGAGGTTGACTCTCACCTGCAATCCTCGTGGCGTTGTCAGAAACTTTTTTGTTGAAAGTTGAATTCTTGGAAAGTACACCCTATCGTCAAGGCTGGGGGCGGTTGTGGCCACGGGAGTTGGGCTAGGCTTCGGTGTTTCGGAGGCCCTTGAGTCAGGCTCACCTTCCGCACCGCAGGCTGTTAAAAGCCCTGCCACGCAGACCAGTAAAAATTTTTGCATGTGGAAACTCCTTGGGTCTTATTGTTGTAAATACGCACAGCGTGATACGCTGCCTCGTGGAAACATCACTAAAGGATCTCTTCCGGTTCGTGAAGATCAGGTGTCGCCCGAATCGTACAGACTCCATGGCAGCATCTTCACTTTGTCGAGAGATGTTATCTTAACCAACTAAAAATATTAGTTTTTATAGAAAATGGAAATTTTCAATCTCAGATCTTGTGATGTAATTTCTTGCGCAAGTTGTGAACTACCGCGAACCCAATTAGACTTAGATTGCCATTGATTGATTCTTGCAGTTGTGTGGTCTAGCTGAACTACTTTTGACTGGGTTGCTTCTGGTGCTTGGGCCTTCCGTCTTCCTAAAAGCTGCCGGTAGCTCACACTCTCTTTAAATGGTTCTCATTTCTCCGAGTAAAAGTAACACCAAGTTTCTCTGGTACATCAGAGGGTGCACCACTCGCGAAATCGCCTCTGAACTTAAGATTCCGTCTAGTACGGTGAGTTCCCATGTCCACGGCTTTCGTGCCTTTGCCCGGACTGAGCTTTTAAATGGGCATGTTTAGGCCTAATTCACCTCAAGAAATTTTTGTGGGACAGCGGGAATCGCTTTTATGGCCTTGTCTGTTTCCGTTATACAGATCTCCTTTTCTTGACCTTCACAGTAAAAGTTTCGCGAAAGGTGTTGGCGCTTGCCCGACGTGCGTATTCACCCCAGCCCGTCAAACTTTCCCATCCACTAGGTACGTTTTGGTCACGTTGGTATCCTTGGCCAAGAATCGAGCCCGTCCGCGGGACTGGAAGAGGTAAACCCATTCTTTGTGAAATGGAGAAAAGAACGTAAATCCCGCAGGCAGCCCATACCTGATTTTCTCTGGAAAGCCGCAGGGCAGCTGGTCCCGCTCTATCCTCTTGGCGTGATAGCAAGGGAACTAAGCCTCAACTATAACCTGTTCAAATCCAAATTTCAGGAATCCGAAATCCAGTCCCCGTCTAAAAAAAAGGAAGCTTCTTCCTTACCCTCACCAAAATGGGATGTCACTTAAATCATTTCCGTGCCTACGCCACCACCAGAATGGCGAGCTGCGGGAGGTTTTTAATCTCTTTTTTAGGTCTCTCATTTTTGATTCCCGATGGCAAGCAAAGTGGTGGCGTTAAGCCCAAAACACCTGGGGGCGTTTAGATCAAATTAGGTGGTGGCGTTGGTATCCAATCGGTCATAACTGGGTTCGCGATTGCTCACCCTCATTTCGAGGCTAAACTCAATAAACCACAAACATAGTTCAATATATTATGACCGGCAAAGTTGCTGGCATTCAAAAATTGACCTAGCTGGCGCAGATCCGAAGGCTGGACTTTGCTCCAAAATGCCTGGTCAAGGCTTTCTTGCCAGGGTTCCACCCTCGCCACCTCGCCGGTGGGTTTAATTTCCATTGGAATTCCGGCATGGGCGTAATGCATTGCTCGAATTAAAAAGGGGGTGAGGAAAAGCTGTCCTTCAAAAGCCGAGGCGGCGTCGGGAGGAGGGGGCACTCTAGAAACCGGGTCATCTGACCTAAAAAATCGATAATACCCTGAATTGAGTAACTCCGAAATTTGGGGAGTTAAAGAATGGTCTCCCACTCTGGGCTGGCCAAAGGTCATCAAAAAAGGGTTCCAACGGCCTTCTCTTTTGAGTTTGGAGGCCACTAAGGTGGCAATGGCTCCTCCTAAACTATGTCCTGTCACCATCAGTGGCTTAGCGGGGTCCAGCTGAAGTTTCTGCATAGCATCTGTTACTTTAGTAAAGTTTGAGCTGAGAATCCTTCCAAAGCCAGAGTGCATCCAACCATTTAACCCAATTTTATCTGCAGGTGCAGTGGTAAAATTGAAATTATTTACCCAATCCAAAGTGGTGGTGCTGCCTCGGAAACTGATCACATTGGCTTTTTTTCCCCTAGCCACAAAACCATAAAGCCCATCCTGGGCAAAATCCAACAAAACCACATCTTCAAAATCAAAACGTTTGAGCGAGGCAAGGGTTTCATCAAAGGTGCTTCGATACACGATCCAAGATAGCCATGCGGCTAAGGCTCCCCAGGAACCAGGCTGCGTGTTGGGCGTTTCAAAGACTTCCAGAGCTAATTTAGGGGTATTGGGGCATTGCCCTTGGAGCTCGGAAAGCTCCCCTTTAAAAACGGGGTCCTTTTGGTTGGACTGAAAGAGGGGAGGCAAGGTTTGGTTGGGGATGGGGGAACCCACCACCATAGGAGTTCCCTGGGGCGCGGGGCTGGTTGGTTTCCCAGGAGAGGGTTTGGGAAGACTTCCCGACCCAGAATTTTTAGGGCTGCAGGTCCCCAGGACCCACAGTAGGCCAATCCAAAACGTTCTGATAAACAATCGAAAATTCTTCAAAAACATCCCTTTATAGCTTGAAGCGTTCCTTATTATTTACACATGAAACGAGGACCTCCTTTTATCGGAAAAGTAAAGGCAGAGCTTAAATCCATTCGCCTAACCAGAAAATTCGTTTAGAAAAAAGCCAGAGAAAGGTGGCCACGATTGAACTATACAACCCAAAGTTCTCAATAAAAAAGGACTTTACTGTCGTCCGCATGCGATTTTAAAAAAATCCAGGTTTAACCGATGAGTGTATTGACAGCGATGCAATTAAGATGCATAATAGCTTCTAAAAAGCATCTAATTTAGGAGGGAATGATGAAAAATAACGCCTTTACCGTAAGAGTGAGCGATTCCTTTAAAAAAGAATTGGAAGATTATTCAAACAAAAGAAATATCAGTGTGTCAGAGGCAATCAATGATTTATTAAAGGTAGGAACTTTAATGAATCGCTACGTTGACAAGGATACTCAAGTGATTTTAAAAAAAGCGAAGGGTTTTAAAGACGATGAACAGTTAATTTTACCTGTGTCTGAACTGCAAAAATAGGCCTAAAAGATGAGAGATGAATTTTCAAGAATTGAAATCCCCGATGATTTAAAAGAAGATTTTGATTCTGGTAAGTCTGCGATTTTAGACGTTACCGTAAGTTGGTGGTGGCAAGTTAAATCGTGGACCTGGAAATGTTCGAGTTTTGTGATAAAAAATCCTAAATGGATTTTAGATTGGTTGCTCGTAGTACTAGTCCTTAGGCTCATTTTTACAAAGGGTTTCTCCTTAGAAATACTAAAAGAAATCCTTAAATAAAACAGCTTCTTCCGCCTCAGCGGGTGTATTTTGTTCAATACCCTGAACTAGAACACAACTGCCGGTTGCCGTTTTGACTTGCCCGCCCTGAAAAGAGCTACCCCTGCTACCCAAATTTCAGATTTTAGTCTATGTTGGCACGTCCTGATGTCTTTCAATAGACCAAACGCAAACTCGTTAATGGAGAAAGGGTGCAAAAATGATTCAAAGACCTAAAATCGCGATTGTGGGAGCCGGAGGAAACGTGGGTGCAGCGGTGGCGCAGTGGGCTGCCATCAAAGAATTGGGCGATTTGGTGCTCATCGATCTGAAAGGCAACGTAGCCAAAGGCCGAGGGCTGGATCTGACGCAATGTGGACCTTTTGAAGGTTTCAACAACACCTCTTTTACGGCAGGCGAGGATCCTTCCCTGCTCACAGGCGCCGATGTGGTGGTCATGACCGCTGGAGTGCCTCGCAAGCCCGGTCAATCCCGTGAAGAACTCATTCAGGTGAACACAGGCATTGTTAAAGAAATCTGCCTAAATGTTAAAAAATTTGCTCCTAATGCCATTTTAATTGTGGTGAGCAACCCCTTGGATGCCATGGTTTATGTGGCAAAACAAATCACGGAATTCCCTAGGGAGCGAGTCATTGGGTCTGCCGGAATTTTAGATTCTGCTCGATTCCGCACCAACATCGCTTTGGCCACTGGCAGTTCTGTGGAAGATGTTCAAGCCATGGTGTTGGGCGCCCACACCGATAAAGACATGGTTCCTCTAACCAGCAACGCGGCCGTAGGGGGAGTGCCTCTGTCCCAATTTTTAAGTTCCCAACAGATTCAAGAAGTGGTGGAGAAAACCAAAAAAGGCGGAGCCGAACTCACAGGTCTGATTGGCACATCAGCTTGGCTAGCACCTGGCTCGGGAACGGCTTTGATGGTGGAGTCCATTGTTAAAAACCAAGCGCGCGTGCTTCCTTGCTCTGTTGAGCTCAATGGAGAATTTGGAGTCACGGGTTGCTTCGTGGGAGTTCCTGTGAAGCTCACTTCGAAAGGCGCTGAGCGGATTTATGAAGTGCCTTTAAACGCCGCTGAAAAGGATGCATTTAGTGCGTCCGTTCAAGCCAACCGCGAGCTAATGGATATTGCCAAAGGCATTTTAAAAGCCTAACAAATGTAAAACAATTGTTTTAATCAGGTGATGGGGGGGTTCCATAAATGTCTCAGGATTCAGTTGATCCCTTGGGAGCGTTGGTGCCCCCTGACGTGTTGGGAGATTTAGAGCACATTCAGCACAGTTTTAGTGGCTATCAAAAGAAAGCCTTTCCATCCCGCACCTCTGCCTTTTTTGCCTTAGAACTCTGTGGTGAGGCCGGAGAATTGGCCAATTTAGAGAAAAAAGAATGGCGAAATCCGGAGGCTCGTCCTGATTACCATCAGTTTGAGCAGGAAGCCGCGGATGTTTTTATTAGCCTCATTAATTACTGCAACTCCAAAAATATCCCGCTGCAAAAAGCCGTCCAAAAAAAATTAGAAATCATCGAAACTCGGCGCCGTTCTGGAGCCATGGGACCCACGGCAGGAATCCAGTCCTAGATTCCGATGCGATTAAATCTTAGACCCAAGATCCCCCTAAAACCGCATGGTGCTGTTCAGGGCGATTCTTTGATGGGTGGGCTCAAAGCTCAATCCATAGATTCGAGTGGAGTGGTTGTTAAAATCATACCGATAGATGGGATCGGTGTTGTCTAACTTGAATTCATAAGATAGAGCATGATGAAAATAAGGCATCATGGCTTTAAATTTTAAATTTTTAGAATCCGGCTTATGGGCATCTGAAAGCAAAACCGAAAAAATCCCATTGGACTCCATGAGCTGTGCGTTCAGTAATAGACCATTTAAGGTAGGCTGCCGAGTGATGAGCACGGAACCTTTGGAAAACGGAGTTTCCTTCATCCCAAATTGACGAGTCCAATAACTTCTGGAAAGGGAGTCAGGCGGGGGTTGACGGGGAGAATCATCGAGTCCCGCTGGCACAGAGGACTCCACTAATATCTTTTTGGTTTTGGGGCGAGGGGTACCGATGTCTCTTAGATGGGCGGAGTCCATAAAAGAGTTATCATCCGCGGAGGCCACCATTGATTTTTTGGAAAGGCTTTTTTCGTTATAAACAATTGTTTTAACATAGTAACTAGGAGCGGAGGGCTCCCATTTGGACTTTGGGATTAGATTAAAATCTTGTTCCACACGGCCTTCCAAAAGATTTTGAAGCGTTTTGCGATTTTGAAAGGAATCAATCACAGAGCGATTGACCATGCGTTGCGTTCCCCCACTCACCAGACTTTTAAAGGTCAAGGGATTGTTAAATCGAGAGGAGGTCTGGGTGGAGTGAGTGCCTGTGTCCTTACGGTAAGTAAACCTCATGGAATCCGTTTGATTCCATTTTTTAAGGCAGGCTTCCAGGCTATTCTGACTTCCTAGTTTCCAAGTGGGTTGAAGCTGCATCACCTGCCCACAGAAACCTCCTCCGGCCTGTTGGAGAAGAAACTCTTGTTCCTGTTGTCGATAGGCTTGTTGAATAAGGTGTTTAGAGCTCAGTTGACCAAAGGTTCCGGGAGCATCCACGGGTTTTTGAAGTGGGGTGGTACGATGGGGAAGCCGTAAGGGGTCGATTTCAATCAAGTTGTGGTCACTATCTAAGTTTTGGTCATCCCTGTCTTGGGCTTGGGCAATTAGACGGATGAAACAGGTTCCCACGGTGCAGAACAGAACTTGTTTTCTTTTTAGAAACTTAGGTAGAATCCAGACTGAAATGGTTGCAGTTTTCATTGGTTTGTGCTCTCCTACCCAGGATCCCGAGACGATTTCTTAAAAACCAAGTTGCAAGATTGATGCCAAGAAAGAACTCAAAATGATCTTCAAAAAACACATATTTTTATGTGAAAACAAAAAAGAAAAAGACGGTAAAGTAACAGGATGTGGTAGATTTAACACCAGCCAAATGACGAAATCTTTAAAGGAACTCGTGAATTCTCAGGGTCTTAAAGGGGTCGTAAGAGTGAGCAGTTCTGGGTGTTTAGGCCAATGTGACCATGGTCCCGTTTTGGCTTGCTACCCAGATGGTCAGTTTTTGACCAAATGGGACTCACTCCCGCCGGAAGAGGTTTTAGAAATTTGCCTGGAAAGGAAACCAGTTCCTGAAGAACTAAATCTCAATCTCCGATCTATGCCTAAACCGATATGAAATTTTATAAAGTAAAGCCCAAAAAACCCATCCACGGGGAGATTCTGACCTTACTTGAGTCCCTAACCATGCCCAAGTCTGCCTTGGATGGCCTATTGAAGCCTCTAGCAGAGATTTTGAGCCAAAGTGAGGACTTGGAGCCACCCCAATTCGCTCTTCAAATGCAAAAAAGCGAACCTTTGAATCGAAACTTCATCCAGCTGAAAACACAGGCGGTTTTGTTTGCTGGGGACCACGGAATCGCAGGGGATGCTGCCGTAAGCGCCTACCCCCAAGCCATCACCGGGGCCATGGTCCAAAACTTGGTGGGGGGCGGAGCGGCTCTCAGCGTACTGTGCAAAAACCAGGCTGTTCCCCTCACCGTGGTCAATTGCGGGGTACTTAAAAATCACTTGCCTCCAGAATCTCTGCTTAAAAAACTCGTCGAAAAAACAGGAATCAATTATCTCCAACAGGACGTAACCCACGGCGAAGGAACCAAAAGTTTCCTAAAAGAACCCGCCCTATCGGACTCACAATTTGACCAGGCCTTTGACAATGGCTTTCAACTTGTGTCTGAGCTGCATCAGAAGGAAAGGCCCCATCTTTTGATATTTGGCGAGATGGGGATCGGAAACTCCACATCCGCCGCCGCACTGGCCAGTTTGATTTTAAAGTGTGAGCCAAGGCAGGTCACGGGTCCAGGCACGGGGCTCACCCAGCTAGGTCCTAAAATCGAGGCGGTTCAAAAGGGGGTTAACCTACATCTCCAGGCTCAACTTAAGGGAGTGCCTAAACCTCTAGAATACCTGAGGTGTGTGGGTGGGGCCGAGATGGTCACCATGGCGGGTGCCATGCATGGGGCTTGCCATTTTGGGATTCCCATCTTGCTGGACGGCTTTATCGTGAGCAGCGTGGCGGCTGCCCTATGCGAGTCTTTTCCAGAAAGCTCCCAGTGGTTGATAGCGGGTCATCTTAGTCCTGAGCCGGGGCATCGTTTGCTCTTGGAGAGGTGGGGCCTTCACCCGCTTCTCAATCTGGGATTGCGTTTGGGTGAGGCTTCTGGTGCGCTGATGGCCTTGAGCTTACTCCAGCAAGGATGTCAGCTCCTCAGGCACATGGCCACGTTTCAAGATTTAGGAAGTTAGCTCAGGCACTTGCTTTTTTTGAATGGGCGTTCTCACAAAGCTTAGTGATGTGATCGATCAAAACCTTAGAACTCACCGGTTTGGAAAATACCCCATCCACTCCCAGATTGAGGGCTCGGTCCATTTCAGGGGTGCCTTCCCCATGACCGGTCACAAACACAAAAGGAGGTCTGGAGGTGGTTTGAGATCTCAAAAACTCAAACACATCAAATCCACTTACCCCACCGGGCATATTAATATCGCACACGATGGCATCATAGGTCTGTCTTTTGATAAATTCCACCGCAATGACCCCATTTTGCGCAGGGGTGACGTCAAACCCAGCCTTTACAAGTCTTTTAGAAAGGAGCTCTAAAAGATCGATTTCGTCTTCCACAACCAGAAGTCGTTTTTTTTCCATATTTTTTTCCCGCATCACATGGGTGCATGTATTTTTGTGAAGTTTCTCACCAAAGATAACACATCACTTCGGAGTCATAAAGCCATCAAAAAATTGACCTTCCACCCACGAGACGCTAAGTAGTTTGGGTTGGGTTAGTGGAATCAAGGGAGAGATCATTGGAATCAAAGCCACCATGCTGGGCGAGTGTTAATGGAACCATTTCGCCTTTTGAAGAAGCCTTGATTCCCCTCAATAACCGTGGAACTCTTTTTGGAGAGGCGGTTTTCACAACCCTTTTAGTGAGAGGTGCAAAACCCGTTTTCTGGCAAGATCACCTCAATCGATTGGAGCACTCCCGGCGAAGGCTAAATTGGGACCCCGAATTCCCTAACTTTGTGGAGGAATGGACGCAACAGCTCCTTCTGCACTGCGCCGAAAGGGAACCTTTATCCTCCAAAAATTTGAAGATTTACCAAACGATTCAGGGAGCTCAGTCCCTAAAGTCTCATGGAAGCGGGTTACTCACCATCCTTTTGTGCCAAAGATATGATGAAGTCTTTAATGATTCAGGATTGATTCTGGAAATGAAACCAGAACCCAGAGATAGCTTGCGAAAACAGCTCAAACTTCCTTTTTATTTGGATGTTTACTTAAAATGGCAAAACCGAAAAGCGGGTAGTCACGAGGTGCTTTTTTTTGACGAAAGCAAAAAAATCACTGAAACCACCACCTCCAATTTTTTCCTCGTCTCTCCTGACCTAAAAACCATTTATCAATCAGAATCCTGCTTTGAAGGCATTAGTCAGAGAAGACTTTTGGAAGCCTTACAAAGCTTGGGAGGAGGCACCATCCACACCAAACTGGAATACAATCCAAAACTCCAATCCATGTGTGGATTTACCATATCGTGTCTATCAGGACCCGTTCCCGTGAGGCAGGTGGGAAGATACTCTCTTCGTTTTGACAAAACCGTTTCGGAAAGGGTTCGAAACGTATGGAATGCAATTACGTTACAAAACCAAAAGGAATTTCCATGAGAGTCATAACAGGGTTGTATAAAAGAAGAATCCTAAAAACCCTTCCCGGACAAAACATCACCAGACCCACGGGGGATAGAGCCAAAATCGGCTTGTTTAACATGATTAGTCAGGAAATCGCAGATTGTGTCTGTTTAGATCTTTTTGCGGGAAGTGGAGCCTTAGGCATTGAAGCTCTGAGCCGAGGGGCAAAACACGTTACTTTTGTGGAGCAATCCAAGGCCGCCGCACAAGTCATCCTAGATAATTTAAACACACTCCAAGTGCCCCATTTAAAATATCAATTATGTATACAAAGCACGGAACACTATCTCAGCACCCGTTCCCAGGCATTTGAAAAACTTGCAGCGTCAATAGACCTGGTTTTTGCCGATCCACCTTATGAAAGTGAATGGTATGATACAAGTCTAGACCAGCTCCATGGTTCAAACTTAATGAAACCAGGAGGAGTATTGATTTTAGAAATGAATAAAAATCGCCAATGGGATTGCTCTCATCCTGCTTGGGAATTAACGGGGGAGAGAATTTATGGGATCACCAAATTCACATTTGTTAGAAAGCGATAAAGAAACACACTTTCTGATTGCCTTAGTGGAGGCTTCATGACCGGTCTTTCAAAAAAACTTTGGATTTTACTCTTTAGCGGGCTAGCTCTGCAGTGTGCTTCTCAGGGACATGAGTCCACCAAACACATCTTGGATGGCAATGAGAATGCTTTGCGCGGTGATTACTCTATCGCCATCGCTAGTTACGAAAAAGCCCTTGAGTTAAATCCCCAGTCGATTCCAGCCAAGCGCAATCTGGGAATCGTGTTGGTCAAAGTGGGCAATTACAAAGCCGCAAAGGACCATCTGGAAAGCGTCAAAGAGTCCTACACTCGTGATACAGAGTTTCTTTACTTTTGGGGTGAAGCCACCCGCGGGAGTTCAGATCTCACCGGTGCCGTGCGCATTTTTAACCAGGGTTTGGAAGTACAACCTAGAGATCTCCGGATGGTTAAAGCATTGGCCTGGACCTATCATAAACTAGGTCAACATCAAAAAAGCATCGATATGACTCAAACCTGGTTGAAAGAATATCCCACCGATTCCCAGTTGCGCCTCATCTTAGCGAGCGCCTTTTTGAAATTGAAAAGGTACCAGGAAGGTGCCGATTCGCTGCGAATGTTCCAAAGCCTAAAATCCAACGCTGCGGAATCACCCTCCACTAGTTCGGAAAGAGCACTCATATTAACCGTGTTGGCCCAAAATTATCTGGGAAAAAATGACTGCGACCAGGCTGGTCCGTTGTTTTTGGAAGTGCTTCGAACCAGACCCTTTTTGGCGGATGCCCTTACCGGCTCAGCTCGATGTGACATTGCAAAAAAGAATTTTTCAAAGGCCATCGTTAAGTTAGACAGAGCCACCAAAACCGACCCAGAGCATCCGGACGCCCATTATTTATTGGGTCGTCTCTATGAAAAAACGGAGCCAAGCCGAGCGGCACTTTTGCTCAAACGGTTTTTACTGCTTTCCAAAAATCAGTCAGAAAAAACTCCTGAAAAAAACCTTGCTAAAAAAATCATTTTAGAAATTGAAAAAACAAGCAATAAAAAATAAAATGGAAAAATAGTTACAGCCACTTTAGCAGAAATCACGCCAAGCGTCAATTTTGCCTATAGTGTGGAAAAAACTGAGATTTCCCTGAGAATGAGGTAAAGTTTTCCTTGAGCTGGGATTTTTCCTTTGCGATAATCCCAAGAATGAGTCATTTTGCATAAAGGCCAATTCGAGGAACACATGTTTTCAACACCTCCCAGAGGAATTCTAAAAAAACCCACCCAAGTGCCTTCGGTCTTTCCCGCAGGCAGTGGGACACACTCCGATTCCCAGAGCGCTAATCCATCTCCTCAAATCACTTCGTCCCGTTCAACGTTGCCCACCTCTCGATCGGCAAGCTCCTCCACGGGATGGCCTAAACTTTCCAGTTTCTCTCACCCACAATCATCAGAAACAGAAGACAAACACCTGAAATTGAACCTACTGGGATCAGGAAATCAAAATATGACACCTAAATTATTAGCAATTGGCGGCGGCAAAGGCGGGATTGGAAAAAGCTTTATCTCAGCGAATCTCGCAGTATCCTTGGCAAAAATGGGCTACAGCGTGGCTCTGGTAGACCTGGATTTTGGAGCCGCCAATTTGCACACCTGCTTGGGGATTCCCTGCCCCAAGGTATCTCTCTTTGATTTTGTTTCCAGCAATGTGGAAGGTCTAGAAGAGGTTGGAGTGGCTACAGGAGTGCCAAACCTCACCCTTTTTGGCGGTGGGCAAGAATTCTGGCAGCAAGTAAGGCCACAAAGCATTCAAAAAATTAGACTCATCACTCGACTTCAAAAGTTGAATGCCCACTACGTGATTTTGGACCTCGGAGCCGGTACCCATGTAAATACTTTAGATTTTTTCATTTATTCCCATGCGGGAATTGTGGTGGTGGTCCCCGAGCCCACGAGCATTGAAAATGTATACGTGTTTTTAAAGAGCGTTTTATTTAGAAGAATCCAATCTATCGTAAAAGCGCTTAATCAAGATGATGCCACAGAACAGCTGGTGGCCAATTTAGGTGATCCTAAAATCACTCAACCTCCCATTGCCTTAATTAAGGAATTTGCTGCAAAAAATCCGGAGCTTGGTTCCAAAATTTTGGAGATAGTACATGTGAGCCAGCTAGGAGTGGTGATGAATCAAGTTCGAACCAAAACGGATGCCGATATTGGTTCTAGTATAGCCCAAATTAGCCAAAAGTACTTTGGTTTTAACGCATCCTTCCTGGGTTCCACACCCTACGATGACGCCGCCTGGAAGTCCGTGCGTAACCGCAAACCTCTGCACCATGAATTTCAAAACTCACCGGTTGCATTAGGTCTCACAGAACTCAGTAAACACATTGCAAACGAGTTTTTACCCCAGTCCATAGACAGCAGCGAGATTCGACATAGGGCCGCCCCATGAAAGCCATGCCCTCCCTTTGGCCTGACCCCTCCGACCAAGAAGCCGCCCAGATTCTTGGGTTGGAACTCAATGGCTTGACCTCTCCCAAGTTAGAGCATGCCTTGTTTTTGGAACTGTCCAAACTGAAAAATTCGGAAATCGCTAAAAATCAGGCTTTAATAACAGAAATTTATGCCGATCTGGAATGGGCCTACCAAAAGCTCCTTAAATTTTTGGAGGGCAATAATAAGGGTCAGAGCCCACTTCACGATCCCCTGAAGGAGGGGCTTCCCGATCTGCTCATCGGATCGCCCTGGCAAGAGGCCCAAAATATGGATGACAAAAAAGAATCCACTTCGGCACCCGGAAACATTCCCTTTTCAGCCATGGGTTCCAGGTCCATGGTTGCTCCTCCAGTATCCCGAGCACCCTCCTCGCCCATTCGAGCCATTCCACAGAAACCACCGCGACTGGAATCCTCTCAACGGGTGTTCGGCCAAAAAAAGGAACTGGCACCCACTCGCGCCAGCATTACATTTGACGAGTTCACGCTGGCCCGCGTGTGGGAGATCATCCACAAATACCCTGTGCCCACTGGAACCATGTTTTTAGAACTTCGAAACCTGGCAGGCATCGAAAGAGCCGAACTCAGTCGGGTACTCAAGATTTCGGAACTCAATCTGGAGTCTTTGGAAACCGATCGATTTGACAGACTCCCCGCCACCGTCTATCTGAGAGGATTCGCCGCCGCCTACTTAAGATTTTTTGGCGTAGAAGGTACACAATTTGCAGAAAAATACATCCAATACGTACAATCGTCCAAATCCTCAGGACGAAAAGTCTGATCCCGTCTCATTTGCCTCTCAAACGGTGGAAGAACCCCAGTCTGGCATAAGACTGGACAAATACCTTCACGAGCATTTCCCTAATGTGGTGAGCCGGGCATTGGCCCAAAAATGGATAGAAAACCATCTCGTGTTTTGCAATCAAAAGCAGGCCAGATCCTCCTATAAAGTAGCCACGGGAGACATCATTGAAGTTGCACTATCTGCTTTTTTACAACCTCAAGCAGGTGACGCTGGGCTGGATCCAAATCATCCATTTCCCCTGGAAATCTTACATGAAGATGAAGACTTATTAGTGATCATTAAACCCGTTGGACTAGTGGTGCATCCTGGATCTGGCACCACGGAACCCACCTTGGTAGAACACTTGTTAAACTATTGTAAGACAAGTCTTCCCACACTAGGAGGCCCCGAAAGGGCCGGAATTGTACACAGACTAGATAAAGACACATCGGGAGTGATGGTGATTGCCAAGTCCCAACTGGCACTTACCAAACTTTCGCAGGACTTTGCGCGCCACAAGCACAAACGGCAATATTTAGCTTTGTGTTACAATGGTCCTACAATTGAAAATGACCAAATGGAAGATTTCATTCATAGAGACCCAAAACACCGCACTCGATTCAAGGTAAGCAACGATCCTAACTTAGGAAAATGGTGCAAACTGAGCTATAATGTAATCCAAAGATTTCCTAAGTTTGGGTGTAACTTAGTTGAGTGTAACCTTTTTACAGGGCGAACTCATCAAATTCGAGTGCAGTTTCACGCACGAAACTGGGGCCTGGTGGGAGATAAAACCTACCTTAGCCCCCTACCAAAAATCTTTTCTCTCAGATGGAAAAAAATACCCAATCCGCCTTTGCGTCAAATGTTGCACGCCCATGTTTTAGAATTTCATCACCCAAGAACACAAGAACCCGTTCGCTTTTTGGCACCCCTACCCCACGATTTTGAAAATCTCATCCAGTCCTTGAATTCGTCAGAGGACTGACTTAAACCCCCTACCGCAATTGCCGATGAACCCCACGGTAGAAAACGGAATCCGCTCCACCAGGATGCTCAAGGGGAAATGCCCATGCGACTTACAAGACTTAAAAAACTGTTTCTCACCATTGTTTATTTGTCTCTGTTTCCCAATCCCTATTTAAGCGAATCCGCCTTGGCCCAAAAAAAAGGTATCCTTAAATCAGCCAAATCTGCCACTTCAGCCCCTTCTGAAATCAAAGAGACTCAGGTTAACTCTAGCTATCGAGCCCTATTTGCCATGCCCAACGCACCAGAATTGAGATCGATGATTGACCTCGTAGGGCAAAACAAAGAACTGGCTACAGGCATGCAATGGTCTCCAGAGTCCGCCGTTTCCAGGGAGGCTCAGCTCAAACAATTACGTGTTGATTTTAGGTTACAAAAACCAAAAAGCCCCCAGCAAATGCAGCTTGGCGTGAAGCTTCTTAAGGTCATCGAAGAACAGGTGATGTATCAGGAACGGTTTCGGGCCATAGGTAACTACCCAAGCACCGATAGCGCCATCCAAAAAACAAAGTTATGGGAAATGAGGCAGGAACTCATAAAGCATGTCAATGTTCTCCTAGCGGGTTTTGGACAGTCGGAGTTTTCACCGGCATGGAAACTGGCTGCTCTGAGCGCGCGTCTAAAGATTGAAGATCCTTCCGCAGTGGGTGAATCCCTTTCCTTGATAAAGAGTAAGCCCGATTATTTTCAGCGACTTAAACTCATTGGCTTGGCCATGGGACTATCAAAAGGACAGGAATCTAATGCCTTTGGAAAAACAGCTGATGCTCGATTCTTAAGTGAACTCGACGAAACCTCCTCCGCCATTTTAGAACACTACCTTGGTCAGATCGAGAAGCGAAAAAACCAAAAAAATAAAGCAAAAGAACACTTTTTGAGTTCCGCTAAAAAATTTAAACCTGAGCTGGGTTCCGTTGAAAACGGTAATTCATTTGTATTACTTAATGCGCTTCTTGCCACACAACTCACGCAACAAGAAGAAAAAATCAATCCGGGTTTGATCCAGTCTCTCAACGAACTGCAGTTTCTCAACGCCACAAAGTCCTACATAGAATCCGTGGCTCTAAGAACCTTACTTCGGAACTACAAACTTGCCATTGGGTTATACGAAGATATTTTAAAAGTGGGTGAACCCAGTTCTTCTGAAGTATTTGCCGTGGAATCTCGTATTTTGGATATTTACCTTGACCGAAAAGATGTCAGTTACTTTGAAAGCCAGTGGGATAAGTTTGCAAAGTTGGAGGGAGCAGGCCAGTCCAGCACCCTCAATGCAAAGATTTCCAAAACCCAGGCCATCACCGTTGCAACGGCCTTTTCTGCTAAAAATCAGGAACATGTGGGTCGATTCGTTCGGCTGCATGACTTTTTTTCCAAGTTAAGCCCAAGCTATGGATCCAGCGATTCCATGAATTTAAAGGTGATTGAATCGCTCTTTTTCATTCAAAGTTATTCCGATGCCATCAATCGCTCGGAAGCCCTAGCGAGTCGATCTAAAAACAAGCAAGCGCAAGCCTCCGCCCTTCGATTTGCAGCCCGAGGTAGAGAATTGCTTCTGGGACTTAAACCTAAAGTCGACTTTGATCCCAAACGTAATTTGGCGCAAAAGCAGGCTTTGGCCCAGGAGTACGTTTCCAATCTAGACCGTCTGGGCCAGCTGGTTGCTTTAAGTGAACGACAAGAAACACAATTTCAAGCGGCTTATGTGGAACATCAATCCCGGGATTTGGCTGAGGGACGCAAGCGTTTCGAAATGGTGATCGCAGCATATCCCGCCCATTCCTATTCAAAAGCAGCGGCTGAATATGTTTTGAACGCCTCCTTAGCCCAAAAAAACTACGAATACACCGAACGCTTCGCTCGACTGCTGATTCGAAGTAAAGTAACACCCGCTGGAAAACAAATCCCTCCTTTGGTGGTGGTGGTGGAAACCAACATGTTTAGTCATGCCGATCAACTAGGAGACCAAGGACAGCTGGTGCCTTCCGGTGACAAATTTTTAGCGTTTCAAAGGGAGTTTCCTAGCAGCAAAAAAGCTCCACAGGCGGTTTTGAATGCCTCTGCCAACTATCAAAAAGCAAACAAAGGTGAGTTAAGCTTGGGTGCCAAAGAATTATTTTTAAAACTTTATCCTAAAGATGCCGTCTCTCAGGAGCTAAGGTGGCGTGCGGCGGAGCAAGCCAAAACCATTGGGCAGCTCCTACGAGCGGCGGGTCACTTTGAAGCCTATGCCACTCTTTACCCTAAAGACGCGGTGGGCAAAAAAGCGTTGGTTCAGGCATCTTTAATGCATAAGGGTCTTGGAAGATATGCCAATGCCGTGGTAGATTTAGAGAGTTTCATTAAGTCCACCTCTGATAAAAGCCAGCAAGCCCTTTATTTAAAGGAGATTGCGGAACTGCAAGACAAATATGGGAAACCCACCGATGCCACAAGTGTTCTGCATCGATTAATTGCTATCAAACCAAGCGAAGAGGAACAGATTTGGGCGTTAGGGAAATTAGTGGGAATCTATTCCCGCACGAGCCAGATCCCAAAATTGCGCGCCGCCATTGGTGAGCTCGTGTCTAAAAAGCCTAAGGATGAAAACAGCCAAAAAGAAATCTTGAAAGCCAGGCATATCTTAGGAAAACTGGATCAATCTGAGATTGGCGAATTTGCGCCCATCCGAGAAAAAAATCTACTCGAAGGCACCAAAAAACTCATCGCCAGGTATGATATTATCAAAGCAAATCTCCTAGCACCCTGTGAGATTGCGGGGCTAGATTGGTGTTCCGTAGGTTACTTTGAAGCCTCCAAAGTGGCAGAGGTAACCGCCCAAAAACTTTTAGAAGTGGATCCTCCTCCTACCTTAAATCCCAGGGAGGTAAACCAAATCCGATCTCTAGTTCAAGAGCAGGGAGAACGTTTGGGCTTGGAAGCAAAACAACTGGCAGAGCAAGCAGAACAGGCTTTGGCCAGTGGAGCACCCGATGAAGAAACAGCAGAACGCATACGGAGCCATGCTCAAAACCACCGAGGGGATTTGGCGGAAGGCCTCAAAACAAAATAAAAAGATTTTAATCCTTTACCTTTAAAGGAACAGGGAATTTTAAAAACGAAGTTTTTTGATGTCTTGGTCCGAGTCCAAATTCATTTTCAACTCCTTATAAAAATTTAAAGCTCCAGTAAGATTTTCTACGTTTCCAGATTTGGATCTCCATTCCTGAATTAGAAATCTAGATAATTCAGTAAGCGATTGGGACTTATGGTTTTCAGGAAGATATTTTAACCTCACCAAAAGCTCACTAATCTGAGACAAAACTTCTGGATCCGATGGATATCTAGGCGACTCCATAAGTTCATTGTCTAACGCGTTTTCGAGCCATCTTCGCAATTGGAGTTTGCAGGGCAAATAATACAGGTTGCCGCCATCGAGGCTAAGATGATGAGCCGCTTCCATGGCGCTAGCACAAAAATGCTCTTTCTCACCATCAATTTGCTTAGCTAAAGGTTTCCAAATCTCTTCCACTTGTTTTTTCTGAAAAAGGATTTCTGAGTGCATGGCCGCCAAGATGGCGAAATCAGAGGGCTGGGATTTAATGTCCCAAAACGCTTGAGGATCCTCAAAATAATCCTGAAGAAGGGGAAAATGAATGCCTATCCCCAATACGGACCTGGGGAGGTTTCCATTTGGGGAGTTTGCCTGTAAAGAGGCAACACTCATGTTTTTAGATTCTCGAATGTCAAACAAATGTGATTCATTCCAATTAATATCTTTGCCGGTAAACGACACCACTTGCAAAGATTGGGGAGAGGAGTCTTCAGAAAGGGAAGAAAAAACTAGGGAGTCGGGCTGATGAAACTTCAACTTCTGGAGGTGGATGTAATACTCTTGGTTTTGTAAAGCCAATGCGGAAGTTTCTTGACCAAATGGAGAATTGGGCAGATACACCCAGGTCTTAGGTAACGGATTTAACTTCACCACCAAAAGTTTCGGACCTTGTCCGGGGGCTTGACGGGGGTCATTTGTCATCATGAGCCCTTTTCCGAAGGGGTTGTCGGAGTCCTCCCATTCCCGATTGAGTGAAGTCGATGAGCTTTTTTCAAGATACTTCTGAAGATCTTCCATCTGAACTTTTGCGGGTAACCATCTAAAAAAGCTTTGATGGCTTAGGTCCACTTCCTGTAGGGAGGTTTGGAGAAGCGAATCCACGGTTTCTTTACCATTCTCTTTAAATAGGCTTTTTGCAGAGCGGGCATCTTCCGAGGGAGTAGCACCAGGTCGAAAGTTGAGGAGAGCATCAGGGTCCTCCAAATCACTCTCGGCTTGGTTTGGGGAACGACTCACACACCCCACCAAATTCTCACTTAAAGCCCAGAAACCCCAGAGAAAAAGCAAAGTGCTGAGTAGGCTATTGGGGTACCTTCTCCGATACTTTTTTTGTGGAAGGTCCATTAAATCGTACTCCTTAGGGGAAAGTTGGTTAAATCAGGTACTTTATTCCAGTTCAAAATCATTATACTTCACATTGACACCGTATTTCCAAGCCAAAAAGCCGCTAATCGAACTTATCAATGAATATAAAAAATTGACAAAGGCTCCCCTTTTTGTCACTATCCAGCCGTTTGGCTAACCAGACAATAACGTAGGAGAGAGACCCATGAAAGGCACCCATATTGGACTTTTTGCAAAAACCGTTGGAGCATCATTAATATTAGGTTCCGCATTTGGAATTGTGTCTGCTTGTTCGAAGGGTTCTTCCTCTAAAAACAACCCACCTGACGTAATCTCCCAAGGAAAACAGGATCCTGCAAATAATGGAGTGGTGATTCACCGCGGGATTCCTTCGGGTCAACCGACGGCTGCCGGCATCGATTTGGGCAACGGCCTGCTGATTCCCTCTCTTCAATTCAATGGCAAATCTTATGTGCAAATTCATGCCACTTATGAGACTGCCTCATTTAAAGACATGTTACGTTCTTCCCAAAGTTCTGGAGGCACGTCAGATGCCTTCATCGCTAATGCCACTTCTTTGTTACTTAAATCCATTCGAGAGGTGACTCCCATTGTAAATCAGGTGTCCTACCCTGAAGTGGGCTACGTCACCGGTTTTGTGGCCATGGATCAATATCCAACTCTTGCTTCGCTTAAAAATCTCCCGGGTAACGTGATTATGGCGCCTGTGGTGGTGGACTCCCTAGAGCTCGCCCGAATTCAGGACACCACTAAAGACATCCTTTCCCAACCCGGCTTAATTGACAAAGCCCACTACAGCGGCTTAGAACGCATGGGTGTTCCTGAATTTGCTCAAATCGTAGGAAAAGAGCTGAATCAAAAAGTCGATGGCAGTTTGGTCACCGTGGGCGTGGCCGATACAGGCATCACGTTAAACCACCCTGCTTTTAATCATTCCGATGGCACCACTCGCATTTCTTACTTGAAAGACTTCACAGAAGAATCTCGCATTTACGTGGACCCTAACTCTACCCTAGAAGTAAAAGAACCACAAAATTCCGATCTTAAAACGGGTGAAACATCTAAAGATTTTGTCTTGGTAAAAGGCGATGTATTAGTGTCTCCTCCAGGTCAATTGGTGCGTCCCCTTGCCGACCAAAAACTCCCCCTTGATTGGCAAAAACTAAAGGTACCCGCTGAGCTCAAAGCTCGACTTTTGGATCCCAATTCTAAAGCTAGGCTTGCATTGCTCAAAGAAGATATCATGAGCCCCGCCAATGAACCCATTGACTTCAACCTCAACGGCAAAACAAATGATGCCTTTTTGGTTTTAGCCTTTTTGTCTGAAGACTTGAAGCAAACCGAATTTTTTGTAGATCTCACCACCACAGGCGACTTTACGAAGTCTGTTTCGTTAAAAAACTTCAATACCACCAAATCCAATCAAAAAGCGGGAGCTGAAAAATTCGGCCTTGCGGTAGAAAGTGTAACACTTAGCACCTCCTCTGGAGAAAACGTGGAAGCGGTTTCCGCTGGGGTGGTAGGCTTTGATATGGATAATCACGGGAGCCACGTGGCCGGAATCATTGCCGCCCAAAAAACCATTGCCAATGATGATCCCAATACGTTAGCACGGGGTGGAGCTCCGGCCGTTAACTTAATGAGCGCACGGGCTTGTGGGCAGCATAGTGGATGTGGGGGGTCGCTTCTCTCTGCCATTGACTTGTCCTTAAATGGCGCCGAAATTGTGAATATGTCCTTGGGAGGACTATCTCCCTTTAACGACGGGTATGGCGTTGAGGAAACCATCATCAATCGTCTTACCGAAGTGAAAAACACCTTATTTGTGATTTCTGCTGGAAACAGCGGCCCGGGAAGAAACACGGTAGGTAGCCCTTCCACCGCCGCCCATGCGTTAAGTGTGGGTGCCACAGCCACTTCTAAAATGATTCAGAAACAGTACCAATGGCCTGGAATCGGCAAAGGTTCCAACGACCAAAGTAACATTGAAGATTTTATGCTATTTTTTAGCAGTCGCGGACCAAACGCCGCAGGTGGATTTAAGCCCAACATCTCCGCTCCAGGAACCGAATTGTCTGCGGTTCAACTTAACGGCGCCCCCGGCGCCAGAACGGGTTTGGATGTTTACTGGGGCACGAGTATGGCGGCACCTGCCGCTTCGGGAGCCGCTGCCCTTTTATTGGATGCTGTAAAACGCTATAACATTCAAAATCCTAGCCAAAAACTCCCTTCTGATGCTCTAAGCCTAAGAAAAGCCTTGCTAGAGGGCGCCAGGGCATTTGACGTGGAAAGCTTTAACCCTCACACAGGAGCATCCACGAAAGGCCAATACACTTGGATCGACCAAGGCCTGGGAATGGTAAACCTACCCAATGCTTGGACCACTCTTAAAAAGATGCGCGACACCGCACTCCCCAGCGCCGTTAATCTCCCAGAGACTCCTGGCTCTCAAAAGCTCATTCCCATTGCCTTAAGGTATGAACCTCGCGTTCTTGCCTTTAACAATCCAAATGGACTTGATTATTCAGGTGCAAGAATGGTGGATGTTCCAGCCGGGATCAACCCCAACGGCGCTACCAAACCTATCGCCGCCAATGGGCAAGGATTATGGTTTAAAGCCTCTGAACCGAATCATCTTTTTGAAATTCAGGTGGCTCGAAGACTCCCCGAGGCCGTTGAAAAGCGGCCTGATTTGGGCGATGCCTTAGTACAACTCAAAACCACCAGTGATGTGTTTGAGCTAGAAACCGTGATTTATGGTTCTCAAATCAACTGGCTGCAAGTGGGATCTTTAAACAATCTAAACTGTCACCAGTCGGCCATCGCTTCTCCGGCTCCTAAGACTCAGTTGGAAGTCATTGGTGAGGGCGCGTTGGATCCAAAAGAACCCGGCTTTAAAACATCCAACTTACAAGTTTGTTTGAATAAAGCGGCCTTTGCTTCCCTCAAAGCGGGAGATCACGGAGCCTTGATCAAGGCCTATCGTAAGGTTGGCGGCATCAAAGAGTCTGTTCCTTCCTTTATCATTCCCGTATTTGTATCTGTGCCCCATAAAGAACTCGTCGCCTCTCAGGGTTACAACGTTTCCGGCACGGTGAATAGCTTTCAGGTTTCAAGAAACTATGTAAACGTTCCTCAGGGCACCACCATGGTTAAAGTTTCCTTAAAGGCCGATGCAACTCGCAAAAACGCCCAAGGCGAAACGCTTTGCAGTGGTGTGGAGTTAATGGCTTTGGAGGCCGGAAACACAAAAATTCCTGTGGAGATTTCACCTCGGTCCAATGCCATTTCTGCTTCTTGTTCTCCAACAGGTCAAGCCATAGCACCTAGAGACGTTACGTTCACCCGATTTAGGCCAGCCGCAGGAATTTGGGACTTACACGTATTTGGACGCTATAACTTCGCTGATAGTGCATACACTTTAAAGGTGGATTACGCCAAAGTGGTTCAAACCGTGGATTCCATAAGCGGTGCTTTGTCTGCACTTAACAGCAGCTTTGAAGCACAAGTAACAGAAACAACCTTCCCCATCGAACCAAGCGCCAGCCAAAGTCGTTTTGATGTTTTGGGTGATTTGGCAAGCACCAATCAAGAGGTTTCACAAAAGCAAAAATTGCCCGTGTTGGGAGTGGATGGAAAAGCGGAAAGATCCTATCCAGAATCTGTAGGTTCCGTGGTGATCCAAACTCGGGGCGCACCTGGCAGCGACATCGATCTGGAAGTGTACGAATGTGATTCCCCAGAATTGTCTGACCAGTGCTTGCTGGCAGGAAGTTCAGGCTCGGCAACGGATATCGAAATCGTTTCCCTTGCCCCCAATAAAGATAAGTTTTATGTGGCGGTGGTTGTGGGTTACAGCGTGAAATCAGGAAAGACTGATTTTGTCCTGGATGAAACCAGGCTGGCTCAAGTTCCTGAAAAGGGTACTTTAAACATTTCCACCTTGGAAGGAAGCAAATTTCGCGTGACCCATGCTCTTGATGTGGAAAAATCAGCCATCGTAAATCAGCCAGAAGTTCAAAATGGCTTGAGGAAAGTGGTGGGAGAGCTTGTGATCAAAAGTAAAGAGGGAAGCGAAATCATCAATGTTCCCGTAAAGGTAAGTAAACCTTAATTTCTCTCCTTTTCCCCTAAATCTAGTGAGGCCCTGCCTTGCTAGATTTTTTTTACTCCCCCTGCAATAAACGCCTATTAATTTGATCCTCATCTTTATTTAGCTAGGAAATTTGGGGAAAGGTGGATCCCCGCCCATTATGCGATGATGTCCAAAATCGAATGCATTGGGTGGTGAATTTCCTTGAGTTTGCAGATTACCGACACCATTTTTACCAGACAGGGTGATCCTTTAATCATCAAAAAAAAGGATGCTCAAACGGGTAAGGTATGGGTAGAGCGCGACTCTGAAAAAATCCAGGAAGAGCTCCAATCAGGCATCAAAAACGGCCTAGGACCAACCGAAAAAGACCAATTCAGGAGCGTTGCCTGGAATGAAAAAGAGTTAAATGCCAAAGAAAAAATTGAATCTTTGCATCATAAAATAGAGGAATTAAAATCCAAACCAAATGATATGAGTGCTCGCACTCTCAGGTATCTAGAATCCGAATTAAGTTACCTTATGAATAAAAATCGTTACTTTCCTGAAAACTATGCAATAGAAGAAAGTAAAATTTCAAAATAGGAGCATCATCATGGTTCAAATTGTACCGATTCCAAAACATGCCAAAATTCAAGTGGGGGATTACGTATCCCGAGCCGGAATTTATACAAATCCCGGAGTGGTGATGGAGAAAAAAGAAGATGGATCCATCGTGGTAGACACCTCCTCAGAATTTATTAAACAGTATCACAGACATACAAATACAAGTGGACTCACCCTAGAAGAAAAAGAAAAATTCAATGGAATTATGGATCAAATCATGGAGCTTGAAAGCAACTCCGAAAAAATCAATCAACTCCAAACTGAAATTGATGAGTTAAAAACCAGCCCCACCAATCGAAAAATTGTGGAAACACTTCGCAACCAGCAAGCAGAGCTCATTAGGATGTCCAAAGAACTTCCAAAGGTGTTTAATTTTGATGCCAATCATTTACGATAGAAAACAACAAGAAGAAATCATCACTTCTGGAATCTAGGAGAGGCTTTCTGAGCTCCCAGTCAAGCCAATTTTTCCACTGGACCTCTGAACTCAACTCCTATTGTTCCCTTCCTTCCACTGGCGCAGAGCTTCGAGAATTTGAAGATCTGGTACGAAATGGTACCTTATCTGAGGTGGACGATTTTTTAAAAGAGAAGCGATTCTTTGGGCCTCCTCAATTGCGGAAACTGATTGCAGAGGTAAATGCATTACATAATGGAATGATTCAGTTTATTTTGAATTCAACGTCAGATTTAGTTCCAGAAGAGCCAAAAAATACAATTTCGGCTGAACGATTTATGTTACGCCATCTTGCGTTTTTTAGATCCAAGCAAGAGCATTCCTTTTGGGGAAACTGGCAAATCGCCAAGGATTGTCTTCAAAATACCTTCTCTAAGCACGCTTTAACAAGAGTTTTATTAGAAATAGCGTGGGTGCCCTGTCTAAATGGCCGTCCCCTAGAATCTCTACAGCTGGTCCCTCTCCCGTTTCACGCACTACATAAGTGGGACAAAAGAACTCAAAGAGAGGCAATCCTCATCAAGTTCACATGCGCCCTGCTGCAAGGGGAAAAGGTCCAGGCCAAAGGTCTAATGACTCAGCTTTACCAAAAATCAAGTCAATCAAGAGACCTAGTGGATCACCGCCGGCGCGAGCTCTCTTTTCAAATTGAATTTGAGGAATTTGACGCCGCAGAAAGAACATTGCAATCACAATCCCACGAAGCAGGCGTTTCTTTGTTTAGTGAAATGCTCATCATTCGCCATGAGCTGGAACTTAATTTAGCAACATTTAGACACAATGCGGCGGCTCAGTCTTATGAAACTTTCATTAATATCAGTTCCCACGGTGGAATTTCTCCCGACTTGGGAAACGTCGCGCTTGATGTGTGCACGCTTTTCATTCGCTCCGGATGTCCAGATTGGCTCATTGAATTCATGGCCGATGAGCTTCAAAAAGCGACACGGGTGGGAAATGTGTTTCGGGAGGCTAGGATCCACCACGCCTATGCTTTATTTTACATCCACAAAAGATCCTTTGCAGAAGCCTGGAATCATAATCAAAAAACAATGCAACTTACAAAAGAATACGGAATTGCCAGACTTTATGGTAACTCCCTTCTGCTTACTTGGGTGATTCAGTGTCACCTTCAAATTCCCGCCAGGGAAGTTCTCCAGAATCTGGTTACGTTTTCAGAGAAACACAGTTTCAGGCACTCCTATTCCATCGCTTCCTATCTCCTTTTTTTAGAGGAAGAAGGAATGAATCCTTCTTCGGAACAGTGGGTACAATTTTGCGCCACCCCCGGATTTAACGCGGGAGTTTCCTATTTCCTGGGGTTAGCTCAAAGATCCGCGTCCAAAGTTTGGTTCGAGGTAAACGCTCCGGGAGGAACTCTTTTCAGACTTTCCGAGCCTTCTTTTCGTGAGACGATCCTGGCTACTCCCTGCATTCTCTGGAATCCCGGCGACGGTGGACTACTACATACAGCCCCTTTAACCTTAAATAAAATGGGCAGTAAGGTCACGACTAGGCTTCAATCTGGGCTTTCTAATCTTTTAGAACTTTTTTTTAAGAAATCCCGTCTTTCCACAACAGAGATTCATGCTTCTCGCTCAAATGGGGAATATGTTCCTCACCGTCATCATTCCGCCATGCAGTCCTTGATCCGACGCCTGAGGTTGATCCTCATGAGTTTTGAGCTTGAAATCGTTTTTAACAGTTCGGAAAGTGTTTATCAACTTCAGGGAAAAATTCCAATCTACCGTCTCGCGTCCATTTCTCGCCATCCCTATCGAGGAAAAACAGGGGAACGATATCATCTGTTTGAAGAGACGGTAAAACGGGAAATTAAAGAAAGGGGGGTCATTGAAACGGGTGCGTTAGCCCTCACTCTCAAAACCAATCGCCAAAGACTTCTGCCCTATCTCAAAAAACTGGAATCAGAAGGCTTTATCGTAAAAGTAAGACGGGGAAAACGCACTCTATTGCTCAAAACCTAGACTGGTGTTGACGGGGCAACTACAAAGGGTTTTGAAACACAAATAATTCGCTCTCACTTGTTAACACAACGATTTGATTTTCAGAACTTATGATCTGGGCAGGAACTTGATTTGCTGTTACATTAATTCCCCCACTTAGTAAGATATCAACCTTTGATCCATTGGGGAAATTAAGTTGATAAAAACCTTCCGTGGAATCGGCAGGTCCAAAACCATAATGCACCACGCACTTTGTATCCACTTGTAGTTTACTTTTGGAATCGATGTACTTGCACGAAACTTTGCTTGTGCCCACAGTAGAAGCCAAAGCGGCATGGGAAATCAAAGACGCCAGACTCAAAGCGATAACTCGATGTAACATAAGTACCTCCTAAGATTTTTTTTATCACCAGCGAAAGCGCAGTGGTGATATTTGGGTTTTAGATGAAACACAGAGGTAAAACGAGATTTTTAAATGATTTACGCTAACTACTCAAATATTCTAAAAATTTACGGCACCTCGCTATAATAGCAATATTTTTTGTATTTATTTTAATTAGTTACAGATATTCGTAAAAGTAATAGCCAGTTCGTAAAAATAAATTGATATTATTATCGTTTTTCCAGAATCGAGCCCTCTTTGCTTTCTTAAAAGCTCCAAGAAGCCAATCGGGGGAAAATCCGTAGTCCAATCGAAATCCCGAAGCAGGAGTCACATTTAGTCCAATGGGCATCAGACCCACAAACACGCTTTTTTGAGCCCTTAATGACGAGGATCTCAAAACCGGTTCCACGGGATTTGAGTTTGAATTCCCAAATGGAGTGGTGGAGCTCTTTTTGCCTGGGGATTGAGCTTGAGCAACATCAATCCAAAAGGTGATCACAAAAAAGAGAAACAGGCCAATGGACTTCATTTTTGGTCTCCTAGTGTTATTTTCCTGAGATTAACTGGGACCTGTGCAGAGTCCAACGCACCCCTCGGTGTCTGGTTGACACAGAAGTTCAAATGGATAATCATTTCTCAATAGTGAATGTGACTCTCCTTAAGGTTAAGAGCAGATGGCATCGCTGTCAAATTAGGAAAATGAACAATGAAGTTAAAATGGACTGCACAAGTTTCTCTTTTGAGTATTCCTTTCGTGTTTTTTTCTTCTCTTGGATGGGCTAGTCCTGTTTTTTCTGCCACGGGCTCTCGGGGCAGTGCCGCCACGCTCGTGATGGAGGGAGGAAGCCCCAGCTCCGCTACCATTTCAGGCCTGTTTTGTGACACCCGCAAAAGTATCCTTTCCAAAGCGGAATTGTGGATGCCTGATATGGACCATGGGAGCAGCCCCACTTTTTTGAATCGCACTTCTGAAGGTTGCACACAAATTTCAGACATGGATTTTTTCATGCCAGGGCTCTGGGAGATTCGCATGGAAACCTTAGACAAAGAAACTTTTGTCTTTACTTTTGATGTGAGGAATTAAAGAATGTCCCGTTTCATTCGCCCTCTCTTAAAAATCTCTTTTGTGGCTGCGGGATTGGGGATTTTGGCCTGTGGCAAAGAAGCCTCCAGCGAAGCCCCTAATCCCGGCGAAGGGGTTAATCAAGGTGAGGTAGGGAAGACGTCTGGTTCAGCGGAATCGGCCTTAGAGCTTCAGGGTAAAATCGTAGCTTGGATTTCAGGCCCTCAAGTCACCAAAAACAAAGATTCCCTTAATGCGTTTACTTTGAAATTTACATTGGCAGATGGCTCTGCATTATCTGAATTTAAACTGCTGGATCTCACCCCCTACATGAAAATTCATGGCCACGGGGTGCCGAAAGCTTATATGCCTAAGTGGACTCAGGACAACGACCTGGTGCAGGTGACCGGTCTGGGTTTTATCATGGCAGGTCCCTGGGAACTTAAAGTTCTGGCACTGGTGAATGGTAAAGAAGTTCGTTTTGAAATCCCCATAGAGGTGCCCTAGTGAGGTGTTTGTTAATTTTAGCTGGAGCGCTTGTAAGCTCCAGTTTTGCCCCATCCACTTCACTAGCCTGCGCTTCCTGTGGCAGCGGAGGGGATGACCCTTTGATACTTTACCCCAATCAAGATTGGAGATTCTATCTGGCGGCCTCTCGCTCCTTTAGCTTCAAAACGGTAAAATCAGATGGAAAGCTGGGGGAAGAAAACGCACCTGCCTTCAAAGATGCCTTTACCATGGCCGTAGGTAAGGCTATGACCCCAACCTCTTTTGTAACCTTGACTGTGCCCTATTTACAAAATTGGAAAGATGGAACTTACAAAAGAGCTTATGGGGATCCTATTATAGCCACACGTTGGACATTAGTCACACAAGACATTTCTGACCCAAGGATCCCCCAGGTTCAATGGATGGCCTCCCATCGCTTTGCTCAAGCCCGAGCTCAGCAAGAGGGCACCCACCCCAATCGACTGGATGTGTTTGGGAGCGGCGTTCCAGAAAGCAAGCTGGGACTTGATCTGTTTCAGGGTATGACGGACTTTAAGATGGGAGCGGCCTTTAGCCTTTTGTTTCCGGGGGAACGTCAAATAGAGGGCCAGGCCAATTACCCAGGGCTAGGTTCTCGCAGCGTGCTCACAGTGGGTTATGGAAAAACACAATTGGGAAAATTTCTTCTTGGCTTCACAAGGGATACCAGGCAAAATCGCAAGACCAACGGTGTTGAAGTGAAGGGGTCTCGAGTGATTGAAAACGGCTTTTTTATCACCACCGACGCAGAAATTACGGATTCTCAAATGCTTCGATTCACATGGTCGCACAAATCCTCTTTTTGGGATAGTCGGAATGGAAGTCGAAATCATTCCATTACTTTAGCATGGCTTTATGGGATATCCCACGAATGAAGCTAATGGGTGTTTTATTTTTAGGGATAGTATTGAGCCACAAGGGGTACGCCCAGGCTCCTCCCAATGGAAACTTTGGATGCCCCAGACTGGATCGGGAGGCCTTAAGGGCAAAATTAGCTAGCTTAAAGTCCCAATCTAAAAAACTCAATTTAGTATTCTTCTCTACTTGGTGCTTGGATTGTAAGGAAAGTTTAGGAAAAATTGCCGCTCACCCATCCGATGATGTTTTGGCCATTGCCGTGTTTGATACACAAGCAAAAGTGGAAAAAACACTTCGCAAACTCAATTACTCCATTAGCTGTGCCATGGACGATGGACTCGCCAAAACCTTAGGGGTAAAGACCGTTCCCGCGAAAAGAGAAATAGATGAAATGAGTTTGTAACCCACTTGCCTTGTTAAAGGCAGAAAGGATCTGGAATGATTATGGATGGCTTTTCTTCAGAAAAATCCGCTCAAAGGAAGAGGACTCTGTCAGCGGTGAGGGCAGGGCTGGCGGGAGTGGTCGTGATGGCTACGGCCGCTTCCGGGTGCGGCTCCAACACCGTGGAAGAACGCACAGTAGAAAAGGTCGTTGAAAAGGAGCGAGTGGTCGAGGTTCCAGAAACCAAACCCACCGTGACTAAAAAGACTGAAAAGGTGGAAGGAATGACGCTCGCTAAATTCACAGAAGACTGCAAGGCATTGGAAGGACTAGTTCAGCTCCACGCCTCTTGTGCTGGAGTGAATAGCTGCAAAGGCCTTTCTTTTAGCCATGGTACCTTAACAGAGCACACCTGCCGAGGCCTAAATGGCTGCTCTGGCATGAGCTGCGTGGTGTTACCTAAAGACGCCAACCTCACAGGGAAGGAAATTTTGGAAGGCACTAGAGACGGTAACAAAGTCGGTTCGGACACCCAATGTAGTTTTTGTCATGGTGACGGTAAATCTGAGTTTAAACTCCCTGTGAACCCAAGTGAAGACGGGGCCGCAGCCAAAGCAGCCTTTGAAGCTAAATCAGAAGCCGCTTTAGTCACATCCATTGCCTTTGGCATCCACGGCAAAAAGCCCGATGGCACAGCCTATGCCAATATGCCTGCCTATCATAACTACTATTCCAGGGCTGAGATCGAGCGGGTGGTAAAACACATTAAAACTCTACCGGTAAAGGCAGATAAATGGGAAGATCCCAAATAAACCCTACCGGTGTGGGGATCGGACTTCGGATCCCTTTGTATCGGGAGCTGATAGAAACCAAACCCAGTTTGGATTTCGTTGAAATCATAGCCGATAATTTTTTGGATTTGAATTCTCAGGGCTGGGATTTTCTTGACCCCATCCGGGGGATGTATCCCGTTGTGTTGCACTGCGTGGGCATGAATCTGCTCAGCGCAGATCCCTTAAACTGGGACTATATAGCGAGAGTCAAAAAAGTTGCCGAAAAACTGAACGCGCCACTGGTGAGTGATCATTTGTGTTGGACCTCATTAGGAGATTTTCACTCTTATGATTTATTACCCACCCCTTTCCGAAAGGATTTGATAGGTCCCGTTTCACAAAAAGTAAGACAAGTGCAAGACTTTTTAGATAGGCCTTTTGCCTTGGAAAATTTGTCTTCTTACCTCAAATTCGACTTTAGTGAGATGGAAGAATGGGAATTTTATGCAGAGATTGTAAAGCAAGCAGGATGTTATTTTTTGTTGGATGTAAACAACATCTATGTATCTAGCCAAAATCAGGCTTTTTGCCCATTCAACTATCTGAAACAGATTCCCTTCGATCTCGTCAAACAAATTCACCTTGCAGGGCACGAAACACTAGAGAGTGGGTTTAAGGTAGACACTCATGATTCAGTAATCTCTCCAGAGGTTTGGGAACTCTATCAATGGGTATGTCAAAAAAGGGGAGATTTCCCCACACTTGTGGAATGGGATGATAAAATACCTGATCTTCCAGATGTAATGGCGGAAATTCTCAAGATAGAAGAGTGCAGGTCTATATGACGTCTATACCTGCCTGGCTTTCCCACTTTCAGTCATCCTTTGCAGAAGCGATGCGTTCACCTCTCGTAGAATCTGCCAATCAAATTGTTTACCATCCAGAATTGACAGTGAACAATGCCGTTTTACAATACATTTCGGATACCAAACCACTGCAAACTAAAGAAAACAAGTTGATCCAATTTGGACTACCGCAATACAACAAGCAATATTGGTTCCGAATTTTTTCGGCTTTACAATCCGAACTTCCCCTAACGACACACCTTCTGAGCCCATACACTCTAAACTTAATGATCTTGAATCTCCTTTCCCATAGAACCGAGGCTCCTCCGCTTCCCAGCGATCTCAATCAACTTTCCAATTTTTTTATAGAGTTAGTCCAAAAAAAAGGAAAAGACGATCCCTGGTTTTTTAGCCAATACGATAAAAACCTTCAGAAAGCTCTAAAGATCGACCAATTTTTGTCTCAATCTAAGCTTCCAAGCCGAGTCATGGATATGGAATTCATTCAAAAATTAACGGATGAGGAATTTGAAAATTTGCGGCTAAAACCAAACTCCAATTGGCTGATGATGGAAGACTCCTGGGAATTACTCAAAACAAGTTACAAGCTTAGATCTGCTCCCTCCAGCAAAGAAAAATCAGAATTTCCCTTTAGCTCTGATAAAGAGGGTTTACATGCACTCTTGGTTCGACAAGGTAACACTACCGAATTTATTCCCATAGGAAACCTATGCGCGCTTTTTTTTGAGTATCTTCAACGCGACCCCATTGGGGATGCCATCGATAAAACTTTGAACGAGTCTTCAGATGACAGGGCGGAAGATTCTTTGAGCAAGTGGCTGATTCAAAGTTTAAAACTCAATATGTGGATGGTCTAGTTTTGTCTGTTTAGGGAAACATCATCTGGGGGTCGCTGACTCCGAAAACCGCCATAAATCCATTGTACTTTAAGAATTCCTTAACCCGTCACGTTTTTTGCCGACTAGGAAATGGAAACAAATTGGGGAACTCACGCATGGCAAGACTGACGAACTTATTTTCAAGGGATATTTGGCAAATTTCCCTAAGAAAAAGCCTATTTGTCCTATCGTTAGGAACGGTCACAGGATGCCAAAGTTCCCAGTCTCCATTGGAGTTAAATTTACCTCCAGAAGCCTCCACTTTACTTCCCACTTCATCCCAAACAAAAGAAATAGACCCTGTGAGTAGCACTTTGGAAGAGGTCACCCTAGAAAACGGTAATACACTTTACTTTCAGGTGGTTAAGTTTGATTCCGGGATTCAATTTAAAACGCTGTCGGGCATGTTTGTCCCTGGGGAATGGCCCATGGAAATCATGGTATTAAATAATCTAAATGCGGAAGGGATGGTTTCTGGCACCGGAGAAATCAAATTAACCCCCAGTGATCCCAATCCCTGGTTGGACATGGAACCCAACCCTAATATTTCCATCGTTAGCACCTCCCATTTTATCTCCCCAGAGGAAGATTTCAATCTTCAGTTTAAACCAGAGTATTGTAAAGGAAGCTCCCTTGTGGCCGTTGCCCGAATTCGCATGCCCAGCATGAATTTTCAAGAGCAGATGGGAATTGCCAGCGCACTTCAGAATGTGAAAGGTTCCTTGCCCTATGGACAAATCGTTTGTTTAAACAAAGAAAAAAAGGTCTAAAAAATCAATTCAGAAGGATTGAGGAATGAAAAAGAAGACTTGCCCCAATGATTCTCAGGAGCTGCTTCGCAATCCTTTTTATAAGACATTTGTAGAACATTGTCCGCAATGCAGAGGAACCTTTTTAAACGTAGATACGGTGGACTCTTTAATCGAGAGCCCAACCTTTAAAAAGCACTGGTTAGATAAAAAACTTTTAGACCCTGCGGAGCTTAATACACCCCTTCGCCGCTGTCCAGAATGCACCACTCCCATGAGAGAATTCAAACTTCCAGACTTGGACTTTCAGTTTGAAATTTGCCTGCAGTGCCAGGGGGTTTGGTTAGACCACGGCGAATTGGATTTTATTGATGAAAGACTTGGGCCTGAAAAGGAAGAAAAAGTGACTCTCACCGTGGATCAGTTTCTCAAAAAAATCCTAACTTAAATTAGACGCACTTACTTCCCATCAAGTCTCGATTGATTTTATTTCGAATGGACTTCACCCATTCTTGAACGGTATCGCCACCTGGCACGGCCTGCTCCACAAACTTTCCATTTTGGAACACAAGTTTTTTAGCCCCTCCAGGCACAAATTCCACTCGACCAGCCCGCAGTGCGCCTTCAATTTGTTTGTCCGATAACTTGGAAATCAAACTTTTTACGAAAGCCAGAGAGCTTGGGGAAATCTTCATATCCTGCAATGAACCGTTCTGGTGTTTATTTACATGCAAAACACAGGATTCAGATTTTCCACCCTTCCACATGCTTAAAGCTTCCCATTTTTCTCTTTCTAATTTACTGGTGGAAAAAGCCTTTGAAGGATCCAAAGAAAACAGGTTTCCAAAGAAAACCCATCCCAGCCCCATTACGTTACCCGGATCATGCAGCACCAAAAAGGGTTTGTTGCATTTTTTGGTGGTGGGATCCCGGTCGTCTAAACAGATGATACGTTGATTGTCTGGTTTGTTGTCGGCATGATTGAAAAATCCCGCCATAATGGTGAGTGCTTCTCTATGTTTTTTTTGTCGATTGAGTCTATCGGCACTGCCGCTCTTGGTGTACATTTTGGAGTTCAAAACTTCATCAAAACCCCATCCCGTGATGGGCGTTTTCCCGTTGCTGGATTCCAAAATATCCCCATTGATTTTAAATTCCGTGGCGGCTGGAAAAAATTCTTTTCTCACTCTGGGCATCGTCAAAATCTTCGATTCCAGAGATGTGTTTATCAACCCCAATTGACGGTCTTGAGAATCTAAAACCCCGGTTTTCTTTCGCACATAGAGCCAGGGGTCCTCAGGACAATCCAAGCACACCACTCTAGTGGGGTAATTGCTGTCCTGCTTAAACCCTAAAGCCCAAAGGATTCGACTTGCTATGATTTCCCCATACAATCCATGATTTGGCTTACCCTGGGGGCTTCCATTGGAGGCAAAATTGTAAGAAGGATCGTATTTGATTTTAAGCTTTTTCTTAGTGCCGGGAAGTTTTGGGGCTTCACATTCAAATTTAGGAGTTCGACCCCCGGGAGGATCCTGTGGGTCTGGCTCAATAAAATTGCATTCCAGGGTGTCATCTGCAAACGTTTCTGATCCGGAAGGGTTAAACGTTTTATTTTCTGGACCATCAAACGTATTGCGAGAGGAAATCGCATTAATCACTTCAGCGTCTTTGGCATCCACTTGAGCTTTCGACATGCCGGGTTCCCAATACTCCCCCCAGGCATCAGCCTCTTGGATGGCGGCAATTCTTTCATTGGTGGGAACATTTACCGTACCTTGGACATCATCACTCGTCGTGGGCTCCTGGGTACCACGTGATTTACATTGCAAAAATGCTAGGGGAACAACGGAGAGCAAAAGAAGAGAGTGTTTCATGGCTCATTTTTCCTATTTCAAGTGGGACCACTCCCATTTTAGCACACATAGATTCCTAAAATTTCATCTCCTTCAGGAACTTGTCAAAAATCTGTCCGTTTTTTTAGGGTGCCGGCGAGGGAGTGGGGCTTGGGGTGGGCACGGGAGGTTCACCAGGGGGAGTGTTTTTATCAAATACATCTTGAAAAAAAGTATGATTTTCTCTTGAATTGCAAGCAGAAAACAACATGAACAAGACAAAGCAGGAAAATTCAAACTTCATCTGCGCCATCCAGTGCGGCAATCCATTCGTTCTCAAGGTGACTCCGCGCCAAATCCGTTAAGATTCTCCCCCGAGGCGTTCTTGAAAGAAAGCCCTGATACACCAAATAAGGTTCATAAACATCTTCTAAAGTCGAACGCTCTTCATTGAGGGCCGAGGCAATGCTCTCCAGCCCAACGGGTCCCCCTTCATAACGATCTTTCATGATTTTTAAAAATCTTCTATCCGCTCTCGAAAGACCCTTAGGATCGATTCCTAATCGGGACAGCGCCACATTTACCGTTTTTTCCGTAATGATGGACTCATCAGCCACCACAGCAAAATCCATCACGCGTTTGAGTAGTACATTTGCAATACGAGGCGTTCCGCGCACCCGCTCTGCCAAGCTCAAACAAGCCTTTTCTTCCATTTTAATTCCCATTACCAAACAGGATCTTTGAATGATTTTCACCAAGTCCTTGGCCTTATAGTATTCTAAATGCTCCGTGATGCCAAAACGGTTGCGCAGGGGGGCGCTCAGGCTTCCCGGGCGGGTGGTGGCCCCAATGAGAGTGAATGGCCGCAATTCAAACCGAACCGATCGTGCGGTGGGTCCGTCACCAATTAAAAGATCTAATTTTCCGTCTTCCATGGCAGTGTACAAAACCTCTTCCACATGAATGGGAAGTCTATGAATTTCATCAATAAATAAAATGGTGGATTTTTCCAGGCTAGCCAGAAGCCCCATCAAATCGCGGGGTTTTTCGATATTGGGTCCAGAGGTGGTCACAAGCTCACAGCCCATGACTTCTGCCATAATGCCCGCTAAGGTGGTTTTTCCCAACCCAGGAGGCCCATGAAAGAGGCAATGATCCAGCATTTTTCCTCTTTTTTTGGCGGATTCTGTATAAACCTTTAAATTTTGCACCACACGGTCTTGCCCTGGGTATTCTTCAAAGCATTTAGGCCTGAGTTGAGGCAAAGACTCCACTCCTGGGGAAGTGAGTTTGGGAAACGGAGAATCCGACGATTCAAAATCCACATGCATGTTTTCAATCCCTTCCACCAAGGTCATAAATGAAGGGAAGTGGCCTTACCACCTACCAATGCTCTCAGGGCCTCCCGAAGGCTAGACTCCAAGGAAAAGGGAGCATCCACCGACCTGGAATTCTGAATCTGCTTAATGACGGGGGCCACTTGTTTCAAGGTATAACCCATGTTAACCAACGCGCTTTCCAAATCCTCCCAAAATAACGCCGTATCTCCAGGTTGAGTTGGGTCCAAATCCCAAATGGGATTTCCGAGATATTCTGCCTGTGCGCCGGGGTTCACAGAAGTCGCTTGGGGGCTCGCAGAGGCAACGCCTTTTTCGAGATCTTTAGCAGAGGCCAATAACTTTTGTGCCTTTCCTTGCAGCTCCACCAACAGCCGTTCCGCGGTTTTTTGGCCAATCCCGGGGATTCTTGTCAAAAAGGCCAAATCTTTGGAAATAATAGCCTGACACAATGGTTTACCTGAAACAGGACCCATCAATGCCAAGGCTGCTTTGGGGCCAATTCCCGACACCGTGGTGAGCATCTCAAAAACCGCTCTTTCAAAAAATGATGCAAATCCAAAGAGTTTTATACAATCTTCTCTTACATAAGTCAACACAAAAACACTCACGACCGCGCTTTCATGGGCGAGGGAACAAAAATTACTCAGTGGCATCTGCAATTCATACCCAACCCCTTGGACGTCAATGAGCACGGCGTTGGTTTTTTTGGAGAGAACGGTTCCACGAAGGTAGCCTATCATTTTAAATCCTTCATCACTCTAAGCAAATCTAAAGTTGGAATTTTGGCCCCATTAAAGTAGCAAGATCTTTTAAGATCAGGAGCAGCTAGTCCGATAGAATAGTGGCACGGACTCCCATGGAGTTCAACTCGAAGGAGATCGTTCCTATGGCTTTTTGGATAAAAAAGAAATCAGAAGAAAGCGCTGAAATCGAAAAAGATCAGGAAGGAAGCGGAGCTCTTAGGAAAAAAAAGGATGACAAAAAACAGCAAGTCAAACGTATCGATAATTTGCGAATTCCGCAGCAGCTTCGCATCATTTTGCGTAGTTTGGGAACGCCAACGGAATATCATTTTTGGACCAAAGACCTTTCCGCCACAGGTGCTTTTGTACTTTGTTTAAACTTCAAACACACACCTTTTCAGCCCCAATCCACTCTGTTAGAAGCCCAGGTGGAACTCACTGCCCCCGACACCTTGGAGGTGATCCCGATTCAGTTTTTGGCAAAAATCGCGCGGGTGGTGGAGGCCAAGGGAGAAGGAGCCAATCAGATCAGTGGCTTTGGACTCAGAATCATCCAAATCACTCTGGAGCAGCGCACCATTTTGGAAAGTTTCATCGCTAGACATGGCTCTGCTGAGGCCACAATTGACATGGTTTCGGGAACACTCATTTCCAATATTCCAGATTTAATGGAAGAGTCCGATTCTGAACGGGAATCCGCCGAATCGAAACTTGGTGAGGTCTCTGCTGCTGCTTCTTAGCTTAAGCTCGAAGTTCCCTTTTCCTTGGGAAAACGCTTAGATGGGTTAAAATGGGCACTGGGGTTTTTTGCAAAGGCATTAAAAAGAATAAAAAAAACGCCAATCAGTGCCATTCCTTCCCAGCCGCTTAGATTTAACACAGGGTGCCTACTCACAATAGAGAGTGCAAAGCCCAGGTTGAGGATAAGCCAAGATGCCACCAAAACCCAGCCACAAACAAAAAAAGAATGTGTGTCCAATAAAATGCTTTTAGACTGACCACTGGTAAGTCTAAGCCATCTGAGTTGGCTCAATATATTTGTCCAAAAGCCAAAAAATATTAAAGTAACAGAAAACTTCCCCATCGCCAGTAACAAAATGGATAAAGGGTTTCTATCATTCCAATAAAAAACACCATACACCGCCACAAAGATAAAAATAATGGAAGTTTTAGCCACATTTGCAGATTCCACAAAATACACCAGGTGGAGCACAAGTCTTGCAAGTGCAAGACAGTATACAGCTAGAAACAATGCCACACTAGCCATAATGGAAAGAGTTTCTCCCAAAGCAAAGGACTGATGTACCATTTTATTGCTAGCCCACGTTTCCACCACATGAAATGAAAGTAAAAAGGTTAAAAGTAGAATGGTAAAAACAGCAAGTTGAATGCGAGCGCGCCACAATTGTTGACGGCGCTTGTAATAGTCGGTGCTCAGATTTTGGTTCAGTTTTAAATGCATGGGTGTCTCAATTAAAACCGGAATAAAACTTCCATCAACTTTAAAAAATTCCCTTCTCCAATGCATTGCTCCATGGAAAACGAACTGTTTTCTGGTCTTACCCAGCGTTTAAAGGCCGTGCCTGCAACGGGTGCCTGGCTGGAGCTAGCAAAGAGGACTTGTTTTGAGTTCACTATCAACTTACTATTGGAAGAATAAATCATTCCCAACAAATATTCAATTAACTGAAGTTTCTGATTGTCTATCCCCAAAAAAGGAAGACTTTCACCCTTAAAATCAAGCAACACGAAGGAATCGGAATCCACAAGCGGAATGGATCGCAACCCCTTGGGATGGGTTTGAACTTGCGTTAGGAGATCAGGCCAACTCCAAACCCTCGGCCCCATGACACCCATCCAGGCTAAGGTGGGTAACATTTGTCTTATCATCTGGATCTGCATAGAATAATAAGAAGAGCCCCAAGCATCATTAAACGAAGCCAGCCCATTTTCCATTTCCTGAGAGAGAAGCAACGCTTGTTTCTGCTTTGATTGGGAGTTTGCCCACAGACGAAATTCCTTCAATCGCAAAAGAAATGCTAAAAAAAACGACACTGATTCCGTGGAACTGCCTTTCGAAAAATTAAAATAGCTCTTAAATACAGAGGCTTTTTTTGGGTTTAAATCCTCCAGGAGCTGACACCACCTGGCGGTTTCCTTTACCTGAAATCGATCCAACTCCAACAAACCCTTTAAAAAAGGGGAAAACCTTGCTTCAAAACTCTTACACAAACATTCTCGAAGCTGGGTGTGGCCTGAGGGACTCGGTGCCAACCAAAATTCTTTTGGGCAGACATGACCCACTAAGCATTTTTTGAGGCGGAGAGCCTGAATCAGCTGTTTAAGGGGTATGAGTGTAAAATTTTCGATGTCCCACAAAGCAAACTCTCCGTTGCAAACCAGAAAAAGGCAATCTCAAAAAAATTTTAGAGTGACATACATTGGTAGGGCAAAATTTTTGACTCTTGGCACACGAACCAAAATCTCACGTTATGGCACATCATGAGCCCTCGCGCGCTCCCAAAGAAAAGACAAACCACAACTTAAGTCTCTTTAAATCAAAGGAAATCAGAGAGTAAACGATTTTCAACCAAAGAACAACCCTAATGAATCCTGAATCGTTCACAATTAGACCACAATTTTAACGCCCTACCCTTTACTCCTACCAGAAAAAAATGGTAGGGGCAATCAGGGATTTTTCCTCAACCTGTCCAACAAGATGTAGGCAAAACAGGTTCGTCTTGTGTCTGGCCAGTTGATTTTTTTTAAAATTGTTCGATAGTTGAAGCAGGGGACAACTTTCAGTCTTGAACCCCTCATTTACTCGGTATTACCGGGCTTAATCTAAGGTTTGGATGGAAACGATGCGAGTTTTATATACAATAATAGCGGAATTGGGAGCTTTTGTTACTTTATCGGTTTGTTCTTCACCTGGTTTGGCTTCCGACTCTTTGCCCACCCCCACTCAACCCTGGGGTAAGGGAGTCAATTTGAGTCAAACTTTTAAAAATGAATCCCCTACGAACCTATTGCCCAATCCCCCTACATCAGTGGAACCACCTATTTTTGCGCCCCTTAACCCAATCGATGGCTTTCCAAAGGCGTTTATTGCGATTGGATCCAAGGAAAGCTCCTATGCCATCACCGTTGAAAAACAACACCATAGATTATCTCTTTTGAAGTTATGGCCAAACCACAAATACGAAGTCGTCAAGACATTTCGTTCTGTTACCGGAAAAAATCCCGGCAATAAGAAATCCAGGGGTGATTTGAGTACCCCAGAAGGAATCTACTTTGTGACGGGTAGCTTACACGGCTATGGTCTACCTAAAAAATATGGTGGATTGGCTTTAACGCTAGACTACCCCAACATCTATGACAAGGAAATGCGAAAAACAGGAAGTGGCATTTGGCTCCACTCCACAGACGACCCCGACCGTCTCAGCAGACCCTATGACTCTGAGGGGTGCGTGGTCTTGGCTCAGGAAGACCTGTTTGAACTCTCCAAATACGTCCGCCCCTTCGAAGTGCCCGTGGTCATCACGCAGTCCATTCATACCGTCCAAGACACCAAAGTTTTATCCCATCAGAATGAAAAAGCGATGGAAATGATTGAAGGCTGGCGGCAAGCTTGGGAAACATCTGATTTTGATAAATATTCTTCCTTTTACTCTCAAAAGTTTGAAAGCCTAGGTAAAGACATCTTGGGCTGGATAAAACACAAATCACAGCTGGCTAAAATCCGCAAAAATACCATCAAAGTTAAAATTGACGATATTCAAATCATCGCCTTTGAAGACCAACTTCTTACCGTTTTTAACCAATCTTACCAATCTAGCAGTAAAAACGATTTAGGAAGGAAATTTTTGTACCTCAAATGGGAAACTGACAGATATCGAATCATCGCGGAAAAATGGTATAACCAAGAATCCATCAAAAGCGTGTTACGCTTGCCCAAGAATCTCGTTAAAAGCCAGCTTTAAACTCTTATCTCAGGTTGGCCTACAACGCCCAATACTCCGGTTGAGGAGAGGTCGCCCATGAGAGAACAAAGCACTCGAACCCAAAAATTGAGAGTTTTGTTTTTTCTAGACAACGATCAAGTTCGCCAAATCTCATGGAGTTGGCAACGCGTTCGAGTGAGCCTATTTCTTTTTTGCCTTCTACAAATTCTGCTCCTCATTGGAATCTATCTTTTTTGGTGGAACTACCAAACGGCAGAAAAGTTAAAATCAGATCTTAAAAATGCGAAATCCCAGCTCGTAGCGGCCGCCATGTATCTGGAAACCTTGCACCCCGGCACGGTGGCATCTGCCCAGGCCCCCTGGCAGGAACAGTGGAAAAAAGTTCTAGAAGCCCAAAATCCAGACCTTCTAGAGGAAATCGGAAATTACAACTCCTCTTCTCACCTGGAAAATTCCAGCATGAACCTCCAACAAGCCATGAGGGAAACCAACCTAGAATTATCCCAGGGAATCGCATCTTCACCCCACTCTAACGACGCTTTAACGCCCACCGCCATTCCCTCTTCCCCATCCACATCTCCCACCATCTCCCTATCAAACCAAACCACCCAACCCAATCCCTCTCTCTCCGCCGCTTCAAACCTCAAAAACCCGGCAAGCACAGTTCCTCCAGGGGATTCTCAAAAAGGGATTTCAAGCCGTTTTAACGTAACACTCTCCCCTTCGGCCGAAGAGGAATCAGAAGATGATTCCAGCAGTTTTCAATTTGACATGGTTCCCACACCCACCGATGATCCCCAATCGGGAACTCAGACTCCTAGCATTCATGGAAAAGTCTGTGTGGTTGCCCTACTAAAATCCCCCGGTACCAACCCTGAAAAGTTTCTGGCATATCCAGACCACGTGGAGCTCAAGGCTGATGGAAAACCCAAAGAAAATTGCAGGCACGGCGAAGAAGTGAGATTTAGCAAGTTTAGAAAAGTAGTGGCCACCTTTTCAGTTCCTAGGGCTCAGATAGACACTCTCCTTTTTTATTTAGGACAAAAAAACTCAAAGACGATATACATTAAAAAATTTAAAATTTAAGCCACTTAAAAATCACATCCACCTAAGAGCGGCTTGACTCCCACCCTTTGTTTCTCCATAATCATCCTTTTTAAACGGAACTGTAGTGCACTGAACTTTTTTTGGAAAGGATAATAAGATGGGAAGACATGCCACCGTGGCCGGTAGAATGGCCCAAAGTGCAGCCGCCAAGGGAAAATTATTTACGAAACTGGCCCGTGAAATCACGGTTTCTGCCAAATCCGGATCCGATGCCAATAGCAACTCGCGCCTACGTTTGGCCATCGATAAGGCACGCGAAAATAATATGCCCAAAGATAATATAGAACGAGCTATTAAAAAGGGCACGGGTGAGCTAGAGGGTGCTCAGCTAGAAGAAATTGTCTATGAAGGCTATGGACCTGGTGGAACGGCGTTTCTGGTGGAGGTCATGACCGACAATCGGAATCGCACCAACCCCGAAATCCGCCGCGTTTTTCAAAAAAATGGGGGCAACATGGCGGAAATGGGCGCTGTGGCTTGGATGTTTAAAAAGCGCTGCCTATTTGAGTTCAGTTCTGCCACTTACACTGAAGAACAAGTCATGAATGTGGCTTTGGAAGCCGGTGCCGACGACGTAACAGCCGAAGCGGATCTCATCACAGTCATAGGCGAGGTTAGTGTTTTTTCCCAACTCAGGGAGGCATTTGAAAAAGCCCAGCTCAAATCCAGTCGTTCCGAACTCACTTATATTCCAGACACTTTTGTTACCTTATCCGGAGATAATGCAAAGCAGGCCCTAGAATTGATTCAAAAGCTTGATGAGCAAGATGACTCCCAAAATGTCTATCACAATATTCACATAGAAGAATCTGAGATGAACCAACTTCTAAGCTAGTCACCTAAAAAGGAGCGTTGACCATGGTAAAAGGTTTCTCAGTTTTCGTGTTTGCGAGCTGCTTTTTCCCCATGTGTTCTTCCCTGGCGGGACAAGTGAACTCTCTGTCTAGCTTTCCCGTGGTCCACATGAATCCTTCAGGGATTAGCATTGCCGCGGGCGACCAAAAGCTTCTCCTCATCGGCGGACCTTGGCAAAAAGGGCTCTGGATTCAACCCAAAAATCTTCAAACCCAACGTTTTTTTGCGGGCATTTCAAATCAGTCCCATCCCTCAGCCTTAGTTTGTGCCGGCCCTTTTCTCTGGGGGATCGATACCCAAATCCCTCCGGTCCGATGGGAAGAAATCAAAACTCCTTGGGGAGAATCTGGTCAACTCATTTGCTCCGTTTCACCTAAAGGAGAATGGATCGCATTCAATAAAAAAACCTCAGAACTCTGGCTTCCTAAGTCCCAAACAAAAATCTCTCTTCCTACAAAAAAATCATTTCAAATGGCGTGGTTACTTCCAGCCCCTTCGGAAGAGTTCACTTTGATTTTGGACAACAAAACCTCATATCAAATCTCTACAAACCCATTGGAGTTTAAACCATTCGCAAACTCTTTTCCTGAAACCTTTAGCCCGTTTTCCACCTTTGCGGGAGGGGGAGATCAGATTTTAATGGCCGATGACGGAGGTTTAAAGCAAATTTCTGTAGTATACGACAATGAGAAACAGTTTGCCAAACCACAAAGGCTTCCGGTCAATCCCTGTCATGAAGATCAGGTCTGTGGATTAAATGTGGATAACTCTGGTCGTATCCTCGTTTCAGGCTATTTTGGAACTTTCTACGGCAAGAATACCCAATTTCAAAGAATCAATCACCCTAATTTTTCCGAATCCTATGGCGGAGTGGCCATCGCCCACAACGGAAGTTCAGTGTATTACATTGGTAATACAGATGCAGATCAGTTCACCTTACCGGCGCTATCCGCACTGCAACTACCCGTTGAAACCATAGATCTTTTGGACTACGCCATTTGGACCCGAAAGTCGCAAACCCCTCCAGAGTCCACTCCGTCGCACCCTTCCCATGTCATTCTTGACTTAAACCAGTTTCCGAGGGAAGGAGCCACTTCCAGGCTAGATAAGATCATTCGTTGGAAAACGGCACTGCCCAAGATTTGGCCCAGACATTGGGTGCAAGTGGAACAAAATCAGGTTTTTCAGGCCCTAGATGACACTCCCAAAAAAGTTGCATCCACCAGGGATTGGGCAAGTGATTTTTGGGAATTCACTAAGATAGAGGCATGGCTAAATGCCCATCTCCCCTCCAGGGTTTTCGCTCCCATCACGGTGGGTATTGTGGACAGTGGAATCGATTTAAATCATCCTGCACTAAAGAGTCATCTGCACTCAATCCCATCTGAAATACCCAACAATGGACTAGACGACGATCAAAATGGATTTGTAGATGACGTTCATGGTTATGACTTCTTAGAAGAAGACAACACTCCCCAAGATGATTTTGGTCACGGCACGCATGTGGCCGGACTCATTAATCACACTTTACCTTCAGGAGAAAATGCCACTTTAGCGCCACACGCTCAACTATTGATCGGTAGAGCCATTGATTCCCAAGGAAAAAGTAACAACATTGACCTAGCCCGAGCTGTTGTTTACTTAGCTAATGCAGACTCCCGTTATATCAATTGTTCCTGGGGAGGAGGTGCAAGCACTCAGGTGTTAGGGGATGCCTTTTTATACGCTCAGAAAAAAGGAAGTCTTATGATTTCAAGCGCCGGCAACAGCAATTTAAATCTAGATACCTTTCCAGAGCCACCCAAATCCTTTCCTAATGTGATAAACATTGGCTCGGTGCAAGCAAATGGATCCAAAAGCCGTTCCAGCAACTTTGGTTCAAATCTGGTTTTTGCATTTGCACCGGGAGATGAGCGAATGAGCACACTTCCTGGTGGCCTCTGGGGAAAATTAAGCGGCACTTCCATGGCGTCACCCACGGCCATTTCCGCCATGGTTTTTGTGGAGTCCATCCTAAACGAACTAGGGTACAAAAACCCGAGATCGGATGCACTTAATCTGCTTTGCTCCCAATCAATTCCGAACACCCAACTTTCCAAATGTGGTTTCTTAAATCCTTTCAGGGTGCTATCCGCTCTTAGTCCCTAAATCTACTTAGTATTAATCTCCATCTCCCCCACACTCATTTTCTTCAATGAAATTTACGAAATCGCTATTTTTATGAAAATCAAAAAAATACCAATCCAAATTTCCGGAGCGAAAGGTGTGGTTCACATCGTTTTTTTGAAGCAACACCTTGTCATTCACGCGAATCCGCAATGAATCCAATTTGTATAAATCCAACTCCTGATTTACGAACTTACACTCATTCATTCCATCAGGATTTTTGGTACATGATTTCTGACTACTCCATGTTTCACCTTGTTTAACAAGCTGAATGCTGAGTAAATCCTTAACCATCAAATTTTTACCAGAAAGATCAATGGTGGTGGGTAAATTTCCGGTGGAATCACTACTCGTTTTAGGGTCTACCAACTCTGGTAAGAGATTACCACCCATCCTCAACACGAATCTCTTTCCCTCTCCTTTGGTTTCTCTTGGGTCCACAGAATAAAAGTTAGTTGAGGTCATATTTGGCCAGATATTCCAGTTAAAAACAAGTTCTAGTTTTGTAACTTTTTCATTTAGTGCACAGCTCTGCCTAACTCCAAACAACAAATCGTTTTTTAGCTCAGACATCTGTTTTTCAAATTCAAATCGATTTGCCATAAATTTAGCGAGATCTTCTTTAAAAACTTTATTCTCAACATCTATTTTTTTGAGCTCCTTTAAAAGCTGATCATAGCTCTTACCGGCAAAATTCCTTTCTAAAAAAGACTTGGAGCTTAGCAAAGATTTTTCCATGGAAGATACTTCTGCATTTTCTACAACTTCTGATGAACTCAAACATTCCTGCTTTTCCGAAAGAGCATCAAAGTAACTCAGATCAAATGAAACTTCTTTTGCTCCATTCGCAAATGGCTCCAGATGAGTTTGGTTAAAAAGAACGGTGGAATGGGATCGGATCTCCAGTATAGGTGAATTCGGCCAAAAACCAACCCCCACAGCAGGTGCCAAGAGCTTTAGTGATTTAAGTTCCGCTAGTCTGGATTTTTGAGCTAATAGGGAACCATCACTAAACAAGACAGGTGTAACCACACCATTACTAGAAATGGGCTGACTCACCAAATCGTTAAATTTAAGCTTTACCCCCTCTGGCACGCCCGAAATCTTTATGGTCAAGTCATGTTGGTTGGTATACTGAGTAGAGTCGGGACACCTAAACTTTTCAAATTGATTCTCCAGCAACAAATATCGGCTGGGCTCACATTTTTCTCGATACGACTGCAGCGCAGGGCAAAGTAAATTTCGCTGAACATCCAACCGAGCGATTGACGATTCTTCGGAGGCCATTTTCTTTAAGTAAGCAACCCGCTCCGTTTCCATTAGCTGCACTAAGCCCAGAAGCGGCGTAAACTGAGCGTCCGTAGAAAAGGCACCACCCCTAGGAGAATCTTCCCGCTCCTCACCGATTTGCCCATTTGAATTCACAGCATTATTTTTTTTGGATGAGCAGCTTTCTATGGCCAATAGGCACATTAGGTAAATCACTCTAAATTTTAGGCACCTATGTGTTTCCATTTTCAAAAATGAATTCTCCAGTCATTTCATATCTTTTTTGGTTCCGTAATCCAATTCTTACGCAACCCGGGTCCATTCTTAAAATTTTGGCTTTTCTCTACTCTAGAATTCTTTTCGGAGTCCTGGTCACTAAAATTAAACCAAGCTCTAGCACACTGTTTATCTAGGACTCGTGTGCTAATCGGAGGGTAAGATAGGGGTCCACAAATAACCCAATAGAAAAAGTTCTTTGCAAGACAAAAAGTTAAAGAGAATCATTAAGTCTATCTAAGGGAACAGGAGTGTTTGAACCATCCCAAGCCATGGAAGACCCAGGTTCCAGTAACATTTTGTGTTTACAAACCGTGTTATTGATAATCCAACGTTTCTCAATAAACACTCTTTTCCATTCATCCGTGGAATGTCTAGCCACAAACGATGCTCTCGCAATCGCCGAAATGGCATCTCCGGCAAGAGTCTGAACATTAGAATTAAGAGTTTTGTTCAGATTTGCCAACGTCTCTTTTAGTCCATTGGCCAATTTATTAAGCTTATCTTCGTCATTTTTTGACTCCACACCGTTAACAATACGCTGTCCCACCTTAGCAATTTTGCTAGCATTGAATAGGTTTGTTAATTCATCGTCATTAAGGGCGTTTAACCAAGCCGCTGCCAGTCTCCTGGATTCTTCGTGAATGTAAAAGTTTTTCAATGCTGAATCATGGAACTGAGCATTTACATTCACCAAGCAATCACTTTCTACAGGTGCCGGTTCCTTAAGTTCACCACTAGTAGGGCGATCCATGAAAATATGTACTCCATTCCACCCTTTGAAATTCATCTTAATCGCCGAATCCACTTGAGTTCTATGAGCTCCATCACCAAAGGTCCATCCCAAGTCGTGAGCCATAAGTTTAGCTTGACTACATCCAAAAGTCCCGCCTTGCGTAGTTACCTTATCCTTGGGACAAACGATGCGTTGATTGTCAGACTTAGAGTCCGCATGCTGTAAAAAACCTCCCAAAATAAAGGCATACGCTTCCCTTTCAATTCTCATCAGCTGTCTTGTTTTAGCATCTAGGTCAGGGTTGATGCTCTCATTTCTGGCGTAATAACGTAAACTAAACCCTTCCGTAAACACTTTTGCATTGGGAGCCAATGCAGCCTTTTGAGCCTCCGTCATCTTATACTCTACGTTCAACCCCTTGTTCTTAATCTCAATTAGGGAAATGGGAAAATAACGATCCTTTCTATCAGCCGCCCACATTTCAAAAAGTTTATCACTTTCACTTGTATTTTTTCTTTCGCCTGACTTTAAAAAAGATCCAAAATCTAACGTTACAAAGTTCCGAGTTATGAACTTTTTTCGCATCTTAATAAGTGAAGAATCCTTGCTTTCGCTAGCTATAACCGCAGAGTGTGTAAATGGATCCGCCGGGCAATTTTTACACAAAATCTGCACTGGAAAATTACGATCCACCTCAAACCCCAACATGTACATGAGCTGCGACGCCGCAACCTCACCATAAACTTCCAAGTTTGGGAAAATGTCTAGAGGATTAGAGGGTGAAAACTTCATACCCCCTATTCCAGGAACCGTGATTGATCCTCCCGGATCAGCCACCAATTTTCCAGTTTCATCATATTTCACTTTAAATGGCTTTGAATAATCCGGAGATTTACAGTTGTACTTTGGACTATAGCCTCCAAACGGTTTCTCTGGGTTGGGTTCAACATAATCACAAATGACCAGTTCATCGGATTTAAACGTTTTCTTTTCTTCTGCAAACGCCACGGCGGGGACGGCTTTCCGATCCGCAATGGTCAACAATGTTTGAGAATTTTTTGCTTTGCCAATGTTTTGTTGATTGGGAGGGATTTTAATAATCTGGTCTATTTCTGAAAGTTCGCCGTTCCAAACCCGGCCATTCATTAAAATGGAATTATATGCATCAAAACTTAAATTTTTAAGCTGCTCTTCAGCTTCCTCCTTGTTGATTTCCTTTTCTACTTTTGAAGATCGAGTTTGAGTTTGGAAGCTCCTCGACTTACATGCAACAAAATCTAACGATAACAAAGCAAGAATCGATACAGGTAATACCTTCATTTTTCTCTCCGAATTAAACGCGTGTTTTGTTTGAATAGAATACAACAGACCCCGTTAGAATGTAAAGCATCCGATTATTTATAAGATAACCCCATCAAATCTTCCAAATAAACCCCTCCCTTTTCGATTCCATCAATATGCGTTTCTTCCGCAGTTCTCAAATAATTTTGGGTGGTGGAAACCCTTTGGTGCCCCAGGAGTCGCTGAATTTGAATGATAGACACATTTCTTCGATTCAATCCGCTGGCAAACGTAGCACGTAAACCATGGGGCGTTACTTTTGGATTGCACCTTATTTCTCGAAGATAAAACCTACAACACCGCCATATAGACACAGAACTTATTTTTTTGTGGTTTTTTGATTTTGCACTGATTTGCAATAAATAATCCGATCTATCCTGAAAATGAAATTGTGTTAACTTAATAAAATCTTCAACCCATTTTATGACCTGATTAGGAAAAAAAATAGTTCGTTCCTTAGCCCCCTTGGTGTTTAAAGTCACGCAAAATGCGCCATTTATGGGTCTACAAAAATGCTCTAATTTCAGTTCTCTAAGTTCGCTAATTCTTAGTCCAGTGGAAAGCATGATCTTACAACACAATTCCCCAATGCAAAGTTTTATAAAAGAAGTTTCCTTAATTTCTATAGGCTCCTTTCCGTGAAAAGGGGACTCCTCAAAAATCCGCTTCCATTCAACTTTATTTAAAATAGGAGAAGGATTGAGGGCATTAGCTCTGTATTTTTTTAAGACTAAAAAAGGATTTTTTTCAATGTATTTTTGCTTTACGCAATAAGAGAAAAAAGATCTCACACAAGCCAGTTTTCGATCCATTGTCTTTGACACAAACTGATTGCCCACTTTGGATGGATCAGAATACCTAAACAGGAGAAATTGCCACCACATCCTAGCGATCCCAGAATTTACTTGTAAAATCATATTTTTAGATTCGGGATTCCGTTTGCCACACTGGCTTAAAAATTGAAAAAACTGAAAAAGATCTCTTTTATAATTAACCCTAGTGTGATGACTTTTAAATTTCATCAAAAAGGATAGCACTCTAGCCTGATCGGTGTCGTCTAAATGCTTTTTTAAGTATTGGTCCAGCTCAGCCTTTGCATCCAACAAACTCAATGGATCAGACCATTCAAGACTAAGACCTCTCATTTTCATTTTTTTTCTTCAAAATTCCTGTCTAAACCTCTTTTCAACCAATACCTTAAATTCTTTTAGCATTTGCTTTCCTAGCCATTTCGTAAAAAAATACCCGGCGCTAGCGGCGGCCACATTTCCCACCACAGGAACCACTTTTAAGAGCTTCGAAGACGCCGCCGCACCCAGCCGATTTTTAAGAAAAGACCCCACAAATTGTTTCACCATTACCGTGCTCAATTTTTGCCCAGCAGCCATCCATCTTTGGGACTTGCCCGATGAAGCTACACTTGATTCAGCGTCCATCACTTCCAAATCCATTGAAATCATAATAAATGAATGCATTTTCTGAAGTATAGCCAAATCTAAAGCCACATCCACTCCAGGGATCGGTAAAACGCCGCTTGCCGCAGAGAGCATCGCAAATCGATCGATGCAAGACTCTAATAAAATTTCTTTTACCTGCAAAATACTGGAACTTCTTGGTCTAAAAAGATAAATCCACTGTTTTTCTTTATTTGGGTCTTGTGCAAGTAATTGCTTAATCCCTAAAAAAAACAATTCGCAATTTTGAATTAAATCATCCGCAAATATCAAAGTTGGGACGGAATTTGACTTCATTGAAATGGGTTCAAATGAGGCGAAGCAGTGAGCACCAACTGGACATTGGTCCGCCGAATTCGCCCCATTAATTTCAAACAGGCAAACATCAAAGGCTTCTGAAATTTGAGTCCAGCTTTCCCCCAAAGAGCCTGATAAAGCGGAAACATCTACCATGCAAACGGTTAATCCTTCGCTCACATGAATTTTCCAAAGTGGAAAGTTTTCCCTTTGAGAAAAATGTAAAAAATGCTCCATTACGGGAGGAATTTTCCCCTCGATTTTGGTGAGGGAATCTCGAGAATCCATCCAACTCGACACTCCCAAAGAATCCGCAAGCAATTCCGTCCACCTCGGAAACGTATTTTCACTTCCCTTCCTCGCTCCAATCAAGAGATGCAAAGCCGGAAACTGGGGGAATGTGTGTTCCAAAGTGGCAAGTAGAGCCGATTTGGGATGCAGCCAGGTTTTTAGGGGAGATTTAAACATGCTATTTATATCCTAAAGCGGATTGGTAACCACAGTACCAGGTTGGGATTTAGACGTCGCTTTGGATTGCGGGGTTCCCTGCCCATCTAAAGTGACACTCCCATTCCATAACATTGATTCCCAATTAAAACCAGCCACAATCCTATTACCCGATGTGGGGTTTACGGCAAGCTTTAAGCCGGCCAGATTTGATTTCAAAAAATACAAAGGAAGAGTCTCCGTCTCCACTTTATCTATCCAAATGCACTCTGAATAAGTTCTGACTTTAACATTATTTTCCATATTTAACGTCCAAGTACATGGTTTGCCATCAGGAGCCTGCACCGCCCTAGTGCGACGAAAAACTCTAACATTTGGCCCGTTTGCCTGAGCCTTTTCTGAAACTTCTGTTACCACATTGGCCAAATAGGTGCCACCTGGAGAATCCAGACACAGACCCTTTTTTATCTCCGAATCATTGATGCTTTTTCCATTTAGGGGAGTGAAATCTGCATTCTGACATAATACTTTTAGATTCCTAGAATAGGAGTAGGTGGCGGAAAATGCCCCTGGGCTAATGGTTTTCTCCATATTGGATTTTGAATTCATACAAGTCTCAAAGTTTTTTCCCTCTACCATCTGAAAAGAGGATTTCTCCGTAACTTGAAATTTCAGTTCGTTAAAAACCTCATTGACACAGGCCTGAGCCGAACTTTCCAATGCGGTTAAAAGTCTTCCTGCGGGCGCTACAGCGGTGCTTCCGCTGGGAGCGGGAAAGGTAATTGGGCCAAAAGCGAGGGCAAAGGAAGTGGCATGTTCCTTTAAAGAGGCCACAAAACTCGATGGTTGCTCAACGATTCCCGATCCCGCTCCAGCCACCAGTGTTAATTCTGGGTTTCCTAGTGGAGTGGCTCCAGGGCCCGTGTTCGTGCCGGGCGTTGCTGTCTGCGAGCCTCCATCTGGCGTGCTGGTACCGGCCGGAGTCCCTGTTACTTCCACCTCCGCGGTCTGTCGAGGCTCAGGTGTTTCCGTGGGGAGAACTCGAGGTGCGGTGTCATCTTTGCTAGACTTAGAGCTGTCTTTTTTACAATTTATCGGAAATATAGCCAATAAACCTGCAATATACAAGATTTTCAAACTTCGACTAGGGTTCTTGCTCATGTAAATCATCCTATATAAAGTCAGTCTAATAAGGTATTATGAAAATTTCTTATTTTCACTATAACACACCAATGACGTCAGTAAAAGGATCACTTGGCAGTTAAAATTTAGGCGTGATAAAAATGAAGTGACTTGAGGCGATTTGTAAAGTCTTTGATACGTCTAGTAAACGCCATCAATACGATCACTTCCGTTTGGGCATTTCGATTGATGTTAAAAATGAGCTGAGAAGAGTGTTCGTGAATGTATCTAAATCCATATCCTCCACTGGATCTCACTAAAGTATCTTGATTCGGTAAAGTACCATCAACATATTTTGTTACCGTATCTTTTAGAAGAGTCCCAAAATGATCCAAGACGCTGAAACAAAAGTGCATTCCGTCAAATCCCCAACGCACCAAGACTTGATCATAAGGCTGCAATTCAAACCCCTGATCTCTTGGGGCCGCATGGTACCTGGGATTTGCATTAAACACCGCATTTAAAATCAATTCATCCATCACCATCTCAATTCGCGTGGCATATTGCTCCACACTCGCTTTTGAAAGAAGCTCCGCTAAATCGCCTACACCTCTTCCAATGGCAGCAAGCACAGATTCTTTTTCTCGAGGTGTGCATACCGGTTGACTATGAATCACCGTTCCGCCTCTTAAATATTTTTCAAGGCCAAAGATATCTTTTGTCTGAATTTTGCTAGCTGCTGTCAAAAGGTCTCTTGGGTCAAACGTGTCGGGAGTATAACCCATGTAAAAATTAACAAACTTGGATCTTCTTATGTTTTCTGGCAGTTTTTTAAATGGATCTGTACATAAAAGTAAAACCTCAAAGGTTACTGCTTCTATTTGATCTAGTTTGTCCAAAATGCCCGCGGTGAGTTGATCGAGCACCAGCATGAATTTTCTTTCTGATTTATCACTATAAAGCCGTTGATAACATTGTATTTCATCAGAAATGACGGCACAATGAATTCCTAAACTCATCAGTGCCAACTCCCAACACACAATTTCATCTTGACCTACGGTTTTAAGACAAAAAATGGCTCTCATTATCATTCATCCATATTCTTAAGCGTGCTAATATATTAAAAAATTACCACATCAACTCGAAACCTGTGTTCAAACGTCCGTTACCTCTGACAAAACCTCTTCGTTACCTTGCACAAAAAACTAAATGGGTAAAAAAACAGGAATAGTCAATTTTACGGCTACCCCCATAATTCGCATTCGCCAATTGTCAAGCCCCTAATCTTTATATTTAAATTCAAAAGTCACCTCTTGACTTGTTCACAGGCAGATTATGTTTAGTTCAGACCAAACGAATCACAAGAGGTTTGGTTTAATCATCAGGAGGTATTTCAAATGTACTACATTCCCTTTTTCGCTAAACAAAACAACTTTAGTTCTTCCTTCTGTGGGCCAGCAAGTGGAAACTTTCCAGAATCCGCTTCCTCGCCTGCCACCAGCAATCTCCCATTTTGGACCCAAAAGGACGACCAATTTGTGTCATTGACCCTAGAAGTTCCTGGGTTAACGCAAGACCAAATCGAGATTTCCGCAAAAAAAGACGAGCTAAAAATAGGATTTTTACTTGAAAATATAGATGCCAATAGTCTTTTAAAGCGAAAATATGATGGGAAGCCTTTAAAATTTTCGATTGGCAAAGACCTTGACGCAGATGGTCTAGAAGCTCAACTCCATCAGGGACTTCTTGAAATAAAAATTCCCATTTTTAAGCAAGCCGAACCCAGAAAAATATCTATCAAAAATTAGGAGGTAGCCAAACTCTATTTTTTAGAGACCTTTCATTTCCTACTCAATCGGAATGTATATATCAAACTCAGAGTCAGATGAATTTTCAGAAAATCGATGGTCGTAAACTTCCAAATCAGGAGCATCACGCAAAACGGCTTTTGACTTCATAAGCCAAGGTCCATAGATGTACCTCAAAGTGTGTTCTAAAGAATTCAGCTTACCCTTGTGTGTGAACATTGCGTATTTTCCTGCAGGAACACGCCTTACCTCCATTCCCTTCGGTGGCTCTTGCTCCGCGGCCACTTCCACGCATGCCATATAAAAGCATTCGTCTGCCTGGTGATTTTCCTTTAAGGTATTGTTTAACGGGATACAATATCCCATGGTTCGTGTTGACCGACGGTCTTTAATCAAATCAAGATTTGAAAATAGTTTGTTCCAAAGTGGAGGTATGACTTTGTCGTTGGTATGAGCGGGCGACATAATACAGATAAAGTTGGCCCCATATCCCATTACGAATGTTTCTGGTAGGTCTATATAAACGGCTTCCATTTGACTCTCCTGATTTAAAAATTCCACATATTGAGAGGTCAGTTTAGCGTGAAAGGCGTTGTGTTTAGTTACATTGCATCCTCTTCTCGCTTGGCCCGGTGTGATCCCAAACTGCTTTTTAAAGGCACGGGTAAAAGATTCTTGTGTTTCGAAATGAAATTGGAGAGCCACATTTAATATGTCCGTCCGAGTGGACTTCAGACTTTCCAGCGCTAAAGAAAGTCTTCGCTTACGAATGTAACTTGCCAATGTTTCTCCCGTTACCGACACAAAAATTCTCTGAAAGTGCCAGGGTGAAAAAGCCGCTCGCTTGGAAATGGAAACCACATCTAACGCGTCGTCAGTAAAAGGGGAAATCAAGTTTGATTCTATAAACTCGATGGATTTTAAAACACGATGCACCATTTCCATAAACTCACCTCCCACTCAAACCTTAGCTCAGGCTAAACAGCTTTGTTTGACATTTTGTGCGAAAGTGGGTTTATTGGAAAGCAGGTTAAAACTGATTAAAACAAGAGCAGATTTGAGGTACCACTTGTCACCGGAGTCTTATCGTCAAAACAGACTGAAACACCTTTGCATTTACTCCTTGATCACCATTGCCCTGATTGTCCCTTATACAATGAATGATTGGTGGAAATTTCTCCCTTCGTTGGGTCTCATTCTAATACTCACGCGCTGGAAGACTCGAAAATTAGCTAAAGAATTAGGAATTTCTCTTTCCGTTTCTCAGTTCCTCACCCTCTGCATTATTTTTGCAGTTACTACAGCAGTGGCAAACAAACTGGTTCCATTTCTGCTAGATAAGGAAGGTATCCTTCAAATTCGAGGTCCAAATTGGAATCTGGGTTGGGCACTTATGCCTGTTACCCAGTCTCTTGGTGAGGAACTGGTTCTCAGGGCTTCGCTTTTGCGAGGACTTCTTGCTGTTTCCCTAAATCACAGGGCCATTTCCCTTTTTGCCGCATTACTCTTTATGATATGGCACTTGGTTTTCTTTCCCTTTGCCCAAAATTCCTGGCTCAGCGTGCCAACCTTGTTTACACTGTTCCTGTTTGGTTACGCAACCAATCGACTGTTTCTTTATCACCAGAATATCGGAGTTCCACTTGCACTGCATGCCGGATGGAATTTCGTTAAATTTAAAGGGGAATTTTTTGATAAAGTAACTCAGAGGCCCCTCTCAGAAGCCTTGGCATTTAATGCGGTCGAAGGGTCTTTTGAAGTGCTGGGATTAGCGATCTGTTTGGTAGCCTTATCCGAAATTCACGTTTCCAGAAAATGGGAAGCAAAGCAACCTTTTTAAAGAAGAGGCCACTTACTAAACAGAGCAAGAATCGGGTTGCTTGTCTTTTGGAAGGTTGTTAGGTTCGCCTAGATAGCCATAGGAACGATGGAGTCCATGATGCACACTGAAGAAAAGTTTTTAACTCTTAAGTATCATCAGGTTAGGCTGTTAGACAAACCACCCAGGGAGATTTAAGAAATGGTCACTGGAGAATACGCTCGCATGGCAGAGGCCATCCGTTTCCTCGAGCAAAATGCCCCAACACAACCCAATCTTACCGATTTAAGCACCCATTTGGGCTTAAGCAAACACCATCTTCACCGGGTTTTCCACAGATGGGTGGGTGTCACTCCAAAAGACTTCTTGCAGGCCCTAACCCTCTGCAAGGCCAAAAGCCTGCTGGCTTGTCACGCTCCCAGTCTGCTGGATGTCAGCTTAAGCGTTGGACTTTCCGGCACCAGTAGGCTCCATGACCTGTTTGTTACCCAAGAAGGTATGACGCCTGGCGATTTTAAAAACCGTGGGTCCGGAGTTACCATCACATGGGGTCTCTTTGAGACTGCTTTAGGATTCACCGTCATAGCTAAAACCCATCGAGGCGTGTGTGGGCTTTTTTTTCAGGAGGACTCCCATTTGGACTCCGCCCTAAAAGAACTCCAGAGGAGGTGGCCCGCGGCTAACTTTGCTCATGACAACTTAAAAATAGGCCCCATTGCCAATGAAATTTGCGCTCGAATGCAAGGGAAGTTAAGCAGCCCATTGCCTTTGGCCTTAATGGGCTCTCCCTTTCAACTAAAGGTTTGGCAAGCACTCCTGGAAGTTCCAGAAGGCCAGGTGGTTACTTATAAAAGGCTTGCCCAAGCGGCTGGGCATCCCGAAGCGGTCCGGGCCGTGGGAACAGCCATGGGAGCAAATCCAATCGGTTATTTAATTCCCTGTCATCGTGTAATTAAATCCACAGGCGCCATAGGGGAATACCGTTGGGGGGCAGATCGAAAAACCATCCTTCTTGCCTCTGAAATTTCCAGAAATTTGAAGAGTTAAGAGGGCAATATGCTTCATTCCATCTGGGCAAAAAATGAGTTTTTATCTGAGTTTTGGCGGGGGCTTTTGGGACACCCTTCCCTGATTTCAAGGGCACGACCAAATTTAGACTGGCTCTAGAATCCACTATTGACAATCCTTTAGAAAACGCATAGCCCATTTCCCAGCACCATTTTTGGCAGAGGATGTATCTATGTCCAACGATATTCGCTGGAAACAGAGATTCCAGAATTTTCAAAAGGCTGTAAGTGAGTTGAAGGACTTTTTAGATGTCCCTCGTTTAAATAAATTTGAAAAGCAAGGGCTTATTCAGTGTTTTGAATACACTTTTGAGTTAGGATGGAAATGTTTAAAAGATTATCTGGAGTATCACGGGTACCAGGTTAAGAGCCCCAGAGACTCCATAAAATTGGCGTTTCAAATAGGAATCGTAGAGAGTGGGCACCTTTGGATGGATGCTTTGGAAAAACGGAACTTACTCTCCCATTCGTATAACGAAGAAGTTGTTACAGAAGCCGAGCACCTGATACGAACTCAATATTTTTCCCTATTCTTGACGCTTCGTGAAAAGCTGGAGAGTGAAGTTTGAGATTTGGCTTGACTAAAAAAGATTTGGAAAGCATCGTTCATTTATTGCAATCTAAGCCTGAAATTAACAAAGCTGTCCTCTTTGGTTCGCGTGCAAAAGGCAATTTTAAAAGAGGCTCCGACGTTGATATTGCGATTTTTGGTGAGCAAGTGAATCTAGAAATCGTTTCGCGATTAAGCTGGGAGCTCAATGAGCTCACTAGCCTTCCATACATGTTTGACATTGTAGATTATACACATCTTCCCCACCCAGAATTAAAGGAGCACATCGATAGAGTAGGGATCCTCCTTTTTTCAAGGGATAATGCCGCAGAACAAAGAAAGACCTAATCCTATGTCTATCCAATTTAATCCACTTGTTCCGTTACAACTTAAGGTGAATGGCTCCCATCAGAGTTTTCTTTTTAGACTTCGCAACGATCTGGCTCCTGTTATTTTTTGGTTACATGGCGGCCCAGGCTCCACCTTAATGCCCTGGACCGTGCCCTTAGATGAACCGATTTTAAGTTATTTTTCAGTCGTTCATTGGGATCAACGCGGTGCTGGAATGTCATTGGATCCGTCACAGCCTCCTGAAACACTTTCCCTTGAAATCATAGTGAAGGATGCAATTGCGGCAGTGAATTTGGTAAAACGGAGAATTGGTCATCGCCCTTTAGTGCTGGCCCCCACGGTCAGCAAAGAAGTCTTTATTCAATGAAGCGTATGGGGGTGTAAGGAAATTAGGGTGTTAGAACGAGGGTGTACAGAAGGTTTCAAACAGCAAGCGGTACAAAAATTGCTGGCAAGAGGGAAAGGTTCAGCGCCAGAGCTAGCAAAAGAACTGGGTTGCTCTGTCGATTCTTTATATAGGTGGTCAAAAAATATGCAA
>JBIIVH010000124.1:0-3103 GCA_044339525.1 Silvanigrellaceae bacterium | reverse complement strand
AAGTGAAAACCTATCCAAAAAGCTAAATAAAATCCTCCTCTACGGATACTGACTCTCCACTCGTTCTTTCCTAATCTAATGAGTTGTTTAAATAGTCTCAACAGGGCTGGATTTGGCGCTTACTGTTTATTGGCAAGACATTTTCGCAAACAAAAATTCAGGACTTCCGATTTCAAGAGTAAAGTTTGTTTTTTCGCGAAGAAAATTTGATGAAGCAAAAAATGTTGTCTACATGACAGGTATTGGTCTCGTGGTAAGTCTTTCGCTCATAGCCTTAGTTTTTCTGGTCATAGTCAACAAGCTGCTTTTGGGAGATGTAAAAAGAATTTCAGACTTACTTATAAACAGTGAATATTCTGCAATTTCAACGTCATCAAGGCTATTGGAAATAGACAATTTTGTCAAAGCATACAATTTTAGATATAATGAAATTATATCTTTAAACCAAAAAATGATGGAGGCTAAAAAAAACGCAGCCATCGCCCAAATGACCCAGATGATGGCTCACGACGTTCGTAAGCCCTTTTCTTCGATCCACATGGTACTTGCTGCCATGGCAAAGATGAAAACGTTAGCCGATGTTAAGGCGCTGACGAAAATCGCTATCCCTGAGATCAATCAGGCCATGGAGAGCGTTAATGGGCTTATCCAAGATGTGATGGAGATAGGAACAAATTCAGAACTTGTGACAGAAAGTTTGGAAGTTACCGAGCTGATTGACCAGTCGGTAAAGGATACCTTTCGATCCCATCCGGAATCAACCGTAAATATTTTTTACAATTTAACCCACACTTTTCAATTAAATGTTGATAAAAATAAGGTGATGCGTGTATTTTCAAACATCATGGGAAACGGGATTCAGGCCATGGGGTCGGGAGGGCAGTTTTCCATTTCGAGCCGAGATAAGGTTTCTGGGCGTGCCATGATAGAATTTACAGTTGCTAATAATGGCCCTTCGATTCCGCCTGAAAATCTTCCCAAGCTTTTCGAGGCCTTTTTCACGAGCGGAAAGCGAGGAGGCACGGGCCTAGGGCTTGCCATTGCCCACAAAATTGTTACAGCGCATGGGGGAACGATCCAATGCCATTCGGAGCCAGAAAAAGGAGTTTCATTTGTTTTTACGTTACCAGCCTCCACAGAAAATTCCCGTGCATTAAACTACAAATTTATCTCAAATCGTGCTGATTACTTGAAGTTAACATTACCCCCACAGCATCCGGCCAACGACGCATGCACCGATGCAGAGGAGTTTAGACTTTCTCAGTCATTTTTGGGGTCAGTTACCTTATTAGACCGGAGGATTGTGATTTTGATTGCAGACGATGAACGCATTTATCGTGAAGCGTTTCTTGAAAAAATACAACGGCATTCCTGCGTTTATGAACAGGTATCCGTTATCATCACAAACACCCCTCAGGAAACTCTTGAAGTCAAATTTTGCGATCTAGCCATCTTGGACGTTGATTTAGGATGCCAACAAATGAATGGATTTGACATCGTTTCACAACTCAGAAAACAAGGGAATCAAGGCATCATCTGCACGCACTCAAACCGTATTTTAGCTAGCGACCACAAAACCGCCATTCACCATGGAGCCGATGCCTTTCTTCCAAAACCTATGTCCACGGTACATCTTTTGAAGCTGTTATGCCAAGCCGTGGTCCGAGCAAGGGAGTTAGCGGTATAAGGTTTTTCCCAAAACCAAAGTTGAAGGAAAGCAATTCAATTACATTATCCGAGTCAAGCCATTATAACTGTTACCGTGACCGACGATTTAAGTGGAAGAGGTAAGCCCATTCTTTGCGACTGGGAGAAAAGAACGTAAGGTCAAGGACACATTGTTATCACTCAAAGGGTTCAAATCTAAATCTCCCTTAATCTAAATTAGCGTTACCTTTGGTGACAGTGACTGCAGTTTTTCACTTTATTCGCAGTTTCGCTTCATGGCTGCTACAGCCGTTTTGGGAGCCATTCCAAAATGGGAAGAGCGCGGTGCTTGTCTCATAATGAGACAGTTTGTTCATTTTTGGGACGTTTGACCACAGTTAACTTGACATGGAGGCTAGAATCCATCAGAGAAAAACACAAATCACCGTTTTCACTCAGAAACCACTCTGCTCCGTTCTTTGGAACAAAACATGCTAATCCTAAAAACAGAAAAGCAGAGAGTATTAAGACTCGGCCTTTCCTTTATTAAGGAGTATGTAGATGACTAAATTAAAAAATGAAAAAGATATTGAAGAACAAAATCAACCAGCACCTGTCATTCGAGAGTCCGTTTTAATGCCTATCACCAAAGATCAAATCTTCGCAGAGTTTATTTCATTCAGACATTTATCTGATAATAATGAACATCTTGCCATCTGTTTTGGATCATGGAGAAATCAAGCAGCGCCTATGGTTAGGATTCACTCAGAATGCCTCATTGGGGATTTGTTTCTTTCTGCAAAATGCGACTGCGGAACTCAGCTTGAGGAAGGAATTCAGTTGCTAAGCAAAATTGGTGGAATCATCCTTTATTTGCGAGAAGAAGGGCGTGGATTGGGGCTTTACAATAGGTTGGACACTTATGCATTGCAGAACGAAGGGGTTGACAACCACTTTGCCGGCAGCTTACTTCAATTTAAAGAAAACCTTAGGTCCTACCAGCCTGCAGCTGAAATGCTTGAAGCCTTAGGAGCTAAAAACATCAAACTTCTCACCAACAATCCAGTGAAAGCAACACAACTAGAAAGATTTGGTATAAAAATTAAAGAAATTCGATCTACTGGAAATTCCAGAAAACCCATTTTATGGACTTTACTTGACGCCCCAGTTCAAAAATGTTACCAAAATTCTTTTTAAGGATCTTCCATGAGTGATCTTAGATCTAAAAACGAAGAGTTTGTGTTACCTGTTTCCTTTCCAAAAGCGGTAGATCTTCAGAATATCAAAGATTATGAAGCTTTTGAATACACCATTTTAACTAACACCACCTCTCGAATGGTGCGTTCAGCAGGTTCCAAGATCATTCCCGATGTTGCAAAACAATGGAATGCTTCCGCCAATCTTCAGGAGTTTCATTTCGAACTCCGGGAAGACGCACGATTTGAAACAGGAGAGT
>JBIIVH010000123.1:0-3127 GCA_044339525.1 Silvanigrellaceae bacterium | reverse complement strand
CTTGGTAATACTTTTCCCCAGCGTATTTTGTGGCCATAAAGAGCACCAAGGGGGCCTGGGGATCTGCGAACAGCCGTTCAACCCTCTGGGAGGTTTGGGAGGTTTCCATTTCTTGAGTGGATTTTTCTAGGCTGATAAGCTTTGTGACGTTGGAATAGTCTGCTTTAGATAAGGTCTTTTCATCCAAGTAACTGGGGTAATACTCTTGGGCGAGTTTTAGAAAGGCGGGAAAGGATTTGGCGGCGTAGGGGATTGCTAGCCCGCCTTCATCACAAAGCTCAGGCTGTGATTGACATTGGGAAACCTGAACTAACATAGACACAATTCTTCTTCGATTCCGGGTTTCCATGAGCCTTTCTAAAGCTGCGGCAGTGGACTTAACGGAAGAGGCGGAACTTTCAAAGTAGATCTTGTTTAAGCTAGTTAACACGGTCTGATGAGCTTCGCTGGGAGAGTTGGTAATCGTACCCACAAACGTGCTCAAATCATGGGGCGTGTAACAAATGTGATTTATGCCTGCTGGCTTCTGCCGTTTACTTCGTTCAAAATCTTCTTGGCAGGCGCGAAAACCTGCTCCTCTTATTCCATTCTCCTGAACCCCCAAGGACACAAGGTTTACCAACTTTTCATCTGCACTTCTGTTGTTCTTCCGAAATTGATTATCCCTAACTAAAGCGGTCAAAGAAACGGGGTATTCTATGTAACCGCCGTTAAAAAAAAGTTTTACTTTTATCTCTTGTGTTCGGCCTAATACAATGCAGTGCTCACCCGTCCAAATCCGAATAGATTTAGGGTCATTTGGACTTTCGAAGCTCACCACGCCGCTGCACATGCCCTTCAAATTTTGGTCTCCCGTGGCACCTCCTGGGCGATTTTGGTAGCTGATGATGGCATTGGCAAAAAAACGAGGGCCCTGTCCTGATTTGGAAAGGAGTTCTAAATTGGGTTTTCCTAGGTCTTTAACATACGCTACGGAAGCCGTTTCCGATCCACAAGGCTTCGATTTAGGCCCCGAGCAACCCCAGAGGTAAAGTAAAGGACACATCCACGCTGGTATAAGCATTTTGCTCATGGAAAATCCATCCTTTTTGTATAAAATCAAAGAATGGTCATTGTATCGGCGCTCACTTAACAAAGCTTGAGTCAAAACTTATTGTATAGGCGCTAATTAGGTCTAAAAAACTCTTGACTCGCCTACCTAGACCCTTTAAAACCCACTTAGGCTCTTGCCTCTGAAAGGTGGAGTTGATTTTTAGTAAACTGTTAAAAAGATGAGGGAGCAAAGAAAATGTTTCGTTCCATAAACCTGTCCGCCGTAAGAGCCACCATAGCTAGCGTTGCTCTAGCCTTTACACTCAATTCCTGTGGGACTAGAGGCAGCCTAGCTCCTGATTCCGATATATCCCAAGTAGCGGCTCCCAGAGGGAGCTTCTTGGAACTGTGCCGTCAGTCCACCGTAGGTGGTCCTGGCCCAAAAATTGCTAATACGATTGCTGCAATGCGTCAGGCTGCTGAATTGGATGGCAATGCTAAGTCGGCCCGATGTGAAGACGTGGCCGAGGCCCTGTCCAAAATGACCGTGTTAGAAATTTCCCGTGCCGCCATTGAAGACGTCAGCCCCATTGCCCGGGTGAAGAATTTGGAAATCTTACTACTAGCTGAAAATAACATCCGGGATTTAAGCCCCCTTCTTTCCATGCCCAATTTGATTGATGTGAATGTGGATAGAAATCGATTTAAGCTCACTTGCCCCTTCAGAGATAAGTCCATTTGCACAGGGATTGATTAAGCTTCTAAAATCATGGCCCTATCCGCCCGCACGCTTTGCACTATGGTTGCATTTTGGTGTATAAAAACCGTACAAAGATGGGTGGGCGTTAAGCAGGCTTCAAAAAAAAGACGAAAAAATCAAACACGAGTCGGCGGAATCCTCATTGCCCCGCCTACCGTGCTCATGGCCACAAAGCCCATGGTGTTGGGGGCCGTGCCTAAAATGGCTCCTGAATCTCCCAATTCATGGTCTAATATCTTTCCTTTTTGAGCCAGGATCACCACAATATTCTTGGCCCTATCCACCCGCACGCTTTGCACCAAAGTTTCGAGTCCTGGTACCTTATTTCCACTGGCATTAAATCCAATGGGGATCTTAGCTCCTTGGTAATACTTTTCCCCAGCGTATTTTGTGGCCATAAAGAGCACCAAGGGAGCCTGAGGATCTACGAACAGCCGTTCAACCCTCTGGGACGTTTGGGAGGTTTCCATTTCTTGAGTGGATTTTTCCAGAGCGATCAATTTCGCAACATTGGAATAGTCTGATTTAGATAAGATTTTTTCATCCAGGTAACCGGGGTAGTACTCTTGGGCGAGTTTTAGAAAGGCGGGGAAGGATTTGGCGGAAGTGGCGTAAGCAACAATTTCGTCCTCTGTATCACACAAATCAGGTTGAGATTGACATCGGGAAACCTGTTTTAACATGGAGATAATTCGCCTCTGATTACGGGTTTCCATGAGCCTTTCTAAGGCTGCGGCTGTGGATTTTACAGAGGATGCAGATGATTCAAAGTAGATTTTGTGTAAATTCGTTAACACGGTGGTGTGATTGTCACTGGGAGAATTCGTGATCGTGCCCACAAACGTGCTCAAATCATGGGGCGTGTAACAAATGTGACTCACTCCCGCAGCCCGTTCTTTTTTAGTGCGTCCAAAATCTTCCTGGCAGGCGCGAAAACCTCTTCCTGAACCATCAAACTCCTGTGTTCCCTGGGCCACTAGTCCCACTAATTTAGCATCCGAAGTTGAATTTTTCTGCCGAAATTGATTATCCCTTTCTAAAGTTGGCAAAGAAACAGGGTATTCCAAATATCCGCCATTGTAAAAGAGTTTTACTTTCGCTTCTTGGGTTCGGCCCAATACAATGCAATGCTCACCCGTCCAAATCCGAACAGATTTAGGATCATTTGGACTTTCGAAGCTCACCACGCCGCTGCACATGGATTGCCTGCACGGCAACGGCGTGAGAGTTTTGCAAGCCTTCATGTAGAAAACACATATGAAATGTAAGGCTAAATATTGAGCAGATTTTCTTGGTTCCATTGATTCGGGAAATTGAGTAGTAGTTTTTCTTCTT
>JBIIVH010000075.1:0-13918 GCA_044339525.1 Silvanigrellaceae bacterium | reverse complement strand
TCCATATTTGCTTTTAAATCAGGAGTGGCATCCCTTTTTGGGGGAGGGGTAGTGGCGGCTTCCGGGGATTGAGCTAGGGAAAAATCATTCCAAAAAAGAGCTCCCAAAAACAGAATATACGTCCTAAAAATACCAGTCCATTCCATCTGTTTTTTCAAGCTTGTTCACTCCCATTGAATGCCTTGTTTACAGACAATCATGCGGAGAGTATACCAGTAAAGGGACCTGAATATAAAGAGGACAACGAAAGCTAAGTCATGCAAATCAATTTTTTAAAATTATTAAAGGAACGCGGGCTCGTGGCGCAAGTGAGCCATGAAACAGAACTCGAAACGATGCTAGAGCCAACCCAATTTGCGGGTGGCAAAATCCCGGCGGTTTACTTAGGGATCGACCCCACCGCAAAATCGCTCACCATAGGTCACTTGGTGCCTTTGCTTGCCCTTCGCAGGGCCCAAGACTGCGGACTCAGTCCTGTTGTGCTATTCGGTGGAGCAACCGGCTTGGTGGGTGACCCCACGGGGCGAACCGAAATGCGGCAGATGCTTAATAAAGAGACCATTCAGGAATACATCGAGAATTTTAAAAAACTCGTGACACCCTTGTTTCGTTTTGATGTGCCCAATAAACCCATTTTTGTAAACAACATCGATTGGATTGGCCCACTAAGCTGGATTGAATTTGCAAGGGAGATCGGAACCCATTTTACGGTGGCAAGACTCTTAGCCGCGGAAGTGAATAAAACAAGATACGAACAAGGAGGGCTTACCTTTTTGGAACTTGGGTATCAACTTCTTCAAGCCTATGACTTTCTTCAACTGTACCGAAGTCACAACTGCATTTTACAGATGGGCGGAAACGACCAATGGAGCAATGTTTTGGCGGGAGCTGACCTCATCCGGCGCATGGATTCCGGCAAGGCTTTTGCATTAACACTTCCTCTGCTCACTTCTTCAGATGGCCAAAAGATTGGAAAGACTGCGGGCAATGCACTTTGGCTCGACCCCGCCTTCACTTCGCCCTATGAATTTTACCAGTATTTTAGAAGCTGCGCAGATGCTGATCTCGCTCTTTTGTTTCGAATTTTTACCTTCTTTAGCATGGACGAAATCAATGCCTTCTTAAATCCCAAGGTCACACCCATTAACGAAGCTAAAGAGATTCTAGCCTTTGAAGTCACTAAAACCGTGCATGGAGAGACCCACGCCCTTCATTCCAGAGAAGCCGCCCGTGCGCTGTTTTCAGGCCAGGGAGACCTCAGTGGAGCGCCCCACACCGAATTAGACGCGAATGAACTGCAGGAAATAGGCGACATTCTAAATCTGCTCATCAAAACCAAACTTTGTGGCAGCCGAGGCGAGGCCAGAAAACTGATTCAAGGCAATGGGCTGACCATCAATTCCCAAAAAATCACCGACCCCAACCTCAAAGTAGACTTGGAATATTTAACCAGCCAAGAAGGTCAGCTCACCATTCGAAAAGGAAAAAAAGACTTTCACATTGTTTCTCTAAAGATGTAGCGACACCAGCCACAACAGACGGTAAAAACAACCAATCTTCAGAGTTTTTCACAAAACAAAAAACCCCGACTTAAAAAATAAGCCGGGGAATCAAAGAGTTGGGGTTCGAGCGGTTCCTTGATGCATCTATGTCCGGTTATGTCCGGTTCGAAATTTTCGATCCATCCCTACTCCAATTTTATTCTTAATTTACAGAGAGATACTAGTTTACACTCATAAACTGCCAGGTTTTTAACCATGTCCGGTTCATGTCCGGTTCATGTCCGGTTCCCAAATTTTAGGAGTACGCACAAAGGTAGAGCTTGGTCCTTTGCCGAACCGTTTCAAATATCCAGCATCCACTAACTCCACCAAATCACGCCGTGCCTGTCGTTCGGAAATGTCGGGGGCATAGCTACTACGATAGTCCACCGGGCGAATACTCGTGCCAGTTTTCATTTTTTCCAATAGGCTACTTTGCCGCTCATTAATTGCAATTTTTTTAACTTCTTCCTTTGCAGCCTCCCGCCCATAAAATATCAATGTCACCCCACTAGGCTTATCAAACCATTTTGGACTAGGAAGGCCATGATCCTTACAAGCATCTAATATAAGCTGCCCACCACGCCCGATGCGTTCCATGAGGCCACGAATATGAAAAACCTGTGCAATGTCAGGATTGGTTGGCACAGAGGGGTGAGTCCTTTTCAAATCGATTGGTTGCAATTCTTTGGGAAAATTCCCCGAGTTCCAAATCTCGATGCGGTTGTTAAAAATACCCACCGAAATGCCGCCTGAAAAACCCGAATAATCCCGGTGTGCAAACGCATTTATCAATCCTTCCCGCAACGCCGCAAAAGGATATTCTGGTGTATCGGTACGCTTTATCTCCCCAGGGATAAATTTTGATTCCATACGCACATGTTTGGAAACAAATTCAAAGGCCTGTTCAAAAATTTTAACCAGTGGCCCCTGCAAAACACGGTCATCTAAAAACGTGTCTCCAGCTTTATCGGATGCAAAACGTGTGACCCGGACGCGGGTTTGCGGATGACGCAGGGCGGGATTTTTTGCAAAAAGAACATCTGCAGCTTGAGTAAATCCTTTAGAATTAAAAACTGAGAACGCCCTCAACACGGAAATTTCATCTGAGTCTGAAGGTAAGGCAACAAGCCCCGAAGATACCGAAGCATCTATAGTCAGTTTTATTTCGTTTGCATCCAAATCGGCATCGATCATAGTCATAGAAGGGCGACGTTCCCACCTATCGGCCTGGGTAGCCCGCGACTGCACGATTTGGCGCAATTCGGTAGAATCGGCCAATCGCGTTTGAGCATTTGTTCTTAAATATACAGCCCCTGCAAATACATATGGTCTGTCTTTACCCTCGGGCACATCTATTGAAAGCACTTTTTTATTTTCAATAGAATCGACATTGACCGTAAACAGAGGTTTTGGAGAAATCGAATCCAAAATAAAACTCTGGATACTTTTTGCTAAGTCTTGAATACTTTTTTCACCGGCAGGTATAAGCTTATCTTTACAAAAAATAGTTCCTCCGCCCGTGTTCAAAAACGCACATACCGTTTTTGCAAGCTCCTTTAAATCCAGGGTCGAGGAGATAATTTCAGTGTGCGTGCCATCACCATCTGCGATTTGTTTTTGAATGTCGCTGGAGATCATTTTTGAACCTCCTGTGTTATCCGCGTAGCAACTTCACTTTGGCTTTTAAAATGCTCTTCCAAAAAACGTTCCACTTCTTGGTAACGGTAAAACTGTGCACTGGCGTAAAGTTGGGCATCATCAGAAGTCACAAATTTTTGCACCCAGTTACCTTTACGATCTTCAATCATAACCTCTTGCCGGATGGCGGCTTCGTACATGTCAATCACTCGCAGATCGTCGATAATTTGATTGCGTTTTAAGTTTAATTTTGAGCGTAAACTAGGATTCGAATAACCAAGATTAGAGAGCAAAGAGCGCGCGAAAACCACTTGGTCGTGCGCCAAAATCCAGCGTGGTTTGTTGAGTTCGATGGCCCGCAACAATTCTTGATGAGTGATAGAAATATCTGTCGAATTCGCCCTACCTGAACCATAATGTGTAGTGATGATATTTAAAAAGAGATCGCATTTCTCAACTGCATACAGACAATTTTCAAACGCACTTTTGGTTGAAATGACTGGAACCGTTCCCTTATGAGACATCCACACTTCGTACCCAAAGGTTGTTAAAATGGCGTAAATGCGTTCTAGCAATTCTTCGATGCCGTAAACTGTGGAAGAAACCATGATGACCAGCTTTTTTTTGTTCATGAAAGTAAAATCCCGCAACTTATAATCAATTTGACCCCCAAGCAATCTGAAAGTTTGGCCCATCCGAGGCAGGTTTTACTGATGGTTGGGTGACTCGTACGGTAAGTGGAATGGGAAAATCAGCACCAACAATCGCGGCTTCTCCTGGTTGAAGATTCGGAAGAAACGAAACAAGAGACCGATCAAATTCTCCACAAGCGCGCTCTACCATTTCCCTATCTCGATCGTTTGTCAACTTATGAACTATTAGTGTGCCTATCTGACTCAAAACGCTTTCCGTCAAATCTCGAGGGCGCTGAGTGGCCAAACAAATATTTAGTCCGTATTTTCGGCCTTCTCGCGCAATTAACTCAAATGAGTCTAATCGAGAGATAGTATCTTCGCTTCCTATTTTTCTTCCTAAAAAATTGTGCGCTTCATCAACAATAACAACAACTGGCGAATTCAAAAACTCTCGATGTCGAGCCTTGTTCAGAAGAATTCGGCCTATACAATTGGCAATTATTTCCCGCACATTGAACTGGTATTCGAGACCACTCATACAAATTCTCAGCAACTTTTGATTATCTTGAGTCAAAAAATTTGAAACAAAGCTCAATAGGGACGTGGTTTCCTCTCCTTTGAAAATACATTTAAACGTGTTCGACGCAAGAAATCCCTCTATTCGCCCGATTAGAGAAAGACAAAACCCAACGTCGGCCTCATTTTTTTCACCCCAAGTTCCTGGGATTTCTCTCTTATCTTTTCCATACCCTTCAGATTTAGTTGGCCAAAAGCATTCTTGAATCAGCTGCTTTGGCAGTAAAGTAACATCAAATTCTTGTTTCTGGTTTAGCAGTTTTTCAGTAACAGCAGGATCACTATTTGCATTTACGAAATCTTCAAATGGTTTTGATATTTTTTCAATAATACCATTTGTTGCGAGCCTAGGTTCTATTTTTGCAAGCTTCAAAGACCGAATCGCATCTCTTAATTTTGGACCTTGTACCTTTCCCGATGGCTCAAACAATGAAATAAAATCTGCTTCAGTGAAGCAACTCGCCGGCAATGAACACTGTTTTGAGTCAATGGCTGGTTGAATGGGGTCCACAAAGTGAAAATTAGTAACTTCATTGCCATTAAAATTTCTATACTCTCCAGTAGCATCAAGCAGAATAATCTTTGATTTGTGCTTGATACTTTCTTCAATTATCCTTGCGGTCGTCCAACTTTTTCCGCCGCCACTACTTCCTAAAATTGCACAATGGCGCCCAAATAACTTTTCTGGAGTTAATTGCACCTTTGAATCATGTGCAACATCAATCGATCCTATTTCAAGCTTTACTGCTGGAATAGTTGAACCTTTCAAAAAACCGTTGCTTGCCAGTCGGGCCAGGAATTGATGTGGAGCGGCATAAACATGATCACGCAGGCGAGGGTAGTCTTCAACTCCTGAACTTGTATTGGAACCATCGTGGGAAACCGATCCCAAAAAAATAACCTTTGCGAAAGAGAACGAGCTTGCCTTATCCTTTGAAATTTCCGTTAGAGAAGATTCGGAAAGATTTGCAAATCTGATTTCCACTATCCTGCCTAAAATCAAACCTTGCTGACTTTCAATAAGCACAAACTCTCCGACCTCGCCTATTCCGTATCTTGCTCCATTAAAGTGAATACCCGTCGAAATATTGGATTTGGAGAGTGTTAGGGTGCCCCTATTTGCAGAAATTTCTGTCAGGTAGCCAATGAAAAGTTCCAGATTTAAGAGTTTTTGAGGATTCACTTGCTGCCACCAATTTCGGTTTGGATTACTTGCGAAAACTTTTTGACCAACTGTTCATTTGTAGTTGGATGTTTGAAACCTGAAATTAGATTTGAAAACTCTTCGAAACTTGCATTTATAAAGAAAATATCCCAACCATTTTGTCTTCTAATATTAAATTTATTCCAATAATTATCTACATTACCTCCTTGTTTTCCAAGTGTTTCCTTAGCTTTAAGGTCAACAATTAGCAGACGCAAATTTGGATTGGATTCGATTGCCGACAAAATGGGTTCTGAAAGATGATCGTCTGCAAAACCAAATCCTACAACCATAAGACAAGTGTTTGGAGTCCTTAATGCTTCGAAGAATTTTGAGATCTGTTCTAGGTGCGGCTGAAAGTAAGACTGCTGATATTTACCCTTCGCCGGATAAATTATACAAGAAGAATCTTCATCCACATTGCTATCTTGTATAATTTTTCCATTTTTTCTAGCCCAGTTTACTGAACCATGGAGCTTAAATAGACGAAAAACACCTTCCATAAATTCCATTTTTTCGTCTTGTACGTCTTTGTGTCTCACTATGTCAACTGAAAAATATTTTGGATCGTATGTTCTGGGCTGTGAAAATGAAAACCCATCAATGACGATCAATCCCTGCTTTCCAGCAGCTGTTTCAAAACACAAATCATAATTTGTGGTGAAAATTTGCAATCTTGGATCTCTGGTGCGTCGCCTTGAAAGGTGGAGTAAAAAGGTTTCATGAGCAGTAAGCCTTTCATTCCCGATAAAATTTCTACATTTATCTAGAATTATTTTTTTACTATCTTTTAAAAAGGCTTTTACTTCATCATCTTTATCATTGAATTGAAGATAAGCTTCGCATTTAGAAAGAAAACTTTCGATGTCACCAGAAAGGCCATCAAGTGTAACGTTTAATTTTTTTGCTACATTTTCCCCAGGAGTTTCAGTTTGAGATCTATCTGCTGCATCACTTTTTTTCATAATACAATCCCAAAGATCGCTCATAGATGGACCTTTGGGGTTCCCAAGTGAAGTACCACTTCCTGCCAAAACGACTAAGTTTTTTATTTGCAATGAACTAACTAGAAAGTCATTAGTCAGGCTTGCTTCACCATCCTCACGTTTTACATTCTGAGTCTGAATTTCTTTCCAATCCGAAGCACTTGGACCGAGAAACGATACGCCTGCATTCTCCGTAACTTCCTGTTTTTTTTCTCTTTTGGTTGCAGCCATAAAAAGCCTCCAGAAGCACAAAAACTCAAATCCCCAAAAAATACCCTCTATCCAACAACTGCTCAAAATGCCCGGCCAGCTGCTGGGCAATGGATTGATCTCGAATTAAAAAACCAGCCTGAATGAGACCAACCAAAACGCCTTCGACATTCGAGGTAGAGTTGGTACATTAAAATTCCTAAACTTTGAGCATCGTCCCCAGCATATGACCGTTCAAGCAGCCGAATACCCGACGAAACACCAGGAAGAATATTTTCTACCAAATAGGCGTATTGCCTAACGTGCACAAGATCTGAAATTTCGGGCAAGCGCATGGTTTTCCCTTGGTAACATTTTTGGCACAGTTCCACCAAGTTACACCACTTTGTTTGATTAGGATAGTTCGTAATTCGGGTTAGCCACACCGCAATTAAAAAGAAGCCGATTTTGAAAATGCAAAGTACTTCCAAAACCTTAAAGAATCAGAATGTACAAAATCCAATAGCGTCAAATTCTGCCCAAAAAAAACCCCGACTTAAAAAATAAGCCGGGGAATCAAATTCTTTTTTGAATGGTGGGTGCTTAGGGACTCGAACCCCAGACCCTCGCCTTGTAAGGGCGACGCTCTAACCAACTGAGCTAAGCACCCCAATCAGTACTTGGATTACTAATCACATTCAAAAAGAATGTCAACCATTCGTTTCGAAAAATCAGAAATGCCCAATCTTTACGAAAATAAGCTCAATGAGCTTGATTATTCAGCAGGCAGTAGGGATTTGAACCAGCACGTGGGTCGCATGGTTTCTAACTGCTTGGCCTGCAGGCTGCAGGAGTTTGCAATGGCAATTTGCTCGGATTCCTTGGTGTTGCCAGATTTTGCGCCCGATTTTCCAGGGATCAGATCCGGTTTAAAAGTGGCTCCACAGAGAGCTCCCCTGAAGTAGGTATCCAAGCGGCACTGCGCTTTAGGATGGGAGTGACTGGTGGATCGCACCACAGCCGTGTCTGGGGTGTCAAACTTGGGGGTTGGCAGCTTGTTTAGGGCCGCTAACAAATTGGCCAAAGAATGGGAACCGGCGGAAATTCGGTAGCAAAGATTTTGATCTTCTTCTGTGTTCCAGGCAGCATCACATTTGGATTTTTCATAGTTTCCAACGGTATCTCTAAATGCTGCGTTTTGGGTCTTTTGATCTTTCCAAATGGTCCGACCGCAGCTTTGAGTTGCAAAATAGTCAGATTGACCTTCGTCGGCAGCCCAGGCACTCGAAAATGGATAACCTCCAAAATGGTGACCCAATTCGTGGCACACCACCAAGGCGAATCCATCGGGCGTCACTTCGTCTCGACGAGCCAATCCACCGTACATATTCACCACCCAGCGGTTTCCAGACTGCTGAGCACTGGCGTTTACCGTACTGTCTGACCAAAGTTTCTTGGCATCGATTTTCGCGCCATGGACGGCGGCCAAAGGCTGATAAAAGCCAATTACGTAATCAACAATCTCTCCAAACCCTTTTTCATCAATACCAGCGAATCTTTCAATGTTGTCCTCTAAATGCAAGTCATTCGGGGGTAAGATGGTTGCAGATGCCATATTGAAGGTGGTGACTGCGGCAGCGAGAGTTAAAGATGCTGAAAATAATCTCATAATTACTCCAAGTTTGGATAGCCAACCCATTTTTGGCTGAAGTTATCTTAACTGGTTGGCCAATTATTTTTCAAGGTTTCCACACTCCTTTTTTTTCGTCAACGAAACGACAAGTAAACTGAGGAAAACCCAAGAACCACCCAAAATAATTGTTTATTTTTGAGGCGCTAAAATTCGAAACACAAACCTAACTGGTAAGCCAAACGAAATCGGTTGCGAAAAGTGGGAAATTGAACTATCAAAAAAAAGCAAGCCACCAGTCTGGCTGAACTCATTTTTAAAGGGTTAACTGCGTGAGTACAAAGGAGACTTTGATGGATTTAGTGTTTACTGGCTCCCCGTATAAAAAGAATGAAGCCGTTCTAAATTGGGTTACTCAGGTTGCCGAACTGTGTGAACCCACCGAAGTCTACTGGTGCGATGGCAGCGACGCGGAGTTCCATCGTTTATGCGAATCCATGGTTAAAGCAGGCACTTTTATCAAATTGAACGAAAAATTAAGACCGGGGTCTTACCTGTGTCGATCTACGCCCGATGACGTGGCAAGAGTGGAAGATCGCACCTTCGTATGCTCTAAAACCAAGGAATTGGCCGGTCCCACCAATAATTGGACTGAACCCGAAGAGATGAAAAAGACTCTCATGGGTTTGTTTAAAGGATGTATGAAAGGCAGGACCATGTACGTGGTGCCTTTCAGCATGGGACCCCTGGGTTCCGATATTTCCAAAATCGGCATTGAAATCTCCGACTCCCCCTACGTAGCCGTAAACATGAAAATCATGACTCGAATGGGCTCCAAAGTCTGGGACGTTTTGGGAACTAATGGTAAATTCATTCCCTGCTTACATTCTGTGGGCGCACCTTTAAGTCCTGGCCAAAAAGACGCGCCATGGCCTAGCAACCCCAACACCAAATACATCGTTCATTTTCCGGAAGAGCAAAGCATCTGGAGCTATGGCAGTGGATACGGCGGAAACGCCCTTTTGGGTAAAAAATGTTTAGCGTTGCGCATTGCCTCAACCATTGGCCAAAAAGAAGGCTGGATGGCAGAACACATGTTGATTTTAGGTCTAGAAAATCCCGAAGGTAAGAAAAAGTATGTCACCGCAGCGTTTCCTTCCGCCTGTGGCAAAACAAACCTGGCCATGCTTGTGCCACCTGAGTCGTACAAAAACTGGAAACTCACCACAGTGGGCGACGATATTGCCTGGCTAAAGCCAGATGCACAAGGAAAACTACGTGCCATTAATCCCGAAGCTGGGTTTTTTGGAGTGGCTCCTGGAACCTCCATGAAGTCCAACCCCAATGCCATGTTAGCGGTTCAAAAGAACACCCTTTTTACCAATGTGGCACTCACTGCCGAAGGTGATGTATGGTGGGAAGGCATGACGGATTCCGTTCCCGCTTCCCTTACCGATTGGCAAGGCAAACCCTGGACTCCTGAGTCTAAAACCCCAGCAGCTCACCCCAATTCCCGTTTCACCACTTCTGCAGCCAATTGCCCCTGCATTGATTCTGCTTGGGAAGACGCTGCGGGAGTGCCCATTGAAGCGATGATCTTTGGCGGACGAAGGGCCACAACGTTACCTTTGGTTTTTGAAACAGAAAGCTGGACCCATGGAGTGTTCCAAGGCGCCGTTATGGGAAGTGAAACCACGGCAGCTGCTTTTGGAAAACAAGGAGTGGTGCGAAGAGACCCTATGGCCATGTTACCTTTCTGTGGCTATCATATTGGATCTTACTTCCAGCACTGGCTCAACATGGAATCCAAGCTAAAATTGGTGCCTAAAATTTTCCATGTGAACTGGTTCCGAAAAGACGCTCAAGGTAAGTTTACATGGCCTGGATTTGGGGAAAACATGAGAGTGTTGTCTTGGGTTTTTAACCGAGTAGACGGCACAGCAAACGCCAAACCAGGAATCGCTGGGCTCACTCCCATTTCAGAAGAGTTCAATTTGGCTGGCATGACTGGATTTACCCAAACGGACTTAGACACCGCGCTTGCCGTGGATCCTTTGGAATGGAAACAAGAGCTGGATAGCCAAGAAACCTTTTTCGAGATGGTGGGTAAAGAACTTCCCTCCTCATTCCTTCAAACCCACAGCCAATTGAAGTCTAGAGTTCAATCCTGAAAAAGGGAAAAAAGCCATCTCCAAGTGGCATCCACGGCCGGGCTTCTACGCACGACCACTGGTGAACTCAAATATACATCCAGATAAGGAAGCTCCGGTGGTCCCACCAATTCCACCAAACTTTCCAGCTTTTTACCAAAAAACACAGGCAAAACCATTGCTCCAATTGCTGATTCCACAGCACTCAAACAGCTGTTCATGCAATTGGACCGAAAGATAACATTTTGTTCGTGTTTGATTCTGGCTTTAGGATGGCTAAACTCCACCAATGGAAAATGCATCCATTCGGTTCTTCCCACCCTCTGCACCAAAGTTTTATGAGCAAAATACTGCATGGGTGAATGAAGAACTCGCTGAGACACCACATTGCCCGGAGGCTTTTGGCCGAGCCGCACCGCCACATCGCACTCTAGGCGCTCCAAATCCGAAAGCTCAGAGCTAGAAGTGAGCCTAACCACTAGACCTGGATTTTTTTGCAATAATGTAGGCAAACTGGGCACTAAAATCCTCTCGGAAAGGGGCGAGCTACAGCTCACATGCACCTCAGAAGAAACATTTCCTAAGGAAAAATCCTTCTGGGCTCTTAACAATAACTCTTGAATTTCCTGAATATAGGGCTCCAACCTCAAAGCGCCAGGCGTAGGTTCCAATCCCTGTCTGTGTCTTGAAAATAGCGGCTCTCCCAGCCTTGTCTCCAGACCAGACAGCTGGCGTGAAAGTGTGGATTGCTCAAGACCCAACTGCTTGGCCGCCGCCGACAGACTCTTAAACTTTATCAATTGCCCCACTAACGCCAAATCGGCGGCACTCAGTTCCATGCGATTTTGCATACCCTCCTTGCAAAATTTAGTCTTTACCGTGGCTTAGCTTTGACGATAAAAAAGATAGAAGGCTTATCCTTCGCCAGCATCTTAACAAGGAGAATACTATGACATTTACAAAAGGGCACAAACCAGGTTTTTTGACTGCTTTACTTTTCCTTTTACCCACCCCCGCTAAGGCCAATGAATTTGAGCTCGTCTCGGGGTTGACCCAAATTTTAGCCAAAGGATTCAACTTAGAAGGAGCCTATAAAACGGAACACATGGTGTTCGATTACTCCCATGGCTACCATCTGGATGTGACCAATCAGGCCCGGAGTAAAAAAGAGGAAGAGGCCAAAATGAAAATTTTGGTCCGAAATTCCACAGGAGGAGGCGTGGGGTATCGCCTTACCCCCTCAATACATTTAAATGCCGAATTGAAAAGACATTTCTTTGAAATCAGCCGACCCGGCTTCGAAATGGTGAAATACCACACCACCACCGCCGGATTGGGGCTTTACTACACCTGGAAACCGTTTCAAAATTACGGATTTATTATTGTTCCTGCGTTTCGTTACTGGCCAACAGTAAGTAACAACCTAGGATCCGATGGCAGTTACACCTATTCCGATGGGTTAAAGATAGATTACAAAGAAACAGGAATTAAAGGATTTACCGCCAACATTAAGTTGGGTTGGCAGTTTTGATTATGTAAACATTCAAATTTAGCCAGTCCCTTGCTGTCTATAACAGTGTTCCCTTTCGTTGAAGCCTGTGGGCTGGATTTGGCTCCTAAAATGGACGTTCGAAATGCAAAAAGGAAAAGGTAACAATGGTGCACAAATATCGGATTGCCGCAGCAATTCTCATCTTCAATAGTCTTTGGTTTTTTGTTCCGTTTGGCATTCTCAATGCCGCAATCGATTGGCCAATGAGTCTCGACTTTTCGCCCGCAGATCAGATGCGAGCCATCTTCCGTGAAGCCTCCTCTGTGCGTTTTGGCTATTTGAGTTATCTGATGTACTCAATCCTATTTTTTCCCCTTGCCGTAATGGCGCAAACCGCTGTTCGAGAGAATCGATTGAGAAGCACTCTGGAAGAGCTGGCCCTGGGATTTGCAGCGCTATCCGTTATAGCTCGGTGCGTGGGTATCCTGAGGTGGCTTACGGTAATGCCACACCTGGCGAAGCAATGGATGGAGCAACCATCCACATCCATCGAGACTACATTTTCTAGCATCAATTCTCTTGCTGGCGGCATTGGGGAGTTGCTGGGTGTTGCGATTTTCGCAGGCCTATGGGTGATTTTTTGGTCAGCAGATTCACTGCTAAGAAAAACCCTCCCTACTATCATTTCGGGCTCTGGGATGGTTGTAGGTGTGGTCGTCATGCTTCCAGCTCTTGAGTTACTGGATGTAAATGTCAGCAGCATCATCGCGGTGAGTACAACCGTTCACCATGTTTGGTGGATCGCACTGGGGGTCTATTTCTTGAACAAGCGTACGACTTCAGATAGTTATAGCATTCCATAGTCCAATCGGTGTGCTGGTTTTTTGGTTAAGACTATGTTATGGGGAGCAAATCTATGAAAATTCTAGTTGTAAACGGCCATAATCGTGAGAAAAGCTTCTGCACATCGCTAGCAGCTGAGTATAAACGAGGCGCCGAAACGGCGGGGTGCGAGGTCAGGACTGTAAATGTTAGAGATCTGAACCTGGAAAAATATCTTGAATATGGACACACAAATCGATTTGTACCATGTGAAGAGATTGCAGAAGTGCAGAACCTCATCTCTTGGTCCGAAAAGATTGTATTTGTATATCCGACCTGGTGGGCGGGTCCTCCCGCACACATGCATCTGTTCTTTGAAATGGTTTTCTCGCCTGGCTTTGCGTTTCGCTATGGCGAGAAAGATGGATTAATGGTTAAGTGGGATAAACTGCTCGCCGGAAAATCAGCAAGACTCATCGTTACTATGGACGCGCCTCCATGGTACTACAAGTGGATTATTGGAGATCCTGGTGGAAAGATGGTGAAGCGCGGTATTCTCAACTTTTGCGGAATCAGCTCCGTGCAAAAATCCTATTTTGGCTCTGTGAAGTTGTCCACGGAGGAGCAGAGGCGAAAATGGCTGCAGTCGATCCATTCAATCGGACAGAAAGAGAAGCTAAAGCGATGATCTGGCCACCCCCCACGGGCAGCAAAGATGTCTTTCGGTAGCTTTCAGGAAAGACGTCCGACGTAAACAAAAGGAAACTATCATGAAGTGGTTTCCCTGTCAAAAAGTTTGTCAAATGTTACTTAAAATCCATTCATCTATGTATTGGGTTGGCTTTGGTGTTTTTTTAGCTGAATATGCTGATCCGAAAGACTTTTAGGGATGGAGAAACCCTCACCACAAGCGTAACACACTGATGAACTCGGACGACAAAAATACCAACGCGCTACGCGCGTTTTTTGGGATTTAATTCGATACGCGGTTCCAAGTCCCAGTTCCTAATCTTCCCGCTCCAGCGCTCGGGATGAAGCTCTTTAGCTGCTTC
>JBIIVH010000074.1:0-13982 GCA_044339525.1 Silvanigrellaceae bacterium | reverse complement strand
ACCAAAAACAGCCCGATACCGAGATGCATGGAATTAAAGTAACATTTTTGACAAACTTTTTGACAGGGAAACCTCTTCGTGATAGTTTCCTTTTGTTTACGTCAGACATCTTTCCTGAAAGCTACCGCGATGAACAAAATCGTGTTCGTACGGTCGATGTTTTTGACTGCGGAGCGGGGGGATTGCTGGATTTGGTCTATGTCACGGGTTCGAAGGAGGTCATTGCCTATGACCCCGTGAGTAAAGGTTTTATGTATTACACCTCCGAAACGAGTGAACTAGGAGCGTCGCTCACTTTCCATGGTGGCTCCCACCTTATGGCCGACAAAAAAGAACTTTCTGAGGGCGCCCAAATCGAAACACACCCGTGCACCCAATGCCATGTAAACGGGGGGCTCGTGATGAAAGAAATCAGAGCTCCTTGGTTAAATTGGCAAACAGACCGTAATTTTCCTCTAAACAGCCAGCTGTTAGACCTAAATGATCTCATCACCAAGTCCAATTCGGAAGTGCCTTCTCGTCCGGCGAAAATGTCACCGGCAGTGCGCAATGTTTCCGAATCCCCCCAAGGCTTGTTTACGGGCCAAGAAATGGAAAAGGTGACCATGCAATCCCAGGTGCTAATGAATGAAATTAAAATCAGCGATATTCTAGCCGGTAGGCCGGTGAGGCAATCTGGTAGAATACGGCCAGAACCCCTGACCGTTTCTGAGCTCGTAAGACCACTCTTTTGCGAAACGGAAACCCAAATGGCCACGGCCTTGGCTCCAGACGTTCCGGTTCTAAATCCAGATACTCAGAAGGAAGAAGCTCTGAAGACAATGGAATTGCCCCTTGATCTGTTCATCAATCGACTGCTCATCCCCACGGCAGACAAAAAAACCATTGAGATCACCCGCCAGCAGCCCATTGCCAATGCGGAAACTCTCCAAATCCCTGGGGTGGCCCCGTTCCCTTTGCAAAGCCGATTGGACATGGGAAGTGGTCCCGATAATGAAGACAGTCGGTCGTTTAGCACAGATAGGTCTAGACAGTTCATCCCGGCCACCATGGACTTAGCTGCTTGGAAGACTTTTAAGTCCCAAAAAGGGTTTTTCGTTCCCATCTCCAAAACTTCCACTGGAAGGTTTCATTTCTTAATGCCCACGCGATCTTTTGTGGATGATGATTTTATTTCACGTGCGGTGGCCAAAGGGATTTTCGAAGAGAAGTTCGCAGCAGCGGTCTTGATGGTAGACTTTGCCAATCCGGTTTTTTCCAAGGCAAGGTGTGGTCTTTTGGACTTAGTAGACCGGGAAACTCGAATAACCAGTTTTGTAAGCAGTGGCGTGTTTGATGCCAAAAAGCTAACCGAATCAGTGACGGCGTCCATTAAAAGTGCGTCTATACCAGACAACGCTGGCGCACTAAAGAGAGGCCAGACAGAGTATTTAAAAAACATTGTGGGTGTAGATGCGTTAGCCTTTATGGCCTCACGGGTGATAGAGTTTTCTACTAAGTGCACCGCTGCCAAGCCAGATGCGGAAAAGACCTGGAATCTCCTACGCGCCCGACGCGCCCGATGGTTTCCCGTGGGTGCAGATTCGAGGGCACAGCGATTTGCCGTGGAAGACATGGTCCGAGAAAGGCTTGTGCCGGCAGCTGCCGACATTAGAGCCAATCCAGGTAGCTTTTTTGGAGCCGGAAAAGTAGATTTTGAAGGTCCTCGAGTATCCGATAAAACCTGCCTTGCAGAGTAAAAACTGCATACAACAATTGTGCTTTTTACCCTTAATTACCTGTTATAATTAGAAAATAACCTGTGTGACAGTGTCTCCTTTTGATAGGCACTGGGAATATAGGGGTTAACTGGCTTATTTTTAAGGAAAAGCACAATTGATGGGTGCAGTTTTGATATTTCGATTCAACCTCGGCCCATTGTGAAAGTCAAATCCCCAACCTCCAGACCTTTAGTCATATGCCGACCTTACCTTGGAACCCTCCCTTCGGGGGAACGGGAAAAATTGTGTAACTGATGCATTACATCTGGGGTTAAACCCCCGGAATGCCTAAAAGAGAGGATACTGGTGTCGCGGATCAAACCAACGAGCGACCAACCAAACCAGGAATTACAGGACGCTGATGGGGCCTCTGTCAGCAAGTCTAGTCCATTTCAGGATCCTCAGTTCAATTCGGATACCATCGGAAAATCCATTGAAGTCTCTATTATTAAAAAGCTGGTGGGTTCCGATGAAAGCCCCCCTTCTAAGCCAGATCCGGACATCAAACCCGCTGCTTCACCCAGCCCTACCCCTTCCCCTAAAAAACGGATTTCCATTGGGCGCAATGGGGCGATCATCGTAAAGAGCGAAAACGATGCTCAGGCCACGGATCCCAATCCTTTACCACCCCCAACCAAAGATGGCCTAGATTTGCCATCTGAGGCGGCCCAGGTGATACCTAAGAAGGAACCACCAAGGTCTAATCTACAAACTACAGAAGAACTGGCTCCCGAGCTTCCTTGGCGCTTAGAGGAGCCTCCCCCCAGTCATCCACCTTTAAATGCAGGCAGACCCGCATTTCCCCTTTCCTCGGCTGAGGGCAACGAGGCGGAAACCGGAAGTGTGGTCATAACTCCATCTGTAGATACGGTCAGACACGCCAAGACTCCCATTACCATTGAAATCCCACCTTCGGTGGAGCTCGATCCGCAACTCGTGGTCCCCCTGGGGTCTGGGTCCAATCCCTTGGTCGTCGCTCAGCCCGCCCCATTGTCCGTTCCCAAATCGAGTCCGGAAAAATCCAAGGACAAGCCTTACTCAGAGCCAGTGCTGCAAAGTCTCACCAGCCAACAAAAAGAGCTACTGGACTTGTGGCAAAAAGCCAAACCGATGGAAGAAATTTTTTATAGCCATTTGGCGGGCAAGGAACTTCAGACGTTTAAAGACGACCTTCAGATCATCCGTGGACTGATCGACAGGGAACTTAAAGAGCTGGAAAATCAACGCAGGTTTCGAGAAACAGAATCATCCAAAGCCGAAGCAGACGTGGATCTAGCCCGCATATCTGCGGAATCCGAAAAAAGAAAGATCCAATCAAGCCTTGACGAATTCATTGCCAAGGTTCAATCAGAACAAGTCCAATTTGAAAATAGACGTCAGAAAATTGAGACGCTAGAAGAGAAACTCAAGGAGCTTACCTCCTTTGTCCATGAAACCCAGAAGCAGGCCCACGACACCCAGCTGGGACACAGCAAAACAAAAACGGACTTGGAGAAAATGCTCCAAGAAAGTCAGTCTCTTAAGAGCTGGAAAACCCGATTAGAGGTAACACTTAATGATCAGCAAAAGCATTTAGACGAGGTTCAGACCAAGGCTAAGGAAAAATCCATAGAACTTGAAAAGATCCAAATCGATATTGAAAACAAAAACCTCAATCTCGTGGGAATTCACGACCAAATTGAGGTGAATCAAAAAATTCTAGATGATTTGATGCATCTCTTGAAGAAGAGAAGACATGAGCTGGAAGACCTTCAGAAAAACTACGTAGAAACCCTTGATGATATTAAGGCTAAAAAACTAGCCTCCGAAAAATTATTGGAAGATGCCAAGGCCGAAGCCCATCAATACATGCAATCCCGACTTCAAGAAGATGAAAAAGGATACCAAAAACTATCTGATACTTTGCATAAAGAAACACAAAAATGGATCTTGAGCATGGAATCGGAAATGCAGTTCCATGTGAAACAAGGTCAGGAACTCATTGAATCTACAACGAAACAAGCTGAAAAAATCCTGGAAGTAGCCCAATCCCGAAGCCAAAAAACAAAACAAAATGACGAAACAGAAAGCCAAAGTATTCTTTCCCGGGCCAATGCGCAAGCCAGAGCCATTTTAGCAGACGCTCAAAACCAGACATTGAGACTTCACGCGCAGCAGCGCAAAGATCTCACTCAAAGTCACGACGCGGCCAAGCAAGTGATAGCCCAAATGGTGGCCCAAACCAAAGAGTACACGGATGAACTTCGGCGCAGGGCCATTCAAGAGTCCGAGCATGTCACCACGGTCACCAAAGAAAAAATTGAATCCTTGCTAGCACATGCCAACCATGAAGCCCAAGAGCTTTCCCTAAAGACCGCACAGGAAATTTCCATTCTGAAACAGAAAAATGCAGATGAGATCAGGGAACTCCAGACCACCTGCCAAATGGAAATAGACGATCTCACACATAAAGCCCAGCAAGAGGCCAAAAAATGTGTACGTGAAGCCAAAGACGAAGCGGAGGAAATCACCAGAAGCGCGCAGTTTGAGTCCGACAAGCTCAAACAACAAACACAAGCTGAGTGTATAAAATTAAAGTACCAAGCAGAAGAGTATCACACCAAAACCCGCTCTGAAGCTGATGTTTATTCCGAACAAACCAGACATGGTGCCGAAAGCTACTTAGCTCAGAAAAAGCAGGAAGGAGATCTTTATTTTTCTCAAACGAAATCGGAAGCCGATCTTTATTCCGACGCCACTCGGCAAAAAGCCGAGGCGTATTTGGCTGAAAAGCAAATAAGTGGTGATAAATATGAAGCCGATAAGATCAAGCAAGCGGATGATTACGAATCAAAAGTGAAAACCACGGCCGATCTCTACTCCGCAAACACCATTTTAAGTGCCAATCAGTCTGCGAAAGAGATCGTGGCTCAAGGCGAAGAGGAGGTTCGGAAAAAGGAGAACAAATTTGCTGAGTACGTTTCTGAAGTTAAGAAAAAAACCAAAGATGAGCTGGAAAACCAAATCGCCAAGACGAAGGAACAGATTAAGGAACAAAAACGTCTGGCCCACGAGGAAATCGAAAGCATCAAAGCTCAAGAGAGTGATGCCTTAGAAAGAAAAAAACGGGAAGTGCACGGATCCCTGGAAAGCATTGAAACGCAGGTATCTCAGATCCTTTCAGACGCCCGTGCCAAAGCCACCAGCATTGAATCACACTCTAAACAAAAATCGCAGGATCTCATTCAGGAGGCCGAAACCAAAGCCAAAGAAACCACGGAAAAGGCGGATTCTTATTCCAAGTCCCTGGAATCCACTTCTCTCGAAAAATCTCAGCAAATCATTGACAAAGCCAAAGCCGTAGCCCACAAACTAGAAGCGGATAGTCTTGAACGGTTCAAACAAATGGAAAAAGAACTGCAAACACAAATCCAGGCCAAGCGGGAGCAAGTGGATATTGAAATTGCTAGAAAATATTCAGATTTAGAAAAACAAATCGCCAAGAAAAACGAAAAATCAGACGATGAATTTGCACAAAAGGTGAAAGATCAAAACGATTTCTTAGAAAAAATCAAGACAAGCAAATACAGAGAAATGGAAGACTGGAGACGGGAGGAAGAGCAAAAATTTCAAAATCTTAAACAGCAATCCATTCAAGTTTTACTCACCAATTTAGAGCATACTGTTTCCTTAAACATCGAGTCGGCACTCCGATCAGGACAGCCGGAGCATTCCTTAAAACGACTGGCCAGCGAGGTGCGAAGGCTAGGAGAATTGGTGTTTAGCGGTTCTCCCGGCATGGATCTCACCAAAATGCCAAAGTCCGGAAAAAAGAGAGATAGTAACTACTGGACCAATACTTTCTTAAGAAACTATTTGCCATCTTTTTTGCTGGTGGTTTTGATTTTGTTGGTGTTGCCTTTTGCAAAAGATCGATTGTTTAGCGCCAAATCCGGTGATGAAAAATCGGGAACCAACCGAATGGGACAATTGATTCCCAAATGGAAGCCCAAAACCACAGAAGGTGTGCGGGATTCCCATACAGAAAGTGTATTGTATACCACAGATTATTCCAAGCGATTTTTGGATTCCAAGTTTCAGAAAGAATTTATCCTGGCACTCACAGAGTTCGTCGATCGTAAGCTAGACCTTAAAGAAGAGGTGGTGATTAAACTCGTTCCCAGAGAAAAGGTGTTGGTGAGAAAGCTGCAGCAGATCAAGGAAAATACCTATGAAGAGTACAAAGACGCTGAAATTGAAAAAATGAGAAAAGCGGAGGCAGAAACTCAAGAAGAGCTTTTGCAACTCTTAAAAGGACAAGACAATTTGGAAAAATATAAGGCTTTTAGAAGAGAATTTTACACCAAATGGGAACACAAATAACTCAAGCGCTCAAAAAACGTAAAATTCAGTAAATTATCTCAAGGAAGCCAATTTTCCTTCCACCACGTACCCATTCAAGCTGCAGTCAATGGTAAACTGACTGAACAAGTAGCCCCCATTCCCCGGATGTCGACATCTCCACAGCTGGTCGTTGGCTGATTCCGTAGGTGCACTGAGAAACCTCAAATTTCCTTCCAAAACCTGGCCTTCGCAGTTATCCGTACATCTCCTGGATCGGCTGATTTGATTTAAAACTTAAAATTACGATATTTTTAATTTAAATCAAATCATTATAACCTGTTTTAGTTTTTCGCTCTCAGAATTTGAAATTGTAACCTTTCCACATCCCCCATCTGAGCATTGGTCTGGCCAAAAGAGGCGCGTATAAGGTATTTATCGTTTATTTTGGTATGGGTTAGAAAAACCTCTCCGGACCGATTTAGAGCCAAATGAAGTGATTGGGTGGATTCATTTGGACCGGCTGAAAAACAAACGGTATTGAGTAAGGGCTTTGAATGAAGCTGAAGGTGGGGTTGACTTTGTACCCATCCCGCGAATGACTGGGCCATTTTCAAGTGAAGCTCCACTTTTTCTTGAAGACCCTTCAAACCAAAAGATTTATAAACAAACCAAAGCTTTAGGGCTCTAAATCGCCGTCCCAGCTGGGGCCCCCAATCCCGAAAATTGGTGACTTGGTCATGCTGTCCGCGCAAATATTCCGGCTCCAGGGCCAAAGCATGAAGCAAATCCAACGGGTTACGCACAAAGAAGGCGCTGCAGTCAAAATTAGTAAACATCCACTTATGGGGATTAAAGACAAAAGAATCGGCTCGTTCTATCCCTTGAATCATCCATCTCAAGGCAGGCAAAAGGAGCGCTGTGCCCCCTAAAGCAGCGTCCACGTGGAGCCAGACCTTCTCTCGTTCACACACTAATCCAATGGATTCAAGAGGATCCACGGCGGTGGTGGAGGTGGAGCCCAATGTCGCCACCACAAAACAAGGAACGCAACCCTCCTTTCGATCTTTTTGGATCATTTCGCTTAAACGCTCGGGACACATGGATAAATCCGGCAAAGTGGGCACCAAGCGAACATTGGCATTTCCCAATCCCGCCATGCGGGCTGCTTTCAAGCAGGAAGAGTGGGTTTCTGAAGTCCAATAAATGGTGAGCGGGGGAGCCGCCATCAAACCCCTTTCATTGGCATTCCAAACCCGTTCCCGCGCCGCCAGCATCGCGCTAAAAACGCCCATGGAGGCCGTGTCCTGCAAACACCCCTTCCAGGCCGGCAAGCCCAGGGCTTGTGCGGTCCATTCCATGACCCTCATTTCCAATTCTGTGGCGGAAGGGCTGGTGAGCCAGGAAAACGTATTCACCCCCATGCCTGCGGCGAGCATTTCCCCTAAAACGGACGCAAAGCTGTTGTTGCAGGGGAAATATCCAAAAAACCGTGGGTCGTTCCAATGGGTAAGGCCCGGAAAAATCTTATCTTTAAAGTCTTGAAAAAGCGTTTCAGGGGATTCGGGGTGTTCCGGTGGATGCAGAGGAAGTTGTTGGAGAAAATGATTTGGTTCTGGATTAGGATAAACAGGTCCATTCACATTTCCCTGTTCTAAATACTCTCCCAAAAATTCCAGTATTTTGGATCCTTCTTTCAGAAAGTCATGGCGATTCATCCAAATTTTCCTTTATAATCCGTTAAAATGTACTTGTGTGCATAGGATCTCACACCAGGATTAGCTAATATATGAAAAAATCTAAGTCGTTGGCGCACGTCAATCGGCAAGGAATCCAAATGCCTATAGATTACAAATTTTTGAGACCTTTGCAAACTTCTCAATAAGCGTGTGGAAGGAGGTTCGGGTGCCACGTAGAGCACGTTTCTTTCCTTACTGCTCAGAGCTCCCGCCAGCAGTAAAACTTCTGAAGGGGTATAGGCCAGATCGGTCAAAAACGGATCTTGCCACGGGTCTGCAAACCCAAAACCTTTAGGAATAAAGGCACATCCGCCCAGTTCACATCTTGCGATTCCCGGTCCTAAAATGTTTTGTTGGGGTGGAGTGGCGTAAAACATCATGTGTGACTCATCATGGGGCTCTGCATACCAAATGGATTTCCAAGAAAAGCGAGCGTAATCATGGGAGGCATGGGAAAACTGAAGGATCACAGAACCCAAATCGGAGGGGCTACCGGGTGCGTTTTCAAAGACATAAATTTTGTCTGAAAGTAAGCTTCTTAGGGTGGATTTTAAATCCAATCCCTCACCCATATGGCTTGTAAGGGGAACGGACCGATTCTGCATCACCTTCAATTGCTCTTGAACGCCTTTCTTATACCTATCCACTAGCTGTTCCAGATAAATGTCCTCTGTGGGAAACGAACATAGGTGGGAATGGGTGTCTTGACACCAGGAGTCATCGGGAAAATCCTCCTCCAGGGCAACTTGCTTCGCCATTTCAGGCTCTTGCCACTTGGAGTTTGACACTGCTCGTAAATGCTGCCTTCGAAGACGATTTTGATGCAAACTCACAAAAGGAGTTAAACTTAAATGCATGGTATTTGGAAAAATATCCTGCAGCTCGCATCTCACTTCTTCCCAGCCAGTCTTCTTAGAACTTGGGGTAAACTCCTGATGATATTGGGCCCACTCCCAAGCAAAAGCCCCATCTACGGTTCCTTGGGCGGCCAAACTCAATAGAAAGGGGCTCGGTAGACGCTGGCGCTGAAGCAAACAAAGTCGATTCAAATATTGAAAAAATTGAGTTTTTTGTGTGCTGGAAATTTCCAAATGGGTTGATTTAAAGTAACGAGATGCACAAGCCTGAAAACCCTCCAAAAGGGCTTGTGACTCAAGGGATTCATAGGCTCTAGGTCCCTTTAATTGAGACAGATCGGGCCTATGCAAACAAGTGTTACTCACAGCAGCAGGAATGGGAATGAGCTCCGCCGCACTTTTGGATTCCAACCGGTACCACGCCCGTTCTTTTTTAGATTCCTCTCTTTTTCTCTTTAATTGAGCTACTACAAAATGGGGTTCAAATCCGTTGGCATCGCCACCCTGGGAACGAGCTTCCCAATCCTCCAGGTACTTTACTATGGATTGAAAGCTCATCACGTCGAGCATAAATAATATTTTAGACGAAGAAGAACGGGATTGGGAGGGCTTTCGCACGTGCCCCCAAAGCACACCAAGAGCTTCAGAGGTCCAAGACTCCAGGCAATCACTCCGTTTGGCACTTGCCTTCGTCCAACGCGCGGCAAGCCATAAAAGTCCATTTTGTTCCCTTAAGGCGTCTTCGTCGGACATATCCTCAGGAGGTCTTTCCCCTTTTGGCATGGACCCCACCCAATGCCAAAGGGTGGAGGGTTGGGGCCAAAAATGAGCCAAAGCCCTTCTGGCTTCCAAAGGATCTGCTATCCAAATGTCTTCGCAAAAATCGTCCGAATCCATGCGATGCGACTCATTGCGTTGAGGTTTCAAAAAACCGGATTTAATCCATTTTTTTTGGGTCAACACCACTGGAGAGGGAAAACTAGCCACAAAAGCAGCGTGTGTAGCGTGCAGAGAAGCGGGCAAATCCAAAAAAACATCGCGATAATTCCAGGCGGATTCGTTTTGGAGCCAGCGGACAAAGCCTTTAATTTGTATAAATTGTTGTACACTTGTATCACTCAGTGCCCAAAACTGGACCCCAGCCAAGGGGGAATCTTCCGCACCGTCCCATTCAAAGAGGGGTGGCTTATGAGGGAGTTCGGCTCCCACCCACCGGCATCTCATGGAAGGGAGGCATCCCATGGCCCAGCGTTTTCCAAAGCCCTCACGCCCTCACCACCCAAAACGGCCAGAGTGGCTTGGTACAAAGCCTCGTCCAGACCTAATTCGGGATTTTGAAGTTGAAGCCGTGCCATATATTTAGCGATCTGAATGCCTTCCCTAAGCCCCCACCCCACTTCTTCATCTTGGGAGTTGAGCAGCAGCTGCACAATCCTTTCTAACTGTGACTCGTGGGCCTTTGGCACGGCTCGCTTTAAGATGGCCATGGCCTCGGCTGGTTCGGGAAAATCCACCAAAATCTGGGGACAAAGTCTACTCTGAATGTACTCCGGTAAATCAAAAACGCTGGCGTCGTCGTTCATGGTGGTCACAAATCGAAATTCGGGATGGGCGGGTATACGAATTCCCGCCACCATGCTTTCCACATACCGTCTGTCGTCCAGTAGAGGCACCAAGCTAGCCCAAGATTTTTCGGGCATACGATTGCCTTCGTCTAGAATGCAAACGCCTCCTAAAATCATGGCACTCACCAGGGCCGAGGCCACATACTTAATTTGCTTATTTTGATCCAAAACAGGAGTCACCAGGAGATCATCTGGTCTGAGATCACTGGTGCCTTGCATGGCAAATACGGGAAGTCCCATAGAATGGGCCACGGTGTGGGCCAAGGTGGTTTTTCCCACTCCAGGTCTTCCCAACAATCGGGGATTCATGGGAGATTCCTGGGGAGATAACTTGAGCCAGGCGGCCTGGAGCATCATCACCAATGCGGCCCGGCCTTCCCACTGGGCTTGAACCGGGAGGGGGGCTTGCAGTTTTAGAGTAATGCCCTCTATGGTCACATATTGGCTTAGATGGAACAAGTCACACTCTCCTCTCCTAAACACAGATCTGGTCACATTCTTTAATCCAACCTAAAGCCTTTTAACGTCCATTTTCTTGAGAGCAAAAACCAATGGAGCGGAGTCTGGATCCCCGTTCCAATCTCTGTCGTAAGGGTTGGGCTTGGCTTTCATATCCTGGTTTTTGAAGTAGGGCAAACATATTTTGCTTATAGGCTTCCACACCAGGCTGATCGAAGGGATTCACTCCCCGGGCCAAAGCCCCTACCGCACAAGCCATGAGATTGGTATACATCCAATAGCCAAGCCAAAATGGGGTGAGTTGGGGGATTTCCCAGTAGGCAGTGGGTACCCCACCATCGGCATGGGCTAGCATGGTGGCCAACTGGGCCTGCTCCTGCACGTGATCCAGGGATTTTCCATTCACAAATGACATCCCATCTTCCCAGTCTACCAAAGGCAGATGGAGTTTGCGGTGGATGCTTCCTTTGCTGGAGCTAAACTCATCGGAAATTTTGAGGTGAGTGGCTGTGAGAAGACGTTCGCCTTCCTGAAAATATTGCCCCATGGAATGAAGATCGGCAGAAAACACTTGGGTGGAGGGAAACAGCCCTGTTTTTTCTTTGCCATCCGATTCACCAAAAAGCTGCTGCCACCATAGGGATAGATACCTTAACTTCCCACTCCAAACACAAAGTGACTCTATTTTATATTTTCCATTACTATACAAAGCATTACGTATTCCAGCATAACAAAGGGCAGGGTTGGTGTCTATGCTGTTGTTTTTAGGATCTAGGAGATCCTGTGCGGCTTGTTTACCCCCCTCACAAAAAGACCTAGCATCGTGTCCAGCTAAAAGAAGTGGTAAGGTACCAGAAGGCGTAAAAACGCTATATCGTCCTCCCACATCTTTAGGAAATACAAACGTATTACAGTTGTAAGTCTTTGCTAGACTCAAAAAGCTACCTTGAGAAGGATCTGTAACAAATAAAGTTCTTTTAAATGTTTCTCCTTTGCCATACCGATTTTCCATGTACTTTAATAGGAGTCTCAGGGCCAAAGCGGGCTCCGTGGTGGTGCCTGTTTTCGAAATGGCCACCAAACAAGGAGAATAACCATCCAAAGCATCTAGAAGCTCTGCCAGCTCATCGGTGGCAAGCCCATTCCCTGCCCAAAAAAGTGTCATTCCCTGGCTCTTGCTCCCTAAAGGATAGCCGTGGGCCAATGCTTCATGAACCGCTCTCGCACCCAAATAACTCCCACCAATTCCCACCACCACTGCCGCATTGCAATGATAATGAAGCTGCGAAGTGAGCTGAATCATGTTTTGCATTTGCATTACAGACTCCGCGTCTCCAGGCTGCAGCCATCCGAGAGTCGATTTATGGGAAAGAGTGCCATCCCTCAAAGCGTTTTTTAGGGAAGCCAGCTGGGGCAATGCTTGGGCCAATGGAGCTTCAACAGGACACACATCTTGTACTTTTGTCCAATCTAAACACAACCGATTTTGGAGATTCATGGAAGGTCCCAATCTGAGGTGAAAGGTGAGGTGGAAGGAACACTAGTAAGACAACAAGATCCATGCTATCATGCATCTTTGGTTTTGTCTTGGAACCCGAACCCTAAGTTCGGTTTCCATTTCATTCCAAGTCTGGAAATTCCAAATCTAGAGGAAAGATGCAAGGCATGTCAAAACTACTGGGAAAACGCCCCCGAAATCTCATCTTGGTGGGTATGCCAGGTTCCGGCAAATCCACCTTTGGAAAAGTTTACGCGGCCCACACCAAACGAAAATTTTTGGATCTTGATGGACTGATCGAGAGGCAAGCCCGAAAAACGGTGGCTCAGCTCATCCAAGAAGAGGGCATTGATGCCTTCCGCAAGCTAGAACACAACCACCTCCAGAGGCTTAGAAAGGTGCAAAACGCCGTGATCTCCCTGGGAGGCGGAACCCCTTGCTCCGAGGAAGCCTACGAATTGGTGGACTCTCTTGGGGTGGTGATTTGGTTGAAAGCTGGAATCCCTTGCCTAATGGAGCGCTTAACATCCAAACCCCAGCTTCGACCCCTTCTTACGACCTGGATTCAGGAAGACCGCTTGGGGGAAGGACTGATGCTTCTAGAGCAAGAACGAGTTCCTTATTATAACCGGGCCGATTTTGTTCTCCACACAGATTTTAGCAGCATGGATAATTTGGTATTGGAAACTCTATTTACAGAAAAGAGAATTTTCTCTCGGGAGTATCAGAACGAAGTTTTTAAACTCACGGGAGAACAGAGCCTGTATCACAGAGATCTACATTCTCAAAAGAGCCATAGACACTCTCCTTCGCCTGGGTTTAGAAGCCCCCATGCCAAGAACCCATCTCACCCAGCTCCTTCCCAAGACCTTTCTTCCACTGCATACCCAGAGGAGAGCCACTCCGCAAGAGCATCTCCCGAAGGCGCGGCGACCTTCTTAGCCTCCTCAGAAGCTCCTGAGAAAAACACCACCCCCCATAGCCACAGTCGACCCCGAATTTCCCCCCAGCCTGGTGGAGGGGGCGGAGGGAATAGGCAGGGCTCAACCCACGCAGGGGACCATCGTGGCCCCAACCCTCCCAGGGGCCCTCGGCCGGCAGCAGAGGGGGGAGCCTTCAAACCACGTTCCCCAGAGGCCACTAAAGGATCCCACAGACCTAGCGATCACCCCAAAACCCAGCCACGTCACCCACATCCCAAGAGGGAAAACCCAAATAGGGCTCCTTCCCACTCCGGGCCCAGCCAATCCAGGAATGGGGGTGGCATCATCCCCAAAACCACCCGTGACCCTGCTTCCACCCAACCCGCCTTTAGGAGCTTAAGAGCTGAGCCCGTTCAAAAACAAAGGCCCTTGGAATCCGATAGCGAAGCACCCACACCGTTCATTCCAGGTCCAAAAGTTGAGTCTTAGAGGTCGGTTCCTCAAAACTGCCCCCAGCAATTGTGCTTTTTAGATAAGTTAGACCCATGGGGCTCCAAAAATCAGTGATTCCTTTTTCTGTTTTCTAACGTGGATGAGATAGGGAAGGCTTAGATATCTTAGTTTATTATAAGATACCATCAAAATTAAAAGGTTACTCTTGGGTTTGAATGACCTTCGTATTGTGAAACCAGGTGTAAATATCCACTAAATCTTGAAGATTGCAAATCTTTTTGGTGGTAGCCCAGGTGCGACGTTTGAGCACCGCAAGGCGGTCACGGAGCATGGCACACGTGTGATTCA